>DAOTUQ010000017.1:0-349275 GCA_034437055.1 Anaerolineae bacterium
ACGGATACGCAGACCTACACGCCGTCGCCAACGCTGACGCCCACATGGACGCCGACGCCAACTGCGACGAATACGCCTACCGAAACACCAACGTTCACGCCCACGCCCTCACCGTGTGAGTTAGCCGATGTGGATACGAGTGGCATTGTCGATAATAGTGATGTGACAGCGATTGAAGCGGCGTATGAGACGCGCAGCGGGGACGCGAATTACAACGCCGCCTACGATTTTGACGGCAGTGGGGACATCGACCTGCTCGACCTCAATTTCGTCCTCGACCAACAGATGCAGTGCGTATCAACCGCGCTGTGCGAACGCGCCGATGTGAACGCCGATCTGCGCGTCGATGATAGCGATGTCGATGCGGTCGATGCGGCATATGGATTGAGTGAAGCGGATGCCGATTTCGATGCGGCGGTCGATACCAACGACGATGGGGAGATCGGCTTGATCGATCTCGATTTTGTCTTGGAACAACAGTCCGTGTGTGAGTCGGTGATCTTGAGCGGAAGGTGAAACAATTGATGCGCGGATGGTGTCATGCGAGATTTCGACTGGTCGTTATGGTGGTGTTATCGCTAACGCTGGTGACAGTCGTCAGCGCGCAAAATCCGGTCGTGGTCACGCTGCCAACGGAAACCGCCGACGTGGGCGAAATTTTGACGCTGACGGCGCGCATTGACTGTCCAACCCGTAATTGTTCCGGCTACGAATTGACGATCCGGTTCGATCCTGCCATCGTGCGCGTTGAAAGCGCCGTTCCGGGAGCATATGTGGGGGCGAATGCGCGCACGCCCGCCCGCGCTAACCAGATCGACAACGTGAATGGCGTTATCCGGCTGGCGGCAGTGGGCAACGAAATAACGACGACGACAGCGGATGCGTTATTCGTTTTGACGATCACGACTTTGGCGGATGGCGAGTCGCCGCTGGCGGTTGAAGACATTTCGATCAGTGGACGCGGCGCAGCACGGATGAATGTTGTCAGCGTGAATGGTCGAATCATTGTTCAAGGCGCGCCCATGCTGCGCTTGGAACGCACCCTTGTGGCGCGGCAAGGTGCCGGATCGACGTTTCCAGCGGTCAGTGAGATTCCAGCGGGGACGACACTCCCGATTTTGGGAATCAGCGCCGATGGGGCGTGGTTCAATGTCCAGTTGGACGCAGAAACGTCCGGTTGGCTGGCAAATGCACCGCAGTTCGTGATCGCCAGCGGCAATCTGGCAGAACTGCCGATTATTGAGCCACTGATGCCGACATCGACGGATGTGCCGACGATCACGCCCACCTTCACGGCAACGGTGACGTTGACACCGACGATTATGCTCACCTTTACGCCCGATCTGCCCGTTGTCGCCACACTTCCAGCATTCGCCCAGCCAACGCCGACGCTCACCCCATCGAATACACTTCCTCCAACGCCAACGCTCACGCCTTCAAGGACGAATACGCCGCAGCCGTGCGTCGTTGTCGCAGCGGCGCGCGGGGTGACGGTGCATGTGGGACCTGATCCGAACCGGGTGGCGCGCGCCACGATGATGCCGGGGGTCACCTACGCGGTGCGCGGACAAGCGACGGGCGCGGATGGTGTGACGTGGTACAACCTCGTTTGGGAGAACACCAACGAGCCGGATCGTTTTTGGGTGTCGAGCCTCAGCGTGAATGAAAGTGGCGACTGTGATCAAACGAACGCCGTACCAACATCAGGGTTCGTGCAAGTGCGCCCGACCGCTGCGCCGCCGCTGGTGACGATCACAGGGACGCGCTCGGTCACGCCGACGGTGAGCGGTACGCCGCCCAGTGCCACACCCACCACCAGCGGCACGCCGCCGACAGCGACGATAGGCGCGACCAGCGATCCCAACGGCATCGATTGCAGCGGACTGGTGCTGTATGAACCCGTGGGCGCATTCACGCCAAGTAATCCGAATTCGTTTAGCTGGTCGCCTGTATTCGGCGCAATTAACTATCGACTGACGATTTCCAACGGCGACTCGTGGATTATCTACCAAACGCTTGCCACCAGTCCAGGCGCACAGGTTAATTTGGGGACAGCACCATCCGATCCGCGCTGGAGTGGTCGAATCGCGTGGACGGTACAGGCAATTAAGTCGGGATCGGGCGGGGGCGAGGTACGCTGCGAGTCGCGCACGGCAATCGCACTCGGCAGCATTCCGTGAGCATGAGCGACGGAACGCCAATCAGGGATGAGGGGCGCGCGCCGCTGCTCGAACGCCTCGCCGCGGGCGTGATCGCAGCGGCGCTGTTCTTACCGTTAGCATTCCAAGATGTGCGCTTGGAAGGCTACGAAACTGAACGCGCGGGCTTGCTGCTGCTGTTCGCCGCGCCGCTGGTTATGATCGTGCCGCTGCTCATTCGGGGGATTTGGATCAAGTCGGGTCTCGTATGGTGTGTGCTGCTGTTGGTGGGGGCGGCGGTGCTGTCGTGGCGCATGTCGATCAGCCCGCACACCAGCCTCGAAGGTTTGCCGAATCGTGGACAGGGCTTGCTGACGTATTTCGCCTACGCGCTGTTATTTTTCGGCGCGTTGGGCGCGGGGCGGCGGGTCGTTCCGTTCATGACGCCGATTCTTGTCGCCATCGCAATACCGCTGTGTTTGTATGCGCTATATCAGCGTTTCGACGTGAACAATCCGCGCCCCGGATCGTTATTGGGCAACGCCAATTTCTTTGCGTCATGGCTGATTCTCGCGCTGATCTGGATTGGGGCGCAGTTCGGAAGCTATCGCGGCGCGCGGCGCGCTGTCGCTGTGGGGACAATGGCGCTGATCGGGTTCGCGCTGATCCTGACGGGGAGTCGCGGCGCGCTGGCAGCATTGGCGGCGGGCTGGCTCGGCTGCGGGTTGGCATACGCGGCGGTGACGCGGCGGCGGCGCTTGGCGCGGCGTTTGATAAGCGCAGTAGGCGCGGGCATGGTGCTTTATACAGCGATTGTGATCCTCGTCGAGGTCTTTGGCGTGTTTGGGCTACCGCGCATCTTTCGCCCCGTCGATCCGTTCCGCTTAGAGGCGTGGAGCGCGGGATCACAACTGTTATTTGGCATCGATATGCCGCTGACCAATGCGTTCAGTGGACGCGATCCGTTGCTGGCATCCCGCCCACAGATCGGCTATGGACTGGACACAATTCCCTTCCTGCAATCCCGTTACGGCGTCGTCGGCTCGCAAGCCTATTACATCGATACGTTTCACAATCTCGGCTACGATGCGCTGGCGTGGACGGGCTATATCGGCTTGGCGGCGTGGATCGCAATTTATCTAGCAGCGGCATTCGCGGCGTGTCATGCGCTGAGCTTGTTTCCACGCGGTAGGCTGATCGCGTGGTTCGGCGTTCACGCGCTTGTAAGCATCCTCGCCGCCATTGCCGCGCCAATTCTTTTGATCAACGCGAGTCCGGATTTTCGCTCTGTGATGCTGATTGGCGCGTTACTTGGGTTGCCGCTGGCGACGCTGATTTGGATCGGTTGGCGTGCCTTGTCTGAGACGGATGCGATGCAGCCTCTACCGGACGATGCGCGCGTTGTGATAGGCGCGCTCGGTATCCTGATTGCGGGCTGGATCGATCTGCAATTCGGTTTCATGACCATTGCGGCGGGGGGGCTGTGGTGGGTCGCGCTTGGGTTGCTTGCAGCGCATCGATCCGATACTGAGCGCGTGTCCCAACGGGAAACCCCGACGGATGGGAGCATATGGATGCGGGCGGCGGCAGCGGCGGGCGTGCTGTTGATTGCCGGAATTGGCGTGACGATGAACAGTCAGTATGTCCGCCATGAGGTTGGCACGCCAACGTTATTGATCCTTCTGGCGTCGCTGTTAGGCATCGGTGCAGTGAGTATTTGGAAAGCGGGCGTGCCAGCGGTACGCCCCTACATGGTGGCGCTTGTTGTTGGCGTGTGGATCGTGTGGGGTGTCGCAGAATACGGCATCACGCAGATCGCCGGGATGCGTGCGGATGCCGCGCTGACCGACTCGGCGGCGCAGTTTGGCGGCGCGCTGTCGATTTTGGCGCTGAAGGGGATCGGCGCGGCGGTTGTGATCGCGCTGATCTGGTTGCCCTACAACCCGATTCGTCAGCGTGCGCTGACAGCGGCGTCTGTGCTTGCTCCCGCCGCGTTGTTGATGATGTTTGGCGCGATCATTTACACGAATCAGTTTCGGATTTCGACCCAAATTGCGATTGGTAACACGTTCGCATCGTTGGGCGATCCCGCCGCGAACGCGCTGGCGCTGCGCCTGTACGACGAAATGCCGATGGTGCCGGATGCCCAGTTCGAGGCGCTCAACGCGCGCTTACGCTGGGAGACTAGTCCCTATGTCTTTAACGCGCAGACGGAACGGTTGTTAGCCAATGAGCCGTATCTCATCGGGACGCGACGTTGGACTCTGTTCTATGAAGCGTTCGTGAGCCGTTTCCGGCAGCCGCCCGCGTATTCGTTGAACGTGATTCGTGGCGGGACGTTCGATAGGTTGGACGGTTTTTGGGATGGATATGCCGACAGCATATTGGATCGACGGAGCGGGATCATGCGTTTTTCTGATACGGGGCGCGATCCCGAACGAAGTGCGGTCGCCTACCAAGATGTCATGATGGATATCGCGGCGGGGACAACCTTCAACGTTCGGCTTGATCTTGCCAATTCGTCCGCCACGGCAGCCCGCGTTGGCGTGTTCATCCATGCGCCGGACTGGTCAGAATCAGCATCTTGTACCTTCGTGCTGGCTTCAGGTACGCCTTGGACAAGCTATACGATGCGCGCGGGAACCGTATCTGCATGGCGTGATGTGCGGTTTGCGCTTTACATCATTGACGGGGAAACCACGAATGAATGGATCGATGTTGATAATGTCGAACTGCGTTTGACGCCGCCATTGCCCGACTCGGTGCCAAGCGATGCTGCGCCTGTCTGCGCTGAGTCAAACCGTGAGGGAACGAGTCATTGAACGATCATCCCCCGATCACGCTGCTCGATTACGAACGTCGCGCTGTTGAAAAGATCGCGCGTTCCTATGCCGATTACTATAACGGCGGCGCGGACGATGAAGTGACCGTGCGCGAAAATGTTACGGCGTACAATCAAATTTTCCTGCGTCCGCGTGTGCTGGTCGATGTGAGCCAGCGCGATCTGTCCGTTACCGTGCTTGGACAGACACGCCCGCATCCGATCTTAATCGCGCCGACGGCACTGGCGGGCATGGCGCATCCCGACGCCGAACGCGGCATCGCCCGCGCCGCCGCCGCGACGGGGACGATCTTCACGCTGAGTACATGGGCGAACACGGCGATGGAAGATATCGCGCCGCTGATCGAAACGTGGTGGTTTCAACTGTATCCGTATAAAGATCGCGCGATCACGCAGCGGTTGATCGAACGCGCCGAACGGGCGGGCTGTGCGGCGTTGGTGATCACGGTCGATACGCCTGTCGCGGGAAAAAGACTGCGCGATATTGGCAATCAATTCGCCATTCCTCCGGCGCTAAAACTGGCAAACCTGACCGAGTTCGACTTGGATGCCGTCCACGATCAGGCGAATGCATCCGCGATGGCGGCATATGCGGCGGCGCAGCGCGACTCGTCGCTGTCGTGGCGCGATATCGATTGGCTGCGGTCGATTACGACGCTCCCCATCGTCGTCAAAGGCATTTTGCATCCGGCAGACGCGAAATTAGCGGTCGAACACGGCGCGGCGGGGATCATCGTCAGCAATCATGGCGGGCGGCAGTTGGATACTGCGCTGCCCACGATTCGCGCGCTCCCGGCGATTGCGGACGCCGTTGGCGGACAGATTGACGTGCTGATCGACGGCGGCATCCGGCGCGGAACGGACGTATTGAAGGCGCTGGCACGCGGCGCGAACGCCGTACTGATCGGGCGTCCGATGCTGTGGGGCTTGGCGGTCGATGGTGAACACGGCGCGCGGCAGGTGATCGATATCTTGCGCGACGAATTCGATAGGGCGCTGGCATTGGTGGGCTGTCCGAACGCGCGCGCGGTGGGGCGGGACGTGATCGCGGAAGGGTAACACGGTGTGGCAGTTGAGGTGAACGGCGTTATAATGATGTCTTCACTTACGAATATCGGGTTGACAGAAGAAGAAATGGCTGAAGAAATCCGTCTGTCTGGTCTGGAACGGAAGCAGAAACGCGATGCGAGTCGTGCTTGAGATTTGCCGCGCTTTAAAAACTATAAAAATATTCCGATCATTACCTTCGCTGCGTAGTTCGAATTGCTCAACGCCGATCAAACCCTATGACCGCCAAATCGTTCCCTGTATCTGACGCTCCCGCTGTGCCGCGCCGTGTCGCGCCGTCATTGCAATTCGCTATTCGCTTGCTTGCGCTGTGCATCGCGCTCGGCTTGCTCATGAGCGCATCGGGCGTGAATATCGGCGCGCTTGGACAGGGACTCGCGCTGGCGCTCGTCGGCATGGGTGTATATATCTCGTTTCGTGTGCTGAATTTCCCCGATCTATCCGTCGATGGTGCGTTTCCGTTTGGTGGTGCGGTGGCGGCGGCGTTGATCGTGAATGCTGGAGTCGCAGCCGAATGGACGCTGCCCGCCGCCCTGATCGCAGGGGCGCTGTTGGGCTTGTGTACCGCGCTGATTCATGTGCTGCTCAAAATTGATGGCTTGCTCGCCAGCATCATCGTCATGACGGGCGCATACACAGTCGTCTTGCGCGTCATGACCACCAGCAACATCCCGCTGATCAACGAGCGGACGATCCTCACACCGCTGCAACCCATCGTCCGCGAATGGGTGATCGCCACCTTCGGAGATGGCTATCGGCGGCAAGCGAACAACTTGGTTGAAATCATCGTCTTTTCGCTCGTCGTGACAATTTTGCTGGTCGTTGTGCGCTGGTTCTTGCGCACGGAGATCGGCTTGACCTTGCGCGCGGCGGGCAAGAATCCGCAGATGGTGCGCGCTGTTGGCGTCGATCATCGCGCGATGATCGTGATCGGGCTGATGCTCTCCAACGGCTTATCGGCGCTGGCGGGTGCGCTGACTGTACAGCAGTTGGGCTTCGCGGATGTGCAAATGGGCGTCGGCATCATCGTGCGCGGACTCGCGGCGGTGATGATTGGCGAGACGCTCTTGCGTCCGCGCACGGTTGGGCAGGGCATCTTGTCGGCAGTTATCGGGATGATCGTGTTCGAGGTGTTGCGCGCATGGGTGTTCGCGGCGCTGCGCTTGGAGGCGGCAGATATTCGGTTGGTGAGCGCGCTGGTCGTGCTGATCGCGCTGGCTGCACCAACGTTTTGGGAACGCTGGCGCGGGCGGCGGCGATCATGATGCTGCAATTGGATCAGATTCATGTCACGTTTAATGCGGGTACGCCATCGGAAGTGCGCGCCCTCCGTGGGGTATCCCTGCGCGTCGAAATGGGCGATTTCGTGACGGTCATCGGCGCGAACGGGGCGGGCAAAAGTACGCTGTTCAACGCGGTCGCTGGCACGGTCACGCCCGAACGCGGCGCGATCCGGCTGAACGAGGCGGATATCACCCGCACGCCGGAACATCGACGTTCCGCGAAGATCGGGCGCGTGTTCCAAAATCCGCTGACGGGGACATGCGCGGGCTTAACTGTCCATGAAAACTTGTCGCTGGCGGCGCAGCGCGGACAAACGCGCGGCTTGCGTCCTGGTGTGAAACGGGCGGAGCGCGCGGGCTTCTTCGACCTTCTGCGCGGGATCGATATGGGGTTGGAGCAGCGACTGGACAGCGATGTTGGCTTACTCAGCGGTGGACAGCGCCAAGCGGTCACGCTGCTGATGGCGACGCTGGCACAGCCGGAAATCCTGCTGCTCGACGAGCATACCGCCGCGCTCGATCCGAACGCCGCCGCACAAATCCTCAATTTAACGGCGCGGCTGGCATCGGAGCGGCGCTTGACCGTGATTATGATCACGCACAGCATGGCGCAGGCGTGCAGCATGGGCAATCGCATCGTGATGATGAATCGCGGCACCATCGTCGTGGAACTGCGCGGCGCGGAACGCGCGAACGTGACGGCGGACGACTTGATTCAGCGTTTCCGCGATTTGCGGATGGGGGATGATCTGTCGGATCGATCCTTGTTAGAATAGCGTATAGGGGTTTGACACACCAAACCCGATAGAATGTGTAGGGGCGCGCCGTTGGCACGCCCGACTCGCATAGATTTGATGGAGATTGTTTGATGCTGCGTAAATTGATTTTCGTGGGTGTGGCGTTCGCTACCCTGTCGTTGGGCGGCGCGGCGCTGGCACAAGAGGATGTTCCGGTTGTGGGCTTCATGCAGTTCGTGTCGCATCCCGCGCTCAACGCGGGGCGTGATGGCGCGGTCGCGGCGCTCAATGCCGCTGGATTCGTGGACGGCGCGACGGCGCGCTTCATCTTCGCCAATGGTGAGGGTGATATCCCGACGTTGGCGACGATTGCGCAGAGCTTCCTCGATGAGGAAGTCGATCTGATCATCGCCACCAGCACACCAGCCGCGCAAGCAGCGCTCAATGCCACGCTGCCGCAAGAAGGACCCCCTGTGATTTACAACGTGGTCACGTCGCCCTATGGCGCGGGCTTGGCGGAGAAAGAATGTGTCCATCCGGCGTGGATGACGGGGACGCAAGCCCTCGCACCGTATGCGGACACCGTGCCGCTGATTTTCGACATCGTGCCGGACGCTGATACGGTCGGCTACATCTACAACACGGCGGAAGCCAACTCCGTCGCTAACACCGACATCCTGACGCCGTTGTTCGCGGAACTTGGCTTGGCGATGGAAGTGCAAACGATCTCGACGTCCGCCGAAGTCGCTACCGCCGCCGAAGCGTTGGTCGGGCGCGATATCGATGTGTTCTATGTGGCGACGGACAGCACGGTTGTCGCCGGACTCGAAGCGTTGATTCAGGTTGCCAACGAGAACGGCATCCCTGTGATCGCCAGCGATCCGTCGAGCGCGGCGCGCGGCGCGGTCTTGGCGCAAGGTTTGGATTACACCCAAGAAGGACAAGACGCCGGACGTATGGCGGTTGCTTTCCTCAACGGTGAACTCGATTTGGCGACGGCGCGCATCAGCCGTCAGACCGTCAATCTGTTGGCGATCAATCTCGATGCCGCTGTTTCGCAGGGCGTGACCGTGCCGGATGCGCTGTTGGAACGCGCGGGCATCGTGATTGAGGGCGGCGAAACGAGCATGGCTGAAGCTGCCACAATGACCGATGACGAACGCATGGCGGCGGATACAGCGTTCATCGCGGGCTTGGCGTGCAGCGAGGACGAAATCACCGAGCAACTGTCCGAAATCGAAGGTGGCTAATTGTTGAATCGCCAAGACACCAAGTGTATTGTGGTGTCTTGGCGGTTGATTACCGCAGGTTTTTCAAAACTTCGCACAGTATCTTGGTCGCCTCGACCAATTCAGCGTCTTTCAACAACGCAAAACAGAGCCGGATCGTCTGATCGTGCGGCGGATGCGCATACGACTCGCTGCCACGCATGATCGCCACACCGCGCGCCGCCGCTGCTGCTTCGATTTGCGCGCCTGTCAACCCGTCGGGGAGCGTCGCCCAGATGAAGTAACCGCCCTGCGGGGGTGTCCACTTTAGCCACGCGGGCGCATGTTCGCGCAGCGTCGCCACCATTAAATCATGCTTGTACTGATACAAGGCGCGTGCATGGACGAGCTGCCCATCCATCTCGCCCGACCGCATGAACTCTGCGACGACGGACGACGTGAGCGCGCTCGTCGCGCCGTCCGACTTGTACGCCAAGAAACGCGCGATCCATGCTTTCGATCCCCATATCCAACCGAGCCGCAGCGACGGCATGAGCAGCTTGGATACTGACGCCGCGAGGACGACATGCTCGCCTGTCGGATCGAATGTCTTGAGCGGCGGGGGCGGCAGTTTACCGTAATATAACAGTTGATACGTCGCATCTTCGAGGACGAGCGTATCGTATTGCGCCGCCAACCGCGCCACTTCTGCGCGGTTTGCCGCTATCGCACAAATGCCCGTTGGGTTGTGGAAACTGGGAATGGTGTAGATCAGTTTGACGCGCCCGCCGTACTGTTTCAACGCTGACTCCAGCGCCGCGAGATCGATGCCGTCGTCGCTCATTGGGACGCCGACGACCTCCGCGCCGCTCATTCGCAGCAAGTTCACCGCGAAGAAGAAGGTCGGTTCTTCGACCAGCACGACATCGCCCGGCTTGGCGACCGTGCGACAGATCAGGTCAATCGCAAACAGCGTGCCGGGAATGATTATCAGTTGATCGGGCGTGACCGCTGCGCCCATTGTCCGTGTCAGCCAGCCCGCAATGGGATCGCGCGTTTGCAGCACACCTTGCAGCGATCCGCCGTACTGCATCCCGCGTTCGGCGTCGAACAGCGCGCCGATGTGTTCCAGCAGCCGCCCGCGTGGGACGAGTGACAAATCGGGATAGCCCGTTTTCAAATCGTATTTGATGCTCATGAACGAGAATCCGTATTCGATGATGATTGGCGTTTAGCATACTTCCATCTGAAAAATTCGTCCATATTCGCGTGCAATACTGGCGTCACGTCCCGATTTCGCGGCGTATAATCAGCGATATTAAAAGGGGAGTGGTGATGAAATTGACGATAGACGGTGACGAGGGCGTTGGGATGGCGCAGCGCGTGATAATCGGAACATGGAATCGGTGATGCACATTTTAATCGTGCCATCTTACTATCCGAGCGCGGATCAACCGCTGACTGGCATCTTCATCCAAAAGCAAGCCGCTGCTTTGCGCAAAGCGGGGCATCGCGTTGGCGTTTTGGTCACGCCGCGCCTGAATGTGACGCGCGAATTGGTGCGTCGCAACGGGTTACGCGCGCTGCGGGCGACGACTGTAGATATCGAAGCATTCGATATCCCCATCTATCGAATGCACTGGGGCTGGTTTCCGCGTCCGCTGCCGCCGCTGGTGGCGCTCTTGCTGACGGAGGCTGGACGGCGCGCGTTCGCCCGTTACTGCCGCGAACAGGGGACGCCGGATATGCTCTATCCGCACAATACCTTTTACGGCGGTCTGCTGGCGGCGCGCTTGGGTCGGCAGTCAGGTGTTCCAGTGACGCTGTTGGAGCATTCCAGCAGCTTTCTCGAAGGATTGATCATCTTTCCGGGTCAACCGGGCTTAATCCGCGAGACGCTGCGCGGCGTTGCTGCGCGCTTCGTCGTCGGCAGTTCGCTGATCGCTGCGCTGCACGCTTATGCGCCCGAAGTCGAGATCGAAACGTTGGGCAACGTAATCGATACGGATTTCTTCGTCCCGCCGCCAACCGTCCCGCCGCGCGCTCCGTTCATCTTCACGGTGATCGCACAGTTGAAAGAACGCCGTAAGGGGTTCGATATCCTCATCGACGGCTTCGCATCGGCATTTCGCGGACGCGACGACGTAAAATTGATCATTCGTGGCAGCGGCGCACTCCGCGAGGACATCGAAGCGCACATTGCGCGCCTTGATGTGGGACACCAAGTCGAAATCTTGGGCGATTACATGACATTGGAAGCACTGCGCGCGTTGATCTGGCGCAGTCATGCGATTGTATGTTCCAGTACCGTCGAGACGTTCGCCGTCAGTGTCGCGGAGGGGATGGCGTGCGGAAAACCCGTTGTCGTCACGCGCTGCGGCGGACCCGAAGATTACGTCACGGATGCCAGCGGCATCGTGATCGAGCCGGGCGATGCGACTGTTTTATCCGCTGCGCTGCGCCAGATGGTCAGCGAATACGACCGCTTTGACGCAGCACACATCCGCGCGGTGTGTGTCGAACGTTACAGCGAAGCGGCGATTGTCGCGCGCTTAGAGGCGGCTTACGCGCGCATCTTGGCGCGCAAGTAGTACCAGCGTTGGAACGTATCGCGCTCCAAGACGGCGGCGCGGCGGATGGTCTCGTCGTGGATCGGGGCGAGCAGCGGTACATCGTTTGGATCGCGCGGTTGCGACTCGGCGATAGCAATGTCATGCGTCGCCGCGAACCGCGCGCGCACGGCGTCGCCAATGCGCGTCGCGCCGCCGAAATCATGAATCTCCGCGATGATATCGGTCGTGCGCAGTTTTGGCACCGCATCGGGGTCGAGCAAATCAAACTCGCAGCCTTCGCAGTCGATCACGATGAGGCTGTGCGCGCCTAAGATCACTTCAAGCGTCGCCGTGTCACAGAGTCCGCGCACATCGACACGCGCCGCAACGCCGTTGATCTCTGCAAGTTTGGCGCAAAAGGCTTGTTCGCGCGGTTGAATGTCGAAGGCGTAGGCTTGTGCGTCGGGATAGTGGCGCGCCAGTCCAACCGTGTAATAGCCCTCGGCGCTGCCAATGTTGACGATCACCTCGTAGGGACGCGCCAGCACATCGCGCAAGAAATCGCCCAATTCGCGCTCGTATGTCCCCAACACTTTTGCCGCGACGTGGTGTCCCGGTGGAAACATGGCATAGTTCATGCCCGCGAACGCGCCGCCTTGCAGCGTGAAGCCGTAGCGCCGCGTGATAACGCGATCCGCGCGCCAGAAATTGATGTAGCGGCGCAGCATTGCCAACAGCGTGCCGCGTCGCACCCCCTTGATCAGGGCGCGGAGGTTATGAGAAAGGCTTTGCAGCACGCGATCATCCTTTATGGTAGGGGAATATGCCGCCGAGTATAGCATGTGGATTTAGGACAGCATAGACGCCCGCCGCGAAAACGATTACGATCACCACAGCGCATTATCCATCGGAGAGCGTCCGTTGACAACGAAAAAACGCATTTGCATCATCTCGCTCGCGCTCCCTATCGAAGTCGATATCCGCACGATCAAGCAGATCGAATATCTCGCCCCTCATTATGATGTGACCCTCATCGGTTATGGCGATCCGAAAGCGATTGCCGATCTGGTAGCGTGGCGTTCTATCAATCGAACCGAGGGCGTGGCACGCCGCCTCATCGAGCGCGCGCTCGTGTTCGCGGGCAAGCTCATCCCCGCGCTGTACAATGTGTGGTATTGGGGGCGTCCGCGCTATCAACAGGCGTTCGCCTATGCGCAAGCCAGCCGCGCCGATGCGTTCTTGGCGGATGATTGGGCGGCGCTGCCGATTGCGGCGCGCGCGGCGGCGAATGGACAGCCGATCCTCTATGACGCTGATGAATATTGGGTGGCGGAAGTCGAGAGCAATCCAACCTGGAAACGCTTCTTTGCGCCGCTGATCGCCTATTTCTTGCGGCAATCCGCGCCACGCATCGCCGCGTCCATGACGGTCTCGAAGCCGATTGCCGAGCAGTACGCACAAAATTTCGACATCCATCCTATTTTGGTTTACAACGCGCCGAAGCCGGAAAGCGTGCCAGCGCGGAGCATCGATCCGGATCGGATTCGGCTGATGCACCACGGCAGCCCTGTGCGCAACCGCCGCTTGGAGATGTTGATCGAAGCGATGCCGTTGCTAGACGCGCGTTATACGCTCACGTTCATGCTGACGGCATGGGACGGCGTGTATATGGACGAACTGCGCGCATTGGCGGCACGGCTGGCACCTGGACGGATCGATTTTGTGCCGCCGGTCTATCCTACCGAGATCGTGCAGACCATCGCAGCGTATGATATTGAGATCAGCATCATTCCGCCCGCGACGTTCAATTATTTGATGGCGCTGCCCAACAAGATTTTCGAGGCGATCAACGCGGGCATGGGGGTGGTGGTCGGTCAATCGCCCGCGATGGTTGATCTGGTACAGGAATATCATGTCGGTTGGGTGACAGCCGATTTTACGGCGCGCGCGCTGGCGGATACCTTGAATGCGCTGTCGGCAGACGATATCGAGGTGGCGCGCGCACATGCTTCCGCTTCCGCCCAGACGCTCAACGCCGATGTGGAACTGGGCAAGATGTTGAGCTTATTCGAGCGATTGCTCAATCCGGCGAAAGGGTGAATTGACAATGTGTGGGATACTCGGACTCTACGGTTATCGCGGCGCGCCCGCCGACGCTCAATGTGTATTGGATGCGGCGCATATTATGCAGCATCGTGGTCCCGACGATGAAGGTTATCTGCTGGTCGAGTCGCGCACGGGGCGGAACGAACTGCGTTCGGGCGCGCACACGGCGGCGAACATCAACGCGAAATTCGCGTATGCGCGCATCGAAACGCCGGGCGAGTTCACGCCCGATCTAGTCTTGGGGCATCGCCGCTTGGCGGTCATCGATCTGTCGCCGGGCGGACACGAACCGCTGACGACCACGCGCGGCGATCTGTGGCTGACATTCAACGGCGAAATCTACAACTACATCGAAATCCGCGATGAACTGCGTTCTTTGGGCGCTGAATTTGCGACCGAGGGCGACGGTGAGGTGATTTTGCAAGCGTATGCCCAATGGGGTGTCGAGTGCCTCTCGCGTTTCATCGGCATGTTCAGTTTCGCGCTATGGGACGGCGAACGGCGGCGGCTGTGGTGTGTGCGAGATCGCATGGGTATCAAGCCGTTCTACTATGTAACCACGCCGGATCAGTTCGCCTTTGCCAGCGAGATCAAGGCGCTCAAAAGCATGTTCCCGGCGGCGTGTCGTCCGAATATGCCGCAGCTCTACTGGTATTTGGCGACGGGCGGCGTGTATGCCGCGCCGCAGACGTTCTTCGAGGGCGTGCGCGAACTGCGCGGCGGACATTACTTGCTGGTCGAGGATGGGCGCGTGGGCGAACCGGTGCGCTGGTGGGACGTGGATTTGGAGCGATCACGCGCGACCTACGATTATGCCGATCCCGAACGTGAATTTTTGCGCCTGATGCGCGACGCGGTGCGCTTACGCTTGCGCAGCGATGTGCCTGTCGGGACGTGCCTGAGCGGTGGACTGGATTCGAGCGCGATTGTCGCGCTGGCGACCGAACGGCTCGACGGCGGGCGCATGAACAGCTTTTCGTCGATTTACGCGGTCAAGGGCTATGACGAAAAACGCTACATCGATCTCGTAGCAGGACGTTACAATACCATTCGCCATGAGACGACGCCCTCGCCGGAGGGTTTTTACGCGCGCATGTCCGATATCATTTGGCATCAGGATATCCCGACGGCAGACCCGACGGTTTACAGCCAGAGTTTCGTCATGCAGTCGGCGCACAAGAATGTTACCGTCTTGCTCGATGGGCAAGGCTCGGACGAGCTGTTCGCGGGCTATCTCGGCTACGTGGCGTATCATATTCAGCAGCTGCGGCGGCGCGATCCGCTGCGCTGGCTGCGCGAAGGGTCACAGTTCGCGTGGGAAGTGCGGTCGCGCTTCGGCACGGCACAGAGTCCGCGCGAATTTGCGGCGAAGGTCGCGCGCCATCTGCGCGGCGAACGCGCATGGATGCAGCCCGCTTTCGCCACGCAAGCGCGGGAATATGGACAAACGTTCCCGATGCAGCATTTGGCGGGCGCGGACGCGCTCAATGATTTGCTGTATCGCGCGGTCGTGCAGGACAGCATCCCGTCGCTGCTGCACTATGAAGATCGCAACAGCATGGCGTATAGCATCGAGGCGCGCGTACCGTTTTTGGATCATCGCTTGGTCGAGTTCGCGCTCGGTGTGCCGGGCGATCTGAAAGTGCGCGGCGCGGAGACGAAAGGCATCCTCCGACGGGCGATGCGCGGCATCTTGCCCGATGAAGTCGTAGATCGGCGCGATAAACTTGGCTATCCGACGCCCTACAGCCAATGGATTCGCGGGACGTTGGCGAACGAGACGCGCGATCTGCTGCATGAGCGCGTCTTTCGCCGTGAGTGGATCGACCGCGCCCAGGTCGAGACGATGTGGAACCAGCATCAAGCGGGCGCGCGCAACGTCGGCAACTTGATGCATCGGTTGATCGCGGCGGAGACGTGGTTGGAACGCTGTAGCGCATGATGAACGGGTGTCCCTAGCGGAACGCCTCTACAACGTGATTTCGCCTTCGATGCTGGCAAATCCATCATGAACCAGAAACGGGCGTTCCGCTGGGACGCCCCTACAGCGTGATTTCACGCCGTTCGCGCGCGCTCTGATAGATCGCCGTCACCAATGCCAACGACCGTCGCGCCTCGCGCCCATGCGTGGACGGCAAACGTCCCTCGCGGATCGCGCTCACCATTTCGATCAACTGTTCCCGATGGCTGCTGCCGTAGACGCTCGGCGGATCGATGGCTTCGCGCG
This sequence comes from Anaerolineae bacterium, assembly GCA_034437055.1. GTDB lineage: Bacteria > Chloroflexota > Anaerolineae > Aggregatilineales > Phototrophicaceae > Flexifilum. The sequence continues at coordinate 16,162 of DAOTUQ010000017.1, forward strand.
TGAGCAGTTCGCGCTCGTGTTCAAGCTGTCCGCGTACTTTCCAAAAGACTTTACGATTGAGCGCCGTCCCGCCGACCTTGACCGAGCCAAATTCTCCGAACAGCGCGACCGAGCCTTCGAGATTTTCGGGGTAGGTGAGCGTCGAGCCTTCAATCGTGCCGAGCGCGCCATTTTTGAAGCGCACGACGACCACACCGACATCTTCCGCTTCCATGCGATGCGCCAGCGTCCCCGTGTAAGCGTAAACACTCTCGACATCGCCCATCAGCCATTGCAGCGCGTCGATATGATGGATCGATTGGTTCATCAGCGCGCCGCCGTCCATCGCCAACGTGCCATGCCAGCCGTCCTCGTAATATTCTTGCGGACGATACCAGCGCACGGTTGCGCTGCCCAAATGCAACGTGCCGAGTTCGCCCGAATCGACCAGCGTCCGCAGATCGCGCATCGGCAGGTTGAAGCGATTTTGCAGCACCACGCCCAACGTTACGCCCGCTGTTTCACACGCCCTGATCAGCGCGTCGGCATCCTCTACAGTCAAAGCGATGGGCTTCTCGACTAAGACATGCTTGCCCGCGCGCGCCGCCTCGATACCCAGTTGCGCATGTAAGCCCGACGGGACGCAGACCGACACCACATCAATATCGGGACGTTCCAACATGACGCGGTAATCCGTATAGGGTTGACAGCCATAAGTCTTGGCGAAATTCGCGGCGCGATTCTCGATCACGTCGCAGCACGCTGCCAATTCAACATTCGCTTTCGCGGCGATTTCGCTCAATGCGCCGCCATGACGCGGTGCGATCCGCCCGCAGCCGACGATAGCAAATTTCAGCGTCTTATCGTTCATCGTTAGGTTACTTTCTGCATGAGCTGCGCATACGCCCGCGCGACGGCATCGGGCGAAAAATGATGTTCGGCATAACTGCGTCCCGCCGCGCCGTATTGTGCGCGGCGGGCTGCGTTCGCCGCCAGATCGCGCAGTGTGGATACGAATGCATCAGCGTCCCCGATTGGCACGACGACGCCCGCGCCCGCTTCGGCGATCAGTGCCGCGCCTTCGCCGCGAATCGCCGCCACGACCGGCGTCCCAGTCGCCATCGCTTCGTATAGTTTCGCCGGGCGCGTCCCCCCCGCGAGGCTGCTGTCGCGCATGGCGATGATCGCCGCATCTGCCGCTGCCCAGATGCCGGGCATGGCGTCGTGCGCGAGTGTTCCGGTCAGGATGACGTTCGGGAGCGCCGCCGCGCGTTCGCGCACATACGCGCCGCGCGTGCCGTCCCCAACGAACAGGAAGGTCAATTCGGGCGCGCGTGCGGCGGCGGTGAGCAGCGTCTCGAAATCGTAGGTCAAGCTCATATTGCCGATATGCGCGACAACGAATCGGTCGCCTAAGTCGTAGCGTGCGCGCATTTCAGCGCGTAAATCGGCACGATGCGGACGGAAGGCATCGAGATCGACGCCGTTCTTGATCAGCTTCACCTTGTCAGATTGCCCCGTTACGGCGTGGATGCCATCGATAATGCCTTCGGTCATGCCGACGATGCCCGCCGCATCTCGATACGCCCATTTTTCGACGCGCGCCGCGATCTTGACCATCGCGCTGTCGGCTTGGAGCGCGCCCGTTGCGACAGCGGATTCGGGCCATAAGTCGGAGACGTTCAGCACCAACGGCGCGCGCTTCACCCGTTTGAGCCAGCCGCCCGCGAACACGACCGGGAGCGGATGCGACTCCACAAGGATGACATCTGGGCGCGCAAGGAACGTCCCGCGCAGCGCCGCCATGAGCGTGAAGCTGAATTGATTCAGCAGGCGGGCGCGCGCCCGCTTGTTCGGCACGGTGTAAACCCACACGCGGCGTACATCGACGCCATCGCAGCTTTCGCGCCGGAACGGACGCCCGCGATACGCCGGCGGAATGACGCCGGCTGGATAATTCGGCAGACACGTCAGCACCGTGACGCGATGTCCGGCGGCGACAATCTGTTTCGCCAATCGTCCGAGTCGGATCGCCGCCGCGCCAATCTCCGGCGGGTAGAATGGCGTTAGGATTAGAACGTGCATGAGTAAAAGAAATTAAACGCACAGATCGCACAGCTGGTGAGAACGCACAGAAAGGCTGGCTGTTTTTCTCTGCCGCTCTGCAATTTCTGTGTCTCCGCGATCTCGGTGTTAAACCTCACGCTAAACATTCTGCCAGCGTCTCTGCGATGGTGTTGAGTTGATCCGGCGTCATTTCGGGATAGATCGGCAGGCTAAGAATGCTGTTCGCCGCGCTTTCGGTGCGCGGAAAGTTGCCGCGCTGATAGCCCAAATGCGTTAGCGCGGGTTGCAGGTGAAGCGGGACAGGATAATGCACACCCGCGCCGATGCCGCGCTCGTTCAGCCGCTTGAGGATCGCATCGCGGTCACCTGCCACGCTGATACAGTAGATGTGGTAGACATGGCGTGCATTCGCCATGTGCAGCGGCGTGCATACGCCGTTCATGCCCGCCAGCAGCGCATCGTAGTGGGCGGCGTGATGACGGCGCGCATCGTTCCAGCCGTCGAGATGCGGCAGTTTGGCGGACAAAACGGCGGCTTGCAGCGCGTCGAGACGTTCGCCATAGCCGACAACATCGTGTTCGTACTTGCTCGTGCGCCCATGATCGCGCAGCTTGGCAATGCGATCCGCCAAGTCAGTATTGTTGGTGCATATCGCGCCGCCGTCGCCATATGCGCCGAGATTTTTGCCCGGATAGAAGCTGAAGCACGCCGCGTCGCCCCATGCGCCTGCGCGCTGCCCTTGATATTCTGCGCCGTGCGCCTGTGCCGCGTCCTCGATCACGCGCAAGTTGTGCCGCTGCGCAATTTCCATAATGCGATCCATCGGCGCAAGCTGTCCGTACAGATGCACAGGCATGATTGCGCGCGTATTCGGCGTGATCGCGGCTTCGATTTGATCGGGGTCGAGATTGAACGTCGCTGGATCGATATCGACGAACACAGCGCGCGCGCCTGCTGCTTCGATGGCTTCCACCGTGGCGATGAAGGTGTGCGGTGTGGTGATGATCTCGTCAGATGTGCTGCCGCCGACGTAGCCGCCAATGTTGAGCGCGCGCAAGACGATGAACAGTGCCGCCGTTCCGCTGGCGATGCCGATGCAGCGGGTCGTTTGCTGGTATGCCGCGAACGCCGCCTCGAAATCCTTGACTTCTTTGCCGCCGATGAAGCCCGTATGCGCCAAGACGCGCGCTATCGCTGCATCGACTTCGGGCTGGATCGTCGCATACTGCGCTTTGAGATCGACTAACGGTATTGTGGTTTCCATGCGTGTTTTTAGCATCCCGTCTCAATCACTGAAATAAAGGCTATGACGCGCGCAGCGTCTCGACAAGTTCGATGATTTCAGGGTCGGCATCCGTTCCTGCTGCATCGAGATACAGTTCGTAATCGGCTAATGCGGCGTCCAAATCGTCAATGCTGTAGTACAGATTGCCGCGCCGCACGTAAACGTTGTACGCGCCCGGATTCAGATCGAGGATCGCAGCGTAGTCTGCCAATGCGAAGTCGATCTCGCCCAACTGGGCATACGCATCGCTGCGATTGAAATAATAGCTCGTCGCGGGCGAGAGGCTGATCGCTTGGGTGAAATCATCGACTGCCGTTTGCGGTTCACCTTGCAGCAAGTACAGCCAACCGCGCTCGTTGTAGGCGCGCGCGTAAGTCGGGTCGAGCGCGAGCGCCTGATTGTAGTCCTGCATCGCGGCTGCAAAGTCGTTCAGAAAATAGTAGGCGATGCCGCGATTCGTCCAGTAGACGGCATTCGTGCTGTCAGCGCCAAGCGCGCGCGCATAATCATCGACTCCGGCTGCATAATGCCCAGCGAAATAATTGGCGTTGCCACGCCCATTGTGCGCCAGCGCGTTGGTGGGGTCGGCAATCACAGCGGCGCTGTAATCTGCCAATGCCGCCTTATATTCGCCGAAATTCATATAGGTATTGCCGCGATTGGTGAGGTAAACGCTCAACGTCACGCTCATGCTCGGGTCGGTCAGGGCGATGGCTTCGGCATAGTCGTCAACGGCGGTCTCATAGAGTCCCTGAGCGAATAGTGAATTGGCACGCATGTTATGGGTTTCGGCACTAGGGCTGCTTAGTTCGATTTCGCAGCTATACAGCTCATATGCAGCGGCATAATCGAATTGATTGTAGATCGCAAGCGCCCGATCTGCGTAAGTTTCACCCGCAGTCAGGGTCGGACAATCCGTTTGTGCATGGGTGAGCGGGAGTGCGAACAACAGCATTCCCGATAAGGTGACGATTACAATCATCGATTTGCGACGCATGATGTTCATCCTCTTTCAGCGTGCTTGTTTATGCCGATTATAGGCGAAATTGTGCGTAGATAAATTGTGGCTTTTGCGTGGATCGACCCACTTTACAAGTCGGCATCACCAGAATATGCTCTTAATTAGATTGAACTAATTTAATTTGAAGCATTAGAGGCGTTTGAAATGGCGAAGAAAGTCTTGTTTGTCTGTACCAATAATTCGGCGCGCAGTCAGATGGCAGCGGGTTTGATGCGTCACATGGGCGGCGATACGGGCAGCCACCCGACGCGCATCCAGACGATGGACACGCTTGCCATCGACATTCGCGGGCAGACCTTCGAGCGAACGGCGCGCGCGATTGAAGCCAGCGACGGAATGCCGCACGAGTTCGCGGATATGCTGCGCGTCGGCAAAGGGTAACATCACATGGCGCGGCGGGCGTGCCAGCGGCGCCGCCCCTACGATTGGTTTGGAATCAGGCTCATCGCGTATTCCGCCAGCGCCGCAATCGTCAGGCTCGGATTGACGCCGGGATTGGATGGCATCGTCGAACCGTCGATCACGAATAAGCCAGGATACTCGTGAACCTGAAAATCGGCGCCGATCACGCCGTCCGTCGCATCATGCCCAAACGGGATACCGCCGAGTAGATGCGCTGTAATCGGGATGTTGAATAACCCCTCGTTGATCGAGCCTTGTGCCAATCCATCGGTTTTCTCTGCGAACTGGCGCGCGATGGCGTGTCCGCTCTCGATGCGCGTGGGGATGGCGTCGGTCTGCGGGCGGCGCGATACGAGATTGCGTCGAAAGAATGTGAACAGCCCGCGCCCCAACCGCATGTGAATCGCGTCCTCTTTGTGCTGCATGACCAGCAAGATTGTCGTGCGCCCTGCCCAATCGCCGCCATACGATGCGCGCAAATACGCCAGCGGACGGCGCAGCAGTTCCGCGATGGCACGCCCGAAACGTGATGGAAGCGTATTGCCGTCTGTCAGCGGGCCCGACAGGAATTTCATCACCGACGAGCCGCGCGGATAGCGCACGGGTTCGATGGTCGTATGATCGTCCACCTGAAAGATCGACGTGATCGCCATGCCACTCGAATAATCCACGCTCCGCATCCGCGCCGTCGATCCGAGCAGCGCTTCGTTGTTCGTGCGCACGCTGTCACCCAAGCGTGCAGATAATTTCGACAGCGATTTTGTCGTGTCCCGACAGCGGAACAACAGCCGCATTGTCCCCAACGCGCCCGCCGAGACGATCACATGCTTCGCGCGGATCGTCTCGGTGCGGTCGATGTAGCGTGTGGAGCGGCGCGTGATGATTTCATAACGGGCGTCGTCCGGCTGATCGGGTGAAAGCGGACGAATATCGCGTACTTCCGTCTCCGCACGGACTTCTGCGCCCCATTTTTCAGCGAAGTACAGATAATTCTTGACCAGCGTATTCTTCGCGCCGTGCCGACAGCCAACCATACACGCGCCACAATGAATACAGCCGCGCCGCGCGATTCCATCACCGCCAAAATAGGGATCGGGATGGTCGACGCCCGGCTGTCCGAAGTACACGCCGACGGGGACGGGGCGGAAGGTGTCCCCCCGTCCCATTTCGGTGGCGATGTCGCGCAGTGCGATGTCGGCGGGCGACAGGCGCGGATTGATTTCGACGCCGAGCATCCGTTTCGCCGTCGCGTAGTGCGGCTGAAGCGCCGCGCGCCAATCGAGTGGAAACTGCCAGCCCGGATTGGCGAAGCTGGCGTCGTCCGGTTCCATCAGCACGTTGGCATAGCCGAGACTGCCGCCGCCTACGCCGCTGCCGTGCAGCGCGAACACATGCCGAAACGGGCTGATCTGCAAGATGCCGAAACAACGCAGCGGCGGAATCCATAGATATTTCCAGATATGCCAATTGGTCTTGGCGAAATCGGCGTCGCGGTAGCGTTTGCCGCGCTCCAAGACCAATACGCGGTAGCCTTTTTCCGTCAGGCGCATCGCAGAGACGCTGCCGCCGAAGCCAGAGCCGATGATCACATAGTCGTAGGGGACGGCAGCGTCGATCATCGTCATTTTGGCTTGCCGACCATCCGCCAAAATGCGCCTGTCATGATATCGCCGCCGCTCAGGGTGACATTCGCCACATCCTCTAATGTTCCGTTGAGCGCGGCGATTCGCAGCACGTCAAGCGAATTCATCTTATCCGGCAACGAAACTGATCCGCCTTTAACAGCGCGTTCGATATCCGTCGTCGGCTGTGGGAGTTTGGCGCGCACCGCGTCGGAAATGCCGTAATCGCCCGATGCTCCACGCAGTTCATCGAGCGCGCGAATTGCCACAAATAAGACGATGCCCGAAAGGGTGGCAAGCTGTCCCGACAACCACTTGGCGGCTTTGCCGACTTGCACGCGGTAATTGCCTTCGCGCGTCGTGTGTTCGGCGCGGACAAACGTCAGTAGGGCAGCGGCGGTGTGTTCGGCGCTGTCGTCCCAACTTCCGTTCACTCTCTGCGTGCGCGCTAACGATTTGAGCCCATCTTCTAAGGTAGACGCGGGATCAAACGTGATGTCACGCTCCAACTCCATGTCGGGCGGCGCGTTCGCATCTGGCGTCGGTGTCCCGCGTCGGCGTCCCTTGCCCGCGACCGATTTACGCAGCGAGTCCATCAGATTGCGCTGTTTCGGTGTTGGCACGATGCCCATTGTGTTGTCGTCCTCGTCAACGTTGGTATCCGCCGGCATCGACACCATCGGTGCAGACATCGCCATCATTCGCATTGGCGCGGGGGACGACGCGAGATTATGACCCACGTAAGCTAAGGCTGGCGGCAAGCCGCCACCAAAGCTCTCCAAGTCCAAACCTTCGGGCAGCGGGACGGCGACCTGCACGGTTTGTCCGTCGGATTTGTCCACAATTTCGCTGTCCACCGCCACGAACGACGTATATGCCGTCGCCAAGCGATGCTCGATCCCCAACGAAATCACTTGTGACCGCACTTTTTCGGCGTCGCCACCGCTGGTCAGCGAGTCCATCAGCGCTTCGATCCGCGCCCGCGCGTGGATGCGCCGCAGCGTCGGATCGCTGGTGACTGCCGCCGCAATCGGCATGGAAAGCGTGACGGGCTGTCCGTCCGCACGTCCGGCAAATCGAAGCATCGTGTCGGTCTTGCGTTTTAAGCGCGTGACGATCTCCAACGGCTGCCCAACGTACAGATCGGGCAGTGGATCAGGGTAAGTATCCCATGTTTCCGCGCCGTCCCACGTCAGCGCAAGATCCGTCAGCGCCGGATAGCTGATGCGATCTTGAAAGCGCGTCATGGCGGTTTCGATATCGTCCTTCGCGCTGATGAACTCGGATACGCCGCGCCCGACCTGTGCCAATTTGCGCAGCAGATAGCGATTGACGGCGGGTCCGATGCCGAATGTGAAGATGCGCGCGTCGCCGCGCTTGCCCGCGATTTTGCTGATCGCGGTGTCGTCCGCCGAGACGGCACCATCGGTCAGGAACACCATGTAGCGCGTGCGCGTTTGATCGCGCGGGATCGCCAGCGTTGCGTCAATCGCGCCGAGAATTTCCGTGCCGCCGCGCGCGTTAATGCTTTCGAGCCATTTTTCTACATTGTCAACATTTTTCTGCGTGACAGGGCGCGGCGCTTGGTCGAACCATTCAATGCGGTCGTCGAATGCCTGAATCAGGAACGTATCGCGTTCGCCCAACGCGCGCAAACACGAACGGAGCGCGTTCTTCGCCTGTTCCATCGGATCGCCGCCCATCGAGCCAGAGCGATCCACGACGAACACGAACTCGCGCGGCGGGATCGGGCGCATGATATCCAATTTGGGCGGCATGAGCGTCACGACGACCGTATCGGCGTCCTCGTCGCGGCTGATCCACGCGGCGGCAGCGACGGATTCGGCGGCGACTTCGTAGCGCAGCACGAAATCCTTGTTTGGGATTTCGCGTCCGGCAAATTTGACGCCGAAATGGGTGGGATCGTCGGTTGTGAGGTCGATGGTGTGCGTGCGGCTGACGATCTTCGATGTAGCCACGCCCGCATCGACACTGATTTCCAGTGTCACGGGAGCGACTTGCGTTTCGTCCAATGCAATCGGCACGTCGGTTTGTTTGGCGCTCGTTTTGCTTTCGGATGGCGAATGATAGCGCGGGGTGATGCCCATCGGGAACACAAATTCGTATGCGCCGTCGCTATAACGTAGGCGGTCTTCGTACACCAACTCAGTGATGAGTTTTTCGCCTGGCTGCACGTTGCCGATCTGGATCGAGAATAGATTCGGGCGCTGCTGTTCGAGTAAACTGGCGCGCTTGCCTTCGGAGACAGCGCGTTCGTAGGTGCGGCGCGCCGTCTCGCGTTCTTTCACATCAGCGCGGATCGTGCGCGCGCCGATGGTGATGCGATAGTCAACGACGGCAGCGGCTTCGGGCAGCGGGAACAAATATTCGAGATCGACCGGGTGATCGAACGGATTACCGAAATGCTGCGTGACGGTCATACTGGCGACTGCGCCGACAACGCGCCCGCGTATATCCGTGCCTTCGAGCGGCAGCGGTGACGCTTCGCCCTCGTGCATCCAGAGCGCCGTGCCTAATTTGAGTGCATCGGTTTGGCTCATTGCGTCCCCCAAATCCAGACTATGCGTTCATTGTATGCCCATTTGGCATTTGCCGTCCCGTCCCCAATAAGTAACCTGAGTTTTGGATCGCTTCACCTCACCCCCAATCCCCATTGCATGGAGAGGGGTTGGGGGGTGAGGTGAACGGTTTAGAGCCTATCCAAAATTCAGGTTAAGTGGGGGTTAACGGGTGCGTTTGCGGTCAAGGAAGCGCCGCGCTTTGGCTCGGTTGCCGCAGTCGGTCATGTCACACCAGCGGCGGGTGTGATTCTTGCTCGTATCCAAGAACAGCCAACCGCAGTTGTCACCATCGCACTGGCGGATTAGCTCGAAGGCGGGTGAACACAATATTTCATCCACCGAGATCGCCAACGCCAACAGCGCGTGTTCGTCGCCGTCATACATCAATGTGCGCACATAGCTACCGTCTCGCTGGCGTGTCCAGCGTTGATGGGTGCGCGCTCGCGCTGCCAGCACATTCAGCGTGTCAATATCAGCATCGGTCGGCACTTCGCCGCGCGCCACCGCCGCGAACAGCCGATAGATCGCCGTGCGCAGTACTAACGCTCGTTCGAGCGGCGGTGGCGGCGCGCTGATGCCCACACGTTGCAGCCATGCCGTCCATGCGTTCGCATCGAGCAACGCTTCCGCGAGAATCGTGCCATCGTCAGCGCGATCTGCTGTATTTGCGAAATCGAGACATAACGCGCCACCAACGAGTTTGAGTTCATCAAGCGTCAGCATGTTCATCAAATATAACCTCCAAAATTGATTTGACAGGTTAATGCGAGTGGTTCTATACTGTAACCAGTATCGCTATTATAGCAGGTTAAACTCCAATGATTCGAGTTGTTGCAGCACCGCGTTTCACCGTTCACCACGCCGCCGCTGCAATGCTGTTGTCCGCTACGCTTTGGGGCTTAGGGACAGTGATGAGCAAGGGCGCGTTGGAGCGCGTGCCGCCGATGGCGCTGTTGGTGGCGCAATTGCTCGCCAGTGTCAGCTTTTTGTGGATCGCGGTCGTCGCGCGCGGCGTTCCGACTGGCTTGTTTCGTCCGCGCACGCTGGCGTTGGGTTGGACGGGCATCCTCGAACCGGGTTTGGCGTACATTCTAGGCGTCATCGGCTTGGTACGCACGTCTGCGAGTTCGGCATCGCTGATCGCCGCTCTCGAACCCGTGATCGTGCTGGTGTTGGCGGCGCTGTTCTTGCACGAACGCCCGACGCGGCGAACGGCGTTGTTGATGGGCGCGGCATTCGTGGGTGTGGTCTTGGTATCGGGCGCGGGCGATGGGGCGGGACATTCGCTCATCGGGGATGCGCTCTATTTCTTCGGCGTCGTGAGCGCGGCGCTGTACGTCATTATGAGCCGCAAGAGCGTCCAGACGCTCGATCCGCTGCCGTTGGCGGCGCTGCAACAGAGCGCGGGCTTGCTGACGGTGCTGGTCGCATTCCTCATCGCGCTGGCAGCGGGCGAAAGTGGATCGCTCACATCCGTGCCGCTCGAAGGCTGGCTGTTGGCGGCGGTGTCGGGCGTCGTTCAGTTCGCGCTGCCATTCGTCTTATATCTGACTGCGCTGAAAACATTGACCGCCGCGCGCGCCGCTGTGTTCCTGACGCTGACCCCGGTGGTGGGCGTGGTGGCATCAGTGCTGTTCTTGGGCGAGCTGTTCACAGGGATTCAAATCGCGGGCGCGGCACTCGTGATCGGCGCTTTATTCGGCGTCAACGCGCGGAGCGAATGACCTTTCACCGTCGGAAATAGCGCCACCATGGCGCAAATCCCCGCCACGCGATCCGTTCGGTACAGCCGAACACGTTGATCGCTTCACGTTCGCGCTCCGGGTTGAGCAGCACGAGCGAGATGATCGGCATATCGGGGCGCAGTTCGCCGCCAAACGGACGAAATTCCGCGCCGATTTGTTCGTTATCGCCAAAGGTGATGTAGACGCTCTGCGTCGTCCGGCTGCACGAAAATAAGACGCCTTGTGCGCGCTCCATGTCCAGTAAAGTGCTGAGATCACCGAGATTCGTCCCTGCGCGCAGCCGATAAACGAAGATCGACGAGACGACAGCGCCGTCGATATCGGTCAGGAACGTGGCGGCGGCGGGCAGCCCGGCTGGATCGAAGAGGCGGTAGCTGGCAGAGCCATTGCGCCATGGGGCGAGCCGCGCGACTTGGGCTTGCGTATAGACATCGGTCACGCCGGGACTGATGCCATACAGACACGGCAGCATACAGGGATTTACGCTGAGGATCGTGGGTGATACCGTCCTCGTTCGCGCGGCGAAGAGCGTGCCGCCGATTAAACAGCACGCCAACATGCCGATGCCAAGCGCACAGCGGATGAAAAATATCAGCGGGCGAGGGTGAAATATCGCCACAGCGGCGCGAATCCTTGCCAGCGCGTCTCGACAAAACAATTCACATTCGCCAAGGCAGTATCGAAATCGATATTGGGCGCGCGCAGCTCCAACGTCGTGATCGGCGCGTCCGGCGTGAGCGCCTCGTTGACCACAATAGCGATGCTCAGGCGATCTTCATAGCCGAAGGTGATGCCCATCAGTCGCGGCGTGATGCCTTCGCATGAGCGAATCACGCGGCGCGGCGTGTAACCTGCCAGCAGTAGATCGCCCAACTGACCCAAATCCGCGCCCGCATCCAATTGGAACAGTGCCACCGAGCCGACGCGCTGATCGCCCATAAAGCCGAAGCTGACATTGCCTGCGACCAGGCGTCCCGTGCTATCTGCCAGCGTGAACGAAAGTCCCCGATTGCCTAGCATGTTGTACTCGCCGTTGGTGGCTTGCTCGATGGCGAACTGGGCTTGTTGGCGTTCGGTCGTGCCGGGAACGATGCCGAACGTACACGGCACGACGCAACCGGGCTGCGCGATTAACGACGTATCCGGCGGGATCGGCTGGCGGCGTCCAATCTCCAGCGCGATCCCGATAGCGACGGCAAAGACGACTGCCAACAGCGCGTAAAGGCGTGAAGAAACCAATTCGCCTAGCCGAGCATCCCGCATTCGGTCGCGTTGGTATCTACGCTTGCAGCAGCGTCAAACGTGATGTTGGTGGACGCGCTCTCGGTCACATCGACGACAAAGATATCCGCGTCGCGGTCGGTACATAGACTGGCGGCGACGAAGCGTCCGTCAGGCGACCATGACACCCCGAATGGATTGGACGATATCGACGACTCCACCATGATTTCAAGCGCGAATAACGCCGGGTCGGTGACGACGAGTTGATTACCTGAGCTGGTGTACGTCAAGTAGGCGGCGCTTGAACCGTCGCGCGTGACCGCCACATCGCCAAACGCATCGGCGTAAAAGCGTTCGGTCACGGCGCGCGTGGCGAGGTCGAGTTCGTACCAGCCCGATGGGCGCATCGTGAAACAGATCGCATCAACAGACTTATTGAGCAGAATTGTATTTTCCGTCACCCAGTTCAATCCATAGAAGTAGCCGCCGCCGTCCATATGGATCACTTGGCGGATGGTGGCGCTGTTCGCGTCGAGCCGATAGAGGTTGCTGTCGTTCATGCACGATGAATCTTCCTGCCCATACTGCACATAATACGTAAGCGCGATCTCCGTTCCATCCGGCGACCAAACACCAGCAACGGTAAAGGTTTCATCGCTTGCATTCCAGAACAGATCGCCCAGATCGCGCTGATTGGCGCCATCGGCGTCCATGACTATCGTCGTGAAATTGGACTCGAAGTTCTCTTGGTCGATGCGGCGGCTGAACAGGATGCGCGCTCCATCCGGCGACCACTGCGGTTGTGATTCGTAGTTGGGATAATCAGTCAGTTGGCGCAGATTGGTGCCGTCCGCATCGATAGCATAGATGTCGCCTTGCCCGCTGCGCACCGAGGCAAACACGATTTGCTTTCCGTCCGGCGACCACGAGGCATTGCCGTCCCATTCTGGATCATCGGTCAGTTGCAGTAGGTCGGTTCCATCGGGGTTCATGGTGAACAAATCATAATTGCCGGTGCGCGTGGAAACGAACAAAATCTGTGATCCATCGGGCGACCACTGCGGAAAAAAATCGTCGCTGATGGCATTGACTTGGGCGTGCGCACGGCTCACCGTGAGCAAGATCAATAGCAGCGAGGACGAAAAGGATATCGCGAGCAGTCGCTTTATTTGCATTTCGGTTTCTCAATCAGGTTTTGGATGAAATCGTGCGAACATTATACCTTACATCATTGACACGCGCTGAAAATCGAACAACGCATGGCTCATCTATTTGTAGCGGAGGTGGCGTATGTATCAATTTGTAACCTATCCCGCCGCAATCCCCCGATACAATCAAATGTATGGCGTGAAAAGGGACATGAACGACCATGAATAGACCGTATGGGCATACGCCGATTCAAAAGGCGTTCGGCAAGAATGATATTTACGGCGTGGGCTACGATCCCGAACGGGCGACGCGGCGTCCCATCAAACTTGGCGTAATCGGCGCGGGCGGTGTGGCACAGTCGAAATACTTTCCGGCGGTGGCGCGGCTGCGCATGACGTGGGAACAAATCGAGATCGCCGCGTTTGCCGAACCGCGCGCCGTCCATGCGTACAAAGTCGAACGCATCTACGGCGGCACGTATTACCCCGATTACCGTGAGATGTTGGACGGCGAAAACCTCGATGGGGTGATCGTATTGAGTCCCGACCATCTTCACGCCGAACATACGATGGCATGTCTCGAAGCGGATTTGCCCGTCTTGGTTGAAATGCCGATTGCGCGCGGGCTGGAGGACGCCGAACGCATGTGCCGCGCCGCTGACGAACGTAAACTGATCTTCATGACCGTCGCCAATAAACGGTATTCACCCCCGTACCGCCATGCGAAACAAGCGGTCGAGGACGGCGTGATCGTGCGTCCGGCGCTGTTCGCGGGCAAATTCAATCTGGGCTATGACAACGTGGATTTGTTCGAGTCGGCAACGATTCACCTGTTCGATCTGGCACGCTATTTCATGGGCGATGTCGCGTCGGTGTACTGCGTCGGCGTCAATCAATATCGGCGCGGGACGTACCCGATTGACAACGCGACCATGACGCTGCAATTCGCATCGGAGGCGGTGGGATCGCTCTATACCAGTTCATCGGCGTTAAGTTTCAAGCCGTGGGAGCGCGTCGAAATCTACGGCGATCATCGGTGGATTGCGGTCGAGGATCAATACGAAATGTTGATTTACGGCGGCGAAACTGAACCCATCCGATCATGGCGTCCGGTCGTGCCGCATACATTGGGCTTCGATGAAGAATTTGGCGGCTACATGGGCATTATCGAGAATTTCGCACAGGCGATCCGCCAGAAAGAGACGCCGCGCGTGACGGGTTGGGACGGTTATAAGGCGTTCGAGGTGCTGACAGCGGCACAGTTATCGTTGTGTCGCAAAGCGCCTGTGTCGCTGCCGCTGGCAATTCCAGAGGATGCCGATCAAGAAGTTGCGGATTGGTTCACCACTTATGAGCAAAAAAAGAGCAGCGGTGTGTCTTAGTAATCGTGCTTACAGAAAATCGAAAACGACTTCAACGCAGCGTGTGTCTTCTCTAAAAATTCTCTGCGTCTCCGTGTTGAAGTCGTTTTCGACTCTTCATTAGCTCCCTGTCGTCTCCGCTGTTGCCTCTGCGGTTGGTACATCGGGCGCGGCAATTTCCACGATAGGTACGCTGTCCAGATCGCCCACGACCACGCCCAAAAATGCCGCCACCCATGCGGTTTGATCGTTGTCGGTGATTTGCAGCCAATCGCCCGCCGCCGTCTTGCCGATCACGTTGGCGGCAGCGCCGATATTCATCTGTCCGACGACCGTGCCGGTCTGCGTACTCGGCGCGGCGCGCAGGCGTGCGACATTCAAGCTGACGAACGCGACGCCCGACGGCGACTCGGCGATCAGCGCCTCGATTTGTGCGTCGGACAGTTGAACGGCGGGCGTCGGCGCGCCGAAAGCGGGCGTTGCTGTGACAACGGTCACATTCAGCGGTGGGACGTAGCCCGGCGGCGTATTTGTAGCGAAAGCGGACGCGCGCGCTTCGATGCTTTCTACGAGGATGATGGGCGCGCCGCCAATGTCGATCTCGACGCGCTGATCGGCGGGCAAGAAACGCTGGCGCGGCATCGCTGCGGGGGCGAGGTCGATGCTGTACGCACCGGCGGCTGCTACGAGTGTGCGTGCTTCACCGCGGCGAAACAGCCGCGCGATGCTGCCGCGCGCAGGAATGGTGATGATTTCCGGCGTCTCGCGCGTGTTCCAAGCGACGGTGATCCATTCGTTCGCAGCGGGACGCAAAAATTCAATGGTGATCAGCCCATCGGGGCGCGTGTCGCTGACGATTCCGCGCGGGCTGATAGGTGCGCCGCTGAAGGCGTCCGCCAACATGCGAAAAGCATCGGTTACAGGGCGTGCGGTGTCCGGTTGGGGATGCTGTGCAAAACAAACAGCATCTTCGGCGTTGCGATACATGCCGAATGAATCCCCGAAGCAGATATCGCCCGGCGTACATAGATCGCCGTCGTGGGGCGGGAAGTTCGTCCCGGCGGGCTGATTGCCGCAGTCGTCGTAGAGTTGATGATACAAAATTGTCGTCGCGCCCTCTGACCACGCATACGCCGCGCTTTGAATCAAGAAGTCCGCTTGTTGTTCCTGTGTGGCATAGCTGCCGCGCGCGCGTTGTTGCGCGCCGAGCCACGTTGCGCCCGGATAATCGTCCCAGATGGGAACGCCCGTTTCGGTGATCCAAATGGGGCGCTCGAAACCAAATTCGATCATCGTTTGGCGCGTGAACAGCGTCAGCCAACCGGAGCGCCACGCATCGCCGTAATTGTGAACGCCGACCGCATCCATATACCACGCATTGGCGACGGCGTTGGGGTCGTTGACGAATGTATTCAATACTTGCGCGAAAAAATTGTTCTGGGTGGGGTAGAGCAGTCCGCCGAACATCACGACCGCTGTCGGATCAACGGTCTTGATCGCTAGATAGGCTACCTTGAGCAGCCGTGCATAGATGAAAGGTCCCGCGCTCCAAAATTGTGCGAAATCTGGTTCGTTCCAAATCTCCCAGACACGAACCCCGCGACTCGTGTCCCATTCGAGCGTTTGCGCCAGCACACCACCCGGCATATAGCGTTCGACAGCGGCGCGCGCAAACAACGCCCAATAATTGTTCGGGTTGATCGTCTTGTTGGGCGCAGGATTGTCCGTGCCATCGCGGAATACAGCTTCGTAAATATTGTCGATGCTGTTTCCGACGCGCCGTGCCGCTGGAATGCCCAACAGCACAGCGACATCTTGCAAGCCGTATTCGGAATCGGTGGCGATCAGTTCGTCGTAAGCCGCCCAATCGTAACGCGCGGGCGTCGTTTCGATGCGATCCCAGTAGACGGGAAAGCGATTCCAAGTCGCGCCCAGTTCGAGCGCGCGCTCATAGCGCGCTTCGTTGAACGGGATATCGATAGACGAAATCTGCGTGATGCCCAAGCGATCCGCGCGCGGCGTAGAGACTTGTGCGGTCGTCATGCCGACGCCGAGCAAGACGAAACTGAGAAGACTGATCCACCATCGCATCGATAATAAGTCCTGATGTGTATTCGGAAACAGGCGGCGCTGCACGTATAACAACGCGCATGACCGCGCCATTTTAGGATACACTCACTATTTTAGCGAGAAGATCAATCGGGATGGTGACGCCCTCCCTCCGCTTAGAAGGTGATGGTTATGACTTACGATGTAGTGACAATGGGCGAGACCATGATCCGGCTCACGCCGCCCGATCATCAGCGATTGGAACAGACGACCAGCTTTGAAGCGCATATCGGCGGGAGCGAGTCCAACACATCGGTTGGCTTGGTGCGTTTGGGGATGCGCGTGGCGTGGCTGTCGCGGCTGACGGACAATCCGCTTGGGCGGCTGATCGCCGGGACCGTGGCGCGCTATGGGGTGGACACATCGCAGATCGTGTGGACGCGCAATGATCGCGTCGGCACCTATTTTTACGAGCCAGAGATTGCGCCGCGCCCCGCGCAAGTCGTGTATGACCGCGCCGGATCGGCGTTTGCGCACATGCAGCCCGACGACGTGCCAGAAGCATTGTTCGCTGCCGACAACGCGCGGCATTTGCATATCACGGGCATCACGATTGCAGCGGGCGTCGATGCAGCGGCACATCGGGCGCTGGAATTGGCGCGCGCGGCGGGCTGGCGTTTCAGCTTCGATGTCAATCATCGCGCGCGGCTGATGGACGCGGTGACGGCGCGCGCTAAATATGACTTGTTCGCGGGGGCGGCGGATGTGCTGTTCATCGCGCAGGGCGATGCAAAATTGATTTACGAAATCGATGATGATCCCGAAGAAGTTTTGGATCGTATGGCGGAATTGTATCCGCGCGCATTGATCGTGCTGACGCGCGGCGCGAGCGGGGCGATGGCGCGCACGCCCGACGGCGCGATCACGATCCAGAACGCTTTTCCGTCGGCGGGCGTGGATCGATTAGGGCGCGGCGATGCGTTCTCCGCCGGATTTTTGTACGGTTATCTGAACGGACTGGAAACGGGCATGTGTCTGCGCTGGGGTGCGGCGATGGGAGCGCTGAAGTTCACGATTCCGGGCGACTTGCCCATCGTGGACGTGGCGCATGTCCGCGCGCTGGTCGAAGGGGCGGCGGGCGGGAGTTTTCGGTAGGGATTTTAACGTAGAGATCGTGGAGAAACAGAGAACGCAGAGAAAAATAATCGTCGACTTTTCTCTGCTTCTCTGCGCTGAATTATCCCTAAAGACCGGATGTTTTCGCTTTTTCCGCCGTCCAGCCTTCTTCCGCACGCGCCAACGCTAGGTTGCGCGGCGCATAATCGATGGCGGCGTGCGCGGTGAGCAGAATCAGCGACAGGACTGCACAGCTAAGCCCGTAGGCGATGGCGGTCCAGAAGCCCAAGCCCGTGAACACGGTCAGCAGCACACTTGGCACCGTCGAACTGAACACTGCCGCGCTGAGATAATGCAGCGCCGTCGCCACGATGCCGCCGTGAATGGGGTCTTTCGCCACCACCTTGCGATGAACGAAAAAGCCCAATACCAGCCCAATGGCGGCACCAATCACAATATTCGTGGTCATTCTGTCCATGTGAGTATCTCAAATCGGTAGGGGCGTCCCGCTGGGACGCCCGCTAATAACGCGCCTAAAAGAGCGAATAGATGAACGGTCCCGTCGCTGGATTCGACGCGAGAATCAGGAAACCGACCACCATGGTCAGGACGACGATCATTGGCAGCAGCCAGTACAGCTTGCGCCGCCACAAGAATTGGAGCAGTTCGCCCCAGATGCCGATCCGATTCATGAAATCGCGCATGAGTTCTCCCTAATGCTGCGTGCTGAACGTTACTTTTCGACCAAGTACGATCCAAGGACGAGAATATCGATGTCACTGTTCTGGAAGGTGTTCCACGCATTGGCTGGCGATGTGACAATGGGTTCGCCGCGTAGATTGAACGATGTGTTGAGCAAGACTGGGACGCCCGTAATCTGCCCGAAGCGTTCGATCACGCCATAGTAACGTGGATTCGTCGCGCGCTCGATGGTCTGCAAGCGCCCCGTCCCCATGTGCGAGACGGCTTGAATCTGATCTTGCTTGTCCGCGTGGATCGGGCTGACCATCAGCATATAGCGCGGCGCTTCGTGTTCCTGCACGCCCGGATAGGCGAAATATTCCGCCGCACGATCCCGCAAGATCACGGGCGCGAATGGGCGGAACGGTTCGCGGAACTTGATCTTGGTGTTGACGACTTCTTTCATCGCGTCGGAGCGTGGATCCGCGAGAATGCTGCGGTTGCCGAGCGCGCGGGGACCCCACTCGAAGCGCCCTTGAAAGAAGCCGATCACCTTGCGCTCCGTGATGCGTTCCGCCACATAATCGAGCATCGGCGCATCGTCATTGGTGTAATCGGTATACTTCACGCCTTTGCCGTCCAAGAAGGCGCGGATCGTATCGTCGCTATAGCCTTCGCCCCAATAAGCGTGCGGCATCACCCACTTGCGCGGCTGATTCAACACCAGATAATGCGCCCACAGCGCCGCGCCCAACGCGCCGCCGTCGTCACCTGCGGCGGGCTGAATGTAAATTTCGTCGAACGGCGTCTCGTTCAGAATGCGATAGTTCGCCTTCGTGTTCAGCGCCACGCCGCCCGCCATGACCAGTTTGTTCAAGCCCGTAATGCGGTGCAGATGATTGGCGATCTTGATCAGCGCGTCTTCCGTCACCGTTTGGATGCTGGCGGCGATATCGGCGTAGTGCTGATTCAAGTCCATCGCGGCGCGCTCGGCGGATCGCTCTGGATTGGTCGCCATCGTGAAGAAATCGGACTCGGCGGGGCGCGCCTCACCGAATAAGTCGATGAACTTGTGGTTGTAGCTGTGTTCCGTCGAGTGGTGAAAGCTGAAATAATCCATGTTCAGGCGGAAACTGCCGTCGGCGTCTTGCTGGAACAGCTTGTAGACCTTATCGACGTAACGCGGCGTGCCATAGGGTGCCATGCCCATGACTTTGTATTCGCCATTGTTGACACGGAAACCGAGATATGCCGTGAACGCCGAATACAGCAAGCCGATGGAGTGCGGGAATCGCTGTTCGTGCAGCAAGTCGAGGCGATTCTCGCCCGTTTCAGCGCCCCAATAGCTCGACGCCGTGCCAATCGTGGTGGTTGTCCATTCGCCCACGCCATCGACGGTCAGCACGGCAGCATCGCGGAACGGGCTGGCGAAGAAGGCGCTGGCGGCGTGGCTCATGTGATGATCGCAGAACAGCACATGGTCGTATTTGACGCCCGTTTCCTTTTGGATGATGCTCTTGACCCACAATTTATCGTTGAGCCAGTTGATCATCGCGTCGCGCCACACGTCGGGCGAACGCGGGAAGGTGCCGAGCGTCGAGAGCAAGATGCGCTCGAATTTGACCAGCGGCTTCTCGTAGAACACGACGTAATCGAGGTCTTCGCCCTTGATGCCAGCTTGGCGCAGACAAAATTCAATCGCGCGCTTGGGGAAGGCGTTGTCGTGCTTCTTGCGCGAGAAGCGTTCTTCCATCGCGGCGGCGACCAATTCGCCGTCTTTGAGCAGCGCGGCGGCGGCGTCGTGATAGAAGCAAGCGATACCGAGAATATACATGCTCATCCCTGCCGTTTCGCGCCGTCGAGGCGGCTGTCAACCGGTTCGCGCGCGCCCCAGGCGGGCTTCGACTTCAGATCGAGCAGATCGCGCGTGCTGGTGGCGAACAGCCCGAACGGCGCGAGAACCGTGTAGTAGAAGATCGTAGCGATGGCGCGCCCCTGCATATCGCCCAATGCCGCCGTGATCAAACCGAATCGATGCCATGCAAGGCGGAAAATCGCGCGCAAAATAGACCGCTCCTGTCCGTATGGGGAGTGAGTATAGGGGATGGGGGGCGGATTCTCAAGGTGGCGAATGCTGGCACGCCGCCCGTACCGTGCGTTATACTCTGCTATCATCGATGCGCACAGGAACGCTGAGGCAGCACATGCCCAATGTATTCATCAGCTACAGCCGCGATAATGTCATTTTCGCAGAACAACTTGCCGACGCCCTCAAAGCCGCTTATGGCAATGATCAGGTCTGGTACGATCAGGCGCTGCATGTGGGTGAGGTGTGGTGGCGCGAGATTCTCGCACGGATCGCTTGGGCGGATGTGTTCATCTTCCTGATCTCGGCGCGCTCGATGGGATCGCCTTTTTGCACGGCGGAATATCAAGAGGCGCAGCGCCTACAGCGTCCCGTGTTAGGGGTGCTGGTCCAGCGCCGCTTCACCGTCAAAGGCGATTTGGCGGCGCGCCAATACATCGACCTGAGCGGCGGGCTGCGCGATGTCGATTCGTACATGCTGCTGCTGAATTCGATCAACCGCTTCGCTGCCGCGTCCAAGCCGCCGCCGCTGCATGATACGCCCACCCCGATGCCCGTGACTGACATCCCCACCCCGATGCCCGTGACCGACATCCCCGCCGATGCGGGCAAGCGGCGCTTGCAGCGCGCTTTATACGTGCTGCTCACGATCTTCATCGCGCCCATCGTGGTGGGGATCATCGTGAATGTCGTATCGCAGTCCTTCACCCCTGCGCCCGCCACGCCGCCGCCCATCGTCGGGCTGCCGACCGCTACCCCAACGGACACGCCCCAAGCCCTGCCACCGACTCTGAGCAGCTTCGAGCAGTTGCAAACCGCGCAGATGCAGCTCACACAGTCCGCCGCGACGCAAGCCGCCGCTGACGTGCGCGCGACGGAAGATACCGTGTTGAGCGCGAATGCCAGCGCGACGGCACAGCAGATCATGGCGACCGAAGCCGCCGCGTATGCCACGCTGCTGGCGCTGTCATGGACGCCGATGCCGATGTTCACGCCTCCCCCAACGGCGACCTTGCCGCTGACGCCTCGCCCGACGGCGACCTTGACCGTCGCGCCGACGCCAGATCGCGCGTCCGGTCTGGTCGCGGTGACGCGCAACGACGCTTGGACGCCGATCATCCGCGCGTTCGAGGGCGTGGACATGGCGCTCGTCCCGGTCGGCTGCTTCATGATGGGCAGCACGGAATATCCGAACGAACAGCCCGTCCACGAGGTCTGCTTCGACGCGCCGTTCTGGATCGACGTGACCGAGGTGACGCAGTTCCAGTTCCGCGCGTTCGGCGGGGTGGCGGCGAACGACAGTTCTTTCACGGGCGATCAACGCCCGGTTGAAAGCATCACATGGTTCGAAGCATACGCCTACTGTGTCAATCAACGCGGGATGCGGCTGCCGTCCGAAGCCGAGTGGGAATACGCCGCGCGTGGCGTCGAGTCGTGGGTGTATCCGTGGGGCGACAGCTTCAGCGCGGAGAATG
The DNA here is from genome assembly GCA_034437055.1 of Anaerolineae bacterium. GTDB lineage: Bacteria > Chloroflexota > Anaerolineae > Aggregatilineales > Phototrophicaceae > Flexifilum. The sequence goes on from DAOTUQ010000017.1 coordinate 38,002, forward strand.
TCGTGTATAATCGCAGTTCATCGGACGGGACGGCAGATGTGGGCAGCCGTCCGGCGGGCGCGTCGTGGGTCGGCGCATTGGACTTGAGTGGCAATGTGTGGGAATGGGTCAACACGATTTACAATCAAGATCGCTTCCCGTATCCATATGATCAGAGCGACGGACGTGAAACATATTCTGATAATAGAACGGATGCGCGCGTCCTGCGCGGCGGCTCGTGGGACTTTACCAATACCGGTGGCCTGCGCGCGCCGAATCGCGTCAGGAGCTCGCCCGATGGCGGGTTCTACAACAGCGGTTTTCGGTGTTCTGCCTCTTAATCCCTTGATTTCTGTCTTTGCTGATCTCTGAATGCTGACTCCCTTGTTCTTGGGGTTTGTCTTTGCTTTTACGGCAAATGCCGCCGGGGGCGGATCAAATTTTTTGAAATGAGGCGTAATGATCGAGCTTGAGCAAAATCTATATGCCAACATCATCGCTTTTGATAATCTCTACCTCGCGTGGCGCAAAGCTCGGCGCGGCAAGCGGAATACAGTCGCGGCGGCAACCTTTCAATACGCTTGTGATGATGAATTGGGCGACATGAAACGGGCGCTGCTGAATGAGACGTATCAACCGGGCGCGTATCAGAGCTTCTACGTACATGAGCCGAAGCGCCGCAAGATCAGCGCCGCACCATTTCGGGATCGGCGGGCGCGTGATGGCGGTGCCATTAGCGTAAACGTCAGCTACAGCGCGAACGCAGCCGCATCGGGGATTGGCTCACCGACGTATGCCAGCACGATGCGGTCGCGGGCGATCCCACGCTGGAGCAGGGCATCGATCAACGGCTTGTCCGTCGTATCCTCTTCGATCACGACGACATCGCCAACGATGCGCGCCATGACCATGACGCCGACGACATCTTTGCGCACGGGATGATCGGCGGCGTTGACGGCATAGGTACGGCGCTCATCGTCCAAGAGCGCGAACAGGCGCAAGCCAGCACCGCGTCCGTTCGCCGCGTACTTTCTCACTTCTTCTTTTACAATTTGGACGAAGGTATCCATAGCATGATTTCCTCGTTGTCCATATCTACAACCACCAAGTTAATTTCAGCGTGGTCTTTACAACGTCCATTTGAAACAGTGTAACATAAATTTTATGGGGTATAGCGAGGAAAAGTGGAAAGTATAGGTCTAGGGCGTCTAACGCGCTCTGATACAACATCATTTGTCCGACAGCTTGGTAAAAATCGTCCAAACGAGACTGCTCGTCGTGAAAACACTTGACTTCTACAACGATGATCGCTTCATCATCGCTTATCCGTTGTAAACGTAAATCTGCCAGTACGCGCGTGCGTCCAGTGAGACGAATGGTAAATGGCTTATCAATGAGATGCCAATCGCTTTTTGCAAAAGCGCGGATCATCGCTTGTTCACATTTGTCAATAGCTGGCATAATCTTCAATCCCCCGCAAAAAACTGCGCGTAAAGCAAATCTGCGACCACGCCATGAAACAGCGCGTTCGGATGCGCGTCGCGCGCCGAGACCACGACGGCATCGGGCGTCAGCGCCGCCACCTGATCGAACAGTTTGAGCGTCTCTACGCCGCGCGCCTCGAACGCTTGCGCGACGCGATCCACATACGGGATGCTGCCGAGCGGATCGCGCAAGTTCGGGAAGATCACGACGATCAGCCGCGCGCCAATCGCGTTCGTATAGTCTGCAAACGCCTCCAACTGCGCGCGATGAATGTCCCAAATCACGTAATTGTCGTAATTGCTGTATTCCCACTGCCAATAATCGACATCCATGTTGCTGAGGATCAGCGAATACACGAAATCGACGCTGTACAAGTCGCGTAAGGCGTTCGGCGGTTCGGGAAGCGGGATTTGCAGCCCCAAGCTCATCACGGCGTAGTCGATATCGTTCAGGAAGTATTGCAGGATCACCACGTCCGGCGGGATGGGCGAGGCGCGCAAGTTGTCCAACTGCGTCGGCGTCGTCGTTCCCGGCACGGACAGATTGAAGACGTAATGATCGTCGCCCAAGCGCCGCGCCAGCACGTCCGAGAAGCGATCCGCCGGATCGTCCACGCCCCAACCCGCCGCGAACGAGTCCCCGACCACGGCGACAGTCGTTTTACCGTGCCAGTCGGACTCGATCCATTCGCGGTCACGGTAGCCGAACGTGTTCTCCGTCCAATAGCGCGCGAGCCAGTTCTCGGACGATTTGCGCCCGAAGGTATCGTAATAGGCGAAGCGGAAGAAGCCTTCGACCGCCGCGCCCAGCACGACGAGCGTGACATACGTCACGAGCAAGCCGCGACACAGCCCGCGCAGCCAGCGGACGCGCTTTTGCACCGCGCCGACGAGCAACAGCGCCCCGACGCCGAATACAATCAACAAAATGATCGCCATTAAGTCCCGTCCGTTGGATTATCCGGCGCGAAATATAAATCGTACAGGGTATCGCCGACATACTGGTGAAATGCGATGCTCGGATGTGTATCGCGCGCCGACACCATCAATTCAGCGGGCGACCATGCCGCCGCTGCATCGAACAGCTTCAAAACATCGGTGTGTCCGCGCGCCTCGAACACCTGCGCGACCCGATCTATATACGCGACGGAGCGCACCGGATCGAGCAAGTTGGGGAAGATCACGACGATCAAGCGCGCGCCAATCGACTCGGTATAGTCGATGAAAGCGTCGATCTCGCGCTCATGCACGCTCCAAATGCCTACATTGTCATAGGCATCGTAGTTCCACTGCCACCAATCATCGGCGCGCACCCACGACGCCAACAAGCGCGTATAGAGCAGATTGCCGATGGCGCTTTCGTTCGCCCACGCCGGCAGTGGATCGGGTGTCGGCAGCAAGCCGAGACTCAAGCCCGCATAGCTGATGTCGTTCAGGAAGTATTGCAGGATCACGATATCCGGGTCTTGCAACGGATGGGCGCGGAGCATCTCCAGTTGTTCGGGCGTCGCTGTACCGTACTGAGCGATGTTGATCAGGGCATAATCGTCGCCCAGATGCGCCGCCAGTACATCGGGAAAGCGATCCGCCGTGTTTTCGATGCCCCAACCCGCCGCGAACGAGTCGCCCACAACCATAACCGTTTGCTTGCCAGCCCAATCGGCGGGCGTCCAGTCGCGGTCGCGGTAGCCGAGTGCATTGGTGTGCCAGTAGCGCGCGAGCCAATTCTGCGTCGCCAGCGTGATCACGTTCTCGGATTCGGCGTAGCCGAAGCGCAAGTACGCCTCGATGCCGCCGAGCAGGACGAGAATCGTGACATACGATACCAGCAGCCCCGCCGCGATTCCACGCGCGCGCCGCCAACGCCGCTGCACGACGAGCGCGATCAGGACGCCGCCAAACGCACCGATGATGAGCAAAATGGGCAGCATCACCGCGCATCCAGTCGCAGAAGGTCGCCTTTGTAGTCTGCGAGGTACAGCTCGCCCGCTTCATCTTCCCCGAACGCCGTGATTTGGCGCTCAGTCAGCGTCCACAGGCGCGATTCCCACGCGCCCGCGTCGTTTTGCCGCGCGATCCAGATGCGTCCGTTGCAATAATCGCCGTAGAAATAGACGCCGTACAAGTCGGGATGCGCCGCACCGCGATAGGCGATGCCGCCCGTCACGGCGCAGCCTTCGCTGTGTGCATATTCTGCGATGGGGAGCGTTGGCGTCCAATTCGGCGCAGGTGTAGAGCGCAAAAGGGAGCCTTCATAATCGCGCCAACCATAATTTGCGCCGCCGACGCCCGCACGCTGATAGTTGATTTCCTCCATCGACCACTGTCCCACATCGCCCAGGTACAGATCGCCCGTCAAGCGGTCGAAGCTGAAGCGATAGGGGTTGCGCAACCCATACGCCCATACTTCCGGCGCGGCGTCAGCGCGCCCGACGAACGGATTATCGCGCGGAATCGCATACGTATTGGCATCAACATCGATGCGCAAGATTTTTCCGAGTAAGCTGGTCAAATTCTGAGCATTGTTATCGGGATCATCGGCGCTGCCGCCGTCGCCCAAGCCAATGTATAGATAACCATCGTGTCCGAACGCGATTTGTCCGCCGTTATGATCGTGGAACGGCTGATCGACGCTGAGAATCAACGTGCGGCTGGTGGGATCGGCGCGCTGCGGATCAGCGTCGCTGACTCGGTAGCGTGCAATCGCGGTATCGCCGTCGATATCGGTGTGATGGATGAAAAACGTCCCATTGCGCGCGTAATCGGGATGGAATGCGAGTCCGAGCAAGCCGCGTTCGGTGTAGCTGCCGCGCATCACATCGGCGGACAGCAGCAGCGACACATCCAAGAACGGTTCATCGCGCTGTGTGCCGTCGGCGTTGATGATCCAGATCAGACCTGTTTGCTCGACGCCGAACAGTCGTCCACTGCCATCGTTTGCGCTCACAATCTGAACTGGATTATCGAATCCGCTCGTGAAGCGTGTCCACGTATAGGCATTGTGATCCAGGGCATCGAGTGCGCCGCGCGGTGGCGGGGGTGTCGGCGGCGCAACCACAGGTGTTGACGCTGCGCTCAACGGCACAATCATCAGCACGCCCACAATCACGGCGACGAGTCCCAGCACCACCGCAACCGCAAACAATGCACAACCCATCAACAGCAGCTCGACGCCCGATTCGCTTTCCGACATGCTCACCTCAAGTCAATTTCCATTGCGAAGTTTATCACGAGCGCCGCATAGAGTAGAATAGCGCGAATACAACGTTGTTGGGGCGCGCCGCTGGTACGCCCGATGATAGATGAAAGCGATGCGCGCGTGAAGTTCGTCCTCATTATCTGGATCGTAGGTTTGTGCATGACCGTCGTTCGCGCGCAAGACGTGTCCCCTGTGACGCGCAATGCCGAATGGACGCCCGTGTTTCGGACATTTGACGGCGTGGAGATGGCGCTCGTTCCGCCGGGCTGTTTCACAATGGGACACAACGCAGGGCGGCGCGACGAACGTCCGGCGCAGCGCCAATGTATCGATACACCCTATTGGATCGACCGAACGGAAGTCACCAATCTAGCCTATGGGACTGCGGGCGCGTTCGAGGGCGACATGCGCCCACGCACGAACGTAACGTGGTTCGAGGCGCGTGATTTTTGCGCGCTGCGGGGCGCGCGGCTGCCCTCGGAAGCTGAATGGGAATATGCGGCGCGCGGCGTGGACAGTCTGATCTATCCGTGGGGGAATGACCTGAATACACAAAATTTGATTTTCGATGGGAATGCTGACAGTCAAACCGCTGCTGTAGGCAGCCGTCCGGCGGGCGCGTCTTGGGTGGGCGCACTGGATATGAGCGGCAACGCGCTCGAATGGGTGAACACGATGTACGCGCGCTATCCCTACGAGCCATCCGATGGACGCGAAGACGCCAATGACTCAACGAGTCCGCGTGTCTATCGCAGCGGTTGGGGCAGTTATATCGATTTCGGCTTGAGCGCGGCGATTCGCTTTCGCGCGTTGCCCGACCTGCGCGACTGGTTCATCGGGTTTCGCTGTGCGCGTGCTGGAGCGGCAGCATGAGCGGGCGCATCGTAGGCTTGATTTGGACCGTGCTGGCGATTGCGGCGATTCTGTTCGCGTGGCTTGGACAGCCACTCGCCCAGAGCGAAAATTGGGTCGCGCCATTGGTCGGGCTTGTCTGCCTGATGACGTTGTTCGACGCCGCCGACTCGCGCCAGCGCTACCGCCGCGCGTTCGGGCTGATCCCGCGCTGGCTGCGGGCGCGCCCGATTTTGTACTGGACAGTGCTGCTGATCGTGATCTTCGGCGGACTGGCGCTGTGGATTGTGCCGTATCAGCCGACGAACGGACGCCCGCTCGCATCCATCGAATATGCTTATCTCTTGTGCTGGCTGTGGGTGCTAATCTACCTGTTGTATTACGACTCGAACGCTGCACAAACCCGCGCGATGGGTGTGTCGCTGGCGAAAAATAAGCTCACGGGCGTGCTGATCACCATTACGACATTGGTGGTCTTGTTCACATTGGGAGAGGCGTACTTGCGGCTGTTCTACATCACCACGGATGGTTACGGCTTTACGGCGATGAACTATCATTGGTACAAGAACTTCTATTGGGGACATTACAACAGCGTCGGCTTTCGTGACAACGAACCCGATCCAGCGGCGACCACCCGCATCGCCGTCTTAGGCGACTCGTTTGCAATGGGACACGGCATCAACAATTTGGATGATACTTTCCCGCAAATTTTGGAGCGCGAACTGGGCGCTGGCGTGGATGTTAATGTAATTGCGCAGTCCGGTTGGGATTCCGATGTCGAGTTGGATCAACTGAATCGTTATCCCTATCCGCCGGATATCGTTGTGTTGTCGTACTATCTGAACGACATCGATTATCTGCTGCAAAACACGGCGACCAACCCAGACAGCCGCTTCAGCTTCCCCGAACAACCGGCGCTGCGCTGGTTCATCCTGAACTTCTTCGTCCCGAATTATGTCTACTACAATCTGCTGCAATTCACATCCACAACGCGCACATCGAATCATTTGGGCGATCTGGTCAACGCACACTTGGATGATGCGTTGTGGTCACAGCAAGCACAACGCTTGTACGAAATCGTCGTCTGGGCGGACGATCACGATGCGCGGCTGATTGTGCTGTTGTGGCCTCACATCACGGGTGTGGACGAATCGCAGCCCGCCGTCGAGCGCGTGCGCGATTTCTTCAATGAACAGGGCGTCACCGTTGTGGATATGAGCGATCCGTTACGGCAGAGCGGATCGCCGCAGTTGGTTGTCAACCGTTTCGATTCGCATCCCGGACTCGAAGCGCAGCGGCTGGCGGCGGAGTTTTTGACGGTGGCGGTTCAAGCGGGAGAACCGTAGCGATGGAGGCACGCCGCGCCTGCGATTGAACGGACTTAATGTGTGTGTTCTATCGCCTCCAGCGCGCGGTCATAGATTGGCACGCCGATGATCTGCGTCGTCCGATCATCGAAGATCAGCGTTAGTGCCAGCGCGCCGCCATCGATGAGTTCGAGCGCCAGATCATCAAGCATGATGTGACTCGCACCCGGCTCGAAGGTCGCCGTTTGACCGGCGGGGATGATTACTGTTGGAATCATGTTCATGCGCATCATGCTGCCCTCCATCAGCGTTTGATGCAGATCGACCATTCCGGCGGTGCGCGTTTCCGCGCTGACAATCACGATGTCTGTCTCGCCCAAGTTGACAAGCTGCATATAGGCGCCGCTCACGCCTGACAATGACATGGGGCGCGCCCATGCGTCCACAATCGCAAGGCGTGCGGTCTCCGGCGCGTCGTCTACAACGGGGACAGCGACGCGAAGATCGAAGGTGCGATCATGGGCGTCCGCCAGCGTGAGCGTGACGGGGATCGCATCGCCTGTTGTGACATCGATCACATTGGGCAGGGCGATCAGCGCGCTCGTGGGCGCATTGGGGGGAAGATCGATGGGGGCGACTTCGACTTCATCAACTGCCAGCACGCGCACGGCTTGAGCGGATAGATTGACGAGCGCGATCCAGCCAATCCAGCCTTGCTCGTTCACATCTACAACCCGGATATAGGCGTCGCTGACGGCGATCTGGGGCGGTGTTTCATGCTCAGTTGGTTCGTCTTGGGCGTAAACTGTGGTCGAAGCGAGGATTAAAAAACAAGCCAGCAAACCTATCAATTTTTTTGGCATGGATTAAACTCCAGCGTGCCACATCGTTCGTGAATTGTACCACAATCTTTAATCGTGAGATGTTTTGCGACTGAGCGCATAAAATCTAAAATGAGGACTTGATGGAAAATCAATTTGACCTTACTGGGCGCGTTGCGGTCATTACAGGCGGCGCGGGCGCCCTCGGCAGCGCCATGACGTGGGGTTTGGCACGCGCGGGCGCGGCGGTCGCGGTGCTGGAGCGGCGCGCGGAGAAGGCGGATGCGCTGGCGGCGGCGATCAATGTGGAAGGGCTGCGCGCCATTGGTATTCATGCGGATGTGACCGATAAGGCAGCGTTAGAGAGCGCGGCAGCGGCGGTTGAAGCGGCATTCGGCGTGGTCGATATACTCGTCAATGCGGCGGGCGGCAATCAGCCGACTGCGACGGCGCAACCCGTCGGCACGCCGAACGGACGCACGTTCTTCGATCTGACGCCCGACGCGCTGTCCGACGTGATGAACTTGAATTGGATTGGGACGCTGCTCCCGTCGCAAATCTTCGGCTGGGGCATGGCGGCGCGCGGACGCGGCTGCATCATCAACATTTCATCGGCGGCGTCGCTGCGCCCACTCACGCGCGTGGTCGGTTATGCGTCCGCGAAAGCGGCTGTCAACAACTTTACGCAGTGGCTCGCGGTGACGATGGCGCACGAATACAACCCCGCGATTCGTGTCAACGCGATTGCACCGGGCTTCTTCATGGGGGAACAGAATCGCTATTTGTTGATGGATGCCGAGACGGGCGAATTGACAGCGCGGGGACGGCAAATCATCGACCATACGCCGATGGCGCGCTTCGGTGACCCGGATGATTTGGTCGGCGCGCTCTTGTGGCTTGTGTCGGACTCAGCGCGCTTCGTGACCGGGATTGTGCTGCCTGTGGACGGCGGATTTTCGGCGTACAGCGGGGTGTGAAAGCGGGGGCAACACGGCAGATCGCCTCGATGCCCCCTGAAGGTCATTTAGGTTATGATCCGGCTTCGGGTGTGGCTGCGGGATCGGTCACGCTGCCCATGTCGCCCGCGCCATCCAAAAAGACGAGCGCGCCGCTGCCCGCTTCGCCATAGGCGGCGTTGACGGTAACGACGAGTTCGCTGTCGGTCATGGCGATGCCGTAGGGCAAGTTCAAGCCTTCGGCGTAGGCGCTGCCACTGAACACATCGACGACGCGCCCGCTGTTCGGCGTCCAACCTTGTTCACCGAACTGACCAAATTCGACGGCGTACAGCGTGTCATTGGCGAACAGCAGATCAACCACTGCCGTGAAGCCTTCAAAGGTTTCGACCAGCACGCCATCAAAATCATATTTCTCGACCGTCGAGCCACCCGATGGGAAGGGGAAGCCCGTCAAGAAGCTGACGTAGACGCCATCCAGCGCAACTTCTACCGATGTGGAGACGGGATTGAGATCGGCTGACCATGCCGCAAACGGCGTGATGCCCGCTTCTGCCGTCCACTGCCAAACGCAGTTGCAGCCCGCATCCGCGATGTAGACCGTTTCGGTCGTGGCGTTGTAGGCAACATCGACCGGATTGCTGTCCAATTCGCCCCCATCGGGGTTGTATTCGACTTCCGCCGACCATACGTCAATGGTCTGAACGACGCGATATTCTTCCGCAATGTTGAGCGCGATCACGCTGTAAGTAAGCGGGTTTCCGCGCGTGCCTTGCCCGACACTCACCCAGAGCAAACCGTTTGCGGCAGCGACGCCCGACGCGCCAATGACCTCGCCGCCTTCATTGCGGCTCGGAAAGCCGGTTAATGCCGTGACCTCGCCCTCAGCGTCGATCACGGTAATTTGAGACGTGCTGCCCGCCGTTGCGGGTCCAAACGACCCCTGTACGGCGAGATCGCCACCGATACCTGATTCGGCAACGTATAGAATCCCGGTCGCGCCATCGTAAGCGACGTGACGCGGATTGTTCAAGCCATCAACGATGCTATCTTGTGCATTCGCCGCGCCGACAATCATCAGCATGGCGCTCAAAGTGAGCAACAGCAGCCCTTTACGCATGTGGAATCCTTTCGTGATCTCATCCATTGAGTTTTAAGGGGGAATTGCTTCCCTCTGAAGGCATTATAGGAGCATGGAGATGAATGCGAGGTGAGAAATGGGACGCGCGTCCGTTTTTTGGATGTGGAGCGGCGTCGGAATCAAACGTCCCGACGCCGTTGTTTGGGGAAGGCAAACGCCGAACTACGATTGTCCGGGTGTGTAGGACTCTTCGCGGACGTTTTCAGCGGGGCAGTTGTCGAAAATCGCCGTGAACACTTTATTTTCGGCAGCGGGACCCGCGCTGACCTGATATTCGCCTGAGGTGAGCCGATACAATGCAATCGCCTCGCCCTGCATGATCAGCGTGTTCTCTTCCGGTTCGTCGGCGACACGCGCCAGCTGCCGCGCCGTCACGCGCCAGACAAAATCGGGTTCGCCATCTGGATTCATACGCCACGCATCGATGGAACAGGTTCCAGTCGTCGCATTGACGCGCGTATAGATGGCGTAGAACTCGACGCCTTGACAGTTCATGCGCTTGTCGCCTTCGCAGATGCACGGGTTACATGCTTGTGCCGTGCCAACGCCGCCGGACAAACCACCGACAAGATGCAGCGCGGCGACAAATGCCAGCGAGACCGCCAGCATCATCAACGGACGAACGAGAGTCTTCAACATTGTTCTTTCCTCATGGTTTCAATACAATCTCAACAGCTTCTGTTATAAAGGGATTGGGAACGTTTGACCATCCGCAAAGTGATCCTTTTCCCCACGCTACCCCGCCGCGATCCCCTCATGTTGCATGGGGTGGCGCTGGTGTTTTACGCGCTGTTCTCCCTGCTCTTGTTGTACGCGCTTTTGTTCCAGAACGGTACGCACACGGCGGGCTACGATTTTTTTAACTACAACTGGAATTTTTGGTGGATTCGTCATGCCTTGCAAACGCCTGGACTGAACCTATACGAGAATAATTTTGTCATGTTCCCGGCGCTGAGTAATTACGGCTATCATGTGCTTGCAATCGTTTGGTATCCGCTGTGGGCAGTGCTGCAACCCCTGTTTGCCGATCCGATTTCCGGCACGCTGACGGCGATCAACATCATGATCTTCAGCGCGTGCGCGCTCAACGGCTATCTGATGTTCGCGTTTTTGCGCGCGGAGGGCGTCGTGCCGCTGTGGGCGCTGATCGGCGGCGCGGCGCTCCAAGCCCTGCCGATTGTCCGTTATTTCTACTTCAACACGCATTTGAACCTCATGACATGGTTTTGGCTGCCCGGCTTGCTGCTGTTGTGGAAACGAATTGCGGCGCGTGCAGCAACGGGACGCGGCATCGCGGCGCTGGTATGGGGCGCGATCTTCGGCGTTGCGCTGTGGGCGCTGCTGCTCACGGATTTGCAATTTCCGATCTTCGCGGCGTTTTTGCTCGCCCCGTATGGCTTACGTTCAGTGTGGCGCATCTGGAAAACGGGCGATCTGGCATCGCGTTGGCGGCACATCAGCATTTTGGCAGCAGCAGGTGTGCTGTCCCTGATCGTCGGTGTGGCGCTGATAGCGGCGGCGAGTCCACTTCCATCGGTGCTGCGTTTCGAGGGCGAACTCGCGCCGGGAGCGGTCGAGGATCGTCCGGGTATCCCGCTGTCCGGCTTTGTGACGATGGCGGCGGAATGGTGGAGTTGGGGCGATCCGTCGGTTGGCGCGTTCGTGACCGTCGCGGTCGTGGCGGCGTTGGCGTTGAATAGATCTCGGCGCGCGCAAAAACGGGATGCGCGCTGGTTTTGGTTCGTGGTGATGCTTCCGCCGCTGATTCTGGCGCTGGGACCCACCTTGCGCGTGTTTGGCACGGATATTCCGCTACCGCCGTTTCGTTGGCTGCACGCGCTGACCAATGGTATGTTTCGGATGCCGTGGCGGCTCGCGCCCATTGCTGTGATTGCGGGCATGGCATTTGCAGGGTTGACGTTCACGGCATCGATGCGGGAACGCGATCAAGCGCGGGTAAGGCAAGCCCGATCTCTACAAGCGCGCGTATGGGGTGGGGCGGCGGCGCTGTTGGCGTTGGGCATGGCGGTGCGGCTGTTCGAGAGCGCGCCGATGGCAGCCGTTCCGCCCCGATATGCGTTCTACGAGGAGATCGGGCGCGAAACGGGTGATTTCGTCGTGGTGGAAGTTCCCAACGCCGTCGGAACGGGCGAAGTCCTCATCGGTGATCCGGCGGCGATCCAATATCAGTGGTACGGCATCACGCACGGCAAGCGCATGATCAACGGCTTCATCTCACGCGCGCCCGTCGAGGATTTCTGGTATATGGTCACGGACGATCCGATGCTGAGTTGGCTTGGTCAGCGGCGCTTTCTCGATCCCGAAGCCGTCGAGCGCCAACTGCGCGAACGCATCTTCGCCGATCCTATCGGCTACATCGTCGTGCATCTGGATCGCATCGGCTTGCAGGCATCGACCGCACAAGAGATCGTCGGCTATTTTAATCAATTGGATGATTTACTGTGTCCCGCGTTCATCGAAGGCGCGGTGGTCGTCTATCGAACGGCGGGGCATCCGTCTGGGTGTGGCGACTCGCCGCGAACGCCGCCGGAAATTGCGCCGAACGTGTATCGCGTCGATATTGGCGGCACAGATGACTGGCGCTATCTCGGTTGGGGTTGGCATTGGCGTGAACCGGTCGCCGGAATCGATTGGCGGTGGACGGGCGCAACGACGACACTGCAAGATCGCATTGACGCCGATCCAGCGCGCTTGTACCTCGATCTACCGCCCGGCGCGTACACGCTCACGCTGACGGCGCAAGCCTTTTGGGAGGCGCGGCGGTTGCGCGTCTGGGCGAACGGTGCGGAACTCGGTGCGGCGGACGTGGCGACGGACATGCTGCAATCGCTGTCATTCGCGTTGCCCACCGAAATCGTTGGCGCTGGACGGCAGATCGAGCTGCGCTTGGAGACGGACGCCGCCATTATTCCGGCGGACGTCGGACAAAGCGCCGATCCGCGCCCATTGGGGATCGCGGTCGATACGATGACCTTCGAGCGCGCCCTATGACCGAGACACCGAAGCAGAGTGCGATTGTCGCGGCGTTCTATGGCTTGATCGCGCTGATTGTCCTCGCCAATCCGCTGTTTCATCTCAATGGCTTCGTGCCGGGACAGCCGACGACCGATTATTATCACTTCCACTGGAATTTTTGGTGGATTCGGCACGCGCTCGAAGGCGGGCTGAATGTCTACGCTACCAACTATGTGATGGCTCCGCAAACGTCCAGCCTTGTGTTTCATACGCTGACGCCGTTTTGGTACCCCGTCTGGGCGTTGATCGAGCCGCTGTTCCCCGATGTGCGCGTTGGAACGGTGGTCGGCATGAGCGCCGTGTTCTTCGCTATCTTGACGTTGACCGGATGGACGGCGTTCACATGGCTGCGTCGTGAAGGAGTCGCGCGCGGTTTGGCGCTGATCGGCGGCGCGATCTTCATGCTGCTGCCGATCATGCTCAACAGCCTGTACTGGACGAACATCAACATCATGAGTTGGTTTTGGCTGCCCGCGATTCTGCTGCTGTGGGGGAATGTCGTGCGCGCGGTCGAACGAGGCAGCGTGCGCTTCGGCGTGTGGGTTATGGTGTTGGGCGTGGCGCTGTGGGGGATGCTGCTCACCGATATACAGTTCCCACTGTTAATCGCGCCCGTTGTCGTCCCATTTGGGGTCAAAACGATTTTCGAGGCACGGCGGCGCGTTCGATTGGTGATGGACGGCGTGGTCGGCGTCGGAATCGCGCTGACGTTGACTTGGATCGTCGGGTTGCTTCCGGCGATTTTGGCAGCGGATCGGAGCGGATTTGCGCCGACGCCCGCAGATCGCGCCGTCGAAATCCCGTTTCCGGCGGGCTTGTTCGCGCGGACGCTGTATCTGGAGTCGGTGGGCGCGCTCGTTATACCGTTGGTGATCGCGGCGCTCGTGTTTCGTCTGGTTCGACGCCGACGCGCGACTGACGAGGGCGGGGGTGCCAGCGGTGCGCCCCGACGGATTGTACAAATAGCGCGCCCTGCCCTGACAACGGCGTGGTTTTGGTTCGCGCTTGTGCCGCTCCCGCTGCTTCTGGCGCTCGGCGCGGTGACGCCGTTCTATTCGGTGCTGCATGAGGCACTCGGCGGGATGTTCCGTTATCCTGAACGGTTCGTCCCTGTGTTCGCGCTCCCGGCGTTGGCGTTCATCGGGCTGACGGGCGCGCGCGCCCGTTTCACCCGATCAGCGGCGTTCGCGGCGGGGGCGCTGTTGATTGTCGTGGCGGAGGCGCGGATATTTCACCCGATGCCGCTGCAAGCCCTCCCGCCAGATTATGCTTTCTATGATGTGATGCGCGCCGAACCCTATGATTATGTGATCGTGGACATCCCGACGGCGGGCATGAGCGGCGAAGGGATCGTCGGAGAGCCGATTTATCCGACGACGCAGTTCTACGGGCTGACGCACGAAAAGCGTATGGTCAACGGGCATTTGTCGCGCGTCAACACCTACACCTATATGTATATGCGCACCGACGATCCAATGATGGCGTGGCTCGGACAGCGCCGCTTGCTCGAAGCTGACATTGTGCGCGAACAGATGCGCGAACGTATTTTGGACTTTCCTATCGGCTATTTCGTGCTTCATCGCCAGTGGATCGAGCCATATGGTACGACACAGCAGGAAATCATCGGCTATTTCAATCAATTGGGCGATCTAGTCTGTCCGTTCGCAGTCGAAGGTGCAGCGGTCGTGTACCGCACGACCTGGCATCCCGACGGCTGCCCAGTGCGCACGCCGCCGGAGATCGCGCCCGGTGTCTACGAAATCGATATTGGCGGCGCGGACGATGTGCGCTATCTCGGCTGGGGCTGGCATCCTGCCGAACCTGTCGGGGACATCGATTGGCGCTGGGCGGGACAGCCGTTGTTTGGACAGACCGACGCGCGGCTGTACGTCGATTTGCCTGTCGCGGACACCATCGTGACACTCAACGCACAAGCATTCCACGAGGCGCGCGAACTGCGTATCCGCGTCAATGAGACGACGCTCGACGGCGCGGCGACGATCCGCCCCGACGGATTGGCGGATTATTCGTTCACGATTCCCGCATCGGCGCTGGACGACGGACAGCACATTGAGATCGCGCTCGTGTACGACGCGGCGATCATCCCCGCTGATGTGAATTTGGGCAGCGACGCCCGTCCGTTGGCTATCGCGGTGAACTGGATACGATTTGCTGCGGGGTGATCGTGGTCTCGTCATGCGACGCGGATTCAATCTGGCGTCCACGCACCGCCATGACCACGCCGCTGATGATCACAACTGCACCAACCAGTTGCAGCACGCCCGGCACCTCGTGAAACACCAAGAACGCGATGACAGTGCTGATTGGCGGCTGAAGCTGAACGATTAAGCTGGTGATTGTGGCAGAGAAGTAGCCGAGCGCGTAGTTGAACGAGCCATGTCCCATCAACTGTGGCAGCAGCGTGAGCATGAACACCCAGAAGTAGCCGCGCGGGCTGTAGCCGATCACAGGCGTGCCGGTCACGAACATGATGAGGGTCAAGAACAGCGCACCGCAGCCATACACGAACCATAGGAACGGGAAAATTGGCAGACGGCGGCGTAAATCGCGCCCAATCGTGCGCTGTACCGCGATGGCGATGGCGGCGATCATCGCCAAGAAGCCGCCGATAATCTGATTGGTTCCGCCGCTCGCGCTGCTGGCAAGCGCGATGATGATATTGCCGATCACTGCCAGCATCAGCCCGATCAAGATCAGGCGCGTGAGTTTCTCTTTCAAGAAGGTGACTTCAAAGACGGCTGCCCAGATCGGGGACGAACATACGATTACCGTCGCCACCATCACGCTGGCGAACGCCAATGATGCGCTCCACAGCACGAAATGCAGCGCCATGATCACGCCCGCAATCGTCCCCCACAGCAGATCGCGCCGGGTCAATCGTCGTAAGTCGTCCATATAGCGCGAAAGCACAATGGGCGTCAACAGCATCCATGCCAAGACTAGTCGGAAGAACGCAATCGCCAGCGGCGACATGCCTTCTGCCAGCGCGTAGCGCGTCGATATTCCCGCTGATGCGCCTGCCAAAATGCCGAGCGCCAACGCGATGAATACGGAGCGGGGGACGCGCGGCTTCGCCTGAACGCTGACCGGAAGGGGAGCGGCAATTGTCGTCATATGCAGATTTTCACCGAAAAGGCTGTGTGAAGTTTGGATATGGGTATCATACGCTGGTGTGGACAATCCATCTAACGCCAATGTGGTCTGTCTTGACTGTCTTACGGTTAATCTGCTGCCCTGGCTCAAGACAGCGGCGGGATTGATTTTCGACTTTCACTCGATTATAGTTCCCGCGAATATCGACTGCACACTTGTAGAGCTGCATGAACAATCCCAATGTAAACGCATCTGACAGCCTCAACATCCTCATCTGCTTGTTATATTACTTTCCCCACCGGACTGGGTTGACCATCCACGTGCAGCGGATCGCGGAAGAATTGGTGCGGCGCGGTCATAAGGTGACGATTCTCACCGCGCGCTACCGAGATGATCTTCCGCGCGATGAAGTCAGTTTCCATGAGGGTGTACGCATCGTGCGCTTGTGGGCGCCGATCCGTATGAGTCGCGGGATGCTGATGCCCGCGTATCCGTTGGCGGCGTACAAGCTGATGCGTGAACATGATGTTGTCAGCATCCATACGCCGATGCTCGAAACGGCGCTGGTCGCGCTCTTGGCGCAGTTCGCGGGGCGCAAGGTGATTGCGACGCATCACGGCGACCTGATTCTGCCCAACGGACTGGTGAATCGCTTCATCCGCGCGACGATGTTTGAGTTTTTCAAATTCATGGCGCGGCGCGCGGCGCGTTTGCTCGCTTACAGTCAAGACTACGCCGATCACTCCTACTACTTGACGCCATTTATGGACAAAGTTTCGGTTGTGTATCCGCCGATTCAGATGCCAAGTCCCAATCCGCAGCATGTTGAAGCCTTGCGCGCGCAATGGTCGAAGGATGGCGCACCCATCATCGGGTTTGCCGGACGTTTTGTCGAAGAGAAGCGCCCCGATCTGCTGATTCGCGCGCTTGCGACGATCAACCAACGCTATCCGAATGCGCGGATCGTCTTTGCGGGCGAATACGATATCCGATACGAAGATACGTGGGAACGCCGTCAAGATTTGGTACAGCAGTACCGGGATCAACTCATCTTTTTGGGGTTGATGCAAGACCCACAAGACATGGCGGACTTCTACGCCGCTTGTGATGTGTTGGCGCTGACGAGCGATTCGGAGTGCTTCGCGCTTGTCCAAGTGGAAGCGATGTTATGCGGGACACCCGTCGTGATGACCGACATTCCGGGCGGGCGCGTCCCCGTGCGCGAGACGGGTATGGGGCGTTTGGCGCATCCGGGCGATGCCGAGTCGATTGGTGCGGCGCTGGTTGAAGTTCTCGATCACTTGGAGCAGTACCGTAAGCCGCGCACAGATATCGAGCAGGTGTTTTCGTTTCAACAGACCGTCGATCAGTACGAGCAGCACTTTCGACGCTATGCGCGTGCTACAAAGATGAACGGCGCTTGATCCGCTCGTCGAAAACAATGCGATTTGATTTAAGATGGGCGATCTGCGGCATCGATGGCACGCTGATAGACGTTGACGTTTTTCCCCGCATACCACGCCATGAAACGTGACGCTGCGATCAAATAGTTCCAGCGGTCGCCATGTGCGCACAAGGTAAATTCGCGCGTGAGCGCGCCCATGTGCTTGATGCTGTGCAGCAGCGTCCCATCGTCTGTACAGGCGACGGCGGTCAGCGCCGCGATCAAGCTGTCCGGGGATGCGCCGCTTTGTGTATAGGCGCGCACGGCGGCAGTTGCAGTACATGTGTCGTGTGCGTGCAGCGCATCGTGCATCATGGTCAACAATGTTTCCGGCGCGTGGGCGGATAGTGCATCCACATCCTCGCGGTATGGATAGGCGCGCGCTGGCTCGAACGGGATGAACTCGAAATCCGCGTTCAGGATGCTGGGACCCCGTTCCAACAAGTTGCCACCTTGAATGGCGGCAAGTGCCGCCGTGCGCGGCGACAAACGGGGGAGCATCGTTCGCAGCGCGCTGGTGCTGGTGTTCAGGTGCATCGGCGCGACCTCACGGCTGATGGCGTCGAAATCATCGTGCGGGACGGGATCGGTCATCAGATAGAGATCGCACGCTACTAGACAGACCGCCGCCAATACCGTATCGGGCGAACAACCATTCGCCAACGCCTGTGCAGCGATCTCTGGACGTTCGCTGGCGGGCGCATTCAAGAAGGTGGCGCGCAGTAAATCGACGCGATCCGCTTGATAGCCGGTCGCCGCTGCGCCCCCTTCGAGTCCATAGTGCTTGAGCAGAGCAAGCGCACGATCATACGGGGCGAAATTGCGCGGAAAGCTGGCGCTGTAACGCATCGCCACGCGCAAGAGATCGAAGCCGCGTTCCCATCCGACGAGATCGATCATTTGCAGCGACAGCGCGGGCGTGAGGAAGGTGTGATCGTCGGTGATCATCCCCTCCAAGCCGATATCGAGAATGAGATCGATGAAGTCGGCGCGCGCTAGGCGTTTTTCCAAGCCAACGAGCCGATGATCGACGCGCATATATTCGCCCATGCGCACATCAATACGCAGCCCGCGCAGATTTTCGTCGTCCGATCTGTCGTAGAAGGGCGAGAACGGCACGAGTTCGTAAGGGCTGAGGCAGGGATCATGCATGTCGAACACGACTTGATAAAGCGCCTGAGTCAGCAGCAGCCAGCGCGTCTTATCCGGTTGTCCCGCTGCCAGTTGGCGCGCGTCTTGGCAGCCAATCGCCGCGTGCGAGACGAAGCCGAGCAAGTTATGCGCCTGATTGTTGATATAACGCGCCGCCGTTAGCGCGCCCGCCGCCCATAACGCAGCTTCGGATGCGCCGTCGCGCAGTTCGCGCGCCGTGCGCTCGACCACATTAGCAGGTGTAGCGGCGCGCAGCCAGCCGATATGATGCTCCACTTCCGCGAAATCGGTGATCGGGTGCGATACGCGGGGATTGGTCTGTGGACGGTAGGTGAGGTGTGTAGATGTGAGCATCATCGACCTTAAGCATTGATTTGATACTCATCTTATCGGATTTTGAGTGAGCGAACAATAGCCGAATGAATATGATTTCGCCAGCGTTTGTTTGTTCAATGTGCTGAATCGGTTCAGCGGAAAATGCCCGCTTGCTGCCCGCCATCCACAACGAACACCTGTCCGGTGATCATCTTCGCCGCGTCAGATGCCAGATAGACCGCCATCGCAGCGACTTCCTCCGGTTGGATCATGCCGGGCAGTGGTTGAAATTCATCGAGGAACGCGGCGACCCCCGCCGCCGGGAAATCGGCGTTGAACGGCGTATCGACGTAGCCGGGACAGATCGCGTTGCAGCGCACGTTATCGCGCGCATAATCGAGCGCGATGCTGCGCGCCAGATTGATCGCGGCGGCTTTCGACGCAGCGTAGGCGGCTTTGCCACGCGCCGGACGGATGCCGAACGTCCCCGCATTGACGAGGATCGCGCCGCCGCCGCGCGCGCGCATGACCGGGATCGCGTATTTCGCCGCGAAAAAGATGCTGGTCACATTGACAGCGAAGGCGTGATCCCAGTCGGACTCGTCCGCATCGACCACGCCGCCATCGGGGCGAAAGCCCGCGCTGCAAAATAGCGTATCGACGCCGCCGAAACGTTCGACGGTCGCCGCGATCAGGCGTTCGTTGTCGGCGGCGCGCGCCACATCGATTTCGCGCGCCAGCGCCGCGCCACCTGCTGTGACGATTTCAGCGGCGACGGCTTCGACTTTCGCGCGTGTGCGTCCGGCGACGACGACCTGATAACCCGCCGCCGCAAACGCGAGGCACGCCGCGCGCCCGATGCCCGATCCGCCGCCGGTGATGATGGCGATTTTCGCTTGCATGTTCGGAGCCTCCGTTTCTCAGATATAATCAAAATTGATGGCAAGGAAGAAAGCAACGTCTGCACGCGCTCAATGTCGATCCCAAGTTTTGAATGCGTTATTCAAAGATGATTGGAAGATAGATCGAATGCTGTATCCGGTTCGCTTCGGTGATCGTCGTGGATTCATCGACATTAGCGCAGATCGGGAGCGTGATGGTGCGGGTGGTCGATGATTTCGTGGTAATCGAACACGATATTCACGACCGCCCGCTGTGGCAAGCACTGGTGCGGGCGGGCGTGCCGCGTGAAAAAATCGTGCTGGCGTATGTGGGCGAAACGCTTACAGCTTCACCCACACCGACTTGAGTTCGGTATACATTTCCATCACTTGACGTCCCAGTTCGCGCCCATAGCCGCTCTGCCCGACGCCGCCGAACGGCACGGATGGATCGAACCAGTCATACGTATTCACCCACACGACGCCCGCGTTCAGCGTCCGCGCCAAACGATGCGCGCGGCTGAGATCGCGTGTCCATACGCCCGCCGCGAGTCCAAATTTGCTGCTGTTGGCGCGGGCAACGGCTTCGCTTTCATCGTTGAAGCGGAATACCGTCAGCACGGGTCCGAAAATTTCTTCGGCGGCGATCAACGCATCGTCCGCGACGTTGCCAAAGATGGTTGGCTGCATGAAGTAGCCCGCGCCGTCCAATTTCGCGCCACCCGTGATCAGCGCCGCGCCGTCGCGCACGCCCGCATCGACGTAGTGCATAACGCGATCCAACTGCGTCTGCGAGATCAGGGGGCCCAACTGCGTCCCCGTATCCAAGCCCTGTCCAATTTTGAGCGCGGGGGCGGCGCTCGCCAACGCATCCTGTACCGCGTCGTAGACGCGATCTTGCACATATAAGCGTGATCCAGCGACGCAGTTCTGTCCGCTGTTGGCGAAAATCGCCCACAAAGCAGCGTTGGCAGCAGCGGGAATATCGGCGTCGTCGAAAATGATCAGCGGCGATTTTCCGCCCAATTCGAGCGAGACATGCTTGAGGTTGCCCGCCGACGCGCCGATGATGCGCCTGCCCACTTCGGTCGAGCCAGTGAACGCGATCTTGTCTACGTCGGGATGTGCCGTCAGCGCAGCGCCCGCCGTCTCGCCAAATCCGGTTACGACATTGAATACGCCTTCGGGGATGCCCGCTTCAAGCGCGAGTTCGCCCAACCGGATCGCGGTCAGCGGCGTTTGCTCGGCTGGCTTGAGGATCAGCGTGTTTCCGGCGGCGAGCGCGGGCCCGATCTTTTGCGTCGCCATGACCAGCGAATAATTCCACGGCGTGATCGCGCCACACACGCCCAATGGCTGACGGATGCTGTAGACGTGGAAGTCGGGCGACGACACGGGATATGTTTCGCCCGTCAACTTCGTACACCATCCGGCGTAATAGCGCATCTGCCCGATGGCGACGTTGACTTCGACATTGTACGCCGATCCCCACGGCTTGCCGTTGTCCAACACTTCAAGCTGTGCGAGTTCGCTCTTGTGCGCTTCCATCAAGTCCGCGAACTTGTGCAGCAAGCGTTCGCGCTGTGCGGGCATGATCGCCGCCCACGCGGGGAACGCCGCCCGCGCCGCTCGTACTGCACGGTCGATATCGGCTTGGTCGCCCGCCGCCACGCGCGTGAGCGGCTGCCCCGTGGCGGGATTGAGCGTATCGAACGTCGCGCCAGAGGCGGCGGCGACCCACTGACCGCCGATCAACAGCTTTTGTTCGCGGTTGAGGAACGCTTGGACTTCGGGATGAATCGGGATCAATTCGGACATGATTTCACTCCAACATCCAGCCGCCATCGATGAAGATCAGATCGCCCGTCATGTAGCGCGAGTCGTCGGACGCCAAGAACGCCGCCACATCCGCCACATCTTCCGGCTTGCCGAGCCGCCGCAAGGGGAGCTTATCCGCCCATGCTTGCGCGCCCTTCGGATCGGGCAGGATGCCCGTCTCGATGATGCCCGGTGCCATGCTGTTGGCGCGGATGCCGCGCGCGCCAAATTCGAGCGCGATACACTGTGTCAGCGCGTGGACGCCTGCTTTCGCCGCGCAGTAGTGGGCGGAATTGGTGAAGGCGATTTGCCCACTGATCGACGCCAAACTGATGATATTGCCGCCGCGATTCTCCGCCAGCCATGCACGGATCATGATTTGGCTGACCAGAAAGACGCTGGTTAAATTGGTGCTGATCATCCGCTGCCACTGGTCGTCAGTCATCTGATCGAACGCGGCGTTGAAGAAGATACCCGCATTATTGACGAGGATATCGGGCATTCCCACGTTGGCAATTGCACCGTCGATCATCGATTGCACATCGTCGCGGTTCGTCACGTCGGATTTTGTCGCCCACGCGCGCCCACCTACCGCGCGAATCTGTCCAGCGGTGTCCTCCGCGCCGTCGAGATTGATATCCGAGACCGCGACAGCGCACCCGTCCGCCGCGTATTTGAGCGCAATCGCGCGCCCGATTCCGCGCGCGCCGCCTGTAATCAGCGCGGTCTTGCCGTCCAAACGTCCCATGCTCAATCTTCCTCGATGTAAGCGAGGATCGCGCCGACTTCGATTTCATCGCTCTGAGCGGCGCTGAGTTCCGCGATCACGCCTGATGCGGGCGCTTCGAGTTCGGTGCTGACTTTTTCCGTCTCGATAGTGACGAGCGGCTGTCCTTTTTCGATCCGTCCGCCTTCTTGGACGTGCCACTGAGCGATAATGCCGTGCGTCATGGTCATGCCGTATTTCGGCATCTTCACGGGGATAAGCGCCATAATTTGTCCTCCAATTATGTGGTTGCGACCGGGAACAGTTCGCGCACCGCCGCCGCAATTTCTTCGGGCGATGGCACGACGGCTTTTTCCAAGACGGGACTGAATGGGATCGGTACGGGCTTGGTGGAAACACGGCGCACGGGCGCTTTCAGATGATGAAACGCCTTCTCCGCCACCGTCGCCGCCCATTCGGACGCCGCGCCGCAGACCGGATAGCTCTCATCGACGGCGACGAAGCGCCCCGTCTTGGCAACGGACTCCAACACCGCCGTTTCGTCCCACGGCTTGAGCGTGCGCAAGTCGATCACTTCAGCGTCGATGCCTTCTTTTTCCAGCATCGCCGCCGCTTTCAAGCTGTGGTGTACCATCATGCCCGCTGTACAGATCGTCACATCTTTGCCCGCGCGCTTGATATCGGCTTGTCCGAGCGGAATCACATAGTCCGCGTCGGGAACGTCGCTGCGCTGTCCGCCGAGCGAAAGATGATTCAGAAAGACCACTGGATTATCGTCGCGGATCGCGGCTTTCAGTAAGCCTTTCACATCGTAGGGCGTGGACGGCATCACGACCTTGATCAGCGGCATGTTCATGAAAAAGGTATGGACAGATTGGCTGTGATGATGTCCCGCCGACGATCCCGATCCGTTCTGTACCATGTAGACGATAGGGAGCGTCGTTTGTCCGCCGAACATGTAACGCATCGCGCCCGCTTGATTGGCGATCTGGTCGAACGCCAGATACAAGAACGTACCGAACATCAAATCCACGATGGGGCGCAATCCGGTTGCCGCCGCGCCGACGCCCGCGCCCGCAACCGCCAATTCGCTGATTGGGGTATCGATTACACGCTTGTCGCCAAATTCCTTGTGCAGCCCGCGCGTGCCAGCAAACACGCCAATGCGCACATCCTCCCCGATCAAGAACACATTAGGATCGCGGCGCATTTCTTCGAACAACGCCTCGTTGATGGCGGCGATCATGGTTTTACGTGGCATGGTTAAACCCAAGTATCTTCAAATAGGCTGTCGAGCGATGGATCAGGGCTGTTACGTGCGAAATCGACCGCCGCCGTGACTTGTCCCACGATATCGGCGTCGAGCGTCTCCAAATGAGCGGATGGCACAATGCCAAGTTCCACGATATAGGTCCCGACGCGGGTCAACGGGTCTTTCGTCTCGGCGTCGTGCATTTCTTCGGGCGAACGATACTGCTGTCCAGCGAGGAACGCGATTTCGCCCTCGGCGTGTCCGCCGCGCCGATGGGTTTTCGCTTCGATCAGCGTGGGACCGCCGCCGCTGCGCGCACGTTCAATCGCCGCCGCTGCGACTTCGTAGACGGCGAGTGCGTCTGTGCCATCGACAATCACGCCGGGAATACCATAGCCCGCCGCGCGATCTGCCACATTCTTGATGTTCATCGCTTTGTCGGCAGGCGTGAACTCGCCATACTGGTTGTTCTCGCAGACAAAAATCACCGGCAGCTTGAGCGCCGACGCCAGATTGACCGACTCGTGGAAACTGCCTTCGTTCGAGCCGCCATCCCCGAAGAATGACACCGAAACTTGATCTGTACCGCGATAGTACGCTGACAAGCCCGCGCCGACCGCGACGGGGATGCCGCCGCCGACGATGCCGCACGCGCCCAACATGCCGATGCTGAAATCGGCGATGTGCATACTACCGCCCTTACCCTTGCAGTAGCCTGTCGCTTTGCCGAACAATTCCGCCATCATGCGGTTGAAATCGCCACCCTTGGCGATCACATGCCCATGCCCGCGATGCGTGCTGACGATGTAATCATCATCGCGCAGGGCAGCACACACGCCAACGCCGACGGCTTCTTCGCCGACATACAGATGGACGAAGCCGGGAAGTTGTCCCTCTTTGAACAGCGCGCCGACTTGTTCTTCAAAGCGCCGGATGCGCAGCATTCGGGTGTAAATGTCGATCACTTTTTCCGCTGGAACGCTCATAGCACCAACTCCACTGCTGTTTTTGCCAAGACGTGCGTCGCAGTCACGATTTGCGCGACGTCGATGCGTTCATCGACCATGGGCCAAATCGGGATGAAGCCGGGTCCGTATTCGACGCACGAAATCCCGACGCCCTTAAAATGACACGTATCCGCCGTCGCGCCGACGCGATGCCCTGCGCCGACAACCGGAGTGTCACCCGTAACCGCGTGATGCGCAGCGACCAGCGCCGTTACGACGGGCGCCTTGCGTGAGGTGGCGTCGCGCGCGGGCATGTTCGGTTGGGCGTCACTCTGCGGGATGATGAGGTCGTACTGGAAATCGGGGTCGTCCTCCGCGAGTTTTTCCAAAACGCGCGTCAGATCATCGCGCACACTTTGCTCAGTCATACCGGGAATGATCCGCAGATCAAACATGAGCGTCGTTGTGTCTTGGAAATGCTCGATATTGCGCACCGCCATCGATGGGAAGCCCTGAATCAGCGGATGCGGTGTGTAATACAGCCAACCGCCGTGTTCGAGCGATGGAATTTGCCGATACGATGGGCTGAATGCGGCGATCACCTTGGTGATTTGCTCGATAGGGTTGATATACGGAACGCGATGCTTGAACTCGCCGCGCACACGGACTTTGCCCTGCACATAGCCGACAGAAATGATCCCCACGTCGAGATTGCTGGCTTCGGTGACGATGCACATATTCGGGCGTGCGCCCGACTCGATCAGATGGAGTGCGCCGACTCCGCCGCCCGTCTCCGCTACGACGCACGCCACGATCAGATCGCCGCGCTGTTTACGTCCGACGCGCTCCGCATAGCGGCGCACCGTTTCTGCCGCCATGAGGATCGCCGCGACGCCGCTTTTCATGTTGATCGCGCCCAAGCCGTACAAATAGCCGTCGGCGATATCGGCGGCGAACGGGTCATGCGTCCATTCGGACTCGCGGAACGGACGTCCGCCCCAATCGCTGGTATCGGTGTGTCCGCACAGCATCAGCGACGGCGCATCGCCCGTCCCGCGCAGCGTGCCGATTGCCTGATGCGTCACGCCGCCGTTAGGGAGTGGTACGGTTTGGATTTCAACGTCGAAGCCGCGCGCGCGCATCCACTCGCCAATCCACATGCCAACGGCTGACTCGTTCCACAAATAGGACGGGATGCGAATTAGACTTTGCGTCAGTTCAATGGGTTCGCTCGGATCGAAACTCGCCGCGATTTCAGCCGGATCGATGCTCATTCGTTTTCAATCCCCGCTGCAGCGGGGACAAGCGCCCACACATCGAAACCCACCTGTGCGCCGCCCCATAACTGCGCCACACCAATCGTGTTGCGGGCAGGGTAGGGCGCGCTGAAATAGTCGCAGAAAATGCGATCCATATCCGCGAACCGTTCGATATCGGTCAGCGAAACGGTGACGCGGATCACATCGGTGTAGGCGCAGCCAGCCGCATTCAGCACGGCACCAATGTTGACCAGCGCCTGCCGGACTTCTGCTTCAAAGCCGCCTTTGACCACGCCCGACCCATCGGGATGTGTGCCGAGATAACCGGAGGTAACGATCAGCCGATCCCAACGGATCGCTTGACTGTAGCCGCTGCTTGGGATCGGCGCTTTGTCGGTGAGAATGACTTCAAACGCTGGCATAATGATTTTCAGTTTGTTTAAGGGATAGGGCGAAGATACAATGAAAACCATCTCTTGTCAAAAATTTCACGAGCGAATCTCATGACCGAACTCAACGACGACGCGCCCATCCTCTACGTCCAAAAGGGCCCCCCAACGATCACCGAAATGTCGGGTCCCGAAGTTCAAGCGATGTTAAAGCTTACCAATGTGGTGCTGATTCCCGTTGGCGCGACCGAAGATCATGGCGCGCATCTGCCGCTTGGGACGGATGCGATGGAGGCGCGCGAAATCTGCCGCCTGACCAAAATTGCGCTGGACAAACTGGACTGTCCAGTCGTGATTGGACCTGTGATCCCGTTCGGTACCTCTAGCTTTCATATGGGCTTTCCCGGCACGGTGTCGATCAGCGCATCCACCTTGATCACGCTGCTCAAGGAAGTGTGCTTGAGCTTGTATCAAGGTGGCTTTCGCAATTTCGTATTCGTGCATGGACACGACGGCAATCTGCCTTCGATGATGGTGGCGGCGCAAGAATTGGTCGATGCGACGCCCGACGCGACGGCGTGCGTCTTGAACTGGATGGTCGCGTTGAGCAAGGTGTATCACACGATTCAGGTGTCGAAAAAGGGCGAAAGTCACGGGGGAGAGGGCGAAACGTCGCGCTTATTGGTGACGCATCCCGAACTCGTGCATCCCGAAAAGGGGACGGCGTTTTACTTGCAACCGGAAGAACTGCGCAAGATTCAGTCGCCGGAACATATGAAAACGGGCGGCGGCATTTACTACGGTGTGCGCAGCTACAAAGCATTGACGCCGTATGGCAGCATTGGCGATCCGACGCTGGCGAAGGCGGAGACCGGCGATAAAGGCTACGCGGTGATTGTCGAGTGGTTGAGCATGGTGATCAAGCGTGACTTCTTCGACGAACGGAAATAACGGTTACGCAGAAACCGATAGTGGTCGATTACTTTGAAGCGAAGGATTTCACGACAGAGAAACGCAGAGAAAAGAAGTCGAATTCTCTCCGCTCTCTGCGGTGAAGTTTCTTCGCAATTCCATCAATTCTTGATGAGATGGCGTTCCGTTTCGTTTGCCAGTTGTTTCAGCCAGTCCATGAAGTTCGTACCGCCCGTGCCATACGCATCTTTCGATTTGTTGTAGATGTAGGCGCGCGCGAAGCCCAAATGCGTTTGCCGGAAGATCAGCAAGCGGCGCAGCGCCTCGTTGTACACTTCCGTTAGCGTGGCATCCTGACAGCGGACGACACACGCGCGGATCATAGACGATTTCATGCTCACGATGAATTCGCGGTGCGGTTTCGGCATGTAAGGCTGCATCGCGTCGAGATGCTGAGTCAGATCGTTCTGCTCGTGCGCGACGCCCAAGCCTGCCACCAACGCCGGAATGATCGAACTCTGCGCGCCTGTGCCGCCGCGAAACGTCTGCGGCTGTCCGTCAAACGCGCCGTCGTAGATCACGTTGGTGAAGCCGAAGAAGAACGGACGGATATGATCGAAATAGATGTCCGGGCTGCATCCGTCGGTCATCCGTCGAAAGGTGGCGGTCATATCGGTCAGCCCCCGCGCGATCCCGGCTAAATTGGCTTCGACGGTTTCGGGATCGTCGCTTGCGGCGGCGTCGGCGGCGCGGCACATGCCTTCCAGCGCGCACGCGGCTTGCGCTTCGATGGCAACGTGAATCAGCGTGAACCACGCTTCATCGGCGCTGTGGGTGAAGCGCAAAATCGGGTCGAGATTTTCGATGGCGAGATCGCCCGCCGGATCGCGCCGCCGCCAGTTGTTCAGGCTGAAGCCGCAGTAGGATAAGATCGGCGGGCGTTCCAAACGCGCGGCAACATCCACCAGTGGCAGCGCGATTCCGGCGGGGATGTGGCGTGCGGGCGGCTGTTCTGGCGTGTGGACGTAGACGGTCGCCAGAAACGCGAACGTCCGATACCAACTTTCGAGCATCGGGACGTAATCTGTGTTGGGCAGCATTTGAACGGGCAAGCGGTCGAGCGTTGTGCGCAGCGTCCCGGCGGCGATCAAGTCGGGGATAGTGCTGGCAGCGTGCTGAATGTCGTCCGCGAGTTCGGGTGTCTTGACGATGGGGTCAGGATTGATCAACAAGCCGCGATCCGACCACACATCCCAACCATCCTGCTGCATATGCCACCTCGCTACATATGTTTATATCTCATTGTCCCATAAAATAGGTCGGTAGGGGGACGTTCAATTTGAAAACAGGACACAAATCATGATCAATACCGACCAAATGATCGCTTTTTTGGCATCGCTAATTCGCGTACAAACGCTATCCGGCGACGAAGCGCCCGCAATTGCGCTGACCGAAGCGGAAATGCACGCGCTGCGTTTTGACCGCATCTTTACCGATGAGAATGGGAGCGTGGTTGGCATCATCGAAGGCGGAGCGCCCGGCGCGACGATCCTGTTGGACGCGCACGTGGATACGGTCGGCATCGCGTCCGCCGCCGCGTGGACGCATGAGCCGTTTGGCGCGCACATCGAAGACGGGCGGATGTATGGGCGTGGCACATCGGATATGAAAGGCGCGCTGGCGGCGATGCTGTATGCGGCAGCGTCGTTGGATCGCGCGGCGTTGGCGGGGCGAATCGTCGTCAGCGCGAGTGTCCTCGAAGAGGTAATGGAGGGCGTTGCACTGCATACCGTCATGGACGTAGTACGCCCGGATTACGTCGTGATTGGCGAATCGACTGATCTCAACCTCGCACATGGCGGACGCGGACGTGCCGAAATCCATTTGAAAGCGACCGGCAAGCCTGCACACAGTTCGTCACCCTCGTTAGGCATCAACGCTGTGCATCTCATGATCGCGGCGATCCAAAAGATCGAGGCGCTGTCCGCGCCGTCCGATCCGCTGTTGGGCGACGGGATCATGGCGCTGACCGATATCATTTCAGAGCCATATCCGGCGTACTCCGTCCTTCCGAGCGAATGCCGCGTCACGTATGATCGCCGTTTGCTGCCGGGCGAAACGCCTCAATCGGTGCTGTCCGCGCTGCTGACGCTTCCAAATATGGAACGTATCGAGGCTCAGATTGCGCGCGGCGAACATCGCACCTATACGGGCGTGGTGGTGCGCGGCGATAAGTTCTTCCCGGCGTGGAAATTGTCCGCCGATCATTGGTACATCGATTGGGCGCTGAACGGATTACGCGCCGCCGGACTCGCGCCCCAGTTGTCCGCCTATCGCTTCTGCACCAATGCAGCCTACAGCGCGGGCATCGCGGGTGTGCCGACGATTGGGTTTGGACCCTCGACCGAAGGCGACGCGCATGTGATTGACGAAAATATCCGTATTGATGCGCTGATCGCGGCGGCGCGCGGCTATGCAGGCATCATTCAAAGCGTGCTGCGACTATAACGGTTGGGGTGTCGCGCTGAGACGCCCACGCATTTGAGGGTTGCCAGCCGCAACTGCCTATCTTTCGTGGGCGAAGAAGCCGAAATCGAGATACAACAGGGCTTCGCCGTCCTGTTGCGTTGCGCCATGTTCCTTGAAGATGAACAGGCGCGGATCGAGCCGCTTCAAATGCTTCTTGAGCGTACTCCACTGCGATTTGGTCGGCGCGGTTTCGCCTTCTGTCAGCGCGAAATAAGACGGGTTGAACAGCGCGCGAAAATGCCCGTCATCAAAGGCGATGAGGGTATGCAGCGCAGATTTGGGGGACAAACGGTCGTTGGTCAACGCACGCGCGATGAACATTTCAACGGTTTCGCGCTTGGGGTGGCTGAACTGCGGGAGATTGGACATGAATGATTCCTCGAAAGGCGGGCGTGCCAACGGCGCGCCCCTACACGGTCAAATGATGTGGGCTTCAATCGCCAGCATAAGCGGAGCGAGGCGCGCGTTCAAACCAGCGGATGATCAGCCTCCACGCGATGACTGGCACGAAACTGACGATCCCCGTCCCCAATGCGACCCAGCCGATGTTCGCCGCGCCCACACGGTCGATGATCGCGCCGTGTGCCACCGTGCTAATTACGGTCGCCAGATAGAAACCGGCGATATCCAGCGAGAACACGCGCCCCAAATACGCATCGGGTGTCGTTTTCTGGTAAATCACATTGCTGTACGTCCAATTCAGCGATCCGCCCATCGCGCGGACAAACAGCGCGACGCAAACGCCGATCAGCGATCCTGCGATGCCCAATAACGCCCAACCCAATGTACAGCAGATTAAGCCGACGAGGATGTAGCGTCGCAGCGCGCGCACGCTGCCATCGCCCAGTCGATTGGCGATGAACGGGCTGATGAACGCGCCAACGCCGAAGATGCCGTACATGATGCCGAGCGAAAGCTGTCCGTCCGTGCCTAACACGAACAACTGGGTCGCATAGATGACCATCAGCGTATCGACGTTGCCGATGCTGTTGCCAAACTTCACCATCAGCGTACTCGATACCTCTGGATGGGTACGCAAAAAGCGCAAACCATCGACGAAGGTGACGCGCACGACTGGATGGTTCGTTTGCGCGCGCTGTTGGCTGGAGGACGAGTCGGGATTCGGCATGACGGGCGTGATCAGGAGCGCCGCGATGAGAAACGAGAACCCATCAATAACCAGCGCGATATTTGCGCCGAACAAACTGGAGACCACGCCGCCCAACATCGCGCCAATTGCCAGCATCACCGACCACGTGACGCTGACGAGCGTATTGCCCGTCACCAGATCATCGGCGCGCAGCAGCGACGGCAGATACGCGGATTGTCCCGGCTCAAAGACCGCTGACAATGAGAATTGAACGACAGTCAAAACGTAAATCACAGGCAGCCACTCTGCGCCTTGCGTCGTCAGCAGAAAGCCAAAGACGATGACCGCGCGTAAGAGATTGCTCCAAATCAACAATTTCTTCCGGTCGAAGCGGTCAATCAGCACGCCTGTGAAGGGGCTGATCAGCATCGGCGGCACGAAGCGCGCCAGCAAGAAGCCGCTGATCGCCAGTCCCTCGCGTCCGGGACTGTAAGCCACAACCAGCGCCGATAGGGCGATGGTGTTGAACCAATCACCGGCGAGGCTGATCACTTGTGCGAGCCAGAGAAATGAATAGCCGCGGTTGGCGCGCAGTAAACGAATGTATGGGGTCATGCCATGCTGCAATCGGGTGAGCGAATAAATTCACATTAGTATAACCGATGCCGCCTAAACCATCTGCTGTACCATCGAACAGTCCGCTTGACACATGCGCGCTCCCCGTCATATCATGAACGCTTAATATCTGATGGAAATGTGGAAAACTCGTGATCGAACTGCTAAAAGTGGTCGTGCTTGGCATTGTGGAGGGCATCACCGAATTTCTGCCAATTTCGTCAACTGGACACTTGATCGTAGCGACGGCGCTGCTGCAACCCGCGTTCAGCCCTGCACTGAACAACACGTTCGAGATTTTTATCCAGTTAGGCGCGGTGATCGCGGTCGTGATCTACTATTGGCGCGATCTGTGGATGCGTGTGCGTGCCATCCCGCGCGAAGCGGCAGCGCGGCGCTTCTGGTTCGGTATTGTGATTGCCACGCTTCCGGCGGGAATTGCGGGCTTGCTGCTGCGCGATTTCATCAAAACAGTTTTGTTCAATCCGATTGTCGTGGCATTTGCGTTGATCATCGGCGGCGTGGCGCTGATCATCGCAGAGCAGCGTCTTGGCAAACGCACAGCGGTTGTGTCCACATCCGCTACGACTTCTTTGACCGAAAATCAACCGGACGATGATCTATATGCTGTGACGCCGCGTCAAGCCCTCTTGGTCGGGTTGGCACAGGTGATTGCGCTCATTCCCGGCGTTTCACGGTCGGCGGCGTCGATTATTGGTGGGATGGGCGTTGGTTTGAGTCGAACGACGGCGACGCGCTTTTCGTTCTACCTCGCCATTCCAACCTTGGGCGGCGCGACAATCTTGGATTTGCTCTTTAGCTTGGACGAGATTCAAACCAATGATTTGGTGTATCTGCTCATCGGAACGATGGTTGCGGGTATTGTGGCGTGGCTGTCGATTGGGTGGCTGCTGCGTTATGTCGCCCAACACACATTTAGGGCGTTTGGCATCTATCGGATTGTCGCGGGCGCAATTATCTTGTTACTTGCTATTGTATTTCAGTGGACGCTGACTTGATTGTAAGGTTTTGGAATAATCCTAACGCAAAATATCTTGCTCTCCATTACAATGAAATATAATGCGAAGGGATGCTTCTCTCGTTTATGCAAACGGTTGAAGCTTTAGGTGAAGCCGATGATAAGAATTCTCGTCGTTGAAGATGCACAATCGCTGCGAAAAGATATTGTGGAAATGCTTAATTTCGAGGGCTATGAAGCACTCGGAGCAGAGAACGGAATTGTTGGGTTGCAGCGCGCGCGTGAAATGCTGCCTGACTTGATCGTTTGTGACATTATGATGCCAGGCATGGATGGATTGCAGGTCATCAAGGAACTTCAAGCGACGCGGGGGACACAAGATATTCCATTCATCTTCTTGACCGCGCGCACGGGACGCGATGATCAGCGCGAGGGCATGAACCTTGGCGCGGATGATTATCTACCGAAGCCATTCACCGCCCAAGAACTACTGCGCACGGTGCGCACGGTCTTGGGGAAACGGCGCATGGTCAAAGAGAAGGCGAATGAAAATGCCGAACAGATACGCCGCAATATTATCATGGCGCTTCCCCATGAACTGCGCACGCCGCTCAACATCATTCTGGGCTTTTCGGATTTGCTGATTTTGGACGCTGATAGCGTCACGCCGTCCCGCATTGTGGATATGTCAACCCATGTCAATACGTCGGCACGTCGCCTGATGCGGCTCGTAGAAATCTTTCTGATCTACGTACAAACTGAACTGATCCCACATGATGCCGAACAACTTCATGCGCTCAAACTCAACGTCACGCACTATCCGAAGTCGAGCATCGAGCGTGCAGTCTCCGTGAAGACGCCCGCTGGCAGAGCCAATGATTTGATGCTGCAAATCGAGGATGTCGAGATGATCAATATTTCGGATGATCATTTACGCTGGATCGTCGAGGAATTGACTGATAATGCCTTTAAATTCTCGGAGGCAGGGACGTCGGTCTCCATTTCTGGGCAGATCAAGGGTGATTATTACAACTTGACCGTCCGAGATGCCGGGCGTGGTATGACGATTGAACAGCGGGCAAGCATTGGTGCGTATATGCAGTTCGACCGTAAAATCTACGAACAGCAAGGATCGGGTTTGGGCTTGATTATCTGCAAACGCTTGGCAGATTTGTATGATGGCGATTTGAGGATCGAAAGTGATCCGGGCGTTTGGACAAGCGTTCGCGTGCTGCTGCGCCGCGATGTGCGCACCCCATCGGATTCACCGAAACAGATCGTCACATCAAAAGTTCATTGAACCTGTGCAGCAATTTGTAGCGCCGCGCTCAAACGTCAGTATAATGGGATGATGTTGTTGTCCCTGTCCCGCGTCGCTTGGAGGTATCGCCGGATGCACAAAATCGCTTCGCGCTGGTTCGCGCTGATTGCTGCTCTGGCAATCATGGCGCTCACGTCAGGTTGTTTCCAACAAGCGGGCGCGGTTCTCGAAGCGTCGCCCGTTGCCTTTGACGCGCAGTCTGCGCCCGTCGAACCCACGTTGTTTGAGATCGTACCGAGCGAGACGCCGACGCCGGATTTGCTCCCCATTGATGTTGCTACGCTCGAAATCATCGCGGTTGCGCAAGTGCCGAGCGAGACGCCGACTCCCGATGAGCTGGCGACGCTCAACGCGCTCTCCACCGAGCTGGCGGCGACGCAAACGGCATTCCTGTTCACAGCAACGCCGAATATGCTGGAGACTCTGAACGCCGAAGCGACCAACATCGCGCTGACAGTGACGGCGCGTGCGTTCCTCCCCACGGATACGTTGATGCCAACAGAGACGCCCGATTTCGTGGGGACGCAAGTCGCAGATGCGGCACTAGCGAACCCGAACGCCGCGCAAGATGACTTCTCGCTGACGGCGACGGCGCTCTCGATCTTGGCGCTTGGTGGCAATCCCGCTGATGTGCAACCGTTTGATACGTCGGGACAGGTGGACGATCCCGGTTTTCAAACGGCAACAGCGGTGATCGCAACCGCAACCGCCGAGGCGGCGCTGTTCCAAACGCAGACGATGGAAGCAATCTTCGGACAGCAATTGACGGCTGCGCCGACGTTCGATTTCTTCCCCTTCACGCAGACCGCAGAAGCCGCGAACGCAGCCGCCGGCGCGGGCGGCAATCAATTCGCCACCGCAACATCATTCGTCCCTGCACCGAGCGGGACGTGCGAATACATTGTGCAGAACGGCGATAACTTGTTCCGTATCTCGCTGCGCTTCAACACGACTGCCTACGAGATCGCCGCCATCAGCAGCATCACCAACATCAACTTGATCGTCGTCGGGCAGCGCATTTACATCCCGAACTGCGGTGGCACGACCGTTCCGCCCTACACAGTGACATTTGCGCCGCCTCCGCCCGGTGGTTGTGCGTCCTACTATCGCGTGAACCAAAACGATACGCTGTTCCGCATCTCCGTGACCTACAGCACAACGGTCGCGGCGCTGTCAGCGGCAAATCCGCAAATCAACAATGTGAACCTGATTTATATCGATCAGGAAATCTGCATCCCGTGAACGAGAAGGTGATCAAAACGCAGTCGATCTATGAAGGGCGAGTGGTCAAGCTCGCCCTCTTGGATGTGGAACTGCCCGACGGCAAGCACAGCAAGCGCGAATTGGTGCGCCATCCCGGCGCGGTCGCCATCGTTGCGCTGGACGCGGAACAAAACGTCTTGCTTGTGCGCCAATTTCGGATCGCAGCGGGCAAGGTCTTGTGCGAAATTCCGGCGGGGACGCTCGAACCGGGTGAAGCGCCGCTGATCTGTGCTGAACGCGAACTGCAAGAGGAAACAGGCTATCGTCCGGGCAAGATCGAGGCGATGGGCGGGTTGTATGTTGCGCCTGGCTATACGACCGAATACATCCACTTATTCTTGGCGACGGAACTGCACGAATCGCGCTTGGACGCGGACGCGGACGAATTCATCGAGGTGGATCGCGTGCCATTGCGCGACGCGGTAGCGATGATCGAGCGCGGCGACATTGTGGATGGCAAGAGTATCGCGGGCTTGCTGCGGGTGGCGCGGATGCGCGGCGTGTAAAGATACTGACCCACATGGGGGCTAGAATGCCATGTTCCTTGCACGCCGCAGCCGAACATGATCAGCGCTCATCAATATTTACTCACATGGTGCGTAAAATGTCATACTCCAGCATTCCTCGATGTTTACCCCATGTGTGTCCAATCGCCCCTTGAGGAAGTCGGCGGTTTTCTGTTAAACTCATACACTCATTGTGAAAATCTTCAGATGCGCGCACGACTTTCCGTTACGGAAAGTTGTTCAAGCGCGTTTGTTTTGGGTTTTGGAAGGAACCAATCTCATGTCGGTCAACGAACCGAAGAACACACAGGGCGCGAGCGCGAACGCCGCGATCAGCACCGCGCCCCTATCCAACAACGGCAAACACCCGCTGTTGCAAGCCGTCGAACAGCCGGAACGCAATCACCCGAAGGTCGAAGCGGGCGATACCGTGAAAGTGCATGTGCGCGTCGTCGAAGGTGACAAAGAGCGCGTGCAAATTTTTCAGGGCGTCGTCATTCGCTATCGCGGCGGTGGCAACGATGAAAACTTCACCGTGCGCCGCATCGCTACGCATGGCGTCGGCGTCGAGCGTACCTTTTTGCTGAAAAGCCCGCGCGTGGACAAGATCGAAGTCGTCCGCCACGCCAAAGTGCGCCGCGCACAGTTGTACTATCTGCGCGATGCGAAGGGCAAGGCAGCGCGTTTGAAAGAACGCCGCTAAAACACAGTTGAAAGTGCTGGGGACTGAGTAAGGGCAATTTCAGACGCCCACTCAACTGAAATCACATCTGAATGCTGACGGGGCGGGCGTCCCAATCAGACGCCCCGACATGCTTTGATTTTTGTTTTTGGAATTCCACCCATCCTCGTTTCTCACCGTGTTACGCATTTTGGAGCAGCTATGCGCCCTCTGATCGGCATTGTCACCTCATCGCACACCAGCGAAACCGGCAATCCCTACAATCGCATCTATGCCATGCCCGCGCTCGATTTGGCGGACGCGGGCGGCTTGCCTGTCTACATTCCGACGCGCTTGGACGAAGATACGCTGCGCGGACTGTACGAACGCTTGGACGCGGTGCTGCTGCCGGGCGGCGCGGATGTGCGTCCGTCGTTGTACGGCGTGACTGAGGTTCATCCGACGACCTACGGGATCGACGATGAACGCGACAAGACCGAAATCACCCTCGCACGGTGGGCGGTCAAGGATGATCGTCCGCTGTTCGGCATTTGTCGCGGGCATCAGGTCGTCAACGTGGCGCTCGGCGGGACGCTGCTGCAAGATATTCCGTCGCAAGTGAGCAATCCGCTGGCGCACGATATCCCCGACGGCGATCCGCGCTCGACGCTGCTGCACGATGTGCGCATCGATCCGTCGAGCAAGCTGGCGGCGATTTTGGGCGTCACGCAGATCAAGGTCAACAGTTTGCATCATCAGGCGGTCGAAGCGCCCGCGCCCGGCGTGCGCGTGACGGCATTGTCGCCGGATGAAATCGTAGAGGCGCTGGAGATCGCGGATCGGCGCTTTGCGCTGACCGTCCAGTGGCATCCCGAAGATATGTACAATGGCGATTACCCCGAACGCGAACCGATGCGCAAGCTATTCGCGGCGTTTGTGGCGGCGGCGCAGGAACACGCGGAACGAAGATAAAATGTAGGCGTGAGGGAAAAGGACTGAGGACTGAGGAATAGATGGTTCTACACTCAGCCTCAGAACGCGCTACTTCAGGATGTAATACGTCCCTTTCTTCGACCCGACTTTGAGCAAAATCCCGCGCTCCACCATGTCCGCCAAGTCCAAACGCAGCGTTTCGGCGCTCACGCCCTGACACAGTGAACGATATTCGCGGTTCGTGATCGAGCCGTGATCGCGGATGTATTGCAGCGCCCGCGCCTGCCGATGATTGGTGTTGCGTACCCAATCTGGCACGTTCTGTTTCTCGCGGCTGTTTTGCAGCGTGACCGCGAAGCTGTACGGGCGCGCGTCGAAGTTCGGCGGCAGATGCCCCGCTTGCTCCATCACTTCCATCATGCGGTCAATGCCCAAGCCGAGTTCTTCGATGTAACCCCATTGAAACAGGTTGCTGACGATGCGCGGGTTGCGGCTGAAATGCTCATCGACGATGTTTTCAACCGTGATGAAGCCGGGCAAGCCGCCGGGCGAGATGACTTCGAGGCGATCCGAGTACATGCGAATCTCGATGCGCCGCCCTTTCAGCCGATAATCGCGGTGACAGACGGCGTTGACGATGGCTTCGCGGACGGCGAACTGCGGATACTCGGTCGTTTCTTCGCGCTCCAAGCCCTTGACGACGGCGCTGACCGCCATTTCGCTCCAGATCATGTTCCATGACGCTTCGATCAGGCGTGGCAGGGGGCCCGTCAGTTCTTCGCGGCGCGAGTAGCCCGCGAGTCCGTTCTCGCCGCGCGGCGTCTTGCCGACGAACTTGGCGAACACAACGCCCGACTGCGGCAGCCAATGCTGTGGATACTCGCTGAACAGCAGAATGCCGCTGACGGTGGGGCGATCCGCCGTGTCAATCGCGCCGATTTCGCGCAGCAGATCGTCGATCTTGCCGTTGTACGGGCGCTTGGAGCGTTCCGCGCGCTTGGCGAGGTACTCATCGATCATCTTGCGGCTGAAATCGTCTTTGCTCGCGCCGGGAACGGGTTCGGACTCGTAGTCGCCCGTGCTTTTGGCGCTGGCGAGCTTGAGAATTTCCTGCCCGCCGAGCGGACGATTGAGCAGTTCGGTGCGGATCAGCACGCGCCCGTCGCTGAGGGCGTGCAGTTCGATGCTGCGCGGGACGCGGAGCGCGAATACGGTGTTACCCTTGTCAGTCTCGACGGGTTCCCAACTGCCCGTGACGACCGACGGGCTGCACAGCGCGTCTGCCTCTTTGATCGCCTTCGACAGCGCCTCGTTCTCGATCTTGGGCGCTGCGCCGTTGGCATCTGCGCCATTGGCGCTCTCGCTGTCCTGCTGCATCCCGACGACGAGCGTGCCGCCCTCGCTGTTGGCGAAGGCGACGAGCGTTTCGGCGATCACTTTCGGGTCGGGCTTGTCGAGGAACGCGAGACGGGGACCCGGTCCGTTCTTCAAAAATTCTGGATTTAACATAAAGGTTGCTGCGCGCCCGTGCGATATCCCAAATCTGAGCGGGTATTGTAGCATGTTTTGGGAAATCGGGCAGGGGATCGAACGGATATTTAACATTCGCGCGTCAAATCGGGTTGCCGATCTGCGCTGCGACGCGGTAATATTCACACCGTTGACCGACTAGCCAGCGACGCCATACAGCCCAACTCCCTGTTTTCCGATCTGATGCGAATCTTGCAGCCCTTATGCGGCAGCGACGCGGAACGCCGCGCGTTGATCGCCGAAGCGTTCGGCTTGGACACGCCGCTGCTCTATGAACTCGATTTCAGCGGAGTCGCGCGCGTCTTCCTTACCAACCTGCTGACATATTTGCGCCGTTATGGGGAGGTCGCACCGGGCAAATCTGCGCTCGTGGCGCTGCTGCTGGCGGCGCGTAACCATGTCGGCTATACAGAGCAGACGGAGATCGACGCTCTGATCGTTGAGATGCCGCAGCCGAGGGTTGTGCGACACCAACGCGCGACGCCACGATGGATCGGGCGCGGAATACTGAAGTTATTGGTTCTGACGCTCGTTTTGGGCGGAACAGCAGCAATTATAGAATTTGTGCGCGACAGTAAGGCAGTGGAACGGAATGTCGATTGGACGCCCCAGTTTCAGACATTCGACGGCGTAGAGATGGCGCGTGTTCCGGCGGGCTGCTTCATGATGGGCAGCAATAACGGCGATGGCGACGAACAACCTGTGCATCAACAATGTTTCGATGATCCGTTCTGGATTGACCGTTACGAAGTGAGCCAAGCGCAGTTCCGCGATTTCGGCGGTGTGAAAGCGGACGCAAATGGGTTTAGCGGCGACCAGCGTCCGGTTGAGAACATCACATGGTTCGAGGCGCGCGATTACTGCGAGAACAAACGTCCGGGTGATGTGAGATTGCCGACAGAAGCCCAATGGGAATATGCAGCGCGCGGCGTCGATCATTTGATTTATCCGTGGGACAATGAGTTTATCGCAGAAAATGTTGTATATGGCGGCAATTCTGGCAATCAAACGGCGAACGTCGGCAACCGTCGAGGCGGCGCATCGTGGGTGGGGGCGCTGGACATGAGCGGGAATGTGTGGGAGTGGACGAGTTCAATCGATGCAGCTTATCCGTATCGCGCTGTCGATGAACGTGAAGATATACAATATATTAATAATCCGCGCGTGCAGCGTGGCGGCTCGTGGGACCCTACTGATAACGGCGTCCGCGCGGCGAATCGGGGCAGGAACTCGCCTGACAACTGGGACATCAGTTTCGGGTTCCGCTGTGTCATCTCTTAATTTTTGATTTCTGTCCTTCTGATTTCTGAATTCTGATTCACTTTGCCCTTCTCCATTCCGCGTCAGCGGATCAAATTTTTTGGAAAGCGCGTTGCCGCTGGCGGCAAGTGCGCTATACTCACCCTTATGACTGTCAAACACCTGCTCAACCTTACGTCCGACACGTTGCGCACGCTGCCGATGCTGATCCTGTACCTGACCGACGGTTGCAACTCGCGCTGTGTCACGTGCGATATCTGGCGCAATCCGCGCCGCAACATGCGCATGGAACGGGTCGAAGCGCTCGCCGCACAGATCCGTCCGTTGGGCGTGCGCTGGGTCGTCCTCAGCGGCGGCGAGGCGATGCAGCATCCCGCATGGGCGGCGATTGCGCGCAAATTGCGCGCGGAGGGCGCGCGCGTGATCCTGCTCACCAATGGGCTGTTTCTCAAAAAGCAGGCGGACGACGTGATCGCGTCAGTCGATGAAGTCGTCGTCAGTCTGGACGGCGGCACGGCGGCGACCTATGCCGCGATTCGCGGCGTCGATGCGTTCGATCTGGTGCTGTATGGCATTCGCGCCGTCCGCGCGGGCGGCATCGACGTGACGACGCGCACCGTTGTCCAGCGCGCGAATTACCGCGAACTGCCGGCGATCATCGACGCCGCAAAATCTGCCGATGTGAATCACATCAGCTTCCTGACCGTCGATGTGAGCAACCGCGAGGCATTCGGCGCGCGCTTTGAAGGGCAACCTCACTCCCCCGCCCGTACCGGAGAGGCGGGAGTCATTCCCCTGAGCTTGATCGGACAGGGCGATGATCTTTCTGTCCCGCGCCCCGTGATGGAGATGGAGGCGGGCGGTGAGGCGAACGACGTTCACCAAGCGATCCCCGTGTCTGCGCTGACGCCCGACGATCTGCCCGCGTTTGCCGCCGTCTTGGACGAGCTTGAACGCCGCTGCGCCCATGATTTCGCAACGGGACGCATCGCGGAGTCGCCCGCGAAGCTGCGCCGGATGCACGCCTATTTTGCCGCCGTCTTGGGCTTGGGTGCATATCCAACCGTCCGCTGCAACGCGCCGCACTTGTCCGCCGTCGTGGAAGTCGATGGATCATTGCGCCCATGCTACTTCCTGCCGAAGATGGGCAAGCTGAATGGCGCTTCGCTGAATGAGGCGATCAACGCGCCGGATGCGCTGGCACTGCGCGCCGCGTATCGGAACGGCGAACGCGGTGAGTGCGGAACCTGCGTGTGTCCGCTGTATAAAGGGGCACGCGCGCTGTTGAGGATGTGAGATGCGCTACTTCCTGCTTGCGGTCGGCATGTTGATCAGCGGCGGGTATTTGATTCGCCTGGGCTTGATCCTCGCTGGACTGCTCAAAAGCCCGGTCTTGCGCCGCTTTGAGCGCTACACCGCCTTCGATGATGCGTTCTATCCGCTCCCGATGTTGTTGGCGACGAGCGGCTTGTTCGTATTGTGTTTTGGCGTGCTGCTGCGCGAGATCGCCGGGACGGATTATCCCGCGCACATGCCGGGCTTTGTCCTGCTGGCGCTGGCGTTGGTCGCGTCGCGCTCGTTTAAAGTGGCGAAACGCTATCCCGGCGTCTTTCTCGCGTTCCCGCGCTGGTACGGCGACTTGCGCGACCGCACGACCCGCACGGAGCGGCGGCGGATCGCGTACTTGTGGCTGATGCTGCCGCGTCGGGCGCGCTCGTACTACGAATGGCAAACGTGGGCGTTCAATCAGTGGGTCGATCTGGTGATCGTCAGCACCAGCGCGCATACCTTCGAGGATATCATGCGCACCGTCATCAGCCGCAATCGCACGTAGACACATCGCGCGTTAGGCACGTATTCGGGATGGGTTGAGCGCAT
Organism: Anaerolineae bacterium; assembly: GCA_034437055.1. Classification (GTDB taxonomy): domain Bacteria; phylum Chloroflexota; class Anaerolineae; order Aggregatilineales; family Phototrophicaceae; genus Flexifilum. The sequence continues at coordinate 79,552 of DAOTUQ010000017.1, forward strand.
TGGCACAGGGCGCGCGGTATGGGGGTCGCCCCGCGCGGTTGAACGGCGGGTGAGCGTCAGCCCCGATGTCTTGGTACTGTCCGCCGTGCGTGCTATAATCGCTCAGTCTGTTCCGCTGAGGAGAGCTGTGTGTTAAGCCCGCTGGACTACTTTTTCGGATTATTCTCGCTCGATATCGGGATCGATCTCGGTACGGCAAATACGTTGGTGGCGGTACGCGGCAAAGGTATCGTGATCAACGAACCCTCATTCGTGGCGCTCGTCCGCAAGACGGGCGAACCGCTCGAAGTGGGCAGTCGCGCCAAAGAGATGTGGAGCAAGAATCCGAAAGACATCCTGATTGTGCGCCCATTGCGCGACGGCGTGATCAGCGATATCGATGTAACTGAGAAAATGCTCAGTTATCTAATTCATAAAGCGCATGAACAAAGTTGGGTGCCAATCCCGCGTCCGCGCGTGGTTGTCGGCATCCCATCGGGTGTGACCGAAGTCGAAAAACGCGCCGTCTATGATGCGGCGGTCAGCGCGGGAGCGCGCGAAGTCTACCTGATCGAAGAACCCGTCGCGGCAGCAATTGGGGCGGGACTGCCCGTCCAAGAGACGCGCGGCAGCATGATCGTCGATATTGGCGGCGGGACGACCGAAGTGGCGATCTTTTCGCTCGGCGGCATCGTGATCAGCCGTTCGATCCGTGTGGCGGGCGACGAGATGGACGAAGATATCGTCCAATACATGCGCACGAAACATAATCTGATGATCGGTGAACCGACCGCAGAACGTCTGAAAATCGCCATCGGCTCGGCGTATCCGCTCCCGAAAGAGGACATTGCCAAGGTCAAAGGGCGTAATCTGGTCACGGGACTGCCCGTCGAGATCGAAGTCAGCACGATTGAAATCCGTGAAGCGATTGCTGGATCGGTCGATATCATCATGGATACGGTCAAAGACGCGCTCGACGATACGCCGCCCGAATTGGTGGGCGATCTGATGGAGAGCGGTATTTGTCTCGCAGGTGGCGGCGGTCAACTCAAAGGCTTGGCTGAACGGATCACCGAGGAAGTCAACATTCGCGCGTGGGTTGCCGACGATGCCATGACCTGCGTCGCGCGCGGGGCGGGGCGCGTGCTGGAAGACTACAACAATCTGCGTCGGCTGCTCGTTGGTTTGGAGCGCGGCAGTACGAAACATGGCTAGAGGTGAACGATGAACGGCGGACTCGGCTATCGGCGGAATTGGCGCGCGAATCGGGGCTTGTTCCTGTTCGTGACGCTGATCGCGTGCGCGGGGCTGATCATCGCCAGCCGTGCGGGGCTGCTCGCGCCCGTCGAGGACGCCCTTTCCACGCCGATCAACGCGGTTAGCGGCGTATTCAATCGGATCGCGCTCGGAATCAACAGCAGCGCGGGCGATCTGGCGCAAATTCAGGCGCTTCAGCGGCGAAATAGTGAACTGGAAGAAGCGTTGGCACAGTTCCAAGCGGAACTGGTCGAACTGCGCGAGATCGCCAGCGATTATCAACGCTTGTCCGATTTACTCGATTACACCGCCACTATCGAAAACATGCAGTTCGTGACGGGCGATGTGATCGCCATCGACCAGAACGCGATCTTTCGCAGCATCACGATCAATCGTGGTACGCGCGATGGGATCGGCATTGGGATGCCCGTCGTGACGCGGCAGGGCTTGGTTGGGCGTGTGCTTCAGGTCAGCGCGGGCGCGGCGCGCGTGATGCTCGTGACCGAGACGACCGGCAATGTCAGCGGGCGTTTGCAAACGACGCGGGCGGAGGGCAGCGTGCGTGGCGCGCCCAACGGGAATCTGATCATGGGTATGATTCCGCTCGATTCGGAAGTCCGCGAAGGCGATCTGGTCGTTACGTCGGGACTGGGCGGCAACTTCCCGCCCGATATTGTGATCGGGCAAGTCACCAGCGCGCGCCAAGCTGAGAACGGCTTGAGCCAAGAAGCCCAAGTGCGCAGCCTGATCAACTTCGACACCCTCGAATTCGTCCTCGTCGTGTCCAACTTCCAGCCCATTGATCTGTCGGTGTTCGATCAGGCGACCGGGAATTGACCCGCGCGCATGAGAACAATCGTCGGGATCGTGTTGTTGGCGCTGGCGGCGGTGGCAGGATCGACATTCACGCCGCAAGTCCGCGTCTTTGGTGGGCAGCCCGATCTCGTGTTCTTACTTGTGCTGTCGCTGGCGGTGGTCAGTCCTTTAGAGCAGAGCGTGACGTGGGCGCTGATCGGCGGCATCTTGCAGGATATGCTGTCGCTGACGCCAACGGGCGCATCGGCGGTCGGACTGGTGTTGACGGTGTTCGCCGTCGATTGGCTGCGCGGACAGATGTTTCGTTTGGGTGTGATCAACTTGCTCGTGCTGACGCTGCTTGGTACAGCGCTGCAAAAATTCACCATCATGATGATATCGGCGGTCGTTGGCTTCTCTGTGCGTCCGGTCGAGATAGCGATCTACGTCGTCGCGCCGACGATGGTCTACAACTTGATCTTTCTGTTTCCGGTCTACTGGTTCGCGCGCCGTTTGAGCCGACGGCGTGCGACCGCCCAACGACTGACCCGCCCATATTGAAATTGTAGGGGGGTATCTTATGGGTCAACTTCAACCCTTTCAAGGCTGGCGGCTGACGCTGTTTCAAGGCGTTGTCTTTGCTGTGTTCGTCATTTTTGGCGTGCGCATGTATCAACTCCAAGTCACGCAAAACGAACTGTATCAACTTGCGGCTGACGAAAACCGGTTGAGCGAACTGCCTGTCGCGGCGACGCGCGGCATCCTGATCGACCGCTATGGCGCGTCGTTGGCGATCAATGTTCCCGCTTATAATGTGACGATTATTCCCGCGCTGCTGCCCGTCGATCAAGATGAAACGCTGCGCATCTTCAACCGCTTGTCGGCGCTGACAGGCGTACCGCCGACACGCGCGATTGCCGATTCGTCCGGCGTCGCCGTGCGCAGCATCGAAGAATTGGTCGCGGAGGGCGAAGGAATCGCGCCGTATCGCGCGGTATTGGTTGCGCAAGATGTGGGACAGCAAGTCGCTATGCAGTTGTTGGAAGAACGCTACACGCTGCCCGCTGTCGATGTGCAATCTGCATCGGTGCGCGACTATCCGACGGGTGAACTCACAGCGCAAATCGTTGGCTACATGGGGCGCATCCCGGCAGAGCAAGAACTAGACCTAATCGCGCAAGGTTATAATCCGGCATTCGACCGCATCGGCTACGCTGGACTCGAAGCGTATCTCGAAAACATCCTCGCCGGACAGCGTGGACGTGAAGTGCGCCAAGTCGATGTCGCGGGGCGTCCGATTGGCGAACGCGCCGAGTTCGACGCGCCTGTTCCGGGCTTGAGCGTGCGCTTGACCATCGATGCCGAATTGCAACGCATTGCAGAGACGGCGCTGCGCGATGAAATCGCGCGCGTCAACGCAGATCGACAGGCGATTGTCACGCAGACGGGATCAGTCATTGCCATGAACCCGATGACGGGTGAAATCTTGGCGATGGTCAGCTATCCAAGCTACGACAATTCCCGCTTCGCGCGCAACATCGACGTTGAATACTACTTGGATGTTGCCGCTGATCCGCTCACGCCGCTGGTGAACCACGTCACGCAGTCCGTGTATCCGCCCGGTTCTGTCTGGAAATTGATCACCGCGCTCGGCGTGCTGCAAGAAGATGTGATCGCGCCGGAATCGCTGCTCAACGATCCCGGCGATCTGCTGCTGCCGAATCGCTATGCGCCCAACGATCAGACGGCGGCACAGCGGTTCGTGTGCTGGCTGGATCAGGGACACGGCAACCTGAATATGATCGGCGGCATCGCACAAAGTTGTGACGTGTATTTCTATCAAGTGGGCGGTGGCAATCCGAATGTATCCTCCTCGGTACTGCGCCCCAACGGCTTGGGTCCCGTCGATTTGTTCCGCTACGCGACGGCATTGGGCATTGGATCGAAATTGGGGATCGAACTGCCGTTCGAGAATGCCAGCCGAATGCCCGATCCTGATTGGAAACGACGCTTGTACGGCGAAAACTGGTCAACGGGCGATACTTACAACGCCGCGTTTGGTCAGGGCTTCGTCAACGTCACGCCGCTGCAACTGATCAGCGCGGTAGCGGCGATTGTCAACGGCGGCACGCTGTATCAGCCGACCGTGATCCGCGAATTCTTCGATGCCGAAAACAATGTGATCCGCCCGTTTGAGCCGCAGGTGATTCGCAGCGTGAACGCTGATCTCGTCCCACTGGGTGAACCGCTCACACTGTTGTTGGTCGAGGACATGATCATGCGCGGTTCGACCAGTCTGGCGTGTTCATGCGAGGAAAGCAGCGAATGGTACAGCCCAACGCGCTGCAATCCCGCCGCCTACATGGGCGAGGTGGACGTGAATCCCGATCCGCTGATCGAGACGTGGCGTCCGTATACCGTTCATGTGCCGCTGAACTATCGCTTTCGGGACGGCTTCTGTTCGCCAATCCGCTTCAACCCCGATTATCGTCCGCCGTTCGCGTCGGAGGACAATATTTATGTCGTTCAGGAGGGGATGCGCGCCGCTGTCACCATTGGCACAGCGCAAACATCGAATTTGACGTATATCGACGTGGCGGGGAAAACGGGTACGGCGGAATACTGCGACGAGATCGCGCGCCCGCTGGGGTTGTGTCGTCCAGGCAACTGGCCCGCGCACGCATGGTACACCGCCTATGCGCCGTATGATAATCCCGAAATCTTGATTATCGCCTTTGTCTACAACGGCGGTGAAGGCTCGGCGGTGGCGCTGCCGATTGTGGTGGAAACGATGGAGGCGTACTTGCGCTTGCAAAACGACCGCGCGTTAGAGGCGGGCGCATGACGACAGTTGCACTCAATCGCCGCTTCGTCGCGGATTTCGCGCCGCCTTTGGTTGCGGGATTGATCGCGTGTGGGGCGTTCGTCGTGGTGGGGGCGACGCCGATTCCGCGCGCGTTAGCGATGGGGGCGGCGGTTGTGTTCATGGCGTTGGCGCTGCGTCCAATGGGGGCGGCGCTATCGGTGATCGGGGCTATGGCACTGGCGTTCAGCCCCTCGTTCTGGGCGCAGACGGGCGGCGCGGCTGAATTGCTGACGTTGGGCGCTGGTCTCATCGGATTGGCGCTGGCTGTGGTCGGCATCATCGGGTTGGCGGCGCTGGTTTATCTCCCAGCCATGATCAGCGTCATATTGGCGGGCGTCGTTGCGCTGGTGGTGTTCGGCTTCGATTTGATCGCGCTGCAAAGTTTGCGTGGAACCACGCTGCTGACGGGATGGCTGCTGTTCATGTTGACGGAGATGCTCATTCTGACAGATATTCGTCCGGACGCGGTACTGTTGACGGGACGCCAACCGTACCGCCGCGATCATGCGCCGCTGATTTTGTTGGTCATGGTCTTGGGCGTCGCCAATGATCCCCTGTTCGCGCTCTGGTCGCCCGCTGTGTTATTGGGCGTGTGGCTGACGCGGCATAAACTTCACCCGTTGTACTGGATCGCGCTTATTGGTGTCGCGTTGTATGGGGGAGTGGGCATCGCGCGGACGTATATTGATCCGACGTGGTGGGCGACGACGGCGGACAGCGTGACGGCATTAGGGCGGCATATTCCGTTTCTCGTCGCAGACGGTTGGCGCGAACCCGCACGTTGGTTCACGCTGTTCGATCTTGTGATTCGTCAGTTCACGCCGTTGGGTATCGTGTTGGGCGTCATCGGGCTGGCGCGCTTGTCACGCTGGCATCCACCGATTGGCGTGGTGACGATGCTGGCATATGGCGCGTATGCCACCTTCGGCTTGATGTACTTCGGGGGTGACGCAGCAACGCTCCTGCTGCCGCTCCTGATGATCCAACTTCTTTGGATGACCTATGCCGTCTATACGCTTGAACAATGGGCGCATAAATCCCTCAACCGCCGCCATCCGCTAGTACTTTGGTTCGCACCCGCCGCATTCACATTGCTGCCGCTCACATTGCTCTTGCGCATCATCGGCGTAATCTAGCGCACAATCATCACCTCGCGTAGAATATACAAAATTCACTTTCATTGAAATGTGGCACATCAGCGTATCGTTGGACGGGTTATTCATGCGGGACTCGTTGGTAACTATCAAAGGCGTGAAAGATGGTCTGCTCGTCACCATCAGTCCCTTCGAAGAATGGGGCTTGGTCACGGGCGATTTGGCAGCGCGGCTCGATCAGCAGAGTGCATTTTTCTCAGGGGCACGGATTACAATCGATGTCGGCGCGCGCCCCGTGCGCAAGGACGAACTTCACTCTTTGCGCGCGTTGTTCGAGCGGCGTGGCATGACCCTTTACGCTGTCACCAGCGAATCCAGTACGACCATCGATGCGGCGTCGGCGCTCGATCTACGGGCGCACTTCATCACGCTCGCGCCCCCTGCACAAACGTCCGATGGGCAAGTCGCGTTCAATCCCGAAGAAGATGGCACGATTGGGGTCATGATCCGGCGCACGCTGCGTTCAGGGCGGACGGTACACAGTCAGGGACACGTCGTGGTCTATGGTGACGTCAATGCGGGTGCCGAGATCATCGCGGCGGGCGATGTAATCGTGTGGGGCAAACTGCGCGGCAATGTTCATGCGGGCGCGAACGGCGACGAAAGTGCTGTGATCGCGGCGCTCGATATGACGCCGACCCAGATTCGGATCGCGGGCTTCATCTCGATGCCGCCGTCGGAGAAGCGACGCAAAACACGCCCGGAAGTCGCGCTCATCCGCGAGAATCGTATCATCGTCGAAGTGTGGGAAGCATGAGCATTCGAGCGGAAAGAAAGGCGGACTGATGGGTGCGAAGGTCATCACAATCACGTCAGGCAAAGGCGGCGTCGGTAAGACGACGACGACGGCAAATCTGGGCATTTCGCTGGCACGGATGGATCAAAAGGTCGTCGTGATCGATGCCGATATCGGACTGCGCAACCTCGATATCGTCATGGGGCTAGAGAATCGCATCGTCTACGATCTCGTCGATATCATCGAGGGGCGCTGCAAATTGCGCCAGGCGTTGATCAAGCATAAGCTGTTCCCTGAACTGTATCTGATTCCAGCCGCGCAAACGCGCGATAAGACGGCAGTCAGCCCGGCGGATATGATCCAACTCACCGATCAAATGCGTCAAGAGTTCGACTACATCTTGATCGACTCGCCTGCTGGGATTGAGCGCGGCTTTCGCAACGCCGTCGCGCCCGCAGATGAAGTTCTGATTGTCACCAATCCCGAAGTTTCCGCTGTCCGCGACGCGGATCGTGTGATCGGCTTGCTCGAAGCAGAGAACAAGAAAGCGCCGCGCCTGATCTTGAACCGCGCGAAAGTCGAACAAATTCGCAAGGGCGAGATGCTCTCGGCGGAGGATGTGACCGATATTTTGGCGATCAAGCTGATCGGGATCGTACCAGAAGATGATCAGGTGGTACCGTCGTCCAACAGCGGCGTACCGATCACGCTCAATGATAATTCTCGCGCTGGACAAGCGTTTCGCAATATCGCGCGGCGTTTGATGGGCGAAGATGTGCCGTTCATGACACTTGACGAGCCGACGAGTTTACTCAAACGGCTTGGTCGCCTATTCGCTGGTGGCAAAGGGAACTAGGGGGTTCGGATGATGGCAGGATTCCTCGAGCGCATGTTCGGGCGCGCCCCCAAACAAGGGACGGGCATAACGGCGAAAGAACGCTTGCAGTTCATCCTTGTGCATGATCGCATCAACTTACCGCCCGAACGCTTGGAGATGATGAAGAAAGAGATTCTGGAAGTGATCTCCAAATACGTCGAAGTGGACGGCAGCGGTATCGATATTGCACTGCAAAAACGACAGCGAGACAGCTTGCTCGTCGCAGAAATTCCATTCTCGCGCCCGTCGGAGGGCTTCGATCAGGACGAAGACGAGGACTCAGCGCAGGCGGAGGATAAACCATAGAGGCAGCAATATGACTCAAGCTAACGGCATGTGGCGACAGTTCGATGTCGTGTTGTTCATCGCCACGCTGATCTTGACCGTGTTCGGCATCGTGATGATCCGCAGCGCCACGCTCGAAGCGGTTGACCCCGACTTGATTAACCGTGTCCCCGATCAAATCCGCTTCGCCATTCTAGGCGTGCTGATCATGTTCGGGTTGGCGGCGCTCGACTACCGGATTCTTGGCAGTATCAATCTGTATTTGTACGTGCTGATGATCGCGCTCTTGTTCTTGGTGACGATCTTCGGTGTCGAGGGCGACGGCGGCGCGCAAAGCTGGCTGAATCTCGGCTTTATTCGCATTCAGCCATCAGAACTGGCGAAAGTGCTGATCATCATCACGCTTGGCTCCTATTTGGCGGCGAACTTTCGCAAGATGGACAGCGTGTGGACGGTGATCAAGGCAGCGGTGCATATTGGTATCCCATCCGTGTTGATCTTCATTCAGCCGGATTTGGGCATGACCATCGTGTTTGCGGTCATGTGGTTCGTGATGGTGTGGGCAGCGGGCTTGCGCCTGAAACATATCGCCATTTTCACGTTGGTGGTCATGCTGACGGTGCCATTGACGGTGCCGGTCGTGTGGTCGCGGATGGAAAACTATCAACGCGAACGCATTACCTCATTCATTTTCCCAGAGAGCGACCGCGATGCGTATTACAACATCTTGCAAGCGCGCATCAGCATCGGGTCGGGCGGCTTCTTCGGCAAAGGCTACGCGCGAGGACCCCAGAATACGGGACGCTTCTTGCGCGTGCGTCACACCGACTTCATCTTCAGCGTGATCGCCGAAGAATTCGGCTTCGTCGGCGGTGTCGTCGTAATCGTCCTGATCGGGGTGGTGATTGCACGAGTCTTGCGCGGCGCGCGCATCGCGTCTGACCCGTTCGGCAGTTTGCTCTGCTATGGCGTGGCGACGTTCATATTCTTCCAGACGTTCGTATCGATTGGCATGAATCTGAGTTTGATGCCCGTCACCGGATTGACTTTACCGTTCATCAGTTCGGGCGGAACATCGCTGCTTTCGACTTTGATTGGCATTGGCTTGGCGCAAAGTGTGATCATGCGCCGTCGGAGACTCACATGAGTAAAGTACTCGCAGATTTGTTATATCCCCACGTCGAGAAGTCGCTGGACGATTGGATGGTGCAGTATCCCCCGCGCGCGCTGCCAGAAGGCGCGCAAGTCACCCGCTTTGCGCCGAGTCCGACCGGCTTCGTTCACATCGGCAGCATCTTCACGTCGCTGATCTCGCGGCGCACAGCGCATCAGACCGGCGGCGTGTTCATCCTGCGCATCGAGGACACAGACAAGAAGCGTGAGAAAGATGGCAGCGTCGAAGAAATCGTCCGCAATCTGATCAACTTCGATCTGACACCCGACGAGGGCATCACTCAAATCGATCCAGAACGCGAAATCGGCGCGTATGCGCCGTACACGCAGAGTGAGCGCGTTGCAGAGTACGAGGCGTTCGCTAAATTCTTGGTCGAACGTGGCTTGGCGTATCCGGCGTTCGATACCGAAGAAGAATTGGAGCGTCTCCGCAAAATCCAAGAGGCACAGCGGCTGAAGCCCGGTTATTATGGATCGTTCGCCAAGTGGCGCGATGCGAAGATCGACGCCGTGCAAGCGGAACTCGACAAGGGCAACCGCCCCGTGATTCGCATCCGCGCGCCAAATCCCAGCGAAGCGCGCATCAAGTTCATCGATGTCGTGAAGGGCGCGATGGACATGCCGATCAATGATCAGGACAGTGTGCTGGTCAAGTCAAATCGGCTGCCAACCTATCATTTTGCGGTCGTGGTCGATGATACGCTGATGCGCGTGAATCTGGTCGTGCGCGGCGACGAATGGCTGCCATCTGCGCCGCTGCATTTGCAGCTTTATGAATATTTCGGGCTGCCCGCGCCGCGTTTCGCGCATATCGCGCCGATTGCCACGATGGACAACGTAATCGGTGAGGACGGACAAGCCCATGCGTCCAAGCGTAAACTGAGCAAGCGCAAAGACCCTGAAGCGAATGTGATGTATTTCTACGAACAGGGCTACCCGAAGGCAGCGGTTACTGAATATCTGCTCAACCTCGCCAACAGCAGCTTTTATGATTGGCGCAAGGCGAACCCAAGCGCGCCGAACGCCGATTTTCAACTGCGCATCGAAAACATGGGTGTCGCCAGCCCGCTGTTCGATGTGGTCAAACTGAACGATATCAGCAAAGAGATCATCGCTACCTACAACGCGGAACAAGTCTATGATGCAGGCGTAACATGGGCGCGCCAATATCAGCCGCGCTTGGCGGCACTGTTGGAGCGTAACAAGGACTACAGCTTGCGCGTATTCAGCGTAGAACGAGGGGGCGCAGCACCGCGCAAAGATATTGTGAACTGGTCGGATATCGAGCGCGCGTGCGGCTTGTTCTTCGATGAACGCTATGACGAAACGATTGCCGCGACGGGCTATCCATTCCCAGAAAAAGTTCCGGCGGCGGATGTGGCGCGGATTCTCGAACACGTCTTGGCATTCGATTTGGTGCGGACGAAGGACGAATGGCTGACAGACATGCGCGATTTCAGCGAGTCTGTCGGTTATGCGCGCGACGTGAAGTCGTTCAAAAAGAATCCTGATGCCTATAAAGGGCAGTTTGGGGATGTGATGATGGTCGTGCGTGTGGCGCTGTCAGGCAAGACGAATACGCCCGATCTATACGAGATTTTGCAGACATTGGGCGCCGTGCGTGCGTATGGACGGTTGCGTGCAGCGTTGGCACAAATTGAGCGCGCATAGCACGTTTCAGACTTGATCGTGCCGCGTGCGCATGATAGGATATCGCCTCGTGCTGCATTCTGATGTGACAGCACATTGAGGGATAGTTCAACGGCAGAACCGTGGACTCTGAATCCATTAATCCTGGTTCGAATCCAGGTCCCTCAGACTTATGAGCGGAGAGGAAGCCACAATTGGCTTCCTCTTTTCGTACCTAAACCACGCAGGACTCAAAGATGTTCGTCAAAGGTGAAATCTACCGGCGTCGTGATTTGCACGCGCTCTATGCCGAGTGGACTAAGACAAATTATGATATCCCTGTAAGCAAATTTAAAAACCAAACTTACAGTTTATTTATTATAGAACATAAATGATGGGCTGATATCTAATGACCAAAGAGCTTATCATGGGTTTCGATTGCACGGGTGGGCGATGTCGGAACTTTTTATTTCTCTGTTGCCGCTTCGTGTTAAAATAAAGAAACTACAGAAACAAGAGGCATCATGATAAAACATCGGATTTATGTAATGAGTTTCGCACGTGTCTATCCTGCATATATCGCTAAGGCAGAGAAAAAAGGACGCACGAAAGCAGAAGTCGATGAAATTATTCGCTGGTTTACAGGATACAGTCAGGAAGCGTTAGAAGCGCAATTGGAAAAACAAACAGATTTTGAGACGTTTTTCATGGACGCTCCTCAACTGAATCCTTTACGGGCTTTAATCAAGGGCGTGGTTTGTGGTGTCCGAGTGGAAGACATCGAAGAACCAACGATGCGGGAAATTCGCTACCTCGATAAATTAATCGATGAGTTAGCAAAGGGAAAAACGATGGAGAAGATTTTGCGGAAGTAATAAATTTTCTGGTGTACATCTAACGCCTTGCATTACGAGGCGGTGTTCTACAATGAATACCGTTCTCTGGGTTGCGTTGTAATCCTTGCCTTCATCGTCACCCTGAATGTGAGTTGCTCACCCTGACCTTGGTGCTGCGCCTTTTCAGACGCGCCAATCGGCAAATGCTGTCGTCAAGGTAATGCATATCCATACCAATACGATTCTCGATCCGAGAAAAGCACGTGCAAGGAAAGACGGTCTTGATCACGGGTGGAACAGGCGGTATCGGCAAACAAACCGCAATTGGTCTGGCGAAACTTGGTGTGCATGTCGTCGTCAGCGGACGAGATGCCGAAAGGGGTGAAGCAGCGGTGCGCGATATTCAAGAAGCCAGCGGACATCAACAGGTCAAGCTGCTGTTAGCGGATTTATCGCTCCTCTCGGAAACCCAGAGGCTTATTGATGCTTTTCTCAGTCGGTTTTCGCGGCTTCCCATTCGCAGTCCCCACAGATGATTGAAATGACCCTACATACCCTTCATGCTTTTTCCCTCAGTCATGAACGGTATGTAAGGTTTTGAATGGTTTTTCAGCGGCTTTCGTAAACGGTTGTCACATCCTAGCGCTGCATTGTATCGATCACATCGAGTGGTTTGACGGCGTAGGTGATTCCATCAAATCACATATAATGCGAATGCTCGTGGTTGTGTGTATGGTGCTGGTGATCGTGCGAATCGTGTTCGGAATGTTCATGCCCATCCTTCGTCCGCGTGACCAAACGTTCCTCAATCCACGCGATCACCTCTGGCAAGCCTGTTCCGCTTTTCAGGTCGGTAAAGCGGTATGGACGCTCGCCGCGCATCCGTTCGCTGTCAGTTTTCATGACTTCCAAACTCGCTCCAACATACGGTGCAAGGTCGGTTTTGTTGATCACGAGCAGGTCTGAGCGCATGATGCCGGGTCCACCCTTGCGCGGAATCTTCTCGCCACCCGCCACATCGATCACGTAAAACTCGACTTCCACCAGTTCGGGGCTAAAACTTGCCGCCAAGTTATCGCCGCCGCTCTCCAAGAAGATGAGGTCCAGATTGCCGCCAAATCGCCCCATCATGAGGTCAAGTGCGTCTTGATTGGCTGAAATATCGTCGCGGATAGCGGTATGCGGGCAACCGCCCGTCTCTACCCCATAGATGCGCTCGGCGTCAAGTGCGCTCAGGCGGGTGAGAATGGCAGCGTCCTCTTTGGTGTAGATGTCATTGGTAATGACCGCGATTTGGTGTGTGCCAGACATGGCTTTGCACAACTTCTCGATCAGCGTGGTCTTGCCAGAGCCGACGGGCCCGCCCACACCGATGATGAGGGGGCGAATTCCCTTGACGTGGCGCTCAAACGACTGTTCGGTATATTCGACCTTGCACATATGTATGTTCCTGTCTGATTTGAACTACGAAATGAACAAACGTTGGAAAAGGTGTTCATGCTGCATGGCGCGAATATCCAGCCCCGGCGCAAACCCGCCAAAGTCGTCCAACGTCCGTGCTAATGCCGACTCGGCTGACTGGCTGATCGCCGCGCCACACGCAGCCAAGACCGCTTGCGCTTGGGTTTGCCCGATGGACATCAATTTGAGGGATGCAGCAGTCTGGTTTGCTGCTAACGCATACGCATACGCGATTAACGCTGAACGCGGATCGACTTCCAGCGCGGCAAACGCCAACCCATGCACAACAGCGTGATGTCCGATACAGACTCCACGCGCAACGCATTCTCGGTAGGCTTGCAAGCGCGAGTCGGGACGCACATTGAGAACGCTGGCTAACATGCGTCGCCCGATCTTCTCGCTGGCTTCCCGCGTCTCTTTAGCCGACTTCGATGCGGCGCACAAGCTGTCCAACCCGGTGATCCTGTCAATATCCCAAGTTTGATAAGCAGATATGGCGCAGTGAATGACGATCAAATCAGTGTGCGCCGCGTTATCGAGCTTGGCAGCGATCAGCGCGCCGAGATCGCGGGCAGTCCGCACCGAGTCGGCTTGAACATAGGTTTCCAGCCCGCCTGAATGGGCGAATGCGCCGGTTGGAAAGGCGGAATCCATCCATTGAAGCAGCATCAAGAGTTGGTGAGCGTCGAAGTCCATCATTAAAACAAGAAGTAACGCTGTGCCATTGGGAGGACGGCGGCTGGTTCGCAGGTGATCAACTCACCATCAACGCGGACTTCATATGTTTCTGGATCGACGCTGATGTTGGGCAGAAAGTCGTTATGGATCAAATGAGCTTTGGTCAAGCCGCGACAGTTGGAGACGGGCGCAATCAACTTAGACAACTTCAACTGCTGGTGGATGCCGCGCTCATACGCCGCTTTGCTGACAAACGTTAGCGAGGTGCTGTGGATTGCCCGCCCGAACCCGCCGAACATCATGCGCCCGTGAACGGGCTGTGGTGTAGGGATTGAGGCATTGGGGTCACCCATCTGCGCATAAGCGATCAAGCCGCCCTTAAGGATCAAGTCCGGTTTAACGCCAAAGAACGCCGGACGCCATAAGACCAAATCTGCCAGCTTGCCGACTTCAATTGAGCCGACATATTGGGTCAGTCCGTGTGTGATCGCCGGGTTGATAGTGTACTTGGCGATATAGCGTTTGACACGGAAGTTATCATTACGTTCCGTATCGGGCGGCAGTTTGCCCCGCTGAACCTTCATCTTGTGGGCGGTCTGCCACGTCCGCATGATGACTTCTCCAACCCGCCCCATCGCTTGCGAGTCGGAGGACATCATGCTGAGTGCGCCCAGGTCGTGCAAAATATCCTCGGCGGCAATCGTTTCCGGGCGAATGCGTGATTCGGCAAACGCTAAATCTTCAGGAATCGACGGACTCAAGTGATGGCAGACCATGAGCATGTCGAGATGTTCAGCCAATGTGTTGATTGTGAACGGGCGTGTGGGGTTGGTGGATGAGGGTAACACATTGAGTTCGCCACAGACCTTGATGATGTCGGGGGCGTGACCGCCACCCGCACCTTCGGTGTGGAAGGTATGGATCGTGCGCCCTTTGAAGGCGGCAATCGAGTCATCAACAAAGCCCGCCTCGTTGAGCGTGTCGGTATGGATGGCAACCTGCACATCGTATGCTTCTGCGACGGACAGGCAGTTATCAATTGCAGCGGGAGTCGTCCCCCAATCCTCGTGGAGTTTCAATCCAATCGCACCCGCTTCGATTTGCTCACGGAGCGGATCGGGCAGCGATGCATTGCCCTTGCCCATAAAGCCCAAATTCATGGGGAAGGCGTCGGATGCCTCTAACATGCGATAGAGATTCCACGCGCCGGGGGTACAGGTGGTCGCGTTCGTGCCAGTGGCGGGACCTGTGCCGCCGCCCAACATCGTGGTGATGCCCGACGACAGGGCTTCTTCGATTTGCTGCGGCGCGATGAAATGGATGTGCGAGTCGATGCCACCCGCCGTGAGGATCATCCCTTCGCCAGCGATCACTTCGGTGGATGCACCGACAACCATACCCGCTGTCACGCCTTCCATCACGCCGGGATTGCCCGATTTGCCGATGGCGACGATCTTGCCGTCACGTACTCCAACATCGGCTTTGATGATTCCCCAGTGATCGATGATGAGCGCGTTGGTGATGACTAAATCGAGCGCCCCATCAGCGCGGGTGGTGTCCGCAGCTTGCCCCATGCCATCGCGGAGCGTTTTACCACCGCCGAACTTGGCTTCGTCACCGTAGCGCGTGTAGTCGGCTTCGACTTCGATAATCAGATCGGTATCGGCAAGCCGTACCCGATCCCCAGTGGTTGGTCCGTATAAATCCGCGTAAACGCGACGGGGAATGCGCAGCGGCATGGGTTATGTCTCCTTGTCCAGTTTGCCATTCACGCGGTTGTTCAACCCGTAGATTGTGCGCGTTCCGCCGATGGTGGTCAACTCAACCGTTTTAGAGTCGCCGGGTTCAAAGCGGACGGTCAGCCCAGAAGCGATATTCAGGCGCATTCCATACGCCTGATCGCGGTCAAAACTCAACGCCGAATTGACTTCGTAGAAATGGAAATGCGACCCAACTTGAATTGGTCGGTCGCCCGCGTTCGCCACCAACAGCGCGATCACAGGGCGATCTGCATTGGCGATAATGTCACCATCGGCTAAAAAGTATTCACCGGGGATCATGGTTACCCTCACGCAATCGGTTCATGAATCGTGACCAGTTTCGTTCCATCGGGGAATGTTCCTTCGATCTGAATGTCAGGGATCATCTCCGGTACGCCCTCCATCACATCCTCACGCGCGAGGATGGTCTTGCCGAACTGCATCAAATCGACGACGGTGCGCCCATCGCGGATGCCTTCCAAAACTTCCGCTGTGATCAGCGCCACCGCTTCGGGGTGATTGAGTTTGAGTCCCCGTGTGCGGCGGTCACGAGCGACCATCGCCGCGACGTAGATCATCAGCTTGTCTTTTTCTCTCGGTGATAAGTTCATGGGTTGCCTTTCTGGTGTATAAAAGTAGGTTCTATTTTCGCAGCGGCGCAGCATGATCAAAACATCGGGTGCGGATGTGGTTGCGCAGTTTGCCCAACACGTCGTAGATCGTCTCTAGGCGATGGCTAACGACGCGGATGGTCAACCCGTTACGTGCCAACAATGACACCCCAGTCATCCCCTCATGCTTGAGTAAATAATGCGCTGCAAATTCAGCACACAGCGCCGCAGCATCGATACCCCACGCGGCAAAATCGCCCAGCAGCGTTGCACTGCCCCAACAGGGAAAGCCTTCTAGCCTGCCAAGCGCATCGAGATCAAGCCGCGCAGGTTCAAGCACGGATGATTCGTAGAGCAACAAGCCCTGCTCATCGCTCACGGTGAGGCGATTCGCAAAGCGCCGAAACTGCAAGCGTTCGCCCATCGCCAAGCGCCCCGGCATGATGATATCGTAGAGCAAGAACAGCGCTCCTTGTTGCAAGGTTACTGTGGTGCGTTGGTGATAATCTGCGTCGGCAAATAAGATCGCTGCATCCGGGACATACTCGAAAAACGCATCCCGGCGAACGTCAATGTGCGTGACTTGTTCGGCGCAGCCATCCGGCATCCGGTAGATTTTCGTTGCAGACTGCGTGGTGAACAGCGCCCTCGATCCAGCGCCGATGGTTAGGGCGATACGATAGCGATCCCCCTGTACGACGCCGCCCGTCGGACTTAGCAAATAGACGCACAAAATCCCCGCTGCATCGGGGATCGCGCGCATCACTTGGAGGGGTGGACGTGAATACTGTTCGGTTAGAATCGTCCGCTCGGCGCGGCGCTCAAATGTCAAGCGCAATTCACCCGCTCGACCCACATTATGCACTGACATCAGACCGACAGATGTTCGCGGATAATGTCCGGCGAAAGCTGACTCGCGGTGCCTTTCGAGACGATCACACCCTTTTGCATGACGCGCATTCGACTCGACGACATCGACCAAGCCTTCTCAGAGCAATTTGCCCATGTGTAACACACTGACGGTGGTGGCGAACTGGCGGACGAACACCATATCGTGTTCAACCACAAGGATCGAGCGTCCTTTAGCGATGCATTGGAGCAGTTCACCCGTATGATCGCGTTCGCGGCGTGTCATCACGGCGACAGGTTCATCTAACAGCATCAGTTTAGGCGATTGAACGAGCAGCATCCCGATTTCGAGCCAGTGTTTCTGTCCATGCGACAAAATCCCTGCTGGTGTATCGCGCTATGGCACAAGGTTGAGGTTGGTTAACGTTTCCTCGATGCAAGCGCAATGTTCACCATTCAGCTTACGTCCTAGCCCAATGACTGGGGTTTTAAAACCTAATACTGCTTGGCGACCGCGGAGCTGAGGCTGATTGTGGGCAACATCGATTGTTGTCCTTGGTGGGTGAAGAAAAAGCTGAGTTCAATATCGTAACCAGATAGAGAAACTCGAAATATATATGAATATGACAACGTTCTCATCAATCTGTTTGTCAAAAACTCCTAGACTACCCATTTGGGCAACTTGCCAAATATACTAGGGTCTGTCTGCAAACTCTGAAACCTCACCTCCCAACCCCATCTCCACAGCGGGGGTGAGGGGAGGACACCTTTTCAAGAACCTCACCCCCCAGCCCCCTCTCCACGCAGTGGAGAGGGGGCTGGGGGGTGAGGTGAATCAGGGAGAAAACCAAACATGTCCTCCCCTCAGCCACAGCGGGGGTGAGATCGAACAAAATAGGCGAAAATCGAGTTTGCAGACACGCTCTATTAACGAAGCGTCAGTTTCGCGTTGGCTGCAAGGGCTGATTCGAGGAAGTCTGGCTGACACGGCAGTCAGCTTCAAGGGGGCTAGTGAAGGGCGATAAGCTCTCTCTGTCGCCGCATAAGCCGAACTAATTGAGGTGCGCGATAAATGATATTAAAGATTCGCGCTGAGGAAAGGGCAAACTATTGAGAAACAGATGAGTTTTGCGGGAAGGGTGAATGCTCGAATGGAAGCCACTTGTTCCAACACATAAAAATCGGATATAGTCCGACTTCAACAGCAATGAACACGATTTCATCGTTTTTGGTTTCATCATCTAGCCCGTAACATTGAATGAAGGACAACGCCATGAACACCGCTAGCAACGCCATTCAACTGCTCGAAGATGCGGTCGCCAAGGCGCACGCCGCTCGCACGATGATCGACGATTTGATCGTGGCACATGACTATCAGGATGCGGCTACCTTGGTCGTGCAAGCGAGTGTAGCGTTGTTGGAGGCTGCGGCGCTGCTGTTGACATCTAACGACGAGGCGGCGCTTGAGGGGTTAGAACGCGCTGATGATCTGCTCGACGCGGTTTATACGATCATCGATGGCGAAACCGACGAGGACGAGTAGGCAAAGTGGTGCCATTACGAAAAATGCACCGTTTATTCAGAACGGTGCATTTCAAAGGTTCAAATGATGCCCAAGTTTAGCGCAGGGTTAACTTTTCGTTCTTGCCGCCCTCGGCTTCGGTGCCGGTGAGCAGCGATTTTGCCAAATCCAGCAGCGCGGCAACTTTGCCATCCGAGACCCAGTATTCCGCTTTCTGCACGTCAACGCACAAGAGCGCCAAATTCGGTGTTTCCAGACCTTCAGGGAACCACGCCTTCAAAATTGGACTCCACAACGCTTCCATCTTCTGACGGTCGTGCCGGACACTCCCCGTCCCGCTGACCGAAATATACTGGTCTTTGCCTTTATCCATGTAGCTGACATTCACTTGCTGTTCGTGCGCGATGTCATTGGTCTTGCCGGTATTGTCATACGTAAAGAACCACAATTCGCCATCGAACTCAAATTCCTGCGTCGACATGGGGCGGCTGCGCAGCGTGCCATCTTCATGGACAGTCGTTAACATCGCCATGTCAATGCCTTTGATCATGTCGCGTAGCGTTTCAATCGCGTTTTGACGGGTGCTGCTCATGGTTGCATTCATTAATCTCGATCTCCCATTTCAACCTTCATTAGCATCATTATAGAAGCATTTCGGCGCTAAAGGTCGGTTTCCAACATTCCACACATCGAAAATAGGCGGACTGGTCACGCGCCCCTATCCTTGTGGGTGTGCAAGGATAGGAAACGTGGGCGGGTGTAGCCAAAATCTACGCCATGCTGTTCGTCGCTTGGGATGCGCCCCGAATGTCAACGACAGGATGGATGCCGTGTCCGTCGGTATTACCCATCATGGACAGCATTTACGTCAGCAGGATAAGATAGAAGGTCTTGGGTTGATACGTGGCGCACAGGTGAACTTCTGATATTGTCCATCAATATGAGATTCATATGCGCGTCGTTCTCCGCCAAAAGACGGAGATGGGACGGCTATACAATGAATCAAACGCCCGCACCAAAATTGAGGACACCGCTGATCATCGGCGGTGTCCTCGCGGTCACTGGAATTCTCTTGTTCGTGATTTTATGGGTGGTGTTAGGAAGTGCTGGCTTGAGTAACGTTCAGCGTTTGTTCATCAGCTTGTGTCTGCCGCCCGCGATCTTGGCGGGCGGCGTTGGCGCGTTCGTTCTGTTCATGCGTCCGAAGCGTTTGCCTTAATGAAGCGGTAGACGATGGCGACGGGCGCGGTCGTCGGCGCTTCGTGCGAGCGCGGTTCGCGCACGGCGTCGAGCCGCAAGTTCGTCGCTTCTGCGGCGCGCAAATAACTTTCGACGCCGTGTGGATAATGCTCGACGGCATACGTTTTCCCATCGGACGCAGTGAACGTTCGTTGCGGGGCGCGCTGATCTTTCACTTCTGCGAGGAACAGGTACGGATGGATATCGCTGATCAGCGCCGCGCCGCCGGACGCCAAAACGCGCCCGATCTCGCGCATCGACGGCGCAAGGCGTGACAAATGTCCCAATGCCAAGCCGCACAGTACGATATCGACTGAAGCCGACGCCAGCGGGATTGCTTCGGTCGTCGCGCCCGCGCGCCATGCCAACGGATTCGCCGCCAGCATGTGCGGGCTGTTGTCGAGCGCGATCACCGTCCGCGCGCCCGCGTCCCGCGCCATGATGCCATAGCGCCCCGTCCCGGATGCCAAATCTAGCACGACTCGACCTGCCAGCGACGGCATGAGATCGCGCATGGCGCTTTCTTCCGCCCGCATCAGCGCATTATGGGCGTGCGGTGGGTAGCTTGATGCCCACTTCGCGTAGGCGTCAATGCTAAACAGCGTCTGGAAAACGGCGGCGTTGCGCAGCGTGCGGCGGAGGCGCATCAACATGATCAGATTTTCAAGCGGTGCAAAAGCGCGCGGCACATCGCTTCGCACAGCGTTTCGACGAATGCCGATACGTTTTCTTCTGTCCGAAATTCATCATACTGCGCGACGATGCCCGTCCAGCCGGAGGTATGCCAGCGCGCAGGCGCGGGTAGCATCGGTGGCGTGAGCGCATCGACATAGGGATGGGCGTAGGCGTAGAGATACGGGCGTGGCAAGCCGGCGCTGCCCGGCGAAAAGCCGAAATTGAGGTGCGGATACGCCTCGGTCGCCTTGTCCGTCGCAAACCACAGCGTCGAGAGGTCGAAGCCGTGCGACCAAGCGACGATGGGCGTCATGTAACCTTGAATGTGTCCGCGAAAGCGCGCGATCCCGCCGTAAATCGCATCGATGGCGTCGGCGTAGCCCGCTGCGATAGCTGGATCGAACATCAGCGGGCTATCGTCGTTCACGTCGCCCGCGCCAATCGACAGCTTCACGCCGTTTTCTTCACCCAACAGCGCCGCGATTTTGGCATCGGCATTTTCCACGCCTGCGAACTGCCCATTTTGGCGCAGCCAGCTTATGACATTCTGAAGGAGCGCCCGCTGACTTGTACCCGCGAGGGGCAGGACGAACAATCCATCTTTGAGCAACCGGAACGTGCCATCTTGGTAGTCGAGTTGGATTTCGCCGCCCTTCGGCAGGATATCAGTTGATAATCCGCGTGCTGTGACCTTGGCGGCGAGGTGCAGATGATTGGGATCGCGCGGCAACGTCAAATTGCGGATCGCGCTGATGATCTTGGCGGCGCTATGGAGTGCGTCGCGTGTCGTTTCCCATCCGTCGAGTGCGTGCAGGGGCATGGTCGTTTCTCCGATTGCGTAAGCGATTATCTATCCGTCCGTCGCAACGTGCGAATCGTTACGGGGCATTACTCCAAGCGAACGCGCGGATTCAGAAACGCGACTAACAAATCCGCGATCAGGTTCGCAGCGGCGTAGAAGAAGATCACCACCATGACGACCGCTTGCATCAGCGGGATGTCTTTGCGCTCGACGGCGGCGGTCATGAGCCGCCCCAAGCCCGGATAGCTGAACACATTTTCGATCACGACCAAGCCCCCGATCAGCCACCCGAAGCTGATGGCGATTACCGTAATCGTGGGCGCAAGTGCGTTGCGTAACACATGCCGCACGAGGACGGCGCGGCGCGATAAGCCTTTCAGCGTCGCCGTCCGCACATACGGCTTTTTCAGTTCGTCCACCACGCCCGCGCGCGTTAGACGCACGATGTACGCGATCAAGACGAATGACGCTGTGAGTGCGGGCAGCGTCAATTGGCGCAGCAGTTCACCCAACGTCGGGGTATCAGCGGACGCGCTGGCAGGGAACCAGCCCAGTCCGAGCGCAAAGATGTTGATGAGCGCCAATCCGGTCACGAATTCCGGCAAACCGACGACTGCCAGCGTGAACAGCGAGATCGCGCCGTCCACAAATTTCTGCTCGCGCAAGGCTGCCACCGCACCCAACAAGATCGACAGCGGGACGCAAAATGTCAGCGCCAACAGCGCCAGCTTGAGCGAATTGCCCAGTCGCTCCAATACCAGCGGGCGAATCGGTGCGCTCCCGCCGATGAACGATGTTCCCCAATCGCCAGAGACGAACCCTGTGAGCCAGTTCCAATACTGCATCGGGACGGGATCATTTAAGCCCAACTGGATGCGCAAATTCTCTAGCGCCTCTGGGCGCGCTTCGCGTCCGAGAATGAGCCGCGCCACGTCGCCGGGGAGCAACTGTGTGAGTGCGAATATGAGAATAGAGGTGAGCAGCAAGGTGAGCGCCATTAGCACCAAGCGCCGCGCCAAATAGCGCGTCATGGCGTCTCCGGTCGGGGCAGCGCTTGCCCCGTTCGCATGGTTGGCGCACTCGTTTGCAGCACAGTCAGTTCATCAACTGGGATGTGACAGCGGATGAAATGCCCAGCGCCTGCATCTCGATAGGGCGGCGCTTCGTGTTCGCAGATCGCGCCAATTTTGCGCGGGCAGCGCGGGTGAAAAGGGCAGCCCGTGATCACCTGTGCGCCATTGGCATCGTCGTTGAGCAAAATTCGATGCGTCTTGATGGTCGGATCGGGGTTGGGAATGGCGGAGAGCAGCGCTTCGGTGTAGGGATGCGACGGCGGATTGTAGACCTGCTCAACGTCGCCTTCTTCGACGATTTCGCCGCGATACATGACCGCGATCCAATCTGCGAGATAGGCGACGGCGTTCAAATCATGCGAAATGAACAAGTACGAGACGCCACGTTCGGCGCGCAAATCTTTGAGCAAGTTCAAAACGGCGGATTGTACCGAGGCATCGAGCGCAGATGTGGGTTCGTCCGCGACAACGAGCGCAGGATCCGCCGCGAATGCCCGTGCGATAGCGACGCGCTGTTTTTCGCCGCCGCTCAATTCGGACGGATAGCGATCTGCATAATTTGCTGGCAAGCGTACCGATTCTAAGAGCATCATCACGCGAGCATTAATCTCGGCGCTCGATAGTTTCGCTGTACTCAGGCGGTAGATTGCGCGCTGTAACGTTGCGCCGACGCTGCGATATGGATTGAGCGAATCGTTTGGATTCTGGAAGATCATTTGCAGCCGTTGCAGCGTCTCGACCGGACGCGCACGCGCACCGTTCGCCAACGGCACGTCGAGCAGTTCCATCGTTCCGGCGTCCGCCATTTCCAAGCCCGCGATCAGGCGCGCGGCGGTCGTCTTGCCGCTGCCGCTTTCGCCCACCAGTCCCAACGTCGAACGTGCGCGGACTTGCAGCGATACATCGTCCACCGCAACGAGGCGCGCCCGCCGCTGGAACATGCCGCGTCGCGCGAACGTTTTGCGCAGATCGCGTGTCGTCAGCGTGTAGCCCGCAGTTGGCGCGTCGTTCGCACGAATGGGCTGGATTGGCGGGGCTTCCAACGTCAGCGTTCCAGCGGCAATCTCGCGCCAACGGTGACATTTGATCAACCGTCCGCCGTCTAGCGCTTCGACGGGCGGCTTCGTCCCACAAATAGCGATGGCAGCGGGGCAGCGCGGCGCGAATACACAGCCAGTTGGACGGTTGGTCGGCGACGGCGCGACGCCTTCAATGGTGGGCAAGCGCGTTTCTGTGCCGTGTGTGGGGCGGGGCAAGCTGGCGAGCAGTTGGATCGTATAGGGATGCAGCGGGCGTGCAAATAGGTCGGCGACTGCGCCGGACGCCATGATTTCGCCTGCGTACAGTACCGTCATCCGGTCGCACAACTGCGCGACGATGCCGAGATTGTGGGTGACGAACAGCGCGGCGGCTTGTGTATCGCGGATCAAATCGCGGATCAAGTCGATGATTGCAGCTTCGGTGGTCACATCCAAACTGGTCGTTGGCTCATCCAAGATCAGCAAGCGTGGACGCGCGATCAGCGCCATCGCTATCGAAGCGCGCTGCTGCATCCCGCCGCTGAGTTGATGCGGATAGCGGCGCGCGGCGTCCTCTGGCTCGGAGAAGCGCACGCGGCGCAGCATCTCGACCGCGAGGGTGTTGGCTTCGGACGCCGACAAACCGTCATGCAGTCGCGCCACTTCCGCGATCTGATCTCCGATGCGCTGCGATGGATTGAGTGATGCGAGGGCGTCTTGGGGTACAAGCGCGATCTGTTTGCCCCAAATGCGCTGCATGGCATCATCCGGTTTCGTCAGCAGATCGCTGCCATCGAAGCTCACGCGCCCAGAAGCGCGCGCATTCGCCGCAAGGTAGCGCATCATACCGAGCGCCAGCGTCGATTTGCCGCTGCCGCTCTCCCCGACCAAGCCATGAATTTCGCCCGGCGCGATCTGCAAATCGGTTTCGCACACCGCGTTGAGCCAGCGTCCATCAGCGCGATAGTCGATGGTTAGGCGCTCTGCCGCGATCAAAATCTCATTTGATGCGCTCATCCCAACGTCCCTTCGTAGCGCAAGGTGCGCCGCAAGCCGTCCGAGAGCAGGTTGACGCCGATAATCAACAGCGCAATCGAGGCAGCGGGCGCCCATAATGCCCACGGGGTTTGGGCATAGCTGTCGCGCGCTTCATTGACCATGCGTCCCCAATCCGGTGAGGGCGGCTGCACGCCCAAGCCGAGAAAACCGAGCGATGCGGTCAGGAAAATCGCATACGAAAAACGGAGCGCGCCCTCCACGATCAGCGCGGGCAGCACGCCGGGCAGCAGTTCGCGGAACAAGATATACGGTGTCGATTCGCCACGTAGTTTCGCCGCTTCGATGTAGCCCGTCGAGCGCAGCGACAACACCGCGCTGCGAACGACACGCGCTACAATTGGCGTGTATAGCACAACGATCACGATTACGATTCCAGTTTGCGATGCGCCGAGCGTGCCAAGCATGACCAATGCCAAGATCAGCGCCGGAATCGCCAATAGGCTGTCCATAATCCGCGAGACAACCTCATCGACCCAACCGCCGCGATAGCCGATGTACAAGCCAATCGCCGCACCGAAAGTCACCGCCAGCGCCGTCGTCAGCGCGGGCAAGCCGACAATATCACGGGCGCCCCACAAAATACGGCTGTAGACATCGCGCCCCAGTCGATCCGTCCCAAATGGGTACTCGACGGAGGGTGGCAGCCGCGCCGCACCGCGAATGAGCGCGTCGTAGCGATAGGGCGCAATGGTCGATCCAAAGATCGCTATCAGGACGAACATGCACACCAATGCCCCGCCAATCAGGGAGAGGGGTTGTTGCGTCAATCGTTTCAATTGCGCCAACCGTGCAACGTGGATTGTGGGGCGCGCAATCTGCGCGCCCCATTGAACTGGGTGAGGGAAGAGATCGACATTTATTCCAGTGATACTGGACGGAAATCGGTCAAGCCAGGAAATGCTGCCATCTCCAACCCGCTGATGGTGTCGCGGGCGGCACCGAACAGCGGCGCGAAATAGGGGATGATGATGGGACCCCGATCCAAGAAAATCTGGCTGATCTGCGCGTAAATTGCTTTACGGGCTTCATCATTCGTGGTCATGCTGGCTTCTGCGACCAACGCTTCGATTTCGGGATCAACAAAGCGCGTCTCGTTGAAATACGTTGCAATGCCTGATTCGATGTAGGCTTCGCGCAGCAAAATCTGGGGCGACGGACGGTCGCCCCATCCGGTGATGCCCAAATCGACATCGAAGTAGTTATCTGGGTTGCTCACGTCGTAGTAGTAGCCTTCTTCGCGGATTTGCACATCGATATTGATGCAGCCGGTTGCTTCCCACTGCTGTTCCAACACCGTCGCCAAATCGGGATACTCGAACGCATTGGGGGCGTACAGCGTCGCTTCGAGTGTCGTGATGCCCGCATCGCTGAGAAGCTGGCACGCCTGCGCCGGATCATAGGTCTGATTTTGGATCGTGTCGTCGAAGAAAAACTCAAACACGGGGGCAATTGGATCGTTATTGCCGATCACGCCGCGTCCGTTGAGCAGAATATCATTCAGCGCCTCGCGGTCGGTGGCGTACTTCAATGCTTGGCGCACGCGCACATCTTCGCCCAAATGTCCGGCGTCGGTACGCAGACGAATGACGGGATGCTGGCTGGTGGCGCGCTGCAAAACCGTAATGCCATCTGCGTTTTCAAGGCGCTCGATTTGCTGGCTCGGCACTTTGAAGATGAAGTCAAGTTCCCCGCTCAACAGCGCGTCCACTTGCGCGACCGCATCGTTGATGTAGATGTGTTCCATGCCGTCGAGCGCGACCTCGCCCCAATACGTTTCATTGCGGGCAAACACCGCGCGCGAGCCGGGACTGTATTCGGTCAAGACGAAGGGACCCGTTCCGTTGAAGCTGGCATAGGGTGCGTCCTCCGCGCCAATCACGTTCGGCGTGGTCATGCCATCCTTCAGGATCAACGCTTGCCGTGCCGCGACGCCGTACAGGAAATCGGCGTTGATGGACGGAAGCGTAAATTCAACGGTTTGTGCATCGGGCGCGCTGATGCTGAAATCGCCTAACAGATTGAGCGCAGGTGATCCGACTTCTTTCAGACGATTGAACGTGAAGACCACATCCGCCGACGTGAACGGCGAGCCGTCGTGGAACGTTACGCCATCGCGCAGCGCAAACGTGTACGTCAAACTGTCGTCGCTGATTGTCCATTCCGTCGCTAGGTTCGCCCCAATGGTGGCATCGGGCAGTACTTCGACCAGATAATCGTAAACGGCACGGTTCAGGGCGGTCTCGGGATCGTTGGTGTGCAGCGCCGGATCGAGGACGACCGGCTCATTCATACCGACGCGCAGTACGTTCGGCGTTTGTGCGCCAGCGACGGTCAGCGAAACGGCAAAGACGAACATCACAACGGCAGACGGGATGAGAAAACGGCGAGAGAGAAATGACATGAGGCGCTCCTTTGTGTAAGGGCGAGTGATTCCGCGATGAATGGGAACAAGGTCGCGAACAAACATTGAAATCGTCATTACGGCACAGAGTATATCGAACAATTGGACGAGCCTGCAAACATCAGTCTTACCCAAACAGCCGACCGGCTTTAAGGGTTCCAGTTCAAGATTGATCCGGCGTATGATGATTTCGTCTCGATGAGTGTGAAATTGTTACAGGTTGCGCGCAGATTTTGTTTGTAGACTTGACCGACCAACGTCTCTAGACAAACCGAATTGAGAGGACTATCATCTTCTAGGTTTGTCAAAAAGGAAAACCTCACTATGACGCTCGGCGCAGTCAAACGTTTCTTGCTAGGCAATCGTCTGCAAACCGCCGATCTCGCACATCAAGCCATCAGCCGTCCCGTCGGACTCGCAGTTTTTGCATCGGACGCGCTGTCATCGACCGCTTATGCCACCGAAGAAATTCTCATTATCCTCTCGCTCGCGTTAGGCGGCGGGTTCGGGATTTGGGCAACGGGGGGCAGCACACTGGGGCTCTCGATTCCGATTGCGCTGGCAATTGCCGTCCTGCTGATCATCGTCACCATCTCGTATCGTCAGACAATTTATGCTTACCCCAACGGTGGTGGTGCCTATATTGTCGCACGCGACAATTTTGGGGAAGTCCCAGCGCAGATCGCCGGCGCGGCACTGCTGACCGATTACATTCTCACGGTCGCGGTCAGCATTTCGTCGGGTGTGGCGCAAATCGTGTCTGCGTTTCCCGGATTGCTGCCGTATCGTGTCGGGATTGCGGTCGGTGTGATCATCTTCATGACCATTCTCAATCTGCGCGGCGTGAAAGAGAGCGGACGGATTTTTGCTGTCCCGACGTATTTCTTTCTCGGCATGATCTTCTTAACATTAATTGTGGGTCTGGTGCGTGGTCTGACCGGAACACTCTCGACCGTACAAGGCGTCGAGGCGATACATCACGAAGTACTGGAACCGCTGACGCTGTTCCTCGTCCTTCGGGCGTTCTCTAGCGGCTGTACGGCGCTGACTGGGATCGAAGCGATCAGCAATGGTATCACCGCGTTCAAGAAGCCGAGCAGCCATAACGCCGCTGTGACGCTGATCTGGATGAGCAGCATCTTGATTACGCTCTTTCTCGGCATCACGTTGCTTGCCAATCAAATTCAAGCCGTCCCTAGTCATGCTGAGACGGTGATCTCTCAAATGGGTCGAACGGTCTTTGGCGATGGCAGTATTTTCTACTACCTGATGCTGGCAGGGACAGCCCTAATTCTACTGATGGCGGCGAATACGAGCTACGCCGATTTTCCGCGCTTGGCGGCGCTGCAAGCCGGTGATAGCTTCTTGCCGCGTCAATTGACCTATCGGGGCGGACGTTTAGTCTTCTCGTGGGGCATCATCGTCTTGGCGGTCTTCGCATCGCTGTTGGTGATTATCTTTCAGGCGCGCACTTCTGCATTAATCCCATTATACGCAATTGGTGTCTTTCTAAGTTTTACCATGTCGCAGTCCGGCATGGTGATCCGAACGCTCAAGATTGGCAAGCTCAAGCCGGGCGAAATCGTCAAGGGTTTGGAGACCGACTTGACCTATGATGCCGGCTGGCGCTTGAAATTGGCGATCAGTGCAGTGGGCGCGGTCTGTACCTTCGTCGTGATGTGCGTGTTCGCTATCACCAAATTCCGCGACGGCGCTTGGTTCATTGTCATCTTGATTCCGACGTTGGTGGTCGTGTTTTTCCGCATTCACCACCATTATAAACAAGTGGCATATGCCTTGAGCCAAGAGAACTCCGCGCCCGTCGATCAAGACTCGCGCCCGATGCAAACGATCATCCTCGTCGATAACGTCCATGCCGAAACGGTCAAAATGGTGAACTTCGCCAAGGCGCTGCAACACCCGTGGAAAGCTATTCACATCGGCGTCAATCCAGATCGCGTCGAAGAAGTGCGCAACAAATGGCAGGAGCGCATTGGGGAGGGCGAATTGGTCGTGATCGACTCGCCGTTCCGCCTTTTGGCAGAGCCAATCCGCGAACACATCCTGAACATTCAGCGCGAGGTTCCCGGCTCGTTTGTGCATGTGATTATGGGTAGTTTGGTTATGGATACGTACTGGGAACAGGTGCTGCATCAAAATAGTGCGTTCATCTTCACGGTGGCACTCGGTGATCTCGAAAACGTTGCGGTAACGAGCGTGCCGTATCAAATCCATCACATGAAACACCCTGAAGGGCGTCAGCAGTTGCTCGAACGTCCTGTAGAGCGCATGGGCAGCAATCCGCCAACGCCGCAGACCGAGGCGGTCAAACCGGAAATTCCGTCGGGCGATTGAACGTAAGCATTAGGGAAGGGCGTCGATAGTCTGACGCCCTTTTTGATTGCTCATTTTGCGCGGCGGATGAGCGCGTTGTGTTAGGAACTCGTCGACTTTTCTTCGATGGGGATCGTCGGGTCTTCGTTCGCATTGAAGATCGGCAGCGTGACGTAGAACGTCGTGCCTTCGCCCAAGCGGCTTTCGACGCCGATCTGTCCGTTATGAAGTTCTACGAGCCGTTTGACAATTGCCAAACCGAGTCCTGTGCCTTCAATCGTCTCGGTCTCGGCGCGGCGCACGCGGTAGAAACGGTCGAAGATGCGCGCTTGATCTTCGGGGCTGATGCCGATGCCCGTGTCCTGTATGGCAATGCACAAGCCGGCGTTGCGACGCTCTGACCAAATGCGCACGCGACCCTCTGGTGGCGTATATTTCACGGCATTGCTGATCAGGTTGCTAAAAATTTGATGCAGACGATCCGAGTCGCCAGCGACCAACGGCAAATCACCGCTGACCTCCGACTGAATGATCATCGCTTTTTGCTGCGCAATCGGGCTGATGCTCTGGATACAATCGTCGATCAGCGTTTGGATTGTGACCGCGCGCGCTTTGAGTTGGATGCCGCTTTCGATCTTGGCAAAATCGAGCAGATCATCGATCAATTTGCGCATGTTCTCGATAGAGCGCAGGACGATATTGCTGTAATTCATCCCCACTTCATCAAGCCGACGCTGAATCTGCATCAGTTCGATGTAGCCGTTCATGATGCTCAACGGTTGTTTGAGATCGTGCGAGACGGTTGCCAGCAGTTCGCTCTTGAGCTGTTCAGTCTCTTTCAGCGGTGTGATATCGTGCATGACGATGATCCAGCCGATGCGATCCAACACCGACAGGCTGGCGTAATAGGTGCATTCTTGTAGTTTGATCTCTTGGCTGACGATATGCTGCGAATTTTTCGCCTGCTGATAGACGGGTTGCAGGTTTGTATCTCCAAACACGCGCGAAAACGAATCGTCAATGTAGTTGCGGTCGGTATACAGCCGGAATGCGGAAATCGCGGATTGATTGACGAGGATCAAGCGGTCATCATAGCCCACCACGATGACCACGTCCGCGACGTTGCTCAAGATATGCGTCAGCTTTTCGCGCTCGCGCACGGAGTCGGCGAACAGGCGCGCGTTATCGATGGCGACGCCAGCGCGCACAGCGAGTTTTTCGACAAATTTCAGGTGATCTTCGGTAAAGTCGTTCAAGTGGCGGCTCTCGACGCTGATCACGGCGATCACGTTGTCTTGCCGCAGCACGGGGATGGACATGTGTGAGCGCATGTTGGATGCGATCATGACGTATTCGGGATCAGTGCTGACGTCGGGGATGATTTCTGCGCGTTCGGTGCGCGCTACACGATGCGCGATCCCGCCGTCCGTGTCACGGAGCAGCGCCAAGACATCGGCGGTCATCGTATAGCCCAGATCGCGCGCGATGCGCAGCTCGTCTTTCGTCCCGTCGTAGAGCGCCAGCGATGCCGCTTGCGCGTT
Organism: Anaerolineae bacterium; assembly: GCA_034437055.1. GTDB lineage: Bacteria > Chloroflexota > Anaerolineae > Aggregatilineales > Phototrophicaceae > Flexifilum. Next base: position 110,163 of record DAOTUQ010000017.1, read on the forward strand.
GGTGTAACGCATTGACCAATCCAACGTCATGTCGAAAACGTGATTGAGGACGATGGTTTCGGTCAATTCGCGGTCGATTTGATTCAGGATGCGCAGTTCAGCATTCTTGGTTTCGAGTTCAGATTTAGTTTCGGTGTAGAGCCGCGCATTGTTCAGCGCGATCACCGCGTTGGGTACGATTGCTTTGAGCATGGCGACGGCAAGGTTATCTGGCGGCGTCTTGGTGGTGGGTTGGTCAATGATCAGTGCGCCGATCCAAGTGCCTTCGCGCATCAGCGGAACCCCCACAAATGGCACGAAACGCAGCGCCAACACCAAATCGTCCGCCAATGTTGGCTTGATGTCCGGGTTTTCGCTTGGTGGCGGTGTAAAATGGAAAGTATCGCCGGCTTGCCATGCTGTAATCAGCGGATCATTCGGGCGATTATAGGTTTGGAACGCGAAATCGTGCAGCGCCTTGCGCGAAGGGGCATTCTCGCCGCTCATGGCTTCGACCTGAAGGACAGCGTTATCATCCAGCAGCAGGAGTGTTGCCCGTTCACATTGAGTCAATGCGGCGGTTGCGTTCACGAGTGCCGGGTAGAGGGTACTGACAGTCAAAATTGTTCCCACCCGCACGGTAAATTGGTTAGCGGCATGGTAGGGAGCGATGGGATCATCGGGACGCAGATGGAATGCAGTCATGCGGTTCTCAACAGAAATAATGATAAAGATCAATTATAGCCTGTTCATGGAAAATGACACCATTCGTATTTGAAATCGCAGCATATGATTTGAAAAGGCGCGAATTGTCGAAATGCCGAATATTTTGTATGATCGCGTGCAAATGCAGTCATGCGGCGGCGTTTCCGCGAGCGAGGCGAGGGAATCATGGACTTCAGGGATATATCGGCGCGGCTAAAGAAGGCGCGGGACGACCGCGAACCGCAAAGTGCGTCGAGAGCTACCGACTACGATCAGTCATATGAGATTCGCGCGAAGATGATCGGTGTTTTGCTGCGTGATGCGCGCATGAACGCGGGGCGCACGCTCGACCACTGCGCTAATCTTTTGAAGGTGACACCAGAAGTCGTGGAATCATGGGAATTCGGTGACGATGTGCCGTCACTGCCGCAGTTGGAGTTGTTGGCATACTACTTGGATGTCCCCGTCAGCCATTTTTGGGGCAATCATACGATGGAGTCGGCACGCCAAGATCACACCACGACGCAAAGCGAATATATGGCGCTGCGCGACCGACTGGTTGGCGCGCTCTTGCGGCAAGCGCGCGAAGACATGGGTTTGTCGCTGGACGATCTGAGCGATGCGACGGGCATTCCCAGCGCTGAAATCGATGCGTACGAATTGGGCGAAGTGTCAATGCCGATGCACAAATTGACGGTGTTGGCGAATGAAGTGCGCAAGAACCTCAACTATTTCTTGGAGAGCAGCAGCAAATTGGGCGAGCTGCTGGCAATCCGCGAAGCGTGGAAGTATTTCTCTGCCATGCCGGAGGATGTGCGCCGTTTTGCCGCCAGTCCGCTGAACGTCGGCTTCATGGAACTGGCGATGATGCTGAGTCAGATGCCGACAGAAAGGCTGCGCAGCATGGGCGAGAGCATTCTCAATATAACGATGTGACGACCTCAGGTTATCATAGAAGCAGTACGAACCGTTCGAGGTTAAGGGGCAAAATCAATGAGCATCAGCGCGAATGAGTCACAAGAGCAGGGCATCAAACTTTTCAAGCAAAAGGAATACGAGGCAGCCGCGCGGTCGTTCCAAGAAGCATCCGACGCCTATAATGCGGCGGGACAGCGCGACATGGCAGCCGAAATGATGACCAACATCGGCTTGGTGAATCGTGCATTGGGCGAAAATCAGCAGGCGCTCGATGTCATGAATCAAGCGTTGACCGTGTTCCAAGAACTCAACGACGTGCTGCGCGCCGCCAAAGTATTGGGCAACATGGGCGGGGTTTATATGGCGTTGGGCGACCGGGAACAGGCGTACAATGCCTATCGTCATGCGGCGGATGTATTCCAAGAGTTGGGCGAAAAAGCCTTGCACGGCGAGACGCTCTTGGCGATGAGCCAACTTCAAATCAAAGGCGGCAAAATTAACGCCGCCGCCGCGACGTATGAAGCTGGATTGAGCCAACTCGATCACTTGAGCGCCAGTCAACGGCTCCTCAAGGGCTTGCTCGGCGTGCGCAATCGCTTGAGCGGGGCGAATCTCGACTGATCCGCCGCCATCGAGTGTCCGCCGACTCCAAACGCGCATCCACGGCGCACGGGGCGGGATTTGTGTGGATTATCGTCCTCCTGGCGGCGCTCTACCTGATCGCTTATCGCGCGCGGATCGAGAGCGGCGACGCGCTCATGCTCTTCGATACGGTGAGTAGTTGGGTCGATCACGGCGATTTCCGACTTGATTTGGCTGCATGGCATCGCCCGCCCACATTGGTGGGCGATTTCGATCTCGTCGCCTACAATATTGAGCCGCTGCCTGTCATATTGGCGTCGCCCTTGTACGCGCTGGCGAAACTTGCGCCCGATGTCGGCATGGTTCACGTCGTCTACCTGTTTAATATCATCGTTGGCGCGCTGTCGGGCGGGGTCTTATATACCTACGGATTGACGCTCGGTTACTCGACGCGCACGGCGGTGAGCGCGGCGCTGCTGTTCGGTGTTGGCACCATTTTATTTCCGTATACGCAATCGTTCTTCCGCGAACCGCTGCTACTCCTGCTCCTACTCTTTGCGGCGTGGTGTGTGGAACACGCCCGCTTATCCAAAAATCGCCCATTGTTCTGGTGGATGCTGGCATGTGCGAGCGGGATCGGCGCGTTCCTGACAAAATCATCGGCATCGTTGGCGCTCCCCGCATTCCTCATCATCGCCGCGCCGTCGTTCCGATTGGATCGGCGTTCGCTGCGTTGGATTGGGCTTGTCGTGCTTGGCTTGGCGCTAATCACCGGTAGCTTCATCGCGTTGAGCGCGTTTGGATTGGTGGAAGGGCGTTATAACCTGATTGGGCGGCTGGACGCAGCGTCGGGTGGCTATTTGGGGTTGGCGTCCTCCGCGTATTTGCTCAGTCCGGGCGGGAGTATTTGGGGGACATCCCCGATTTTACTGTTGGCGCTGCCGGGCGCGTGGATCGCCGTCCGCGCGGGAAAGTGGCGTTACCCGCTGGCGGCGTTCATCCTTACGCTGTCATTCGCGTTCGGCTATGCGATCCTCAGTGGGCAGCATTGGTTCGGTGGCTTGTCTGCGCCGCCCCGTTTCCTCATTCCAGTCGTGCCATTTTTGATGATCGCGGCGTTCCCCGCGCTGGATCGCATCGTGCATCGCCGCCATGCCCTCGTCTGGGGCGTATTTGCGGCGCTGTGCGCTTACAGTTTGTGGTGGCAGTTCAGCACGGCGTCGTACTGGTGGGGCGTTTATCCCCAACAACTGCCAGCCGAGTCCGGTGGCTTGGTCGAATGGGCGCGTGGTTTATATGAGCTGCGCTATCTGCGTCCGGTCGTATTGTCGGCTCTGTGGGGCGAACTTCCCCTCGATCTGGCATGGGTGACGATCCAGCAGCCGGGATGGGCGTTGGCATTTGCGGCGTTAGTGGGGGTGTGCGTTCTCGGTTTGATACGACGTATGGCGCGTTTCGTCTGGATCGCGCCGCTGGTGCTGATCATTTTGACGGCGGGTTACATGCGCGCGCTCTATGCGGTGGATGATCGCTACGACGCGAGCAACACGCCCTTGATCGCCATGCTCGACATCATTGATGTGGAGACGACGGCGGATGATGTGATTGTGCTGGCAAGTCCGCGTTATCAGCCGTTCTTTTCCAATGCGTATCGCGGCGCGGCGCGGGTCATGGCGCTGCAAGAACAACCGGGAGAACAGCCGAGCGATACCCAGCCGCCGTTCGTCCGCTCGGACAATCCCGACATGCTGCTCACCCCAATCACGATCCCGATGATCCATCGGCTGGCTTCCGAACACGAGCGGTTGTGGCTGTTGGTCGAGTTCAGCCCAGAATTGGCATGGAGTGTGCGCCCGGTCGAGCGCTTCATGGTGTCGCACTATCACCCGATCCGCCAGTTTCAAACGTCACCGACCGTCCGCTTGATCGAGTTCAGCACGGCAGACGCGCCCGATCCGTTCGGCTTTCGCGGCGCAGATCGCAACACGGATTTGGTCTACGGTGAGGCGCTGCGCTTGCTCGGCGTCACGCTCCCGTATGGTGTGAGCTACACGGCGGGCAGCGCGCTCCCTGTATCGCTGCATTGGATGTGGAGTGCCGGTGTGCCAGCGGCACGCCCCTACACGGTGGCGTTATATTTGCGGGATGCGAATGGCGCACCTGTGACGCAGAATGATTGGCAACCGGGCTTCGGCTTCGCGCCGACGGAGACTTGGACGCCGAATTTACCCGTCTGGGACAATCGTGCGCTGCGACTTCCGTCCGATTTGCCAGCGGGCGATTATCAACTATGGGTCAAAATTTATGAATTCATCGATGGCGCGCCGCACGATCTTTCCGTAGCGGGATCAGCGACGTTGGATGGCGTGATTGGGGTACTGCCCGTCACGATTCAGGTGGAATGATCTCGCGTCCGAGGATGGCGCGCTTATCGGCGTCGGACATGAACGGCGCGCGCAAAATTTCCCGTTTGTATTCAACGCTAAACCACACCGTGCGCATCGTCAACGCCAGCGCGACGATCACGAGCGCGGCATAAGCGTAACGGCGGCGTGTTCCTAATCGCGCGGACAGCGATTCCCAGAGGCGCGCCGCGAATGCGCCGCTGAGGGCGCACAACATCGGCAGAATGACCAGCAAGAAGCGCGGATCGTAGGACGCGAACGCCCACCAGACGGCGAAGAACGGCAGCGTCCACCATAAGACCGTTAGAAATCCATTTTTGTTCTCGGTGTCGGGGCGTCGAAGGTGTTTTGCAAGCGCAAACCCGATACCGCCGATGATCAGCCAGCCCGTCACGCCGTAGATTTCGGGATGGATCACGAAAATCAACGCGCTGTCGAGCGTGCGCTGTGCCTGATCCGTCCACGCGGTCTCTGGGATGATGAAGCCCGCGCCCACAACGTTGCGAAGGTAATACGGCGCGGCAACAGCGGCGCAGGCGAAGCCAGCGATCACGATCTGGCGCAACGCAATTCGGCGCTGACTCCACGCCAACAGCAACCACAGTCCGAGCAGCGGCACGCCAACGAGCGCGGCATTCTTCGTCCATGCCGCGAGTCCGAGCATCGCACCTGCCAACGCCGCGTCGGTCATATGCCGCTTGTCCCATAGGCGGAGCGCGAACACGGCGCACAGCGTGTAGGGGAGCGCCGTCGGCAGATCGACGTAGCCGGACGACGCCCACGCCCCGAATGTAGGTGTCGTCGCCAACAGGAACGCCGCGATTCCGCCCGATCCCGCCTGCAATCGTTCCGCCAGCGCATACGCCGCCGCAAGACACGCTAACGCCAACAGCGCGGACACAAACTGCGCGAGATAATCGTTTTCCCAACCGGATACCATGTAGGCGTGCGCGTACAACAACTGCATGTGCATCGGGTAAGCGCGGTAGAGGCTGTCCGCGCCCGTCAGCGGGATCAACGCGCGTGTGCGTGCGATTTCGGCGGCTTGCGGCTGATAGATGTTGATCGCGTCATCGCGGTGGAATGCCCAATAGCCAGCGTTGAACGCGATGGTGGCGGCGATGGGGAGCAGCAAGCAAAGATAACGCAGAGACGCGGAGGATCGCAAAGAGAAGGGGGGGATTTGCTCTCTTTTTCCTCCGCGTTTCTCCACGCGCTCTGCGATGAAATAACTTATCCCCATGATGATCAGATATGGCACGGCGCTTCCCAACGGCGTGTAAGCGATGCCCAACAAGCCTTCCCAGAGCATGATCAGCGACACGCCGCCCGCGCCCAAAGCCAGCGCCGTCGCCGCGCGCAATCCGATGCCCGCGTCGGGGATGAGCTGTGCTGTCAGTGGATATGCCGCCGCCAGTAGGAACAGCGTCCATGCCCACGCGATTAGGGTGGTGAACATTCGCCCTCCGATGGGGAACGGGCTATAATCGTGGTATTGTCGTTTGATTCATCGAGTCGCATGGTCAAGCCGCTGATCATCAAAAACGCGCGCATTTGGGACGGCGCAACCTTCGTCCGGCGCGAATTGTACACCGCCGAACGAATTGCCGCGCATCCCCGACATGATGCGGTTGCAGTTGATCTGGACGGCTACGCGATCTTTCCCGGCTTGATCAACGCGCATGACCACCTTGAACTGAATCACTTTCCGCGCACGAAATTCCGCGACACCTACGACAACGCGCACCAATGGGGCAACGATGTGAGCGCTCGCTTGAACGACGAACCCTACAAGTCGCTGCGCGCGTATCCGTTATGGGATCGGCTGTTCATCGGCGGGCTGAAAAATCTGCTGTGTGGCGCGACCACCGTTGCCCATCACAATCCGCCGCACAAAGAACTCTTTCGCGCTGATTTCCCCGTGCGCGTGTTGAAACGCTATGGTTGGGCGCATTCGCTGCATTTCTCGACATCTGACGAAATCGTGCGCTCGTATCGCACTACGCCGCCGGATGTGCCGTGGTTCATCCATCTCGCAGAGGGGACGGACGAGATCGCGGCGGGCGAATACCAGCGGTTGAAGGCGCTCGGCTGTGTCGGTGCGAATACCGTGATCGTGCATGGCGTTGGGCTGACCGACGAGGATATTGCGGACGCCGCGCCGCGTGTGCGCGGATTGGTGATTTGCCCGACGACGAATGTGTATTTGTTGGGCGAAACTGCGAATGAGCAAGCATGGCTTGATTGCGGCGGTCACGTCGCCTACGGCAGCGATTCACGCTTGACGGCGGACGGCGATTTGTTGACCGAGCTAAGACGCTGGACGGTTGCTTTGCAGACTCGAATGATGATCATGGCGGGTGACCGAAATCACGCGATATTTAGTTCATACTGGCATATCGTTTTCCCCCATGTATATACAGCTCTATACAAACAAGCTGCCATGATGCTGCAATTGCCCGATGCTGAGACAGCAGAGAAACCCGCGCCAAATGGCGATTGGATCGCCTTCAATACCGAACTGCATCAATTTGGCTATTTACCGCGCACGCGCGCTGATCTCGCGCTGGTCGTGCGCGGCGGCGTCCCGCAGATTGGCGATCCCGACCTGATACTGAAATTTCCGGTCGAATCTGTTCCAGCGACGCTCGATGGCAAGCCAAAACGGATCAACATCGATCTCGCGCGGCAGATCGCACGGTGTTCTTTACACGAGGCGGGACTCGAACTCGACGCGCTCCCGAACGAAAAACGAAAAACAATCATCGGATTCCAGCTATGACGGACATTCTATTCGGACAATCGTACTATCTGCGCTTCGATCCCAAGCTGTACGCCGCGATGCAGCCGTATCCGCCGCTCGGCACGCTGTACGCCGCCGCGATCATGCGCGAACGCGGCTATGGTGTGGCGCTGTTCGATGCGATGCTGGCGGAGTCGCCCATCGCGTGGACGGCGGCACTGGAGGCGCACAAGCCGAAATACGCCGCCATCTTCGAGGATAATTTCAACTATTTGAGCAAGATGAGCCTGTTACGGATGCGCGATGCCGCCTTCCAGATGATCGACGCGGCGAAGGCGCGCGGCTGCATCGTGATTTGCTGCGGCGCGGACGAAACCGATCATGCCGATTTATATCTGGCGCGCGGCGCGGATTATGTGCTGATGGGCGAGGGTGACGAGGCGCTGCCCGAACTGCTCGATCATCTCGAAAAACGAAGCGATACCGCGCTGTCCGAGATTCGCGGCGTGGCGTATCTTGATGCCGTTGGAACGATGGTCAAAACGTTTCCTCGTCCGGTGATCGCCAAGTTGGACACGATCCCATTTCCGGCGTGGGACTTGGTGGATCGGGACGCCTATCGGGACGTGTGGATCGCGCATCACGGTTACTATTCGATGAACTTGGTCACGACGCGCGGCTGTCCGTTCCATTGCAATTGGTGTGCCAAGCCGATTTGGGGACAGCGGTACAACGTTCGCAGCGCCGCCAATGTGGTCGAAGAAATGGCGTGGTTGAAAGCGAACTTCGATCCCGATCATATCTGGTTCATGGACGATATCATGGGGATTCAGGACAAGTGGATCGAGCAGTTCGCGGATTTGCTCGATGCGCGCGGCTTGCGTATCCCCTTCAAGAGCCTGAACCGCGTCGATCTGCTGCTGCGTGGGCGCACGATTCCGGCGCTGGCGCGGGCGGGCGCGCAGATCGTCTGGGTCGGCGCGGAGAGCGGATCGCAGTCCGTGCTGGATGCGATGGAAAAGGGGACGCGCGTCGAGCAAATCTACGAGGCGACGCGCGAACTCCATGCGAACGGCGTCAACGTCGCCTTCTTCCTGCAATTTGGCTATCCGGGCGAGACGCGTGCCGATATCGAACGCACGCTGCAAATGGTGCGCGATCTGATGCCCGACGATATCGGCATCTCGGTCAGCTATCCGCTGCCCGGAACGACATTCTACGAGCGCGTCAAGCACGAACTGGGCGAAAAAGCCAACTGGATCGACAGCCAAGATTTGGCGATGTTGTATCAGGGTCCCTTCGGCACCGATTTCTATCGCCAACTGCATACCGTCGTCCACAAGGATTATCGTTCGCGCAAGACGTGGCGCGAACTTCAGATGCTCGTCCGCCAACCGACGCGCGCGCGTCCGGCACATGTGCGGCGGGCGGCGTCGATGGTGTTTCATCGGCTGACACTGCGGGCGGCGGTGGCGAAGCTGGACGCGCTGGCAGATCTGCCGCAGCAATCGACTCGCGTTTCCAATGTTACTTTGCAACCATAAAGGGGAGAGAACATGGCATCCAATTTTGAAGCGGCGCTCGAAGATGTGGTCAAGAAGGTCGGACAGTATCTCGATAATATCAGCAAATTGACGGTGACAACCCGATTTGTCGAAATCGGTGGTGATATGAACTTCGATACCGCCAAACCCGTCGCGCAAACCACGCTCAATCTCGATGGCGACAGCGAGACGATCCTGCCCGGTTCGACTGAGGCGGGCGCGTTGACTCTGCGCCAAGATTTGCTGGATATCCATCGGCAGAACGTCGCTACCGCCATCGCATATCGCTCGCAGATGATGAGCGCGTTGTTGAGCGCGCTGACGGCGGGGCAAGGCGGCGGATGAACGACGAACTGTCGGCGCTGCTGTCAAACTTGACGCCGGATGAGTTGGTTTTCAACGGCGTTTTGCCGTCCGGCGACTATGCCATCCCGCCAGCTTCGCGCGAAGCGGTGTTCGCGTGGGCATTTGGCGCGCCGCCGCCCGACGAGATCGACACGCTGCGTCAGGGCGATGATGAGGACGAACTGCGCGAGGCGTTCTTCGACCTCAGTCCGCTGTCGTCGGGCGGTTGGGGCGCGATCTTTCCCGGTGGCGATCAACGGGTGATCGACGCGCTCAAAGACGCGCTCGCGCCGCTGTTGGAGCGCCGCCGCGCGCAAGCGGGCGTGAAATATCGTGATGATTTGGTGTTCACGCCCGGCGTCGATACGCGCGAGTCGTTCTTTCGGCGCGTCGGGATCGCGCCTGCCGAGCCGGTGAACCCTAATCTCTTGCCGTATTACCTGCTGATCGTCGGATCGCCCGTCGATATTCCCTACAACACGTTCCAGTATCCATTAGACGCGGGCTACGCCGTCGGGCGCATTTATTTCTCCGATGGCAAGGGCGGACACGATCTCGAAGCGTATGCCGAATACGCGCGCCGCGTGGTTGCCGCCGAGAGTGCCGCGCCGCGTCCGCGCCGTTTGACGTTCTTCGCGCCGTACAGCGCGGGCGACCGCGCGACGATCTCCAGCGCCGGAAAATTGATCATGCCGCTGCGCGAGAAGTTGTTCGCCATCGATAGCATCCGCGATTGGGACATGCCTGATCCGTACTACGGACGCGATGCGAACAAAGATCGCTTGCGGACGCTGCTCGGCGGCGCGGAGATGCCCGGTATCCTGTTCACTGCCAGTCACGGCATGGAGTTCGTCAGCGGCGATCCGCTGCAAATGGCGGGGCAAGGCGCGCTGGTGTGCGCCGATTGGGCGGGTCCCAATTCGGGCGCGATCACGCCGGATATGTATTTTGCGGGAGCGGACGTGAACGCCGATCTCGACGGCTTGATCGCGTTTCATTTCGCGTGCTTCAGCGCGGGGACGCCGCCGTTGGACGATTTTTCGCACACGCGCAAGGAAATCGCACCCGCCGCGTTCGTGGCGGCGCTCCCAACTGCGATGCTCAAGCGCGGCGCGCTGGCGGCGATTGGACACGTGGAACGGGCGTGGGGAACGTCGTTCCAGTGGACGGGCATGGCAGATGCACAAGTTGGAGCGTTCGAGAACACGCTGCAACTGATGATGGAGGGGAAGCCTGTCGGACACGCGATGCAGCAGATGAACCTACGCTATCTGACGCTTGCCGCCGCGCTGCAAGCCCTCCGCTACGATTTGGATGGCGAGTTCAGCAATCCACAGTATCAAGCCGATCTCGAAAATCAATTCGCCTTTACATGGACGGCGAACAATGATGCGCGCGGCTACGTGATCGTTGGTGATCCGGCGGTACGCGCGGCGGTATCTACAGCGGGCGCGCCATCGTTCGCCGCACAGACGCCGATCAATCTTCCATCCGCGCCGCGCCAACCGCAAACATTGCCCGAAGCGCGTGCATCCGCACCGCCCACGTTCCGCGCGGCGGGCAATCGCATCGTGATTCAGATTGGCGATCAGCAAGCGGTGATCGAAGCGCAAATCAGCGGCATAACGGATGGGGGAACGGTCGAAAGTTTCGGCTTGTTCGGCATGGACAGCGTGAAAGAAGTCCGCGATAAGCTGACGGAGGCAATCGAGTCGTTCGCCAAGCAGATGGGCGACACGCTCAAACAAGTGGTTGAGGACGCCACCGAACTCACCGTCGAAACTTACGTCGTGCCGACCGGGACGCCGATCACGCCCGACATAGAAAAGACGCTGACGCCGCGCGCCAGCACGGTGATGGGGATGGATGGCGATACCAAGCTGATCGTGCCGGAACGCGCGGGCGAACTGGATACGCGCTTGTGGAACATCCATGTCGAGATGGTGCAGCAAGCGCAAACATATCGCGTTGAGATGATCCGCGCGCTGATTTCGGCGTCGGCGGAACTGATCAAGGCGCTGCGAGGCTAGGGCGTGGCGACGATCTTTCAACTGGGCGGCGCGGACGCGCTCGATCTATGGGGCGCGTCTGCGCCAGCGACGATTGTTTCATTCGGCGTGAACGACGCCCCGCCGGAGACGCTCTGGCGCGTCGATCTGCCCGATGCCGCAGACGCTGCCGCCGCGATTTTGGCACGCGCGGGCGCGGATATCGCGGCATCCAATACGGCATTGGACGACGCCGCGCGGCGAATGCGCGCTTTCGATCCGCGCCTTGCGGTGGTCGAGTCGTTCGGCGTCGGAGATCGGGCGACTCCCGATTCGGAGTCCGAACTGCGCGCGCTCTTGCTGGATGATCCGGCGGTTGTCAGCTTCGGCATTGGCGCGGTTATGAGCGATACTTGGCAAAGCGCCGTCGAACGCTTCGAGCAGTTTACGGCGTGGGTGCGCGATGCCGTTGGCGCATCGAGCCGTGTGGAGACGCGCATCGGCGGACACTTGATTGCGGTGACGCGCTTGAGCGTGACGGGCGATCTGCGCACGGTGTGGGCGACCGTGCGCGCGTCAGAGACAGCACAGCACGAGCGCGCGTTGGCGCTGATGCTGGCGTCGCGCGCGGTGATGTTGCGCACGGTCGTGGTGACATTAGGCGGCGCGGTGGGCTTGGCGGCGACGCTGGCGCGCCCCGATGCGATCATCCGCGCGGTGCCAGCGGCGCTGCGCTTCATCGAAACGGTACGCGCTGAACTGCGCAAGCCTGAAACGGCGCGTGAGGTTAGGTAATTCGGCTCACCCACCGCTCACCCGAATACAGTACACTACAAGCGATTGACAACCACCGAAGGACAAACAATGTCTCTCAAAGTGACACTTTTCGGCGGCACAGGGCAAGGTAAGACCTGCTATACCCTCGCGCTGCTCTACATGATGGCGACTGGCATTGAAGGCTTGCGCATCGAAGCCGAAGACGCCGATACCGCCACCAAATATCTGAATCCATGGCGTGATTTTGTGATCGGGCGCAAGTGGCCCGCCCCAACGATGGGACGCCGCGAGGATGTGTTTACGCTGCTGTTCGACGACCAGAAGATTACCGATTTCCGCTGGGTCGATTATCAGGGCGGCGCGATCAATGTTCCCGCTGACGAGTCGGACGAAGCGGCGCAGCTTCACGCTGATATCCAAGAGAGCAATGCCATCATCATCGTCGCGGATGCGTACACGATTGCGATGCGCCCGGCGATTGAAGCCGAGATGCTCACGTCGTCCACCTACATCTACAATCTGCTCAACAATTATAAGTTCAAGCCGAACCTCGCCGGCGAGGGGATCGGCGGCGGTATCACCATCGTGCTGGTGCTGACGAAGGCAGACGCGCTGCCCGAAGAATATAAGGCGCACAACTACGAGGAATTGTACAAGAAGGCGCGCCAAGTCTTTCGTGGTGTGGTCGATTTCGTCGAGAAGGAACGGCGCAAAACATCGAGCTTGCGTCCGTGGCTGTACCCCTCCGCCATGCTGCCTGTCTCCATTGTTGGGGATGGACGCGCGCAAGTGGCGACGGAAGGCGAAGGTTACGCGCTGGCATCGTTCAATCTGGTTGCCGCGCCCGAACCCGTTGATGTGCATTATCCGTTCCTCTACGCGATTGGCAACGAACTCGACCGAACGGCGCTTGTCCTCGAAGAACAAGCAGACGATCTCGAACAGCGCCTCGAAAAGATGAGTAGCAACGTCCTCAAGCGCATTTTGCGCGGGCGCTCGATCAAGGAACTGCACGCCGAACGCCGCCAAGTCGCTGAAACCCTTAAGGAACTCGAACCGCAAATTCAAGCGGTTGCTGGCGTCGCCAACAAGAAGATGCGTCCGCTCGTACCATAGGGTTGAGAGAAGGGGGACGCATGATGCAGATCGAGTCGTTTTTGTTCACGCGCAATCAGCGCCAAGACTTCACGGCGTTCGTGCGTCCCGCCGCGATCAGCAACCGCGATGTCAGCACGATTGCGAACGCGCTCAACGCGATTAATGATGTCGAACGGCTGACGCGCGCCTTTCCGAGCCTGTACGGTTTTGCGCTGTCGGAGACGGTGCTGTTCTTTCGGCACTATGACAGTGGTCGGCGTCATGCGGGACGCCCGATCAGCGTGGTTGAGGGCATTGGCGCGCGGATGACGTGGGCAAGGCACTTCGCGCGTGCCTTGCCGTACTTGTTGGCGCATCAGGACGATGTGTTGAATATCGCGGACGGCGTGGGCGACATTGAGACACTGACGCCCACGCCGTCACCCGTGCGCGAGATGCCGGATCGCAGCGCGGCTATCGATGTGGACGATACCGCGTATATTGAAGATTTTCTCGTGCGACGGCAAGCGGAACGGCTGCATGTGCCGTTCGATAGAGGCGGGCTGATCTTGCTGGCAGGGGCATTGGCAGAACCGCGATTTGCATCGCCATTGGCGTTCGCCTTCGGCACAAACGGCGACGTGATCGCGGCGTTCGCGGCGCGCGGGATCGATTTCGACATCATCGGGACGTTCAATGCGGAACAGGCTTGTTTTCGCAGCCGCGAGACCGGACAAAAGACGGGCGCTGTGAATTTGCCCGTCATCGATGAATCGCTGGACGACACGCGCCCCAACGCGCCCATTCGCATTGAAGATACCAGCGGCGTGATGTCGATGCGCGCCCAACCGCCGCGCGTGCAAGCCTCCCCCGCGTTCTATACGCCGCCTCAAATTGAACCCATCGAACTCCCACCATCGGGTGGCGCGGCGTTCGTGCCAGAGAGCGAACGGATGCTGACGATGCGCGAGGCGCGCCGCCAATCCCAAGCATCGTCGCAGGCGGATGTGCCAGTCGAGCCGCATTCGACCTTCGATCCGTTTGCGGTACTGCGGCGGATCGTGCGTTTGCTGACGGGCAAGCGCGATTAGGGTATCATTGCGGACAGCATCGAAATCGAGGAACATTATGGCAGCATGGTTGAAGATCACGAAACCGAATGTCGAAATTGGCGCGAACTTCCTGATGTATCAAGCGTTGATCATCGATTTGGAATTGGCGACGGGCTTTGCGATTCAGACGGCGGGCAGTGTCAGTTTTATCGTTGATGGCAAGGCATTCGTCGTGCAGAAGCAGTTCGATGAGAAGGCGTATCAAGCAGTCTTGAATTTTGCGCAGCGTGTAACCGGACAAAGTTTGGTGTGAAGATGGCGAACAATTGGGTGAAATACGAAGCAAGCGGCGGATCGTATGAGTTGGTGAATTTGGATCGTGCCACCCGTTTTCGGCATGTGAGCGCGGGCGAGGAGTCGGTGATCGAAATTTACATCGACGGACAAGCGCACACGATCATGAAGAGCATCGACTCAGCGGCGTATGAGGCGGCACTGGCTGTCATTCAAGAGACGACGGGTTACAAACTCGAATAGCCTTCATCGGTGAAAGCATGGATATTTTACTCGCGCACGGCTATTTTATGTACGACGATCCGCACGAACTCAAGGTGATGAAGCCCTATCCCCCATTGGGGATATTGTATTTGTCATCGTACCTCAAGCGCGCCGGATTCAGCGTCGGCGTGTTCGACTCGACGTTCGCGCACCTCGATGATTTCGCGGCGCTGCTAACGCGCGAACGCCCGTCGGTCGTCGGGTTGTATGTCAATCTCATGACCAAATTCAACGCGCTCAAGATGATCCGCTTGGCGAAAGCGACGGGTGCGTTCGTCGTCTTGGGGGGTCCCGAGCCGCCCTATTATGCCGCCGACTATGTGGCGCATGGCGCGGATATCATCGTGCGCGGTGAAGGCGAGACGGCACTTGAAGATATCATCCCGCATTTGATCAAGCATGGCTTGCGCGATCTCGATGCGATAGCAGGGATCGCCTTCCAGCGCGATGACGGCACGTTGATCGAGACGCTGCCGCGTATGATGATGGCGGATTTGAGCGCAAATCCGTGGGCGGATCGAGAAGCCATCGACATCCCGCGCTACATGGAAACATGGAAAACGCATCACGGCACCAGTTCGGTCTCGGTCATTCATGCGCGCGGCTGTCCCTATACCTGTACATGGTGCAGTCACAGTGTGTATGGCAACACACATCGCCGCCGAACGCCCGCCGACGCCGCCGCGGAACTGCTGTGGATTAAAGAACGCTACAATCCCGATTTGATTTGGTACGCTGACGATGTATTCGGCATCAATCGGCGCTGGCTGTTCGATTACAAAGCCGAATTGGAACAGCGCGGCGTGCGTATCCCGTTCGAGTGTATCTCGCGCGCGGATCGGCTGAACGATGAAGTCGTCAAAGCACTTGCGGACATGGGTTGTTTCCGGTTGTGGAACGGCTCGGAGAGCGGATCGCAGCGCATCCTCGACGCGATGCAGCGCAAGGTGAACGCGGACGATGTACGCGCCAAGACGCATCTGCTGCAACAGCATGGCATCGAAACAGGCATGTTCATCATGCTCGGTTACGAGGGCGAACAGATCGCGGACTTGGAAGAAACGGTTGACCATCTGAAACGCTCCAACCCCGATATTTTCCTCACAACAGTTGCGTACCCGATCAAGGGGACGCCCTATTATGCCGAAGTCGAGCCGCGCATCTTCAGCATGAAAGCGTGGACAGAGCGCAGCGACCGCGACTTGGAGATCGCTGGACGGCGTTCGCGGCGCTTCTATCGCTATGCCACGCGCTGGATGGTCAATGAGGTGGCGCTTAACCGGGCGCGCATCAAGGGCGCAGCCTCGCCGCTCAAACGGCTGAAGATGGCAGCGAACGCGCGCATCGGGCGGATCGGCATGGCGCTCACACAGCGCGAAATTGTGCGCGCGCCACAGACAGCATTGATTCTGCCAGCGACCATCGCTGTTGAGCAATCTGCCTAAACGGATATGTCCGCGTTTGACCCGCTCGCCCCAACGTATGATCACGATTTCACCGCGTCGCCCATCGCGGCACATCTGCGGGCGCGCGTCCATGCGCGCTTGGATCGCGCGTTCGGCGCGGGCGACAGCGTATTGGAACTCGGCTGTGGTACGGGCGAGGACGCGCTCCGATTGGCACAGCGCGGCGTGCGCGTATTGGCGACGGATGCCAGCGACGGCATGTTGGCGGCGGCACGCGCTAAGACTGCGGGCGAACCGTTGATCATGATCCAAAAATTAGATTTAAGCAACCTCACCCCCCAACCCCCTCTCGATATGGAGAGGGGGAGTCGCGTCAGCGACGGGGGTGAGGTTTTCGATGCGGTCTATGCGAATTTCGGCGTGCTGAACTGTGTGGATGATTGGCGTCCGCTGGCATTATGGTTATCGGCGCGTGTGCGTTCGGGCGGCATCGCCGGCTTCGGCGTGATGAGTCCATTCTGCGTTTGGGAAATCATGTGGCACGGATTGCATGGCGAATGGGGCGTTGCGTTCCGGCGGCTGCGCGGATCGGCGCGGTTCGATGTCGGCGGCGGCGCGATTGCGATACACTATCCGACCATTCGACGGCTCACGCGCGACTTTGCGCCGCATTTCAAGCGCGTCCACGTCGAACCGTTGGGCGTCCTGCTCCCGCCGAGCGATGTCTACGGTGCAATCGAACGGCGTCCGCGCTGGCTGCGCCGCTTGTTGATGTGGGACGCGCGGATCGGACAGGCGCGCGCACTGGCACTGTTCGCGGATCATTATTGGATCGAATTCGAGCGACGATGATGCACATTCACGCGATCCGGCTGCGTCCGGGACAAGATTTGAAGCGCGAACTCACCCGCTTCGCGGCGGAACAGGCGCTGCAAGCCGCGTTCATCCTCACCGGGGTGGGCAGCTTGGAGCGCGCCGCGATCTGCTATGCCAATCACGATAAGACGACCATGATTCATGCGAAATTGGAGATCGTCTCGCTGTCCGGCACCTTGTCGGTACACGGCGCGAATCTGCATATCGCCGTTTCGGACGGGTACGGCGCGACCTTCGGCGGGCATCTCCAAGATGGCAGCATCATCTACACAACTGCCGAAATCGTCATTGGCGAGGCGACGGCACTGATATTCACGCGCGAACTCGACGCGAAAACAGGCGGCGCTGAGTTGGTCGTCACGCCGCGTCCGTGATTCGCACGTTAATCGCGCGGGCGTCCCATCAGGGTGCGCCTACGCTCGGACGCAATACCGCGATCCTGCTCGTGAGCAACATTGGCGGCGCGGCGCTGTCGTTCGTGATCGCGGCGGTGATCGGGCGTGCGCTCGGTGAACGCGGTTTGGGCGTGTATGCGGTAGCGATGGCGTGGGTGTACCCGCTGAGTCTAGTGGTCGAGTTCGGACTCGGCACGCTCATGACGCGCGATCTGGCGGGGCAGCCCGAACGCGCGCACGACTATTTGATTGATGTGATTCGCGTTCGCCTGCTGTTGGGCGTGCCAACCCTATTGGTGTTGATCGCCGCCGCGCCCCTGCTGTCGTCGGACAGCGAAATTGTCGCCGGGCTGCACGTTTCCGCGCCGCTGGTTCTGATCGTGCCGCTGACGGGCGCGTTCACGGCGGTCTTTCGCGCACAGGAACGCATGACGCCCGTTGCGGCGCTAAACGTTGGCATGTTGGCGGCACAAGCGGCGCTGACGGCGGTTGTGTTGGCGGCGGGGGCGGGTGTGGTGGTCGTGCTGATCGTGAACACGGCGACCAGCGCAGGGCAGTTGGTCGCGGCGTGGGGCATGTATCGCGCGACCTCACCCCCCAACCCCCTCACCGTATCCGAGCGGGGGAGATCGCTGTTGCGGCGCGCGTTCCCGTTCGCGCTGGCGGCGCTGTTCGCGGCGCTGCAAAATCGCTTGAGCATCATCATGCTTGAAAATCTGACAACGACGGCGGAAGTCGGATTGTTCGCCGCTGCGTATCGCTTCACCGAGGCGGCACGCATGTTCCCAAACGCCTTTTTCGGCGCGATCTTCCCGACGTTGACGGCGCTTGCCGCTGATCCCGCGCGGATGGAGCGAACATTTCGCCGTGCATTGGTCGGCTTAACGGCATTCGGGATCGCGTCGGGCGTCGGGCTGACTATTTTCGCGCCGATCCTGCTCAC
The DNA here is from genome assembly GCA_034437055.1 of Anaerolineae bacterium. Classification (GTDB taxonomy): domain Bacteria; phylum Chloroflexota; class Anaerolineae; order Aggregatilineales; family Phototrophicaceae; genus Flexifilum. The sequence continues at coordinate 128,456 of DAOTUQ010000017.1, forward strand.
GCTCATCTACGGTGATGCGTTCGCGGCGGGGGCGTCGAGTTTGGCGCTGTTGTCGTGGGCGCTGGCGTTGAGCGTTTTACGCGGCTTATGGACGATCCGCGCTTATGCCCATCGGCGTGAAAGCCGCGTCAACGCCGTCAACGCGCTCGTGATCGCGTTGCAAGTTGCGCTCGGACTCGTGCTGATTCCGCGCTTTGGTGTGGACGGCGCGGCGCTGACGCATCTGATCATCGAAGCAGCGGCGCTGATGTTGTTCGCGGGATTGGGGTGGGGTGATGCGCGCACGAATGCTTGACGCCCTGCTGCTGGTCATCGCGTTCGGGATCGCGCTTGGCTGGCGGCTTGCGTATACGGTGGATTTCGATGGGCTGTATGGGCAAGACTCGTATGCCTACTACGATTTCGCGCTCGACTTGCCGCGCGCCGCATCAGAAGGGCGGATCGCCAGTCCCGCGTATTGGACGTTGGGCTATCCGGCGCTGTTGACGGCGGTATTTGCTGTGTTTGGCGAGTCGGCGGCGGTTGGACAAGCCGTGAACATCGTGATGGGCGCGGCGCTGTCGCCGTTGGTGTATGGGTTGGTGCGCTTGGCGGGCGGCGCGCGGATTGGCGCGTTCGCGGCGGCGCTGATCATGGCGCTGTGCGGGCAAGCGATCCAGTCGAGCATTGTCCTGATGACCGATATTCCCGCGTTATTTTGGGCGACAGCCAGCGCGGCGGCGCTGTTGGCGTATTTGCGGCGGCGTCATGTTCGCTGGCTGATGCTGATGGCGGCATGTCTTGCGCTGGCGATCTTGACGCGCCCGCCGTTCGCGCTGTTGGGGCTGGCGTGGGGCGTCACACTGATCTCAACGCGCGCGAACGGGCGACATATCATTGTCGTGGGCATCGTCGGCGCGCTGATGCTGCTCCCACAGGCGGCGTACAACGCGCTGAGTCCGCTGCCGTCGCTGAACATCGCGCCGCTGTCCGGCTGGCATCCGGCGAACGCGCTGGCATCGTCGTTCGTCAGTGCAGAAGGGGCGGTCAGCTATCCGCAGATCAACGCCGTTTATTACGCGCAGTTTTTGCACGCGCCGCATTACATCTCGGTCGCCTTGCTGCCGTTCGCCGCGCTCGGATGGTGGCGGTTGCGTCGGAATGCCGCGCTGATCGTGTTGGGCGGCTGGCTGATTCTGCCGTACATCTTTCTCATCGGCTTGGCGTATCAGAATATTCGCTACCCGCTGATGAGCGTTCCGGCGTTGGCGGCGCTGATCGGATTGGGCGTAGGGCAAGGGATTTACCGCAGAGACGCAGAGACGCAGAGAGAAAGGGTACTAATCGGGTCGCCCCTACTGCGCTTTTGGGTCTCTGTGGTTATCCTGTTTTTCAGTCTTTCGTCGATGCACACCGCCGGACGCGATCTGACGCAGACTTTCGTCGCCAATCAGCAGCGCGATATCGACGTGGCGACGTGGGCGGCGGCGTCCATCCCGGATGGTGTGACGATCTACGCTTTTGCTATCACGCCGACGCTGACGCATCGCACGACCTTGACGGTGTACGAAATTTACCGCGAGACACCCGCTTCGCTGTCCGCGAAATGGACGCGCGGACGCGCCGATTACGCGCTGTTGGACGCGGCGCGCATCGAGAGGCAGTGGGCGGGGCGTCCGCCCGCCATCGCGCTCGATTGGCTGCGAACGATGCGCGGGCTGACGCCATTGGCGCGCTACGGCGACTTGACACTGTATGAGGTGGGTGCATGAATATTGGCATCCTTTTGCCCGGCTTCAGCGGCGACGAAAACGACTGGGCGCTGCCTGTGCAGCAGCATCTCGCGCGTGAACTGGCGAAAACGGACGATGTGCGTATCTTGGCGTTGCGCTATCCGTTCCGGCGGGATCGTTACATCGTGAGCGGCGCACAGGTCACGAGTTTGGGCGCGGGGAGTTATGCCAGCGGGATAAAGCGGCTGCGCTTGTGGGCGGACGCGCTGAATACGCTGCGCAACCTGCACGCTGAAAAGCCGTTCGATGTGCTTCATGCGATGTGGGCAGACGAAACCGGATTGATCGGCGCGTGGGCGGGGCGTCTGTTGGGCGTGCCGTCGGTGGTGTCGATTTTGGGCGGCGAACTGGTTGGCTTGCGCGATATCGGCTACGGCTTGCAGTTGAGCGCGTTCAGTCGATGGATCGTCGGACAGGCGTTGCGTTCGGACACGGTGATTTCCGCCAGTCGCTATGTGGATACGCTGATCGCGGGCGCGGGCTATCGGCGCACAGGGCGGATCGTGCGCGGGACACTCGGCGTCGATACCGAGTTGTTCAAGCCCGATGGGACGATCCCCGATCCGCGCCGGATTATCAATGTGGCGTCGCTCGTCCCGGTGAAGGATCAAGCGACGTTACTGCGGGCGGTTGCCCGTTTGGACGATGTGACGCTGGATATCGTTGGCGTTGGGACGGAAGAAGGGCGCTTGCGGGCGTTGGCGGCGGACTTGGGCATCGCGGCGCGCGTGAATTTCATCGGCGCGGTCAAGCACACCGATTTGCCCGCGTATTATCGGCGCGCGGCGCTGAAGGTGCTGACCTCGCGGCACGAAATCTTAGCGATGGCGACATTGGAGGCGGCGGCGTGCGGCGTTCCGGTGGTCAGCACGAATGTGGGGACGCTGCCGGATCACCCTGATATCGGCGTGGTTGTTCCAGTGGGAGATGATGCGGCGCTGGCAGACGCGATACGGGGATTGCTGGACGATGAGGGGCGGCGTGTGGCGTTGGGGGAGGGAGCGCGAGGGAGGGTAGAGCGGAAATTTAGTGTGCAGGTGACAGCGGCGGGATTACGAGAATTATACGAAAACGAATAGGGCGTCCCATCAGAACGCCCGAAAATTGTCGCATTGTCAGCTACGATGCGCTGAATTTCTTGATCTGCTCGACAAATTCATCCTGTATGACTTCGGGATGTGTGTCCAACAGCGCCTTGAAGCGCCCCATGTATTCCACCAGTTCCGCCGCCGTGTACGCCTCGAAGCGCAGTGTGATCGCGGGCTGCGTGTTCGATGCGCGCACCAGTCCCCATCCATTCTCGAACGCCGCGCGCACGCCGTCCAGCGTGATCACTTCGTAATTCTTCGACAATTCCGCTGTGATTTCCTCGATGATGGCGAATTTCACGTTGTCCGGCGCGGACAGGATGATTTCCGGCGTCGCCACCAGTTTCGGGATTTCATCGAACAGTTCAGAGACCGTCTTATCTGAACGCGCGAAGATTTCCAGCGACTTCAGCGCGACCAGCGGCGCATCATCGAAGCCGTAGTAATTTTCGCCGATGAACATATGCCCGCTGACCTCGCCGCCCAACGGTGATCCGATCTCGTGCATCTTGCGTTTCATCAGGCTGTGTCCGGTTTTCCACATGACCGGGACGCCGCCATACTTGCGGATTTCGTCCGGCAGCGCCTGCGACGCCTTCACATCGAACACGATGGACGCGCCCGGCATCCGCGTCAGCAAATCGCGCGCCAGCAGCGCCAACAAGCGATCCGCCGCGATGTGATGCCCGTGATTGTCGATGAAGCCGCAGCGATCCGAGTCGCCGTCGAACGCCAAGCCCAAATCTGCGCCGACTTCGATCACCTTCGCCTCAAGGTCTTTCGTCATGTCGGGGTCTTCGGGATTGGGCAGGTGATTCGGGTACGTGCCGTCCGATTCGCAGTACAAGCAGGTGACTTCGATGCCCAAATTGTGCAGCACGTTGGGGACATAGGTGCCGGATAAGCCATTGCCGGCGTCCAACACGACCTTGAGCGGACGTTTGATGTGGACTTTGCTTTGGATCGTCCCCATATGGCGGTTGATCATGTCGTAGTCGGTGTCGATCACGCCGTTGCCCGACGCGAAGCCGTCTGCTTGGATGATCTGGAGCAAATCTTGAATCTGCTGATCCGCCAACGCCAGCGCGCCATACGCCATTTTGATCCCGTTGTAGGTGGTGTTCAGGTGGCTGCCCGTGATCATCACGCCCGCGCCACGTTCGCCGTGACTGGCGGACGCGAAATAGACCGTCGGCGTCAGCACCGCGCCAATATCGGTGACGTGCAGTCCGGCGGACGCCACGCCTGCCATGAGCGCGTCTTGCAGCGGCGGCGACGTCAGCCGATTATCGCGCCCGACAAACATGCGCTCCGTGTTGAACGTGCGCGGCAGATAGGTGCCGAGCGCGTGTCCCACCAATCGCGCCAGATCAGGCGTCAACTGCGGGGCGTCGCCCGTTACCGTGCCGCGAATATCATACTTGCGAAAAATCGTCGGATTGACCTGTGTCATGCGGATTCCTCTCTCGTTGAAAATCAAGTCTCTGCAAAAAACGAGTCGAACGGCTGTCCCGCGCTGGCGAACACGCCCGGAGCGGCGTTGCGATATAAATCTCGGCACGCATCACGGATACTTGCGCCGCGTCCGCCGCTGCGAATCTGATTGTCGTGCGCCACGAGCCGCGCTTGGACGCGCATCGTCGGTTTTTCCGACGCTTGGTAAACGATGATCAACGCCCAATCGGACTTGAACGCCGCCGTCGTCACGTCGATCAGCCGTTCGAGCGTCTCGCTCGTTGGCGCATCGACCCACTGATGATCTTTGTAATGCGCCGGACTCTTGTAGGCGGCTTCGGGCGTCTTATGAATATCGTGATTCGCCGCCAAAACCGCCCACAATTCCCGCAGCGCCGCCGGAAAATCGGGCTTCGCCTCGACGTGTTCCCGCTGCTGCCCCCATGCGCACGCCAGTGACCACGCCGCGCCCCGTTCGGACGGTGCGATACGCAGCGTCAACAGCGCGTCGGGGCTATATTCCGCGCTTAAGTAGCCGATGGTCGCCAACCACGCTTGCAAGCCCGTATCGGGGCGCTTGGGCAACGGTTGCGAATACAGCGTATCATCCGTTGGTGACAACGACAATTTCCTTTCCGTCCAACAGCGCGGCGAATTGCAGTGTTGTGCCGTCCGGCTGCGCGTCGATGCGCACGCTCGTCCCGGCGGGTGGGTTGGAACGCAGTAGGAAATCTGCCAGCGGTTCGCGCACCGAACGGCGGATGATGCGCCGCAGCGGACGCGCGCCATATTCGGGTTCGTCGTTCTGCGCCAGCATCCACTGGACGGCAGATTCAGTGAACTCCAATTTCAAGCCGCGTTCCGCGCCCAACTGAGCTTCTTTCTTCAACATGATCTTCATGATCTTGTACAGCACGTCGGGCGAGAGCGCGTTGAACATGATCACTTCATCGAGGCGGTTCAGGAATTCGGGGCGGAAGTAGCCGCGCACATCTTCCATCGCGTTCTCGCGTGCTTCATCATCGATCACAGGGACAGCGAGATAGTCCGCGCCCAAGTTGCTGGTCAGGATGATCACCGTCTCGCTGAAGCGGGTGACGTTGCCGCGCCCATCCGTTAGGCGTCCTTCTTCGATCATTTGCAGCAGAATGTCGAGGACACGCGGGTGTGCTTTTTCGACTTCATCGAACAGGACGATGATGTATGGCTGTTGGCGCACGCGCTCGGTGAGCTGTCCGCCCGCCTCGCTGTCCACGTAGCCGGACGGCGACCCGATCAAGCGATTCAGGCTGCTTTCGTCTTTGAACTCGCTCATGTCCAAGGGCAGCATCGCTTCTTCGCTGCCGAACATGAATTCTGCCAGCGCGCGCGCCAGTTCCGTCTTGCCGACGCCCGTGGGACCCAAGAATAGGAACGCGCCAATCGGGCGACGTGGGTCTTTCAGCCCGACGCGCGCTGTCTTGATCGCGCGGCTGACGGCGAGGACGGCTTGATCCTGCCCGATCACGCGCTCTTGCAAATGCTCAACCATGCTGGCGTAGCGCCCGCGCTCATCCTCGCCCAATTTGTTGACGGGGACGCCCGTCATTTGACTCAATGCCAGCGTCACATCTTCGGCATCGAGCGTGTTGGGCGTGGCGGGTGCGCTTCCCCCGTTGGCTTGGGTCGCGTCGCCGGGCTTGATCATGCTGTCTTGGCTCATGTTGACCATCGCCGCCGCGCGGTGCATCAGTTGTTCCGCGCTGCGGGGGAGCGGATTGGCGTTCATGTAGCGTTTCGCCAGCCGTACCGCCAAGCCCAAGACATCTTCATCGATTTCTAGTTTGTAGTCGGATTCGAGATGTGGACGCATCACCTTCAGTATTTCGATGGTTTCGTCGATGGACGGCTCTCCGACGCGCAAAAGCTGGCTGTGTTCGGTGATGGCGCTCACTGGCACGATGCGCTGGGTATATTCGATTTCGGTGGTCGTGCCGATGATCACCGGATCATTGTCCAAGAACGCCTTTTGGATCATCGGCGTCCCCTTCGAGAACTCCGCTTTGATGGGCCCCCCGAAGAAGCGATGCAGATGGGGGATGAACAAAATGCCGCCGCGCGCCTCGTTCAATCCGGCGCGCACCGCTTTTTGATCGCTGTCCAGCAGCGCCGCTTCATCGATTTGGACGAGTTTAGTCAGTCCACGGGGACCCTTGCCTTCCGCAATCAACAACGCGAGGCTGTACGCTAACGTGCGCTTGCCTACGCCGTCGGGCCCGATCAGCAGGATGTGCCGATTGACCGACTGTGACAGGATGTTGTTCATATCGCGCAGCAGGTTCTCGCGGAAAAAGACGGCGCGCAGTTTGCCGGCTTTCGCTTGCGCGGCGTAGTCGGTCAGCGTCGTGTTGTCGCGGATGGTGTCCTTCTTCGTCACCAGCATATCGGCGATGGCTTTGGGCGTGATGCCATGCTGCCGGAGCAAGCCGCTGGTGCTGACCGAGGCTTCGCTCATCACTGCAAGGATGTGATCGGTATCAGCGTGGATTTCGTTCTGCGAGTTCGCCAGCGTCAGTGCGTCATCGATCAAGATGATGCTCTGGCGCGAAAGCGGCACGATCCGATTGGCGCGCGCCATAAATTCGAGGTTGCCATTTTGATCCGTGCGGCTCTCGGCGGCAAGCTGGACTTGGCGCGTCAGTCGTTCGACATCGATGCCACGCCCCTGTTTGAAGCCCTCCATGAGCCGCGCCGCTGCGGTGTCTTTGCTACGCAACAGCGCCAACAAGATCGCTTCGGGTGTCAATGTCGTCTTGCGATACTGGTCTTTGACCGAGACGGCATCGTTCAGCACCGCGTCCACGTCTTTCGATATCAGGTCGGGGTTGAGCGTACCCATCGGTGATTTTTCCTGTCGATTTATGGGACAATATAAGATGACTTTAGCGCGAAATGACGTGGAAAACAAGCGCACGCCGTCGTGGTTTGATCGGCGCGAAACGTTAACGCAGCGCTTCAATCACCGCGTTACAATGAACCCGAGACTGGGATTCCCATGTAAGGAAAGATGTTATGATTCGTAAAGCAACATCGCTAGGTACCTTGTTTGTCGGGCTGGTGTTTGGATTTGCAGTGGTGATAGCAAACGCCGCCCTAACGCAAGCACAGTCCGCCTGTGACGCCACGACCAATGCCGCACTCGGCTTGACCGACAACACGATTGACTCGGCGGGCGGCGAACGGCGCTATCTGTTGTATGTGCCAGAGTCCTACGATCCCGCACAGCCGACGCCGCTGATCCTCAGCTTGCACGGCTTTGCCTCCAACCCTGAACAGCAGATGGAGTTTAGCCAATGGAACGCCGCCGCCGACGAATACAACCTGATTGTCGCCTATCCGCAGGGGACGGGCTTTCCACTCGGATGGAACGCGGGCGAACTGCCCGGTATTTTGGGCATTTTGGTGCAGCGTCCCGACGATGTGTCTTTCATCCGCGATCTCATCGACGGTTTGAACGCGCAACTGTGCATCGATCCAGTGCGCGTGTACGTCAACGGACTATCCAACGGCGGTGGCATGTCGAATCGGATTGCGTGCGAACTGGCGGATACCGTGGCAGCGATTGGCTCGGTCGTCGGCGCGTACAATCCGCTCGAAACGTGTGAACCATCGCGCCCGATTCCCGTGATTGCGGTGCATGGCGATGCCGATCCGGTCGTGCCATATGAAGGGGGCGAGACGCAAGGCGGCGCGCTGCCCGCTATCCAGACGTGGGCAGCGGAGTGGGGTGTACGCAATGGCTGCGACGCGACACCCACCATTGATGAGGATGTCGTGCGTTCGCAGCAAATCTATGGGAACTGTGCTGAGGGCGTCGAAGTCGTCTTGTACACGATCTTTGGCGGCGGGCATACCTGGGCAGGCGGCGGCGATCATCCGCCAGAATCGATAGTTGGCGCGGTGATCGCCGAATTCCCAACGACCGATATCATGTGGACGTTTTTCGAGGCGCATCCGTTAAACGGATGATTCGGTAGGGAACCTGAGTTTTGGATTGGCAGCTCTGTTTCGTTGCTTCATCAGTTCGCGTCCCGACTGCCCGCCGGAATCTCGCCTAATGTGACCGCCAGTTGTCCCCGCGCGGGCTGTGCGCCAAACAAGATCGCGCACGCAGCGGGGACGGCTTCGCGCGCCGGGCTGTAGGTGGCGATGTAGGCGGCGACTCCCGGATAGGTCAGGCGATCATATGGCGACCAAATTGCTACGGCAATAGTCTTGCTGCCCGGCAGCGCGTTGACAAGCATCTGTTGGCGCTCGTTGCTGATTGCGTTTTGCGTCCAAACGATCACCGTGTCCGCCCAGCGTCCGACTTCGGCGGCGCGCGCGATTTCATCATCGGCAGGGGCGTCCGACACGACGACCAAGCGCATGTCGGGGCGATAGGGTTGACAGTCGTTTTGAATCTGATAGCGTGTCCCCAAGAACACCATACCGACGTTCGCTGTTGCTGCCGGAATGGGGACGAGATTGGCGTTATCGTAGGCGACGGTCACGCCGTTGACGAACAAATCGTTGAGTAGTGCTGCACCACCCGCCGCTGTTACGCGATCTTGCGCGGTCTCTGGTTCGAGCGGCTGCCAGTCGAGTAAGCCGAAGCGCGCTTTCGTCGTGAGGATGCGCCGCGCCGACTCATCGATACGCGCCGCTGGGATTTCGCCGGATCGCACCGCTTCGATCACCCGAATCAACGAGCGTTCCGCCACTGACGCATCGATGCCGGGTCCCATCGCCAGTAGATCGACGCCCGCATTGACTGCCATGACGGCTGCTTGCGTGAACTCGAATTCCAAATCGATGGCGTTCATATCGAGTGCATCGGTCATGATCAAGCCTGTGTAGTCAAGTTCGTCCCGCAGTAAGCCCGTAATGACGTTGTACGACAGCGATGCAGGCAGTCGTTCGGTGTCGTATGCCGGATACCAAATGTGATTGACCATGATTGCGCCGACGCCTGCGTCAATCGCCGCGCGGAACGGCACCAGTTCGCGTGATCCCAGTGTCGCGCCCGACAAGTCCAAGCGTTCCAAGACGGAATGCGAGTCGCCGCGACTGTCGCCGTGTCCGGGAAAGTGCTTCGCTGTTGCGATGACGCTGAACGAGTCGAAATTGAACGTTTGCGTCCCGCGCACGACCGCCGCGAGAATCGGTGCGGCGACGGCGGCATCGCTGCTGAACGCGCGTCGTGCGATGATCGGATTTTCGAGGTTCGTCTCCAAATCCGCGACGGGCGCGAGGTTCATGTTGATGCCGACAGCACGCAGTTCCGCCGCGACGGTTTCGCCATAGCGTTGTGCCAGCGTCGCGCCCGCGCCTGTGACCAACAGCGGCGTCGGGAAGAAGCTGAAGCCGTCGGTCAATCGCTGGACGACGCCACCTTCTTGATCGATGGCGATGATCAGCGGCACGCCGCCCGCGTCGGTGATCGTCTGCTGATATTGATTCGTCAGCCGTGTCACAGCGGCGGGCGTTCCCGTGTTGGATGTGAACAGGACGACCGCGCCCGGCTGCCAGCGTTGCAAGAAGCTCGCGCCCGCCTCGGTCATGACCCCGCCGTGCAGCGTGACAAGGAACATCTGCGCGACCTTCTGTTCGAGCGTCATGGTTTCCAACAGCGCATCGACACGCGCTTGGGCATGGACTGGACGCGCGGCGAACGAAAATAGCAGCGTCAGACACGCCGCGATCAGCACGATTGATCTCAACATGTGTTAGCCTTCAACGGACTCATTTAAGCGATAGCCAATGCCGCGCACATTGATGATCACATCGTCATCTTGCCCCGCGCCCTTCAGCTTGCGCCGGAGATTGCTGACATGGGGGCGGATCACCTCGCGCGCCTCGGCTTCATCGACGGCATATCCACGCACTTCGCGCACGAGTTCATGGCATGAGACGACACGACTGCGATGGGCGGTCAGGTATAGCAAGAGATCAAACTCTGTTGGCGTCAAATCGATAGGGCGTTCACCCACCGAGATTTGATACCGTCCGGGATAAATCACGAGGGGGCCCAAGACCATCGGCTGCCCGTTCATCCCTTCAGCGGTGGGAGACATTCCAACTGGGGTGTTGTCTGTGCGCGGTTTGGTTTCAATCTCGTCCTCGAACGGATCATCCCCGCCGCGACTCAATTCAAATACATTGCTGCGAATCAGATCCAAGAGCGCCCGCCGACGTTTGAGGGCATGTGCGCGTTCGATGCCGCGTTCGACGCTGCCGCGAATATCTTGGCTCGAACTTGGCTTGATCAGGTAATCGTGGGCGCCCAAACGCAGCGCCTCGACGGCGGTATTCAAGCTGGGGTAGGCGGTCATGAGGATCACGACGGTATCCGGATCGGCGTCTTTGATCCGGCGGACGAGTTCGACGCCATCTAAGCCCGGCATCCGAATGTCGGTCAATACCACGTCGAAGGTCTGGGCATGGATCGCGTCGAGTGCGTCTTCGCCACTGGCGGCTTCGCGCACGGTGTAGCCGACGCGCTGGAGGGTTTTGCTGACGGAATAGCGGATCGCGGCTTCATCATCGACCACGAGTATACTTGCGCTTGAGTTGTCCTCGACCATTTAATCCCGCCTTTTCGATGGGAAAAGTTTATTGTATCTCAATCATACAGCGCCTTCATGGATATGCAAATCGTGGACTTACCAGCTTGGGTATGACGTGTCGAAGTCTGGTTTGTCGATCCAAATCCAAATGGATGGTTGTTTATCATCTGTAGGGGTGAAACGCTGCTCGATCTGCGGGGCGAGCAACCATAGAATTGCGGCGACATTATCGTTTACGGTCAGAATGGGGATTCGGTCGCGGATCGCTGCCGGGATTTTCTGGTCGATCATCCAACGACTGAGCCTGCACGAATGTCCATTCAAGCGCCTAGGACTCATGCGGTCGCCAGCGCGCCGACCACGTAATTTCAGTGTGGCATCTGGCGGGATGTGCAGCGCAATCGCTGTCGATATGCTCGCTGAAAGCGTTGACGCAGCGTGAAGCATCCAGCCTTTGTACAGGGTTGTTGTCGCTTCGAGCGCAATTTCATGATCAGCGGTGAGCAGCAGCGGCACATCCTCATCCAGTGGTGCATCACCACGTTCAATGATAAATACATTGTAGTCGATGCGAAAGCGCACGCCGTCACCGAGCAGTTCCAACGCGCCGACTTGATTGTCGCCATGCAAATGGCGAACGGCGAGACGTACAGCGGCGAGGACGCGCTCGAAATTCATCTCAATTTCGGGCATAACGCGCCGCGCCGCCCAGACGATAAAGCGCCGTTGAAGGGCTGTCTCCAGCACCCCAAAACGTGCTTGTGGAAAGACGATCTGCTTTTGCTGCGCGAGTATGTTTTCTTCCATCAGGATCGTTTGTAGCTGTGCGTCGATCAACTCATCTTCCACAAGCGCGACATCTGCCAATTGGATCAGCGCGCGATCCACCTGCGGATTAATCGTGCGCAGCAGGGGCAAGATTTCATGACGGAGCCGGTTGCGAACCGTATGGGTCTCGGCGTTGGTTGCGTCCTCGCGTGGGATGATGTTCGCTTCGGCGCAGTAGGCGACGAGTTCGGCTTTCGTCGTATTGAGCAGGGGACGCACAAGCGCGAAATTGCCCGCACCCAGCATGGGCGACTCATCGTGCATCCCGCCTAAGCCCTCAATCCCCGTCCCGCGCAGGATGCGCATCAGCACCGTTTCGGCTTGATCGTCGGCGTGATGGGCGGTCAGCAGATGATAAGCGCGGATCGTCCGCAAGATATCCGCCAGAAAATCATAACGCGCCCGCCGCGCTGCTGTTTCGATGCCGACGCTCCATTCCGCCGATAGCGCACGCACATCGACCACGCCGCGCGTGCAGGCGACACCCCATTGGGCGGCGATCTGTTCGACGTAGCGGGCATCGTCCGCGCTTTGTTCGCCGCGCAAGCCGTGATCGAGTGTGGCGGCATGGAGTTCGACACCCAGTTTGTGACGGATCGCACACAGAAGATGCAACAGCGCCAGCGAGTCCGTGCCGCCAGAGACGGCGATGACGACGGTTTCGCCAGCAGCGAATTGCCCATTTAGCCCTTTGAAAATCCGACTTTGGATGGATTTGTTATTCATGGGGTCACTTCTGGGCGGACTTAGGATTACAATCAAGACGATAAACGGTTGTTTGGGAGCGCAATTTGATGCCCCTCTACGATTATAACTGCGCCAACGGACATGCGTTCGAGACGCGGCATGGTTTCAACGATCCCGCGCCCGCGTGTCCAGTCTGCGGCGAGGCGGATGTGCGGCGTGTGATCACATCCGCCCCGAGCGTGATGCACGGTGTCAGCGCGCCCGTGAGCAAGTACGCGGGCAAGGATGAATTGCGCGCGAAGTGGTCGGAAGAGACGCCGAAACTCCGTGAGCAGTTGGTGAAGAAACTCGGTGAGGACACGGTGAACACCTATGCACCCTCGCTCAATACGCACTACGATTAAATTCGCCTCAGCCTGTCGCCCACTGATTGGACTTAGCTGGACTTAGACGCGCTCGTTATGATGCGAAGGTGCATTTTGCAATTTCAGTGAATCACGGATTGGATTCACCTCACCCCCCAACCCCCTCTCCATTGCATGGAGAGGGGGCTAGGGGGTGAGGTTCCTGAAAATGTTTCCTCTGCTCAGGCAAGGGATGAGGGCTAAAGCAACAATCCGTGATTCACTGAATTTGACTGTCGCAATCCATCGCGTCAACCTACCGAATCGTTAAAGGTCAGCGTATGAACGCAGAATTTATTGCTCGCGTCCCGTTCAAAACCGATCATCGCACCCCGCTTCGCTTCATCCTATCGCACATCGCGCGCCATCCCAAGTTCGCGTTGATGATGGTGTTCGGCTCGTTCAGTAATGCGGCGCTGGCGGCGAGTGTGCCGTATTTCATCGGGCGCGCATTCAACGCCGTCACCGAGGGCGACGGCATGGCGACGGTCGTGCCGATGGCATGGGCGATCATCGCGTCACAGCTCTTACGCGGTGCCTTGCAGTTGATGCGCAATATGTCGTCAGAAGTGTTTGCGCAGCGTGTGGAGCGCGATGTACGCGACGAACTGTACGCCAGCTTGCTCGGCAAGGACATGACGTTTCACGACATGCAGCCCGTCGGGGAGATCATGGCGCGCGTTACCAACGACGTGCGCGAGATGAATTTGATGATGAATCCGGGTCTGAACCTGATCATTGGTTCGGGCATGTTCTTGTTCACGCCCATTGTCGCCATGCTGCTGACATATCCGCCGTTGGCGCTGATGCCGACCGTGTTTTTCATCGGCTATATCCTCTCGCAAATTACGTACCTGCGGGAGCTTGCGCCAACGGCACAGCGTGTCCGTGTGTCGTTCGGCACGATGAACGCGCAAGTCGCAGAATCGTTAGATGGTTTGCAGGTCGTCAAGGGCGCGGCGCAAGAGGTCAACGAGGCAGCGCGCTTCAATCTGCGTGCCGATGAGGTGCGCGCGGCTGTGACCGCGCAAGGTCGCATCGAGGCACGCTACATCGCGCAACTCCTGCTCGGCATAGTTACAGTGGGCGCGTTTGCGCATGGTGCAATCTTGTATCGCGCGGGCTTGATCGACAACGGCATGTTGATCGCGTTGATCGGGCAGGTGGCGTTGTTCGGTTTTCCGGTGTTTACCTCGCAAATGTCATTCTCGCAAGCGGCACTTGGCTATGCCAGCGCCAAACGTATCTTGGATATTATCAACACCAAGACCGATCTTGATCAAAACGTGGACGGCTATGCTGGAACATTACGCGGCGCGATTCGCTTCGAGAACGTCGATTTTGGCTATCAGACGAGCGGCAGCGTGCTGCATGATGTGTCCTTCGATATTCAGCCGGGACAGACCATTGCCATCGTCGGACAGACCGGCAGCGGCAAAAGCACGATCACGAAGCTGATCAACCGTATCTACGACGCTGATAAAGGGCGCATCTTGGTCGATGGCATCGATGTGCGCGAGTGGGATTTGGCGCGGCTGCGCGGGCAGGTCAGCGTGATTGAGCAGGATATCTTCCTGTTCAGCCGTTCGATTGCCGACAATATCCGTTTCGGCAAGCCCGACGCAACGCAAGCCGAGATCGAAGCGGCGGCGCAAGCAGCACAAGCGCACGAGTTCATCCTGAGTTTCCCAGAAGGTTATGCAACGATGGTTGGGCAGCGCGGCGTCACCCTCAGTGGCGGACAGCGCCAGCGCCTCGCATTGGCGCGCGCGTTCATCGCGGAGCCGCCGATTTTGATTTTGGACGACAGCACCAGTGCGATTGACAGCGCGACCGAGGATAAGATTCAGCAGGCGATTTGGGCGGCGGCGCAAGGGCGGACGACCCTCTTGATCACGCATCGCATGTCACAAATTCGCTGGGCGGATCACATCATCGTCTTGCGACAGGGGCGCGTTGTCGCTCAAGGGACGCACGATCACTTGATGGCGTCATCCGATGCGTATCGCCGTATCTTCGCGCTCTACGAAGGCGCACCGAAGGCGCGTCCGACGCTGCAAGCGCCGCAACCCGTCCTGACCGTAGGAGACTGAGTATGTCCAGTGTGATGGCGGGGTTGACCGCCGACAAATATGACCGGCAATATTCGGATCGGTACTTGCTGCGGCGGGTGGCGGGCTACTTCAAGCCACATCGTCAGCGCGTGATCGCCATCATCGTCGTGGTGGTGAGCTTTGCGCTGATCGGCGCACTGATCCCGATCATCACCTCAGTGGGCATCAATCTGCTGCAAGCCAACGCGCCTGATGCCGCCGTCATTGGGCTGGTGGTGGGCTTCTTCTTCCTCATGGTGTGCGATTACGGCTTGTACTGGCTGCGCAAGGCGCTGATGGTCACGGTCGTTTCGGATGTGATCAGCCAGATTCGTAAGGATGCGTTCGCCGCGTCGGTGGAGCGCGATTTGGCATTCTACGACGAGAATAAATCGGGCAAGATCGTTAGCCGAATCACCAACGATACGCAAGAACTGAACACCGTGATCATGATTTCCAGCGATATTGTTGGGCAGTTCACCGAGTTTCTGATTCTGTTCATGGTCTTGATCAACCTCGAATGGCGGCTCACGCTCGTCCTGATGGGGATGATTCCCGTTGTGATCGGCTTGACGATGCTCTTTCGGCACTTCGCGCGTATCGTCACGCGGCAGGGATCGCGCGCGATGGCAATGGTCAACGACAACATTCAAGAGAGCGTAACGGGCATCAGCGTTGCCAAAAATTTCCGTCAAGAGGCGATGATCTACGGCGAATTTCGCGCAATCAACGACCAATCGTATCGCGTCAACTTGCGGCGTGGCGCGGTCTTGGCAACCGTGTTCCCCGTGATGAATGCGATGTCGGGCATAGCGATTGCGGCGGTCGCTTATGTGGGCGGTGCGCTGGTGTTGGATGGCGTGGTCGATGCGGGTGTGTGGTTCTTATTCGTTCAGGGTGTGGATCGCTTCTGGTTTCCTTTGATTAACCTCTCATCGTATTGGAGTCAACTACAAGCGGGCTTGAGCGCCGTCGAGCGCATTTTCGCGCTGATTGACGCGGACAACACTGTGAAACAGACGGACGATATCCCTGCGCCGCTGCAATGCGAAGGCGCGGTCACGTTCGAGAATGTCACGTTCGCGTATCGGACGGGCGAAGTGGTGCTGCGCGACTTCGATCTGACGATTGCGCCGGGAGAGAGTGTGGCAATTGTCGGACATACGGGCGCGGGCAAGAGCAGCATCGTCAAACTGCTGACCCGCTTCTACGAATTTCAAACGGGGCGCATTTTGGTCGATGGTGAGGATATTCGCCAATATAATTTGGCATCCTATCGTTCTCGACTCGGCATCGTACCGCAGCAGCCATTCTTGTTCAGCGGGACGATTGCGGACAACATCCGCTACGCCCGCCCGACGGCGACTGACGCCGAGATCGAACAGGTTTCCTACAGCATCGGCGGCGGCGAATGGTTGGAGACGCTCCCCGACGGGTTGCAAACGCACGTCGGCGAACGCGGGGCGCGCTTGAGCATGGGACAGCGGCAGCTCGTGAGTTTGCTGCGCGTCTTGGTGCAAAAGCCATCGATTTTCATCCTCGACGAGGCGACAGCAAGCATCGATCCGTTCACCGAGACGCAGATTCAAGAGGCATTGGAGCTAATCCTCGCCCAGTCCACCTCGTTCCTGATCGCCCATCGGCTGAGTACCGTGCGCAGCGCCGACCGCATCATCGTCTTGCAGCGCGGCGCGATCATCGAGCAGGGCGATCATGAGGCGCTGATGGAACAGGGCGGACACTACGCCGAACTTTATAATACATACTTTCGCCATCAGAGTTTGGAGTATCTCAACACGAATCCGGCGGCGCGGTTTGCGACAGTTGGATGAGTATCGAGCGCCGCGCCATGTAAAATGGACGATCACGATGTCATGCTTATTTTCACGCTGGCGCGGTCATGGAATTTATAATACGTTGACGATCTTGGGCGTGAACATGCGCGAGGAGCGCGCGCTGATCGAACCCTTTGTGCGCGATCTCGGTGAGCAATACCCGATTCTGGTCAACCCTGACGATGAAACGTTGGTGATATCTACCGTCGTGGGGCTGCCGCAAACGCTGATCATCGCGCCGGACGGCGAATTGGTGTGGCGCAGTTTCGGGGAGATGGAGTACGAGTTGTTTCTCGAAACCTTGCGGGCGTTGTCAAATCGTAGAATCTAACGTTGGTTGTTGATCGCGCACGAATGCTGCGGATGGACAGTCCGCCTCTACGCTCGGACGACGAACGGAATTGAGAGGCGGATGTCTTTATTCCTCGTCGCTGGATCGCGGAGCCTTGCGCGGTTGCGGCTGTGACGCGCGAGTGGGCTGTGCGGATTTCCCCGACTTGTATCCGTTCTTCCCATTCCGCTGCCCATCGCGCCCGCTGTAATAACAGTCGTCGCACAGCGGATACGGATAGCGGTTCGGCAGCTTTTTCCCACATTGACGGCACGCCTTGCCCGACACGATGCGGCTTTGCAGCGCGTCGTCGATCTTGGCTGACCATTCCGTGCGCTGGATACGCACTTTTTCCTCGTGCGGCGCATAGAAATCGAACTCTTTGCGTTGTGCCAGCCACAGATAGACATCGGCACAGTGGATGCACGTTTCGATCCGCTCAAGGTCGTTATTACTCAGAATTGAGCGCGGTGGAATCGGCGGGAGCGGCATCCGTTCATCGCGCAGAATCGCCATCACGCATGACAGCCAAAATTCGCGCGTGCTGCGGCGCGTCGGTGCATTGACCAGCTTGATCGCGTTGGGCAAGCCGAGGTATTCAACCTCGCGGTCGCGCAGCATCGCCGCCAGCGCGATGCGCTCGCCCATGTCCGCCGTCTTGAGCATCGGACGCAGCGCCTCTGGGATCGATTCGAGCGTCGCCCATTGCTGCAACCGCTGCGACAAATTGCCGGGGATCATCTCCAAGTCTTGAACCGTCGGCGCGATGCGTGCGAACGTCAGCGGTGGCGGCGCGGTGTCGAACAACTGGCGGATGATGTTCAAATCGTCGCGGCTGGTCGCGCCGATTTCGCCGCCTTGCGACAAGCCATAGCGTCCTGCGCGTCCGCCGATTTGATGGACTTCGGCGGCATTGAGCGGACGTTTCTCTTTCCCATCAAACTTCTCGACTTCATAGAAACAGACGTAATCGGCAGGCAGATTTAAGCCCATGCCGACGGCATCGGTCGCAATGCAGATTTCCGCCTCGCCATCCGCGAAGCGATCCGCTTGGCGGCGGCGCACTTCAGGCGGCAGGTTGCCGTAAACGACGGCGACGCTGCGCCCCATGTCTTCCAGCGCCGCCTTAAGTTCCAAGACGGCGGCGCGCGAGAACGCCACCAAGATGGTGCGTCGAGGGATATCGCGCAGGCGCCACGGACGATCCGCCACCTTGATCGGCGTCAGACGCTCGTGTTTGACGGTGCGGAAGTGCATCCCGGCGGCTTTGACCATCTGTTTGATCAATTCCGCCGCGCCTGTGGGGGCGATCACGCGGATTTCGGGCGACTGTGCCTCCATCAGCGCGCGCGTCCACGCCCAACCGCGCGATTCGTCGGTCAGCATGTGCGCCTCGTCGATAATCACGCATTGTCCGCTCTGGGAGGGGTTGAACATTTCGATGGTCGATGCGGTGATCGTCGCGCCAGGAACGGGGATGTATTCTTCGCCCGTGAGCAGATTGCACAACACGCCGCGCGCGTTCAGGCGGTCAAAGACCTCAAATGCCAAGAGGCGCAGGGGCGCGAGATACCAACCGCTGCCCGCTTTCGCCAACGCTTTCAGCGCGTCATGGGTCTTGCCGCTGTTGGGGGGGCCCACATGCAGCTTGACCAACTGTGCCTTGCGCCCGTCATGTTTCCACGATGGGAACGACGCCAACAGCCGTTCGCGCAGCGCCTCGCGTTCGAGCCAATCTTTTTCGAGGACTTCTTGCCAGCCGCGCTTCTCTTTCGAGTCGCGTTCAGCCAGCCATGTTTCCATCTTGGCGTCCGCGACAATCAGGAACTCGCGCAGATTGTCGGGCAAGCCCCATTTGCCGCGCACATCGCCCCAATACGGTTCGGTACGCGAGAGTCCGGCTTTCATCAGACGACGCTGTGCGGTCGAGTACGAGATTCCGGCGACGACGGCGATATGGCGGACGCGCACTTGCTCGAAGGCGACGATGGCTTCGCGTCGCCCATCATTGCGGTAGGCGGATTCGATATCGGTGGCGGGGATGCGCTGTCCGCCGTCTGGGTCGGTCAAGAGTGCCACGACGCCGTTTTTCGCGGCGGTTTCGAGGACGCGGATACGGACAGCGAGCCGTTTAGCGGCTTTCTTGATGATGTATGTTCGGGCGATCACGCGCGCGCGTGCTGTACCGCCGTCCTTGGCGCCGGGACGGAGCATCTTGCCGACTTGGGAGAGCAGCGCCTCCCATGCGTCGTCATTGTGATTGGTAGGGTGGGTGTTGGTGGTCATCTTTGCATTATAGCAGGTTGACGTATAAAGCGCGTTTATGGAATGGACTTTGTTGCTATACTAAAGGGGAGGAAAAATCATGCGAACCATCTTGAATATCCAACATATTGTCTCTGACCCGAACGTGCGCAGTGGACGCCCGTGCATCGTTGGAAGGGGTTTGCGCGTCACGGATGTTGTGATGGCGCATTTGTTTCACGATCAAAATGCCGATGAAATTGCGGTGGGATTTGGCGTGCCACTGGCGAGTGTCTACGCGGCACTGGCGTATTATTACGATCACAAGCTCGAACTTGACGCGGATATTCGGGAACAGATCGAGACCGCGCGCCGATTGAAGGCAGAATGGATCGCCAGTGGCGGAACTCCGATTTTATCTCGATGAAAAGATGCGTGCAGCGCGTGAAAACTGTGTTCTCTGCACACATGACAATGATTTCGTTGTATTGGTTCGACAACATGATGGCAATTATTTCTCAAGCTCCACCGCCAGCGCCACCGCTTCCGCGCCGCCCAAACACAACGCCGCTAATCCTCGCTTGAGTCCGCGATCTTGCAGCGCGTGAATCAGCGTGATCAGCACCCGCGCGCCGCTCGCGCCCAACGGATGCCCCAACGCAATCGCGCCGCCGTTCACGTTCAACTTGTCGGGCGGCAGCGTGTAGCCGTCCTTCGCCAAGCCTTTCACATCTGCCAACACTTGCGCGGCGAACGCCTCGTTGATCTCGAATAAATCCACGTCCTCCATCGTCCAGCCCGCGCGGTGCAGCGCCAGCGGGATCGCTTTCACGGGCGCGTAGAACAGCCACGACGGTTCAACCGCCGCTTGCGCATAGCCGACGATGCGCGCGATGGGCGTGCGCCCCTTCGACTCGGCGTAGCTGCGGCTGGCGATCACCAACGCCGCCGCGCCGTCGTTCATGCCCGGCGCGTTGCCCGCCGTCACGCGCCCATCCGCTTGGAAGGCGGGCTTGAGTTTCGTCAATGCCTCCAATGAGGTATCGCGCCGAATCCCCTCATCCGCGTCAATGATGGAGGCTGTTTTGCCGTTCTGGACGCTGACGGAGACGATTTCGGCGCGGAATTTGCCCGCGTCAGTCGCGGCGGCGGCGTTTTGGTGGCTGCGCAGCGCGAAGGCGTCCATTTCGGCGCGCGTTACACCGATTTCGCGCGCGATGAACTCCGCCGCGTCGCCCATGCCCCAATCGCACAGCGTACACCACAAGCCATCGCTCAACAGCGAGTCGCGCAGTTGGACGTGTCCATATTTATGTCCCTTGCGCTGGGTATCGTTCAAGAACGGCGCACGGCTCATACTCTCGACGCCGCCCGTGATGAACAGGTCGCCGTCGTCGGCGCGGATGGCGTTCGCCGCCAGCATCACAGTTTTCAGCCCGCTGCCACAGACTTTGTTCACGCTCACGCCGCCGACGTGATCTGGCAGCCCCGCGCCGATGCTGATTTGACGCGGCAGCGCCTGTCCGACGCCCGCGCTGACGACGTTGCCGAGCATGACCTCGTTCACGTCGCCCCCGTCGATGCCGCTCCGTTCCACAGCGGCACGCACAGCAATTTGCCCCAGCTCCGCCGCGCTCAGCGACGACAATCCGCCCAAGAATTTGCCGATGGGCGTGCGCGCCGCGCCCAGAATCACAACATCACGTTCGTGGTTCGCCATACAGTTCCTGCCAAACTTGGTGAAGTTCGCGCTGCGTATTTTCAAGCGTATCGGGGATCACGCGCGTTTCACCGACGACGGTCATGAAATTGGCGTCGCCGCTCCAACGCGGCACGATGTGAAAATGATAATGCGCCGCGATACCCGCGCCCGCCGCCGCGCCGATGTTCGCCCCCAGATTGAACGCCATCGGATTGTACAGCTTGCGCAGCGCGCCCATTGCCCGGTTCGCGGTCAGCATCAAATCAGTCAGCGCCTCGACGGGGAGTGCTTCTTGCGACTGTACATGCGCGTAGGGGACGACCATCAGGTGTCCATTATTGTAGGGATACAGATTCAAGATTGCGTAGACGTGCGTCGAGCGCGCGATGATCAGCGCGTCGGTGTCCGATTGGGCGGGCGCGTCGCAGAAAACGCAGCCCTCGCCTTGTTTCGCCTTCGTCTCACCGCGAATGTACTTCATACGCCATGGGGTGTAGAGATGATCCACGCTTTGCCTCTTGGGGGTGACAGACACGAAAGCGGACAATCCGTTTGGATTGTCCGCTTCACGTCGTCAGCCCAACGTCCCATCGCTCAACGGCGCATCGCTCAGATCGACATCAACGCTGCCATCGTCGTTCAGATTCTCGATGCTCCCATCGCCATTCGCATCGTTGAGGTTCTCGATGTCGATGTCGCCGTTCACGCCTTCCGGCACGCCTTCCATGATCGCAATCCCGATCACCGCGTCGTCATTCGCCAGATCGATCAGCTTGACGCCTTGTGCGACGCGCCCCGTATCGCGGATCGCTTCTAACGTGGAACGCAGGACGATACCGTTGGAGGTCAGCACCAAAATGTCGTCTTTCGGGTTGATGCAGCGCATTGCCACGACGGGTCCCGTTTTATCGGTGCGATCCAGCGTCTTGATGCCGTGTCCGTTGCGTCCCTGCTTACGGTATGCCTCTAGCGGCGTGCGCTTGCTAAAGCCGCGCTCGGTCACGACAAGAATGTGCGTATCTTCTGCGCCGATGGTGTCCATGCCGATGATCGTGTCGTTCTCGACCAGTTTCATCGACAGGACGCCGCCCGCTTGCCGCCCCATCGCGCGCACGCGCTCCTCGTGGAAGCGCAAGCTCTGCCCGTTTTCGGTGGCGATGATCAGGTCTTGATCGCCGTCGGTGTACTTCGCCCAGCACATCTCATCGTTGTCTTCCAGCGACATGGCAATCAAGCCGCTCGGACGGACTGCCTCGAATTCGTCCAACTGCACGCGCTTGATCCGTCCGCGCCGCGTCGCCAACACAAAATAGCCCTGTGTGTCGAACGATGCGACCGGAACGATTGCCGTGATGGTCTCGCCCGGCGTCAGCGGCAAGAACGTTTGTACGAGTGTGCCGCGTCCGGCGCGGGCTGCTTCTGGCACATGGAACGTGCGTTGGCTATAGACTCTGCCGCGATTGGTGAAGAACAACAGGGTATCGAGGCTGTTGGCGGTCAGAATATCGTTTACGCCGTCTTCCTCTTTGGTCTTCATGCCGGTGACGCCTTTGCCACCGCGCCGCTGCTGTTTGTAGGCGCTCGATGGCACGCGCTTGATGTAACCGTGATTCGTGAGCAGAATCACGACTTCTTCATCGCGGACGAAATCAGATTCGTTGAACTCGGTGCTGACGCCGTAGATCACTTGCGTGCGGCGGGCATCGCCATATTTCTCCGCCACTTCGGTGATGTCCGCGCGGATCACGCCGAGAATCTTGTCTGGCGAATGGATCAAATCGTCCAAGTAAGCGATGCGCGCTTGGACTTCGTTGAATTCCTCTTGCAATTTGAGACGTTCGAGCGCGGCGAGGCGGCGCAGTTGCATTTCGAGGATCGCATTGGCTTGCGCTTCGCTCAGATCGAAACCTTCGATCAAGTGATCGCGCGCCATGTCAGCGCTGTCAGCGGCGCGAATGGTTGCGATGATCGCATCGAGACTGGAGAGCGCCTTGAGCAAGCCTTCGAGGATATGCGCGCGCGCTTGCCGTTTAGCGAGTTCAAATTTGGAGCGGCGCACGATCACATCGCAGCGATGTTGAATGTGGATATGCAGCGCGCGTTTCAAGCTCAGGTTGCGCGGTTCGCCGTTGACCAGCGCCAGCATTTGGATGCTGAATGTGCTTTGCAACTGGGTGTATTTGTAGAGTTGATTGAGGACTTTGTTTGGCTGGGCGCTGGCTTTCAGTTCCACGACCAAGCGCATCCCGGTGCGATCCGATTCGTCGCGCAAATCGGAGATTTGGTTGAGCTTATCCTCGCGCACGAGTTGGACGATCCGTTCGACAATCGCCGTTTTGCTGACCTGATAGGGGATCGCGCTGAATACGATGCGGTAACGTCCGTTTTTCGTCTCTTCGGTCTCGGCACTTGCACGCATCGTGACGCGCCCGCGTCCCGTCGCGTAGGCTTCTTTAAGTTCGTCGCCAACGATGATCTCGGCTGCCGTCGGGAAGTCGGGTCCCCGCACGAACTGCATCAGATCATCGACGCTGATTTCTTCGAGCGTCTCGAACTGCGCGACCATTTCAAACGTGATATCGGGGATGGCGCTCAGGTAGTCGATCAAATACGTGATCGCTTGCCCCAGTTCGCGCAAATTATGCGGCGGGATGTTCGTCGCCATACCGACGGCGATACCGGACGCCCCGTTGAGCAGCAGATTGGGCAGTCGTCCCGGCAGAATCAGCGGTTCTTCCTGCGTGCCGTCGTAATTGTCGCCAAAATCGACGGTATTCATGTCGATATCGACCAGCAGTTCTTCGGCGGTGCGTGCTAAGCGCGCTTCGGTGTATCGCATCGCGGCGGGGGCGTCACCATCGACGCTGCCGAAGTTGCCTTGTCCATCAACCAACGGATAGCGCAGCGAAAAAGTCTGTGCCATGCGCGCCATCGCCTCGTACACGGCGCTATCGCCATGCGGGTGATACTTACCGAGAACTTCACCAACGATACGGGCGCTTTTCTTGTAGGCGGCGTTGGCACGGATGCCCATGTCATACATCGCAAACAAGATGCGCCGCTGCACGGGCTTCAAGCCATCGCGCGCATCAGGGAGGGCGCGGGCGACGATCACGCTCATCGCGTAATCAAGGTAGCTGCCACGCATTTCCTCGTTAATGTTTATCGGACGGATCACGCCAATTTCATCGACCATAGCTCGCTCGTTGCCGTTCTCGCTGACGAAGGTTTGTTTGTGTATACCCTTTATTATACCTGAAAAATACGCGAAAATCGCCCCGAATTTACGCGAAATACTCGTTCATACCTTGTTTTTTTTACGCGATCATTGCACGCTTATTGATCGGCTTTAAACAATCTCAGAAATTGAGCGAATAATCGTGTTGATGGAGCGAAAATGATGCGTTTTTTGCGAATGCTGTTGCTATTTTTATTGTTGATCGTCATCCTGATTGCAGCGACGGGCGCGGTGCTGTTCGTCGATACGACGCGCGCGCCGCTCCCCGTCATCGATGGCAACCTGACGGTGCCGGGCTTGACGGCGCAGGTCGAAGTCTTGCGCGATGCGTATGGGACGCCGCATGTCTACGCCAGCAACCTGTACGATCTGTATTTCGCACAGGGCATGACACAAGCGCAAGATCGCTGGTGGCAGATGGAGTTTTTCCGCCATGTGGCGCGCGGCGCAATCCAAGAATTGACCGGTAAACAAGATCATCTGATCGGAACGGATGTCTTCTTGCGCACCGTCGGCTTATACCGTGCGGCGGCGCGCGATTACGCCTTGCTTGGCGTGGAAGCGAAAGCGTTCCTCGATGCCTTCACCGATGGCGTGAACAGCTACATTACGCGGCGCGCGCCGGACGACTTGGCGCTGGAATATCGCTTGCTCGGCATCACAGGTGCGAATATCGTGGTTGAAGCGTGGTCGTCGGTCGATACGCTGGCGTGGGGAAAGGTGATCGCGTGGCAGTTGACCGACACGTATGCGCGCGAGTTGGCGCGGCAAACGATGATCGACACGCTTGACGCTGAGATGGTGGCAGCATTTGCGCCTGAATATCCTTACGATTTATACACGCCGATTCTGCATTCTGAGGATTTGCCGCTCGATGCTGCCAGCGTAGGAACGCCCATTATTCCTCCGACAGGCGCGGCGCGCTCCAGCCCGATCAGCGCTCAAATGGCGGGCAGCGTGCAAGCAGGCGATGAATTGGCGTCGGTCGGCTTCGTCTCGGTGGCGTCTGACACCGGCGTTGGCAGCAACAATTGGGTGGCGACGGGCGACATGACCGACGATGGCTTGCCACTGCTCGCTAACGATCCGCATCTGGGGATTGCGATGCCGTCGGTGTGGTACGAAATCGGCTTACATTGTCTGCCGATTACGGAAGATTGTCCGCTTGATGCCGTCGGCTTCACCTTCGCGGCGACAGCGGGCTTGATTACGGGACACAACGCTGATATCGCGTGGGGCATTACGAACGCGGGAGCAGATGTGCAAGATTTGTATCGTATCCGCGTCAATCCAGACAATCCGCTGCAATATGAGTGGAACGGCACATGGCGCGATATGACGCTGATCGAGACGCCAATTCAGTTCGCGGACGGCGAAGCGCCGCTGATGCTGCAAATCCGCGAGACGCATTGGGGTCCCATCATTAACGACAATCAGGTTGATGCGGAGACGGGTGAACTCAGCGGTTTCAATAACGTCGATCCGCTGGCGCTGCGGTGGACGGGTCACGACGAGGGACATTTGTGGGAGGCGGTCATTGGGCTGAACCTCGCGCGGAATTGGAGCGAATTTCGTGCGGCGTTGAGCTTGTTCAATCTCCCGTCACAGAATTTTGTCTACGCCGACACTCGCGGGAACATCGGCTACCAGACGCCCGGATCGATCCCGATTCGCGCGCCGGGACACACCGGCTTAACGCCCGTTGACGGTTGGACGGATGAGTACGCATGGCGCGGCTATGTGCCGTTCGACAGCTTGCCGCGCATCTACAATCCGGCGCGCGACTATATTGTGACGGCGAATCAGGCGATCACGCCGCCAGAATACTACGATCAATTGGCGGCGGAATTGGGCGAAGCAGCGCGCAATCCCTTCACGCGCGATTGGTCGTATGGCTATCGCGGGCAGCGGATCGATGATTTGCTCAACCAACTGCTTCCCCATACGACCGACAGTTACAAAATAATCCAGACCGACAACCTGAACACGCCCGCGCTGGCAATTCTGCCCTACGTGACCGAATTGTTCATTGATGACCCGCTGCTGGCGGAGGTACGCGACTGGCTGCGCGCGTATGATGGCATCGATACGATGGAGAATCCGTACAGCGCATTGGTCAATCTGCTGGTGCTGCGCTTGGTGCAAAATACATTCAGCGATCAACTCCCAGATGAGGTATCAGTTACGACTCAGCAGATTTATGCGCTTCAAGCCTTGTTGAACACGCCTGATCATGTGTGGTGGGACGATGTGAATACGCTGGATGTGGTCGAGACGCGCGACGATATCATCCGGCGATCCTTGCGCGAGGCGAACGAGCGCACGATTGCCGCCATGGGCGCGGATCGCGGCGCATGGGTGTGGGGGGCGCTGCATACGGCGACGTTCATCAGCAATCCGCTGGGCGCGTCCGGCATCGATATCATCGAAAACATCTTTAATCGGGGTCCGTATCCCGCCAACGGTGGCTATGAGGTTGTGAACGCGACCAGTTGGCGCGTCGAGAATGATAACTTTGCGGTAGGGGGGCTGCCATCGTATCGGATGATCATCGATCTCAACGATATGGACGCGAGTTGGAGCATCCACACCACGGGCGCAAGCGCGCATCCATACAGCCCGTACTACGACAATCTGATTGAGATGTGGCTGCGCGGGGACTACAAGCCGATGCCGTTTACGCGGCGCGCGGTCGAGGAAAGCGCCGCGCATCGGTTACTGCTGCTGCCCGTAGATCGATGATAAACGAGCATAAATAATCGCATCAGTAACAAACGATGTAGGGGCAATGTCCGCGACCGGGCGGGCGTCGCCCCTACACACCGATTTGCAATGGGTCTTACAGCGCCAACCGTCCGGTCAGCAGCAGGACGGCGATCCCCAAGACGACGATGTTCATGAAGAAGAAAATCGACAAGAACATGCGCTCGACGGCGGTCATGCCCAAGAACAAGCGTTCTTCGCGCGCTGGCGCATCGCCAAAGTCGTCGTCATCGTTATCATAATCGTCCTCATTGGACGAGCCGCGCCGTAATTCTTCCAGTTCGGCAAACGGATTTTCGTCTTTCTTCGATGCGCGTTTGCCGCGTGACTCCCGGTTGCTCATGTGCGCCCCCACAGGTTGAGTTGATTCATGTCACCCGATTATATCGTCGGTTGGACGGAATGCGCCACGTCGCGCGGCATTTTAGCCAGCGCGCCGCCATATGCCGCCTGATAGTCGGAACGCGATTGACTCGGTTGCGTCGTTTTCGCCCACTTGCACGACCGTGCGCAGCACTGGAACGCCCGTCGCATCGACTTCGCGCACGACCGAGACCACTGTGCGCGCTTCTGCGGGGACGCCCGCCGCGAACCGAGACGCTGCCAACGCTTGACCATACTCGTCGTTATCGTACAGTGCCGCCATGCCTGCCGCGTCGCCACTTGCGATCAATTCGCCCTCTAGTGCCAAGCGCCACGTCAGAAAATCGCGCCAATCAACGGATGCGCTGTCCAACGACGGCGCGCCTGCCGCCGTTGCCACGACCGCAATGCTCGAATCGGGCGCGAGGATTTGCAGCAGCACGCCCACGCTGGCATCGCCATAGGTGCGCGCGAGGCTGTCAATCAGGTAGGCTCCCGTGTCGATCTCCGCGAAGCGCCCGATCAGCCAGTTGACGATGGCGGTTCGCAAATAGATAGCATCGTTGGGATACAGGGGTTGAAGATCGCGCGTCGATGTGACGATGCGCTCCACCACAAGCCGCGCGATCTCCAATTTCAGCCCGCGGTCGAAGGGTTGATCCAGCCGTTCCGCGATGATGAACGGAGAGCGGACGCGCAAAAGCGATGAATCGACCGCTGACCAGCCGTTTTGCAGCGTGGGATCGGGTTCAATCTCAACGGTGAACATCGGCGGCGCTGGGCAGCGCAGCGCGGCGCAGGCTGTCTCGATCCAGCGCGTGAGATCGGCGTGGATCGCGCTTGCCGCGCCCTCGTCCAGCGCGCGATAGCGCACCGTTACACCCTCCGCTTCGATAGTCCGCAGTTCACCCCAAAAGGTGTAATCCGGCGGGACGTGCCGCCAGCCGTCGTCATAGCGCCAATAGAACCAGACGCGCCCATAGGGGACGCTGTTCACGATCTCTTCGATCACGATGCGCCCGCGCAAGCGATCTACTTGCGCTTCGACGATGCGTCCGGTCAAGCGAATGTCTTGGGTGATCTTCAAGTTTTGATAGCGGTCGAACTCCGCGGCTTGTCGCTGCGTCCAGTCGTCCGACGCGCTGCGCTGCGTTTCAAGGAACAATTCGCGGTTGCCCAAGCGCAAGGCGGCGACTTCAGCATCGACTGTATCGCGTAAGCGTTGTTCGATCTGCCAATCGGCTTGGCGTAAGCGCACTGCGACTGCCGCGACGCCGGCGCCGATCAGCGATAACAACAGCACCAGCGTGAGCAGGAAGCGGACGCGCGTTTGGCGCCGGCGCCGGCGCGCGTCGGGGTCTTCGCCTGCACCGCGAATCTGCTCTCGTTCGGCTTCGATCTCCCAATCAAGTTTGATGCTCATTTGATTTGTTTCCTGAAACGGGGTTGGCAGCGCCAAGCCCATACATGGTTGTGTTTGCGGGTTTGCCAGCGCCAAACCCTTACGATTCCATGCTCAATCCGGCGATATCGCCTGCAAACGCGCGTCCAAGCGTGCCGTCGGCACGGCGGATCAAGAGCGCGCCGTGTTCGTCCACATCTTCTGCGATTCCGCTGATCGTCTCTTGCGGCAGCGCGATGCGGACAGCTTGCCCAATCGTGCTGAGGCGCGCTCGCCATGTTGTGCGGGGGGTATCGGTGGCAATCTGCGCCATCCATGTATCGAGGTGATGCAGGACGCGGGTCAACAACAACACGCGATCCACGTCCGACGTGACTTCCGAAACGCTGATCGCGCTCGATGCCATCGGTGTATCTCCAAAATCGACGCTCACATTGATGCCGATTCCCAGTGCGACGCCCAAAAACTGTGAGCCATCCCACGCGCCCTCACTCAGGATGCCGCAGACCTTGCGCCCATTCAGCAGCACATCGTTGGGCCATTTCAGCGTCGTTTGTGCTGCGCCCACGTCATTGAGCGCCATCTCGACGGACAGCGCAGCGATCATATTCACGCGCGCGAGGTACAGATGCGATGGGCGGAGAATGATCGAGAACATGAGCGCTGTTCCCGGCGGGGCGTGCCAGCTTCGTCCGAGCCGTCCGCGCCCGCGGGTCTGATAATCCGCGATGACAATGCTGCCATGCGCTGCATTGTCGCGCAGCCATGCGAGCGAAGTGTCATTCGTGCTGCCAATTTCGGCGTAGTAGTGCATAGGACGCGCGCCGAGCGCGTGTTGAAATTCATGGAGCTGCATATGATGATCTCCTGCAAGGGCGTCATTGGACGCGCCCTCACAACGCTTTAAATCACCTATAACGACAAAAGGGCGTTCAATTGAACGCCCTCATTATACTGAATTGGCTGCATGGTGGTCGCTATCACGCGGCGCGTGATGCAGCAGTTAGAAATCTTCTTCTTCCTGCTTGCCTTTGGAAATAACTTCCGGTTCGGCAGCAGTGGCGAGTTCTGTGTCGGTCGCGGCGTCGGATTCGGCGGCGGCGGTCTGTGCCACGCGCACGATCACTTCATCGAGGTCGCCCACGATGCGCAGTTTGTCGCTCAACTTCAAATCACGGACGTGGATGGTGTCGCCGGGTCGTTCGAGTACCGATACATCGACCTCAATGCTGAAGATGAGATCCCCCGGCAGTGCCTCGATACGGATCGTGTTCATGCCCGTTACGAGGACGCCCAGTTTGGTGGCGACAGCCGGGCTTTCGTTGAAGAAATGAACCGGGACTTCCGTTTCAATCACCTTGTTCACGTCGATGGCGAGAAAATCGACGTGTAGAATGTCACCGCGCAAGACATGGCGCTGCACTTCGCGCGCGATCACGGTTTGCGCTTTGCCATCAACATTGATTTCGATCAGGTGCGTACCACCCGCCTTCAAGAGGGTCAGTTGGAGGGCGCGCTGCGGAATTTGCACATGAATCGATGGACGACCTGATCCGTAGATCACGGCGGGTACCAGCCCTTGCTGGCGCACTTGACTCACTTTTTTGCCCGTGACGGCGCGCGGTTGCGCGTCGAGGGTATAGGTTTCAGCCACGTTAATTGTCCTTACACAGGGGTGCGTTCACTCAAAATACTGCGGAACGTGTACAAAAGTCTGACGATTGTAATGGTCGGTGGGGGATCGGTCAATCCTAGACAGCGCATGTAAACAAAAAGACGCTCGATTGAGCATCTTGAGAGCGGGTGACGCGGCTCGAACGCGCGACATCTTGCTTGGGAAGCAAGAACTCTACCACTGAGTTACACCCGCATTGAGGACTAGTATAAATCAGTTTCATGGCTTGTCAAGGAGCTTACACAACCAAGACGTGCGCGCCAACCCCATGTATAATATGCGCGATTTTCGTGACATAATCGCGCGCTGATGGACGGGAATGCCCTGACGATCCTCCCCATTGCGCCCTGTACCTCGACTGACAAGACGGTGGAACGCGATGACCAGCACTTCACAATCTCTGCCACGAGCGACGCCAAACGGCGCATCCGTTGGTGGCATTCCGCGCGCCGTGATCGCGCACATGACACGCAACGAAGCCGACATGGCATTCAAGAAGCGTGTCGAGACGATCTTTGAATGGATCGCCCCGACCGACGAGATGTTGATTTTGGATATGCCGTGCGGACGTGGCTTCTATTTGAACATGTTCCGCTACGTGAGCAAATGTCGGCTGATTGGCGCGGAACTCGATTGGGACGTGATCGAAAAGGCGCGGCACAACGTCGGGCATCTGCCCGATCTTGCGCTCCACAATGCCAATATCTACGCGCTGCCCTATCCCGATGATACGTTCGACGCCGTGATCCTGTCCGAAATCTTGGAGCATCTCGATCACGACGTGGACGGCTTGCGCGAAATCTACCGCGTCCTGAAACCGGGCGGCGTCGTGGCGATCACCGTTCCCAACGCGGATTATCCCTTCTGGTGGGATCCGATCAATCGCACGCTCGAATTTCTATTCAAACGCCCGATCCGAACGGGGACGTTCGCGGGCATCTGGGCGAATCATGTCCGGCTGTACACGCGCGAGCAACTGGCGGCATCCGTGGCGGCGTCGGGCTTCATCATCGAAGAACAACGCGCGTTCACACATCACTGCTTTCCGTTCATCCATAATTTGGTCTACGGACTCGGCAAGCCGCTGCTGGAGTCCGGCTTGCTACCGCAAGACATGGCGAACGCCGCCAATCGCATCACCTTCGATCAGAACGACGGTAGCGCGCTCAACCCGATCAATCTCGCGCTGAAAGTCCTCAACTTCTTCGACCGCCCGAATCGCATCAACGAGCCGCCAACCGTTTCGACGGTCAATCTGGCAATCAAGGGACGCAAACCGTGAATGAAACGGCGTTCGAGAATGAAGCTGCGCCGCTGCCGCCGGATGAGGGTGCAGCGCGCGAGCTAACACCCGCTTCAGCCGCTTCAGGGCGGGACACCGAGGGCGATTTCGAGTCTTTGAGTGTCGCCGGGATGCTCGATGCGCTGTTTCGGCGTCCCGGCAAGACATTCGGCGCGTTGATTGAGGTCACACGCTGGCGTTCGAGCGGCACAGTACGCCGCAATGCGCAGCAGGGGCTGATGGTCGATGAAATCACGCGCCCGCTCGATCCGGTCGTCGCCTCGTCTGTAACCAACGCCGCGCCGCCGACCAACGAGGATACGCCGTATTTGACGCCCGATGATGTGCCGTCCGACCAACCGCGCCCCGTCGTGGTGTATTTCCCGCCTGCGCCGTCTGAAACGACGATGATGGGGGCGCGTACAACGGCAATTCCGCTGCCGCGCGCATGGGGACTCGAAGCCTTCCAATGGCTGCTGCGCGCTGTAGGGTTCGGCGTGGTCATGGGCGGGCAAATATTCATGCTGTTCGCGCCGCGCAGCGAAATTTCTGGATTGAATGTCGGCGCGCCGTTCTTACTGCTCGGTTTCGTGCTGTGGGTCGTCTCCGAGTTCGTCGGGCGCGCGCCTACGCTGCGATTGCTGAATGCTGAACGTTCCGAGCGCATGATGCTGCGCGCTGTGCCGTTCGATCTGGCGGCGATCCTCTGGCGCTTCGCGCTCGCGGTCATTGGCGCGATTGGATCGCTGTTGACGTGGCGTTACACGGCGGGCAACATGTTCACGCTCGAAGGCGTGTTCGCGTGGTTCTTGAGCATATTCTTTTGGTGTTGGGCGGTCGCGCCGCTTGGATGGTCGCCGCTGTCAGCGGTACGCGCGATCCGTGTGTCCATTGGCGCATGGCGTCCACGTATTACGCGGAGCGATGGGCTGACGTTGATCGCGCTGGCGCTGATCATGATCGTGGCGGTCAATTTTCGGTTCACAGACTTCGATCTGGTACCGCCAGAAATGACCAGCGATCACGTCGAGAAACTGCTCGACGCGAATAATGTGCTGACTGGGCGCACGAACGTGTTTTTCGTCAACAATCATGGGCGCGACGCGCTGCAATTCTATTTGTTGGCGGGCATGTCCCAGCTTCCCGGCTTGGATTTGAATTTCCATCTGTTGAAACTATTGACCGCTCTCGAAGGCTTGATCACCATCCCGCTGATCTGGCTGATGGGGCGCGTGATCATCGGGCGCGGCAATCCCACGTTGGGCAATCTGGTCGGCTTGGCGGCGGCGGCGTTGGTAGCGACCAGCGGGTGGCACGTTATGTTAAGCCGACTCGGATTGCGTATCGTCTTGACGCCGTTGGTGGTATCGCTGCTGCTGATCTTCTTGGCGCGCGCGCTGCGGGGCAATCGGCGCGGCGATTGGATCGGCGTCGGCTTAGTTTTGGGCTTCGGCGTTTACACCTATCAAGCGGTGCGGATGCTGCCCGTTGTGGTCATAGCGGGTTTTGGAATTGCGATCCTGTTGGGCGTGTGGAATTGGCGCAGCGCCATCGACAAGCGCGCCTTTTGGAACACCGCTGGACGCATGACGCTCAATTTATTCGTTGCGGGGGTTGTCGCGTTCGTCGTATTCGTGCCACTGTTCCGCTTCTCCGCCGAATATCCCGAAGATTTCTGGCGGCGCGCGTCGGGGCGTTTGTTCGGGGACTCGATCACGCAGGATACCGATGCCGATGGCAACCTGATCTTCCGTCAAGCGACATTGGGCGAACGCTTGGAATCCTTCCAAGCGAATTTGCCAGCGTTGTCGAACAATTTGCGCACCGCCTTCTTGATGTACAACTGGAAAGGTGATGTGGCGTGGATCAACAACGCGCCCAATTATCCGACGCTCGATCCGGTGATCAGCGCGCTGTTTCTCGTCGGCATCGCGGCGTGGATCGCGCGCATGATCGAACGGCGCGATCCAGTCGATTGGCTCATGCTGCCGATGATCTTCATCATGCTGCTGCCAACGGCGCTGTCCATCGCGTATCCGATTGAAAATCCGAGCGCAACCCGCGCCAGCGGCACGCTGCCGCCTGTGTTTCTACTGGCGAGCTATGCGCTGGTCTTGCTAGGACGGTCATTGGCGCGGATCGTGCGCGGCAGAATCGGCGCGGGGTTGGCGATCATCGGCGCAGCGGCATTGATCGGTGGCAGCTACTACTACAGCGCGCTGATCTATTTCAACAACTACTATCTGGCGTACCGTAATTCGTCGCTGCCCTATTCCGATGCGGGCGATGTGCTGCGCAGTTTCGCGGAGAGCAACGGTTACGGCAACGCCTATGTTTTGGCGTATCAGTACTGGTGGGATCATCGTGCGCTCGGCATCGAGGGCGGGCGAATCGACTTCCCGAACGGCGTGCCAACCTTGGAGCGTGTCGCGGAATACATGATGCGCGGGGCGGAGCGGACGAACGATTATCACTTCGATCCGAACAAAGAAATGCTGTTCTTCTATTCTCCGCTCGATACCGCGGCTGATTCGTGGTTGCGCGCGTTCTTCCCTTTCGGCGTCGCGCAGACTATCCAGACGTATCAGCCAGAAGATGTTTATATGATCTATCGTGTACCGCCGATTGGCGATGATGGCTTTGCAGCATTCTTGGCGGCGGCGGGGATTGTCGCGCCGGGTGCATAAGCAGGTGAGGAAAAACGGCGCGGCGCGTGTAAATAAACGGTCAATGTCGCGGTGAGCATTGTCTCGCTCGATACACCCAGATGATGGAGCAGATTCATGCAAAATATCCGCACCTTTCCCGAAGCATCTGCACAAACGGACGCGCGGACACGGCGGCGTACAGGCGTCGGGAGCGATGTGATCGTTGGCGTCCTGCTGATCGGCATCATGCTGATGGGTGGGTACTTGCGCTACGACGGGCTGAACTGGGACGATTACACCCATTTGCATCCTGACGAGCGGTTCTTGACGCAGGTCGTTTCATCGCTCAATAGTGGTTATCTCAGTCCAGCGGGCGGCGACGACGAAAAACGCGCCCAAATGGATATGTGCTTTGAACGCTATCCCGAAACAGGCGGGATCGGCGGCTATTTCGATGCGCGCTGTTCGTCGCTCAACCCGCACAATGTCGGCTATGGGTTGTACGTCTACGGCACGCTGCCGCTGTTCATCACGCGCGGCGCGGCGGAACTGTTCGCGCCGATTTCGGAACGGTTCGCGCGCGCGGTGACGTACCCCCAAACGGGCGACAGCATGTGGCAGAACTACAACGGCGAACAGTGGATGAGCTACGACGGGATTCATCTCGTGTGGCGCTTCTTGTCCGCCGCCGCCGAGATGGGCTGTGTGTTCATCGTCTTTCTGATCGGGCGGCGGTTGCATGATAAGTGGGTCGGCATCCTTGCGGCGGCGCTGTACAGCGTGACCGTGTTCTCGATCCAAATGGCACACTTCGGCACAGTCGATGCGATGGCTAACTTTTTTTCGGCGCTGTCGTTGTTGTTCGCTGTCTCGGTGATGCGGCGCGGCGGACTGGAGAATTATCTCGGCTTTGGGTTGGCGTTCGGTTGTGCGCTCTCCAGTCGGATCAATCTCGCGCCGCTGGCGGGCATCGTGATCATCGCGGCGGGTGTCTGGGGTATGCCCGCGTTCGATGGACGCACCTTTGGCGAAACGCGCCGCCGCATGATCGCCCAAGTGGTCGTCGGGCTGATGCTGGCGGGCGGGTTGAGCATCGTCGTCTTTCGGTTGCTCAATCCGTATGCTTTCATGGGTCCCGACGTATTGGGCTTGTCGCTCAACAGCAAATGGCTCGACGATCTCGGCACGGCGCAAGCGTTGGTCAGCGGCGCCGTGGACAGCCCACCGAACTTCCAATGGGTATCGCGCGCGGCATATTTGTTCCCGCTCAACAACATGATCCTGTGGGGGATGGGGATCGCGTTCGGGCTGACGGCGTGGGTGTCGTTCGCGTGGGCGCTGTGGCGGCTGGTGCGCGGCAAACCGGGCGCGTTGGCGAATATCTTGCTGGTCGTTTGGATCGTGGGCTACTTTGGCTTTCTCGGTCGTCAATGGGTGACGACCATGCGCTATTTCTTGCCGCTGTATCCCGCGTTGGCAGTCTTGGCGGCGTGGGGCTTGCTGGCGTTCATGCGCGGCGCGATGCTGAACGTCAAGATCGGCGCGCTGCGGCGCATCGTTGGCAGCGTATCACTGATTGGCGTGATCGGCTTCACAGCGGTTTGGGCGCTGATGTTCACCAACATCTATCGCCATCAGCTCACGCGCGTGCAAGCTAGCCATTGGGTCTGGGAGAATGTGCCAGGCGATTTCGCCATGCGCATCGACGGCGCACCGGATGGGACGCCGCTGATCAACATCCCGATCAACAATGAGAACATCTCGCGTCAGCGCCGCGCGTATGACGAATTCTATCCCGAATCAATGACGGCGTTCACCGTGACGCAAGCGGGCGCGGTCGATACTATCCAAGTCTCCATCTACGATGAATATGCCGATCCGCCGCGCGAGTCGACGCTGCAAATCACGATCCTTGATGAGGACAGCGGCGAAACGTTGGCGCGCGGATCGCTGACGCACGCCTTCACGTCCAACGGCGTCGGGTTGAGCGTGGGCTACAACATCGACTTGGATCGCCGCTTTCCCGTGCAGATAGGCGAACGCTATCTGTTCAGCGTCGAGCTTCAGCCGGACGATAATCCCGATATCGGCAGTTCGATCTCTACGACCGATTTCACGGCGTTCGTCGAACCCGATCCGCCGAGCGATTTCACATCGATGCTGACGACGGCGTTGATTCCAGTCACCAACTGTGCTGGATCGACCGATGATCTGGTACGGCGCGTGACCTGTTTTGACCCATACCATACCACGACGATCAACGAGTTCACCGCGCCCATCGACGGCACAATCACGATGATCCACGCCCCACGTTTGGGCGATCCGGCGGACGACGCGGACGCGGAATCGCTCCGCTTCACGATTAGCGATGCGAACACGGCGGAAATCCTCTCCGAAGCGACGCTGAGCGCCAACTTTGTCCGCGATGCCCACATCTTGGGGAATGCTTACGATATTCCGCTGGATCGCCCGCTGACGGTGCTTGAAGGGGCGACTTACAAATTCCAAGTCGATCTGGTGGGCGGCGCGCCGATTGTCGTCGGCGGCTCGGTGTTCACATGGGAAGGCGCGTGGGACGACCCGATTCCGACGAAAATCTGCGATTATCCGCCAGGTGTCACATTGGCGGACGATCCGCCT
Organism: Anaerolineae bacterium; assembly: GCA_034437055.1. Classification (GTDB taxonomy): domain Bacteria; phylum Chloroflexota; class Anaerolineae; order Aggregatilineales; family Phototrophicaceae; genus Flexifilum. The sequence continues at coordinate 165,493 of DAOTUQ010000017.1, forward strand.
CCGGGCTTGGGAATGTACCCTGAACCGTGCAACGGACTCGATCCGTGGTGGGGCTTCTTGAACGGCTACGAACTCGATATCGTCTACGAGGATGTGCCGGACAAGCGGACGGGCTTGATCAATCATCTGAATAACAGCGATTACATCGCCATCAGCAGCAATCGCTTTTACGACACGCTCTCGCGCAATCCGGTGCGCTGGCCCATGACCAATCGCTACTACGAGGCGCTGTTCAGCGGCGAACTCGGCTACGAATTAGTGGCGATGTTCCAAGAAACCTATGAATTTGGCGGGCTGCGCGTCTCGGATCAAGTCTTGCCGTTTTATGACGTGCCGGATTGGCTCAATGAGTTCGAGGCAGAAGAAGCGTTCCACGTCTACGATCATCCGGTCGTGATGATCTATCAGAAATCAGCGGATTACGATCCGCAGGTTGTGCGCGACATCTTGTACAGCGTGCCGATTGCGCGCGTGCAAGAGACGGCGATCTATCGCGCCTGTCCAGAGAATGCGATCTACTACTGCGACCCGACGATGAGCGCGGTGATCGCGCTGAACTCGGATCAGGCGGACGAGGCAGCGACGCAGCTCCGCTTTTCCGATGAAATGCGTGCGACGCAATACGATAACGGCACGTGGTCGGATCGCTTCAATGCGAACAGCGAAATCAGCACGAATCCGCTGGTTAGCGTGGTCGCGTGGTGGTTGGCGATGACGGTGTTCGGGTTCGCAGCGTTCCCGCTGATCGCGTCCGTGTTTCCGGGCTTGGCAGATCGCGGTTATGGGCTGACGAAGTTTGCCGGGATGTTCCTCGCGGCATGGGGGACGTGGTTTCTCGCCAGCGTGCGCGTACCAGTTTGGTCGCAAGCGGGCATCATCGGCGCGATGATCGTGTTGTTCATCGTCGGCGTGTTGGTCGCCGCCCGGACGAAAACGGGTGTGATCGCTTTTGTGCGCCAGCATTGGCGGCGCTTGCTGACCATCGAATTGATCGCGCTGGCATTGTTCCTCGCTTTCGTCCTCGTGCGCGCCAGCAATCCCGATCTGTGGCATCCGTCGTTCGGCGGCGAGAAGCCGATGGACTTTGCCTACTTCAACGGCGTCTTGCGCAGCACCATCTTTCCGCCCATCGATCCGTGGAACGCGGGCGGCTTCATCAATTACTACTACTTCGGCTTCGTGATCGTCGGCGCGCCCGTGCTGCTGCTGCAAATGGTGCCGTCGGTCGCCTACAATCTGATCTTGCCCACGCTGTTTGCGCTGACGGGCATTGGCGCACTGTCCGTCGCTTTCAATGTCGTGTCGGCGCTGCGCGTCAAGCGCGACGTGGACGACGAGTCGGCATCGGGTGAGCCGTCCGAACGCAAACGATCTCGCCCCTTCGCCAATCCATGGTTGGCGGGCGTCGTGGCGCTGCTGCTGGCGGTCGTGATGGGTAATCTGGACACAGCGCGCGTATTCCTCAATGGGGTGGCGCGCACGGGTGGCTACACAGAACCCGTGAGCATCGAGGCGTATTTCTATGATCAATTCGTTGCGGAGAACACGCGCACGCCCGAACCCGCCGAATACGAAACGATTGTCGTGCGCGCGCTCAATCCGAGCATCGCGGAGCGCGTCGGCTACGAACTCGATACCGTCCGCGATACCGTTGTAGCAATTGGGCGCGGATTTGGCGCGCTGGCAAGCGGATCGCCGCTGTCGGTTGGCGCGGAACGTTGGTTTTGGGCGCCCAGTCGCATTTATGCAGAAGCGCGCGGCGTCGAAGGGCAAGCGATCACCGAGATGCCAATTTTCACCTATGTCTATGGTGACATGCACGCGCACATGATTTCGATGCCGATGCAGTATCTCGTCCTCGCGTTCCTGCTCAACGAAATCTTGTTGGCGGGATCACGCCGCCGCACACTTGGCATCGTCGCCGCCGTATTGTTGGGCGCGATCACCGTGGGGATGATGCGCGCGACGAATACATGGGACTGGATCACCTATCTCATCTTGGGCGGGGCAGGCTTGGCGTTTGCGTGGTGGCTGGCAGAGCGCCCAACGCAAGGCTTTATCCCATTCAATCGTTGGGCGCTTTTGCGCGCGGCGGCGTATGTCGGTGGGTTTGTGGTCGTAACGTTCATCGCGGTGATGCCGTTCACGACGTGGTTTGCATCCGCTTACTCGCGCGTCCTGCCGTGGACGGGCGGCAAAGCGCCGCTGTGGGCGTACCTAACCGTGCATGGGCTGTTCCTGTTCCTCGTCGTGGCGTTCTTGCTCTGGGATACTGGGCGCTGGCTGCGCGCGAATACGGTGCGCTCGCTGCGTGGTGGCTGTTTGCCGCTGTTGCTCTTGGGCTTCGTGACATTGGGTGTTCTGGTGGGCGCGGTCGTTTTGGCGCTGCGCGAATATCAGGTCGCGCTGATCGTGCTGCCGCTGTTGTGGTGGATCGTGGTGCTGTTCTTCCGGCAGGGACAGACGCGCCCCGTCCAATTCTTGTTGGCGCTGGTCGGCTTGTCGTTGGCGCTGACGCTGGGCGTCGAATTCGTCGTGTTGGACGGCGATATTGGGCGGCAGAATACGGTCTTTAAGTTCTATCTGCAAGCGTGGCTGATGTTGAGTGTGGTCGGTGGCGCGGCGTTCGCGTGGCTGTGGCGCGGATCGATCCGCTGGCGCGGCGGACTGCGGACGGTGTATTTTGTGCCGTTGGCGCTGTTGTTCATCGTGGCGGTTGCCTTCCCGATCATGGCGGCGCGCGGCAAAGCCGTGTTCCGCTTCGATATCGATCAGCCGTTCACGCTCGATGGCGCGGCGTACATGAACTATGCGACGCAGTATGAAGGCAGTTCTGAGCTGATGGCGTTCAATCCAACGCTGGCACCGTTCACGCTGTCGGAAGATTACGCGCTGATCCGTTGGCTGCAAGATAACGTGCAGGGTACACCCGTGATCGTGGAGGGTTTGAGCGACGGCACGGAGTACAAATGGAACGCGCGCATCTCAATTTATACTGGCTTGCCCGCTGTGATCGGCTGGAACTGGCATCAGCGCCAGCAGCGCGGCTTGAACGAGATGGGGCGGATGGTCGAACTGCGCGCCGCCAACGTCAATGCGTTCTACACGACGCAAAATATCGAGCAAGCATGGACATTCTTACGCTGGTACGATGTGCGCTACATCGTTGTTGGGCGCTTGGAGCGCGCGTACTATGCGCCAGAGAGTCTGGCGAAGTTCGCACGGATGGTGGAACAAGGCTTGCTGGAAGTCGCCTTCCAATCCGGCGAATCGATCCTTTATCGGGTGAATCAAGCTGCACAGTTAACGGAGCTAGGCTGAGTGGGGCAAATCTTCGAGTGGTTCAGCCGTGAGGGCATGATCGTCCTCGCATGGTGGGCATTGGTGACGGCGGCGGGCGCGGCGGTGCTGCCGCTGTGTTTCCGCATGTTTGGCGGGCTGCCGGATCGCGGCTATACGTTGGCGCGCGCCGTCGGCGTGTTGGTCGTGGCGTTCGTGTATTGGCTGTTGGCGAGCTTCGGCTTTCTACGCAACACGACGGGGAACATCGTCCTCGCGTGGGCGCTGACGTTGGGAGTCGGCGTCGCAGTGTATTTTGCGCTCGGACGCAATCCGAAGTCCGGCGGCGTGAACTATACGGCGTGGTGGCGCTCCAATCGCGCCGCAATTTTGACAGCGGAAGTCTTGTTCATCACCATTCTGATCGGCTGGTCGATCTTCCGCGCGCATCAAAACGGGATCGTCGCCACCGAAAAGCCAATGGAACAAGCCTTCATGAGCGCGGTGATGCGCTCCGAGACATTCCCGCCCAACGATCCGTGGATGGCGGGCTACGCGATCAGCTACTACTACTTCGGCTACGTCATGATCGGCATGTTGGCAATGATGAGCGGAATCAGCAGCAGCGTTGCGTTCAATTTGAGCATCGCGCTGTTATTCGCGCTCACGGGTGTGACCGTGTTCGGCGTCGTTTACAATCTCGTGCGGTCGCGCGTCTTGATCGGCTGGAGCGCACGTGCAGGACATGGATTCGATGTGCGGCGCGGGCAAGGGGTCGCCGTAAGTGTTGGATTGGTGGGCGCGTTGTTCGTGGCGGTCTTGGGCAATTTCGCCACGCCTGTAATCGAACTCCCCTACGAGACGGGGACTGCATCCGCCGAATATCTCGCGTTCTTCGATGCCAAGGATCGCGGTACGCCGCGCGGTGTCGGGGCGACTGACTTATCGCAGTGGCAGTTCTGGTGGTGGTTCAATTCGGCGCGCGTGCTGAATGATCGCAATTTAGATGGATCGCGCGAAGAAGTGATCGACGAATTCCCGATGTTCAGCTTCTTGCTGGCGGACAATCATCCGCATGTCTTGGCGCTGCCGTTCGCGGCGCTGGCAGTCGGCTTGATGCTGAATGCGCTCATGCGTCGCCAGCCGTTCGGCGTGCCGGATAGTGTGTTCTATGCGGTGTGTTTGGGCGGCTTGTCGTTCTTGAATACGTGGGACGGGCCCATCTATACCGTGGGCGTGATCGGCGCGCTGGCACTGCGCCGCCTCTTGGCGAATCGGGATGCGCGCTTGCACACGAATGATTGGGTGGCGCTGATCGGGACGGGCGCGGCATTATTCGCGCTGTCGTTCGCGCTGTATCTGCCGTTTTGGGTCGGCTTTCGTTCGCAGCTTGCGGGCGTGCTGCCCAATCTGATGCACCCGACGGCGTTCCAGCAGTTCGCAGTCCATTTCGCGCCATTTCTGCTGATCTTGATCGTGTTTGTCGCGGTTGAGGCATGGCGCGGCGGTGCGCGCTTCAACTGGCGCATGGGGATCGGCGCGGGCGTCGGCTTGTTCGCCGTGCTGTTGGCGGCGATGATCTTGTTCGGGGTCGTCGGGTACATCAATCCGGGTACGCGCGCGTCGGTTGAAGATGTGATGAATCGTTTCGGCGGCTCGACCCTGTTCATTCAGGGCGTGGTCGATAAGCGCATCTCGCATATTTTCACGTCGCTGTTTTTGACTATCGGCATCATCCTCGTGGTGGGACGTTTGTTCCCGCGCGCGGATCGGATGCCCGACGATCCTGAGACGCCGGAGGACGAATCGCAGTTTGTGAACGCACGCTATGCGCCGCAAACGGGCTTCGCGCTCTTGCTTGTCGGCATGGGCTTGGCGCTGACGCTTGCGCCAGAGTTCGTTTACTTGCGCGATAATTTCAGCACGCGCATGAATACGATCTTCAAGTTCTACTATCAGGCGTGGCTGCTGTGGGGCGTCGCCAGCGCCTATGCTGTGTTCTCGATCTTGTTCGACGGCGCGTCGAAACGGCAGCCGGGCATTCTGGCGCGCGCGGCATTCGTCGGCGTGGTGGCGGTGGTGATCACGGGCGGGCTAATGTACCCGATTCTCAGCACCCACAACCGCGCGCTGATCGAGACGGGGCGCGCGAATTATCCGCGAGAGAACATCGACGCCAATGGACAAACATTCGTGATCAATGCGCCGCCCTTGACGCTTGACGGCGGATCGACGACCGCCGGCGTCGACGATTACGCCGCCGTGATTTGCTTGGGCGAACTGGTAACAGGTGATAATGCACTTGTAATCGCGGGTGTCGGCAATTCGTATGATTCGGGGACACCCGCGTCGGGCTTGACGGGGCGTTTGGTCGGCATTCCCGTGCTGTATAATTGGCCCGGACATCAGGGACAATGGCGCGGCGAGACGTTGGGGCAGGTGGCGGGATCGCGCCAAGAAGATATTGAGCGCCTGTACGTCGATCCGACATGGAATACCGCGCGCGATATCCTGCTGCGGTATAACCCAGATTACATCTTCTACGGCGAATTTGAACGCTTCAAATATGGCACAGACGGCGAGATCAAGTTCCGTGATCGGCTGCCCATCGTCTGTGAATACGGCAACAGCCGCTTTTACCGAGTCGAACCCAACGCCCTGATGGAGTAGTGCTATGCAAGATGTTCGAGAATGGGAAAGTGGCGACGCGCCGAGCGAAACAAGCCTAACACGTGACGTGCCGCGCTACGCCATCACCGTCGAATTGGCGGCGGCGGTAGCGATTGCGGTCTTGGCGCTGGTCTTGCGCTTGGCAAGCCTCGACAGCGTGCCGCTCACACACGCCGAAGCGCGCGAAGCCTTGGCGGCGTGGCGCGCGGTCTCGCCAGAGGCGGCGGGCGCGGATATCGTGCCGCACAGCGCGCTCAACTTCGTGGTGCAGGCGTTCACGTTCAGCACACTCGGCGGCGCAGAAACGTCCGCACGCTTGGGGACGGTGCTGGCGGGTGTGGCGCTCGTGCTGATGCCGTTCGCGTTTCGGCGGTTGTTTGGCGTCGGGCGCGCGTTGATCTTCAGCTTGCTCTTGTTGGCGTCGCCCGTGCTATTGGGCGCATCGCGCTTCGCCAGTCCTGCTGTGTGGGCTATGTTGTGCGCGGCGCTGCTGCTGTGGACGATCTGGCGTTACAACGAGACGCGCAAAGTCGGCTTTGCGCTCGGCGCGGCAGGCGCGGCAGCGGCGCTGATCCTGCTCAGCGATCCGGCGGGTGTGATTTTGGCGCTAATCCTTGCGGGCGCGGGCATCCTCACCGTTTTGACCAATCCCATCGATGAGGATGAGGACGAAGCGAGCGATGCCGCTGCGCCGTCGTGGATACGCGCGTTCCCGTGGGGCGCGGCGTTGGGCGTCGCGGCGCTGTTGGTCTTCGCCGTCAGTACGGCGTTTTTGCTGTATCCGGCGGGCTTGAGCGCGGCGGGCGAGGCGCTTGGTGGGGCGTTGCGTGGTTTCGTCGAGAGTTATCCGAATGCGACGCCGCTGTTCCCGACGGTGATCGCGTTGTTCTACGAGCCGTTTATCGCGTTGTTCGCGCTCGTCGGCGTGATCGCATTGGCGCGCGGCGGCGGCATGACGGCGATTGAACGCTTTCTCATCGCGTGGGTCATTTTGGGCGTGTTCGCATCGCTCGTTTACGTCGGCGCGACGCCCGCGCACAGCTTATGGTTGACGATGCCATTGACGGCGCTGGCGTCGTCTGCGGGCTGGCGCTGCATCGTGATGACGACGGAAGATTCGATCATGGGGACGCCGATCAGCGCGCGTTGGATCGTGGCGGTGGCGATGATCGGGCTGTTGTTCTTGGTCACGCTGCCGTTTCAAGACGTTGCGCGCGCGATGGTGAATGCGGTTGACCTCGCCAGCGTCAACGTCGATCCTGCCAGCGCGATCCTCGTGATCCTCGCCGTATTGTTTTTGGTCGTCGGCTACTTGCTGATCGCCAGTTTGTGGGATGCACGCACGGCGTTGCGCGGCATTGGCTTGGGCGCGCTCATCTTCGGCGCGGTCACATCGTTGGGCAGCGGTTGGGTGTTCAGCGTCACACAGTCCGAAGATGCAACATCATTGTGGCATCAAGAGACAACCCATCGGGACTTGTTCTTGCTCCGGCAGACGTTGATCGAGGTGGCAGCGCGTGAGGAAGTGGGCTTCACGTATTATCTGCCCGTCTATGCGCTGACAACGGATGTTTCGCCGCTGGCATGGGTTCTGCGCGATTTCAATGATACGGTATTCATCACCGATATCGCAGAAGCGGCGACGCAGGCGGTCGCTGTGCTGCCGAGTGAGGAGGCAGCACCCGATTTGGGCGCGCCGTATGTCGGTCAAGATTTTGTTGTCGGGCGGCGTTGGGCGTGGCGGCAGTTGAACGCGCTCGATGCGGCGGCGTGGTGGTCACAGGGACAGTCGCGCACGCCCTCGTTGGAAACCGATGCGGTTGTACTCTGGCTGCGTCAAGATGTCTATCAGGGCGTGCCGTTCGATATCGGCGCGAATGCGAATGTGCCGGGTTGAGCGCATCGGGTGAGGAAACGTCGCACACTCAATGTATAACGGTTTGGCTTCATAACCAGTGCCGATGCAGCTTGGATGAGAGATGAATAACGACCTTGAAACCCAGATCGCTCAATGTTTAGCGGGCGATCAAACCGGTTATGCCGTATTGTACGATCAGTTCGCACCGAGCGTATATCGGCTGTGCTTCAGTTTGCTGCTCAACCGCGAGGACGCGGAAGATATTGCGCAGGAATCATTTGTCTATGCGTTCAAGAATCTGCGCCGCTACGATCCGAAACTATCGGCGTTCAAGACATGGCTGTTCACAATTGCGATCTGTCGCTGTCGCAACGTGTATCGGCGGCAGCGTCCGATGCTGATCGATATCGCGGGCTTCATTCAAAATACGCTGCACGCGCCGCGCATTGAGACGCCCGAAGCGCGCTATACGCAGCGCAGCGTCCAAGACGCGGTGCAGCAGGCATTGGCGACTCTTTCCCCGCGCTTGCGTGAGGCGGTCGTTCTGCGCTACGGTCATGGGCTGACTTATCGTGAAATGGCGGATGTAATCGGCTGTCCCGCCAAGACGGCGGAGAGCCGCGTGCGCTTGGCACATGACGCGCTGCGTGATCGGCTTCAGCCGCATGGACATGGTTTGCTCGAAGAATTGGTCAATATCTAATGGTGGACGCATGATGTGGTCGTCAGAATGCCGCCGCTGTCGGGCAATGCTGCCCGCCTATGTTCATCGTGAGCTTCAGCCACGCGCGCGCCGCCGCGTATCGGCGCATTTGGCGCGCTGTGCCGCGTGCGATGCTGAATTTGGGCGTCAGTGCGTGTTGACACGCGCGCTGACCGACGAAATCGCCGCTGTCGGGCGCACGACTCCGCCGCTAGGGCGCATGTGGAGCCAGATACAAGCGCAAATGGTGCAACCGCGCGCACGGCGTGGTGCGGTGCGTTTCCACAAACGCTACGGTGCGGCGGCGGTGCTGTTGATAGCCGCGCTGCTCTTGCCCTCTGTGTTGAGCGAGACGCCGCGTGTCTTTGCCAGCTTGAGCGTACCGACGCAGCAGACGCCGCCCGAATTGCTCGACACGCCCGAACGCACGCAAGATAATTTACCGCGTCCCGCGTCCACACCGATAGTGATGCTGTCGGTATCCGTGAATGCGGGCAATATCACGCCCAGTTTGCAGAGCAATTACGCGCCGGACGGCATTTCGGATGCGAATCCGACGGCAGACCCCGCGCTCACACGACAAATTACCGATATCCCGGATGGTGACTAAATGGCAGCTACACTCGGACAGCGTTCGATGGGTCGCGCGGGCGTCGAGGGCGACGGGGTAAGCCGTCTGCTCACACGCGCGTATGCGATCAAATGGGAAGTCGCCGTCTACATTGTGATCTTCGCGGTGGCGGTGTTCACGCGCTTCGTCGGTTTGGGCGACCGCGTGATGAGCCACGACGAAAGTTTGCACACGTATTATTCATACTTGCTGTATCAAGACGGCAATTTCCAACATACACCGCTGATGCACGGGCCCATCTTGTTCCACGCGACGGCGCTCTCGTATTTCCTGTTCGGGGATAGCGACTTCACCGCGCGCATCTATCCGGCGCTACTCGGCATCTTCATGGTGATGTTCCCGCTGTTGATGCGGCGCTGGCTCGGACGATGGGGCGCGATTTTGGCGTCCATCGGCATCCTCATTTCGCCGCTGCTGCTGTATCACCATCGCTATATCCGCGAAGATACACCCGCGATCATGGCGTCGCTGTTGATGGTCTATGCGACCTTCCAATACATTGATGGCGCGGCGAACGTCCGGCGCAAGACGCGCTGGCTGGTGCTGTTCGCGGGGTCGCTGCTGTGGAATCTCGGCTCGAAAGAGACGGCTTTCATGTATGTTGCCATTTTCGGCAGCTTCCTCACGATCTATTGGGTCGCGCGTTTGTTGCAGCACTTCTTCAAGCTGCCGGGTCGGACCATTTTCTATACGCTGATCCTATCGATGGCGACGGCGGGCGTGGCGGCGCTGATCATGTACGCTGTGATCGCCATCACGCTGAATGGACAGCCAACCCTCGAAGAACGAACGGCGTTCATCGGCGCACAGCTTTCGCTGGTGTTCGGCGGCGCGACTGAAACAGTTAATGGAGAAGTCGGCGCGCTTATGAATGGCACTTCGACGACGAGCGTCAGCCGCGATTTCATCACGTTCGCTTCGTGGACGGCGCTGACAGCGGCGGGCATCGTGGCGCTGGTCGTAGGAACGGGGATTTATGTCACGGCGCGCGGTGGGCGCGTGCGTGCGCGCGAGATTTTGATCTTGCTGCTGCTGATTTTGGCGCTGTGTATTGTGCTGATCGTGGTCGAGGAACTCTCGTTCATCTCGTCGCGCTTGCTCACGGCTGAACCTGCCGTCCCCGAAGCAGGCGACTCGATTGTGACGACGGGGACGGTCAGTCTGCTACCGCTCGTCGCTGCCTACATCGCCGCGGGCGTCGTGATCATCGGTTTGTTATATTCGCGCGCGGCGGGCTGGTGGCGGACGTTGAGCCGCTTCGCAGAATTGGACGTGTTGATTGTACTCGGCGCGCTCATCCTGCCGTGGCTGACGCCGTTCCTCATCAAGCTCACGGGCGCGAGTCCGACGGATTACACGCCCGACGGCATTCAGCGCGCGGTCTTGGCGTTGATCCCGCTGATGGCGATCTCCATTGTGACAGGTCTGGTATGGAATTGGCGGCGCTTCTTGATCAGCGCAGCGGTGTTCTACGTCTTGTTCGTGTTCTTCTTCACGACTATGTTCACCAATCCGCTTGGTTTGGCGACGGGCATGATCGGCAGTCTGGGCTACTGGCTGCAAGAGCAAGGGACGCGGCGGGGGAGTCAACCGCAGTACTACTACACGCTGATCGTGATGCCGTTCTACGAATTTTTGCCGATGATCGGCAGCTTCATCGCTATGATCGGCGGCTATGTCTTCTTCTGGCGCTATCGCTCCAATCGAATCGCTGCGCGCCAGCAGATGGAGGACGCGCCCGAACTCGCGCAAGTGATGGGCGACGACGCTTATATCGAGGCGAATACGCGCTATGACACGGATGCCGATCCGGATGTAGATGCCGAAATCGAACGGCGTATTGCTGCTTCGCGTGCCGCCGTGAACGTGTCCAACGCTGACGCGGATGGACGATTGAAACGGTTGCCTTTCACGCTGTTCGTAGGCTATTGGGCGGTTTTCATCATCGTAGCGCTGACGCTGGCGGGCGAAAAGATGCCATGGCTGGTCACGCACATGACCGCGCCAATGATCTTGCTCACGGGCTGGTATTTCGGCGGGATCATCGAAAAGATCGATTGGCAGACGTTCAAACAGCGTGGTTGGATTTACCTGCTGCTGCTGCCGCTGCTGTTGATCGCATTCTTCCAAATCGTCTCGCCCTATCTCGTCGGTCAATCGCCATTTCGTGGGCTGGAACAACAGCAGCTTGCCGATCTCAACTTCTGGATTGGCATGGTGGCGCTGTTTATCGGTTTGGGATTCGTGTCGTATCGCATCATGCAGCGCGTCGGCGCGCGCCATGCCCGCCAGATGTTCGGCGTCGTGGTATTCGTGGTTTTGGGCGTGCTAACTGCGCGTTCGGCGTGGATGGCGGCGTACATCAACTACGACTACGCCAACGAATTCTTGGTGTACGCGCACGGTGCGCCGGGCATCAAGCAGATGCGCGACCAAATCGAAGAACTAAGTCGCCGTACTACCGAGGGCTTGGATATTCGCTTCGCGTGGGGCGGGAATGCGTGGCCCACAACGTGGTATTTCCGCGATCTCGATAATGCGGTGTTCTTCGGGCAAAATCCGTCATTCCAACAGATGGACGGCGCGATTGCGGTCTATGCCAGCTCTGATATCCGCGCGCGCGTCGAGCCGCTGCTTGAAGATCGCTACTATCGCTTCGAGTACATGCGGATGTGGTGGCCCATGCAAGATTACTTCGGGCTAACGACGGATCGGGTCTTGAACGCCTTCGATTTCACGCCAACGAACGCACAAGCCAGCGAAATTCGGCGCGGCATGTTCGATATCTGGTGGGCGCGCGATTACAACCGCTATGGCGAAGCGGTGGGCGGTGATTACAGTCTGCGCAATTGGCCCGTGTCGGAAAAGCTCTACTTTTACGTGCGTAAAGATATCGCCGCGCAAGTCTGGAATCTCGGCGTCGGGGACGGCACGGCGTTCACGGGCGCGGGCGAGGTCGTCGAAGCGAATGTCTGTACGAGTAACTGGCAGCAGCGTTACGCAGATCGCGTGTTCGACACCGCCGGGCTGCCAGATGGACGCTTGAATACGCCACTGGATATCGACATCAGCGCTGATGGACGTGTGTTCGTGGCGGAGGAATTCGCCAATCGCATCAGCGTGTTCGATACCGAAGGCATGTACCTATATTCGCTCGACAATACGACCTTGGGGCAGGCGCTTGAACGTCCCAACGCCGTCGATCTCGCGCCGAATGGGGTTCTGAACATCGCGGATACGTGGCATTACCAGATCAAGCAGTTCACCGATCAGGGTGGGTTCCTCAACGGCTGGGGACAGCCAATCACCATGGGCTTTGATGTGCCGCTCGAACCGCTCGATGGGCTGTGGGGCCCGCGCGATGTGGTCTCGGACTCGCTCGGTAACGTTTATGTCTCGGATACGGGCAACAAACGGGTGCGCGTCTATGACCCCAACGGCTCATGGCTGCGCGATATCGGCACAGGCGGCAGCAGCGATGGTCAGCTTGATGAACCCGCCGGACTCGCCATCAGCCCCGATGGACGCCTGTACGTTGCAGACACATGGAATCGTCGGATTTCGGTCTTCGATCTAACGGGCATACCGCTGTTCAACTTCCGCGTGCGCGGTTGGTATGAAGATTTGGGCAAGCGTCCGTATCTGGCAATCGACGCCGCACGCAACTTGCTCTACGTCACTGACCCCAACGCGGGGCGCGTATTGGTCTATGATTTGAATGGGAACTGCGTTGGGTCATTCGGGCAACCGACGGATACACCCGTCGATAGCAGTCAGTTCCGCGCCGCGTCAGGTGTGGCAGTCGATGCCAACGGCAACGTATACGTCAGTGACTCGGACGCGGGACGCATCTTGCGGTTCGCGCCGTTCGTGGAGTTTGCGCCGCTTGTGCAGGAGGTTCCCGCTGATTTGAGTGGGGTGAGTTCCGGCGGTCAGAACTTCTTGGAAGTGACTGCCGAAATCGCGCCAGATACGGGCGTCGTGGTGGAAACGACCGCTGAAGTCACGCCAGAATCGTAGCAACCGCAGGGCATGATCGCGCGATCATGCCCTGCATCGCGCGCGGCATGGGGATTGCACACGAGTCGGCGCTATGGTAAAATTTTGACATTATAAGGTGGGTCTGACCCAGCCTTTTCGATTTTAAGTCCCAACGGTCTTATTTTCCCCGGAGTTCAACACACGTCATATGAAAAGCGAGTTTGAAGTCGCCTTCACCGAGATTGCTGAAACACGGGCGCTCTCGCGCGAAATGGTGATCGAGGCGCTGCAACAAGCACTCGTCTCTGCCTATCAACGCGACGCCGGGATCGGCAAGGCGCAGCGGGTCGAGGCGTCTATCGATGCAAAGAACTGGCGTCCCACCGTTTACGTCGAAAAAGAAGTCGTCGAGGAAGTCCTCGATCAGCGCACAGAAGTCAGCTTGGAGCGCGCGCGCTATTATGCGCCCGAAGCCAATTTGTACGATATGGTGATGGTGCGCATTGAGGGGACACTCAAACATCTGGGGCGCATCGCCGCCCAGACTGCCAAACAAGTCATCCTGCAAAAAATCCGTGAAGCCGAGCGGAAGTCGCTGTTCGACAAGTACAGCCAAAAAGAGGGCGAACTGGTCACAGGGACAGTGCAGAGCGTCAATCCGCAACTGGTGACGATCAGCCTTGATGGCACCGAAGCGATTTTGCCGCGCCAACAGCAAATTCCCGGCGAACGCTACAAACAGCATGAGAAAGTCCAAGTCTACATTGTCGAAGTGAAGCCGCACAATCGGGGCCCGCAAATCATCCTCAGCCGCACGCACAAAAATATGTTGCTGCGACTCTTGGAACTCGAAGTCCCCGAAATCTACAACGGCTATATCGAAATCAAGAGCATTGCCCGCGAGGCGGGTTATCGCTCAAAAGTCGCCGTCGCCGCGCTGCAAGATGGCGTCGATCCGGTCGGTGCGTGCGTTGGACAGAAGGGCGTGCGCATCCAGAATATCGTCCGTGAACTGCACGACGAGAAAATCGACGTGATCGAGTGGAGTCCCAATGCAGAGGCGTTCATCGCCAAAGCCTTGAGTCCCGCGCGCGTGAGCGGCGTGTATCTGGAAGATGATCCGTATCTCGGTCGGACGGCGCTGGTGATTGTCCCCGAAGAACAGTTGTCGCTGGCAATTGGCAAAGAGGGACAAAACGCGCGCCTTGCGGCAAAGCTCACGGGCTGGCGTATCGACATCAAGAGCGTGATCGAAGCGGTACAAGAGGCGCTGATGGGCTTGGACGCGCCGCCGCTGCGCGATCTCAAGCCGACTTACAGCGATATGATCGTGGATGTCGAGCGGGTGATGGACAAGCGCGCCGCGAATCGTATCGTCACGGGCGAAGAATACACCTTGCTCGGCAAATTTGCGGATGTTGCACAGCGGCGCTTGATGGCAGGGCGCGAACAAGCACGTCAGCAGCGGTTGGTCGAGATCGAAGCGGTCAAATTGACGCTGCCGCAAGCTGCGTTCCGTACCCCGATCAGCTCGCTGCCGCTGCCGAGCGACGTGCTAGAGGCGCTTGCCTCGCTCGAAACGGTGGGCGAGATCATGTGGCGCTATCTGTTAGATGAGCGACGGCTGCATCAACTGCTCCAAGATACCCCGCCAGACTCGTTCAAGAATTTGCAAGATGCGCTGGATGTGATGGTGTTCCCCGATCAGGTCGAGCGTCTTAGCGCAGATGCCGACGCTGGAGCATCGCCAGAATCCATTGGTGTGGTCGATGGGGATGCGTCGCCGAACGCAGAACTTGATGCACTCGGACAGGTTTCACTTGATCCATCTCGTCAGCCCGCGCCCGGCTTCGAGGCGGTTGTAGCAACGACCGACGAGGAAGACGACGAGTTCGATCCGACCGGTGAGAAGGGCAAGGGCAAGAAGAAGAAGAAGGGTCGCCAATTGGTCTTCGATGAAGATCGCGGCGGCATCGTGGTACGTCGTGAGCGCAAACGCGGTCGCGCCGGTTGGGACGATTGGGAAGAGTAGCGCACGCTTTCGACATGGCGCGATCCGATATGACCCTGCCGACAGGACGACCGGGAAGACAGAAGCCGACGCCGATACGCATGTGTATCGTCTGTCGTCAGAAGGGCGGTAAGCGCCAATTCATGCGCATCGTGCGCGCAGAAAACGGCGTGATGATCGATCCGACCGGAAAGATGAACGGACGCGGGGCGTATGTGTGCGATCAAGCGACTTGTTGGGAACGAGCGGTGACTACGGATATCGTGGGAAAAGCGTTGAAAACCCAGTTGACCGATGATGATCGTACCCGTCTGCGCGCTGGTTTGCGCTTGTCCGGGTCGGACTCATGATCGCACCGACCAAGCTTCACATGAGAGTCCAATATCGCGCGCTGCTGAGGAGACGCCAGTCTTGATGTGACTGCCATTCTCGGCTCATGGCGCGCAATTTCATCGCCGAAATGCGAAGAGGAGCCAGTATGGCACAAGAGAAACAGGTTATGCTCGTACCGGATTTTGTCACGGTACGTCAGTTAGCGGACTTAATCGGGGCAAGCCCGATTGAAGTAATGAAACGCCTGATCGCCAACGGCATCATGGCATCGATCAATCAACAGATCGATTTTGATACCGCTGCCATCGTCATCGAAGATTTCGGCTTCGAGGCACAGTCTGCCAGCGCCGTCGCCGCCCGCGAGGAACGCGAAAAGCGCGCCGAGACGGCTCAGACGTGGCGCAAAGTCTATCAGCAAGAAAAGCGCGAAAACCTCGAAAATCGCCCCCCGATTGTAACTATTCTCGGTCATGTCGATCACGGCAAGACGACGCTGTTGGACACGATCCGCCGCGCGAATGTCGCTGAAGGCGAAGCCGGCGGGATCACGCAGCACATCGGCGCGTATCGCGTCGTTCACAATGGGCGACAAATCACCTTCTTAGATACGCCGGGTCACGAGGCATTCACAGCGATGCGCGCACGCGGGGCGCAAGGCGCGGATATCGCGGTCTTGGTCGTTGCGGCGGATGACGGCGTGATGCCGACCACGCGCGAGGCGCTCAATCACGCGCGCGCCGCAAACGTGCCGATTGTCGTGGCGCTCACGAAAGTGGACAAGCGCAACGCCAATACCGAGCGCGTCAAGCAGGAATTGGTCGAACTGGGACTGAATCCGATGGACTGGGACGGCGATACCTTCGTGGTTCCGGTGTCAGCCGTCGCCAAACAAGGCATTGAAGATCTGCTGGAAGCCATCCTGCTGACGGCAGACGAGAATGATATCCATGCCAATCCGAACGCGGCACCCACCGGCGTCGTGTTGGAGGCGCGCATGGAGCACAACAAGGGTGCGATTGCCACGCTGTTGGTGTTGAACGGCACGCTGAATACCGGCGATGAGGTGGTCGCGGGGACGGCATACGGGCGCATCAAGGCGATGTACGATGAACATGGTAAGACGGTTAAGACCGCCACGCCCTCCGCTCCCGTTGCGGTTTTGGGACTGCATGATCTGCCATCGGCGGGCGATATGTTCGAGACGGTCAAGAACGATAAAGCCGCCCGCATTATCGTCGAAGAACGCCAGAACGTCGTCGATGCTGCCAAGAATCAGCCGTCGCGCGCGTTCACCCTCGATGATTTGTTCATCCAAGTGAAAGCCGGCAGCGCCAAAGAGATGAACTTGATCATCAAGGTCGATGTTCAAGGGTCGCTGCAACCGATCACCAGTACGCTGGATCAAATCTCGGAAAAAGGCGACGACAGCATCCGGTTGCGTATTCTCGCGGCGGAAGTTGGCAACGTCAGCGAGAGTGATGTGATGCTGGCGAGCGCGTCTAAGGGCATTGTCATTGCGTTCCATAACGAGATCGACTCTGGCGCGCGGCACGCCGCCGAATCGATGGGTGTGGAAATTCGCCAATACGACATCATCTACAAGCTGTTCGAGGATATCGAACTGGCGCTGCAAGGGATGCTCGAACCGAAATACGCAGATCGCACCATTGGCGTGGCAGAAGTGCGCCAAGTGTTCCGCATCTCCAAGATCGGGACGATTGCGGGTTGCATGGTCACACAGGGCGAAATTCGCCGGAATGTGAAAGCGCGCGTCAAGCGGGGCAACAATATCATCGTCGAAAATTCGCCCGTTTCGTCGCTCAAGCGCGTACAAGAAGATGTGCGCGAAGTCCGCGCCGGCTTCGAGTGCGGCATTGGCTTGGCGAATTATGAGGCATTTCAGCCCGGCGATGTGATCGAGTTCTTCGTGACGGAGCGCGCAAGCTAACGTGACTATCAAACAAGACCGGATGAACTGGCGTGTGCGCACAATCTTGAGCGAATTGATCCGCCGCGAGGTGTCCGATCCGCGCTTGCAACATATCACCGTGACATCGGTCGATCTCGATCAAGAACTGCAATACGCGCGCGTCTATGTCAACGCATTGGGTGACGAGTCGCGTCAAACCGAAGTCATGGCGGGATTGGCGCACGCCAAAGGCTTTTTGCGGCGTGAAGTTGGCAAGAGCGTGCGGCTGCGCAACACGCCCGAACTCGAATTCCATTGGGATACCTCGCTTGAACACGGACAGCGCATGGACAGCCTGATTGCAGGTCTCGATATTCCGCCGGAGGATGATGAACCCGTTAAACTGGGCTGAGGCGACGGCGACGGTCGATGCGGCGGCATCGATCTTGCTGGTCACGCACGTTTCGCCCGACGGCGACGCGATTGGCTCGATGTTGGGGCTGGCGAACGTGCTGATCGCGCGCGGTAAACAGCCCGATATGGTGGTCGATGGTGGGACGCCGGATTTTTTGCGCTTTCTACCTGGCACAGCGGCGATCCGAAGTGCCGCGCCAGATAAACAGTGGGACGTGCTGATCACGCTCGACTCCAGCGACGAAGAACGGACAGGTTTGGCGGGCGCGTTTGGACGCGCCCACAGCAAGACGGTGATTAACCTTGATCATCATGCGACCAATACCCGCTTCGGTCAGATTCACCTGATCGATGGAGCAGCGGTCTCGGCAACGGAGATCGTGGCGCGCTGGATCAAGGCGCTGGGGCAGTCGCTTACGCCGGAGATCGCGCTGCCGCTGTTGACCGGGCTGGTCACGGACACGATGGGCTTTCGCACCAGCAATGTTCGACCCGATACGCTCGATTTGGCGCGCGATCTGATGGCGGCGGGTGCGTCGTTGACTGAAATCATGGCGCGCACGCTGAACAGCAAATCGTATCGTGATCTGCTGCTGTGGCGCGCGGCAATGGGGCGCGTCGAATTGGCAGACGGCGTGATCACGTCAATGGTCACAGTCGATGATCTGCGCGCGCTCGATTTCCATGATGCGACCGACGCCGATTTCGTCAGCTTGCTCATTCAAGTCGAAGAGGCACAGGTGGCGGTCGTGTTCAAACAGACGTTCGACCATCGCGTCAAGCTCACGATGCGCTCCAAGCCCGGCTACGATATCGCAGTGGTCGCGCTGAGCGTGGGCGGCGGCGGACACAAACAAGCGGCGGGCGCGACCGTCGTCGGCACGTTGGACGAGGTGAAAGCGCGCATTATGCCGCTGCTGCATCAAGCCGTTGAAAAGGGACAAACGTAATCACAAAGGTCATAAAGGCGCGAAGATGGCAAAGAAAACTCTTCGTGTCCTTTGTGCCTTCGTGATCTTCGTGAACATTATGTTTGGATTTCTCAATATCGATAAGCCCTCTGGCATGACCAGCCACGATGTCGTCGCCAAGATACGGCGGCGTGCGACGCAAATCACGGGCGCAGAAATCAAAGTTGGACACGCCGGGACGCTCGATCCGATGGCGACGGGCGTCCTCGTCGTATGTCTTGGTGCGGCGGCGCGCTTGAGCGACTATGTGATGGCGGAGACGAAACGTTATCGCGCGCGTGTGCATCTGGGCGTGACGACGGACAGTGAGGACGCCGACGGCGCGGTCACAGGGACACAGCCGATTGACGGCGTGACTGAAGCGGACGCGCTTGCAACGCTGCCCGCGCTCATGGGCGAGATCGCACAAATTCCGCCGATGGTCAGCGCGATCAAGCAGGGCGGGCGCAAGCTCTACGAATTGGCGCGCGCCGGACAGATCGTTGAGCGTGAACCGCGCCATGTGCGGATCGATGCGCTCACGCTGTCCGAGTGGCAACCGCCCACGTTCACGCTCGATGTGACGTGCAGCGCGGGGACGTATATTCGCAGTTTGGGGCGTGACATCGGCGTGGCGCTCGGCGTGGGCGCGCATTTATCGGCGTTGACGCGCCTAGCAAGTGGGGATTTTACCTTAGAAAATGCGATCTCTTTGGAAACCTTGCTTGCAGCAAATGAGTGGGGAAGTTACATTATGGATGCACGCCGCGCGCTGGCGTATCTGCCGACGCTGACGCTGAACGCCGCCGACGTCGATGCCATCCAACATGGACGCTCGATTCGTGTGGCGTTCGTGGGTGAGGCGCTGGCATACGATGAGTCGGGGACGCTGATCGCGCTCGTGCGGGGCGACGAGGGCATGTGTAAGCCGCAGAAAGTATTCCTATGATACACGTTCGTAACTTGGCAGACCTCCACTTACAACAGCCGTCGATGGTGACGATTGGCGTGTTCGACGGTGTACATCGCGGACACCAACATTTGATCCGCGAGTTGGTCGGGGAGGCGCACGCGGCAGAGCAGCTTGCCATCGCGCTGACGTTCTATCCGCATCCCGATGTTGTCTTGCGCGGGTGGACGGGGCGCTACTATCTGAACACGCCCGACGAACGCGCGGCGCTGTTGGGCGATTTGGGCATCGATTACGTGGTAACGCTGGCGTTCGATGATGGGTTTCGGCAGATTCGCGCCGCGGACTTCACCGATCAACTGCTCAAACATCTGCACATGGACGCGCTGTGGGTCGGTTCGGATTTTGCGATGGGCTACAAGCGCGAAGGCAACATCGACTTTCTGCGACGGCAGGGCAATGAAAAAGGCTTCCATCTCGAAGTCATTGACTTGATCACGAACGATCACGCTGCCATCAGCAGCAGCGCGATCCGCGAGATGTTGCTCGAAGGCGCGGTCGAACGTGCGCGCGATTTATTGGGGCGTGCGTACAGTGTACGCGGCGAAATCGTGCATGGTGAGGCGCGCGGACGCAAAATTGGCTTTCCGACGGCGAACATTGACGTGTGGAGCGAAAAAGTAATTCCCGCCAACGGCGTGTATGCGGGGTGGGCATCGCTGCCCGATCTACAGAACGGCACACAGCCCACGCGCTACATGGCGGTGACGAACGTCGGGATGCGCCTAACGTTCAGCGGACAGGGCATGACGGTCGAAGCGCACTTACTCGATTTCGACGCCGATATTTATGGGCAGCAGATGGTATTCACATTCGAGAAGCATTTGCGCGCCGAAATGCGCTTTAATGGGATCGCGGAGTTGATCGACCAGATCGGACGCGATACCGAGATCGGGCGCGCGTTCTTGGTGGACAAACAGCCAGATCGGGCTTAATCCGGTCAGCCTGTCGATTTCCGCGTGGGCGTGCCAGCGGTACGCCCTTAATCGTCGTCCTGCATCTTATAACCCAACCGCTGCATCAACCCTTCGTCGCTGCGCCAATTCTTCAGCACCTTCACGCGCAAATCGAGATGCACGCGCGTCTCTAACAACGTTTGGAGTTCCATGCGCGCATCCGTGCCGATGCGCTTGATGAGCGCGCCGTTCGCGCCGATCACGATCCCTTTTTGCGATTCGCGCTCAACATAAATGATCGCGCTGATGATAGTCAATTCCGACGATTTCTCTGTATAGCCGTCGATTTCGACCGCCACCGAGTACGGAATTTCCTTCTGCGTGTAAACCATGACTTTTTCGCGCACGGTCTCGCCCGCGATGAAACGCATGTTGACTTCGGTCAAGTCGTCCGCTGGATAGTAGCGCGGTCCCAACGGCATTTTTGTTTTCACGGCATCGAGCAGTCCTTGCACGCCATCCCCTTCGAGCGCGCTGATCGGGAAGCCGTAATCGCTCGGCACTAAGGTTGCATGAGCCGTCAGGTGCGCCGCGCGCTGCATCAGGTCGGGGATCAGATCGATCTTGTTCAGCGCGAGGAACACGGGCTTATCGCCGCGCAGCCGCGCGATGGTTTCCGCGATAAATCGGTCGGCACCGTCGGGCGCGTCGCTGATATCGAGGATCGCCAAGATTAGATCGGCATCGCGGAACGCTGCTTCGGCGTTCTTGACCATGTATTCACCCAAGCGATGTTGTGGCAGGTGCAGTCCGGGCGTGTCGGTGAACAGGATTTGTGTGCCGCCGGGCGGCAGATCGTCGGTGTAGATACCCAATTGGCGCTTGCGGGTCGTCTGCGGCTTCGGGCTGACAGCGGCGATCTTCTGCCCCAAGATGTGATTGATGAGCGTCGATTTGCCGGCGTTGGGACGCCCAACGACCGCCACCACGCCGGAACGATGATCAGGGGGTACATCTGCGAAGATTGAATCCATTTCAGTCATGTTCAATGTCCTGCCACGCGCTCACACGCGGGATAATTGCCAACAAACGCGCGGGGAGCGCGGCAGCCGTGTCGTCGTCCGCGATCAAGGTGATCGGGCGCGCAATCGGGGTGGTGGCGCGCGCGTCGGAATAGACCAACACTTGAAACGGCAGCGCCAAATCGAGATTCTTGACGGTGATCATCTCGTCCCGTCCGTCGCTGCGAAAGCCCACCACGTCGGCACGCGGATACAAGTTGCTGCGTTTGGTGATGAACGTCCACGCGGCTTCGCCGTTGAGCAACTCGCCGTAATCGAGAGCGACTAAGCCGGGTACGACCGCTAGATATGGTTTGCCTAAATACCGAATGCCATAGCGCACGATCAACGCACCGCGATGCAGCAACCGCGCATTCGGGGGGAGTGCCACTGCCTCGACCGCCAAATAATCGACACCGTTCTGGTTAAAGGCGACGCCATCGAACGGATCGCCAATGGGTACTCGTTCGAGGATTGGCTTGGTCGGCATGACGCCGATCAGTGGCTCATCCCACCCGATGGG
The DNA here is from genome assembly GCA_034437055.1 of Anaerolineae bacterium. GTDB lineage: Bacteria > Chloroflexota > Anaerolineae > Aggregatilineales > Phototrophicaceae > Flexifilum. The sequence continues at coordinate 187,682 of DAOTUQ010000017.1, forward strand.
AGCGCGTGCGGCTGTGCTTCGTCGTGTCCGGCTTCGAGTGCCGGATGATCGTCGTGTGCGGCGACATGCGCGTGTCCATGTCCATCATCGAGTGGCTTGCTGATGTCGTCGAAGTGTGCGAATGGGCGCGTCACACCGATCCACGCGGCAACACCGATGATCAACAGCACGAGACCGAGCAAGAACAAGACGCCAATCCCGCTCGTATTCGAGTTCGCGTCCCCGACCACACCCATAGCCAGCGCGACGATCATCACCGTGAGTCCGATGCCCGCGACCAACGCCATGCCAAAGCTCATTGGGTTGTCGGTCTTGGTGGTCTTGATATCCACGTTTTGCCCCTTCATTCGTTTCTGAGTTGCACTATGCGCTTAATTGTGCCGCTGTCCGCGCCCCGCGTCAATGCCGCGCGCGCGACACTCTTGATCGATGTGCGCCTATTGAACGCCTCTGTTACAATCTCCGTTCTTTCAGCATGGAGTGAAGGGAAAACGCATGACGCGGGCGCGGATTTTGCTGATTCGGCACGGGCAGACCGATTGGAACAATGATGGACGCTGGCAGGGTCAATTGGATATTCCGCTGAACGATGTCGGCTTAGAGCAAGCGGCGGCACTGGCGGCGCATCTTCAAGGGCGTCCCATTCGTGCGGTACATACCAGCGACTTGGCGCGCGCACAGCGCACGGCAGCGGTGATCGCCGCGGCGCTGGCGCTGCCGTTGAGCGTGGACGCGCGCTGGCGAGAGATGAATCTCGGCGTCTTTCAGGGCTTGACCGGCGAACAGATCGAAGTGAAATACCCAGAAGAATTCAACGCGACGCGCACCGATTATCTGAATCACGTCATTCCAGAGGGCGAGTCGCGGCGGATGATGCAAGATCGCTCGCAGGTGGCGCTAGATGAAATCCTCGCGTCGTTTTCCGCTGAGGCGGATAGCGAAGTGGCAGTATTTTCGCATGGCGGCACGATCAAGGCGCTGCTGATCCGCTTGTTCCCAGACAACGCCGACATTCGCGGCACGTCGATTCCGAATACGTCGATCACAACCCTCGAATATACGGCGGATGGGGGTTGGCGCTTGATCGAAATGGGGCTGACGCCGCATCTGCCCTCCGATCTATCCGAAGATATTTATAAAGCCGGCTATATCCCGAAAGAGAGCGCGCCGCCATCCGCCGATGGTGCGTGACAACTGTCCGCGCGATGGGTGACGAATGGCAGCGTTTAGGTAATTTTCATCATCTGCCACTACCCGCCCTTCGGAGGCGGTGCTAATCTTGACAGTCATGGCATTCTGCATCGAATTGGAGTTTTTCTTATGGGACGCAGCAAGATTACAATTGTAGGCGCGGGCAACGTCGGCGCGACGTGCGCGCATTGGATCGCGGGACGCGAACTGGGCGACATCGTGTTGATCGATATCGCGGGCGATCCGCCGGGCAACGTCGCCAAGGGTAAGGCGCTCGATTTGGCGGAGAGCTTCCCTGTCATGAAATACGATGTGGGTATCAGCGGCGGCACTGATTACGCGCTGACCGCCAATTCGGATGTGGTCGTGATCACCGCGGGCGTGCCGCGCAAGAAGAAGCCAGATGGCACGTTTCCTAGCCGCGATGAACTGGTCAAGACCAATCAGGGCATTGTCGGAGATGTGACCAAGCAGGTGATCGCTCATTCGCCCAACGCAATCCTGATCATCGTGTCGAACCCGTTGGACGCGATGTGTCACGTCGCGCTGCACGAGAGTGGCTTCCCGTCAACGCGCGTGATCGGTATGGCGGGGACGTTGGACACGGCGCGCTACAAAGCGTTCATTGCGATGGAATTGGGCGTGAGCGTGCGTGATGTGCATGGCATGGTCTTGGGCGGACATGGTGATGACATGGTGCCGCTGCCGCGTCATACGTCGGTCGCGGGCATTCCGGTCACAGAATTGATCCCGGCGGATCGCTTGACCGCGATCATCGAGCGCACGCGCAAGGGCGGCGGCGAAATCGTCGGCTTGATCGGTGTGAGCGCATGGTACGCGCCCGGCGCAGCGGCGGCGGAGATGGTCGAATCGATTGTACGCGATCAAAAGCGCGTGCTGCCGAGCGCCGTCTATCTGACCGGACAGTACGGCTATAACGGGCTGTATATCGGCGTCCCAGCGGTCTTGGGGACGGGCGGCGTCGAAAAAGTGATCGAGATGGAACTGGACGACGCTGAAAAACAGATGTTGGCGGTCAGCGCCAAATCGGTTGGCTCGGTCGTCGGCGTCTTGGGCTACTAACGCGATTATATCTATTGGGGTGAGCCTTGGGGTTCACCCTATTGATGCTTGAGGGGATTCGATGCGCTCCACCATCAACCGAATTTTTGAGACTTTTTTGTGGAACAGCCGCTATATCATGCTGCTGCCCGTTATCTTCGGCGTATTGATCGCGTTGGCATTGTTCATTTTGGCGACTTTCGATGCAATTTCCACTTTCGTGCAAGTCTTTAGCTATCTCGATCCGGCGTTGAGTGCGGCAGCGCGCGTTACGCTCCGCAACGATGTCATTGCCGAAGTCGTCGGCACGTTGGATACCTACTTGATCGCGGCGCTGATGCTGATTTTCGCACTCGGATTCTACGAGTTATTCATCGACAAACTGGATGTTCTCGAAGGCTCAGAGTTTGCGTCGCGGCTGCTGCTCATTCGCAGTTTCGACGATCTCAAAGAACGGTTGTCGAACGTCGTCTTGGTCGTCCTGATCGTCAAATTCTTTCAGCAAGCGATCAAGCTAAAATACGAAAGCGTGGTGGACATTTTGCTGCTCGCTGTCGGCATCGCGCTGCTTGGGGTCGCCTTATTTTTGACGCGCAAGCCGAAATCGGCGTCGAGTTCAGACGAGAAAAAAGCATAATTTACGACAACCGATAGATTATGTGACGTTTATTACGCGCCCATCGGCGGCGCGCGTCAAGCGGTCGCGGATCGCCAGCGCCACGCCCTGTGTCCCGAAATCGCACGCGAGGATGATATCGACGCCCGACGCATCCAGTTCGCGCAGTCGGGCGAACAACGCCGCCGCAATGCCATCCAAATCATCCAGCGATCCTAGGCGCGCAACTTGCACCGATGGACTATCGATGACATCCCCATCGGCTGCCAGCACCCCGACGCGCCGCCCCGCCGCGATCCATGTGCGCGCCGCCGTAGTGAGCGCCGCCAGCGTCCGCGCCGGATCATCGCCGCTGTACAGATAGAGTTCGGCGCGCGGCGAATAATGCTTGAGCAGTTGACCGGGCGCGGGCGCGGCGTTGTCCGCTGTCAAATATTGCGCTTTGACCTGCAAATTCGGGATGAACTCGCGCAGCGCCTCAATCGATACGCCGCCGGGACGCAGCACGACGGGCGGATCGACGGTCAAATCGAGGATCGTGGACTCGACGCCAATCGTCGCCGCGCCGCCGTCCAAAATCAGATCGATGCGCCCGTCCAAGTCGGCGAGGACGTGCGCCGCCGTCGTCGCGCTTGGACGGCTGAAGCGATTCGCGCTCGGCGCAGCGATGGGTACGCCCGCCGCAGCGATTAGGGCGTGCGCGACGGGATGCGCGGGCATTCGCAGCGCGACGGTCTCTAATCCGGCGGAGACGCTCGGCGGAATGCGCGCATTCCGCCATAGGACGAGCGTGAGCGCACCGGGAAAGAACACATCCGAGAGCGCGGCGGCGAAGCTCGAATGTGTCATCGCCACATCGTAAATCTGCGTTCGATTTTCGATGTGGACGATGATCGGATCGGTGGCAGGGCGATCTTTGGCGGCGAAAATTCGGTTGACCGCCTCGGCGTCATAAGCGTTCGCGCCCAAACCGTAAACGGTCTCGGTCGGGAACGCGACGAGTCCGCCCTTGCGAATGACGTGCGCCGCTTCTTTGATTAAAGCCGGATCGGGCTGGTGCGGATCGACGGTGAGGACGCGGGTTTTCATCGGAAGAACGCCGAGATACCCTCGCCTTTAGGCGTGGTGAGGAAAGGCGTACCGTTGGTATCATGGGGGTACAAAATAGCCTGTACCCGCTGCTTGGCGAAGGCAATGATCGCACCGTCTGGCGCAGTTGGGTGAGTCGCAGTCAACCGACTGAATTGCTTTCGGGTGTAATGGGATGTGACCCGGCTTAAAAAGCGAAAGTCCTCCGTTGTGGTACTCCATGCTTGCATGGACGAACTCCGTTCTAGTGGTTAGGACGAGACTTGGAAGGACAAGCCCCTCGCTTTAGCTATGGGGTTGTTGACAACTGCGATCCGACGAACGCCGGATAGCCGCGCACGAAATCATCGATGCTCACGGGCTTGCGCCCTTCGAGTTGGACGCGCGTCGGTGCAAAAACACCGCCGCTTGTGCCGATAGCGATGCGTCCGCCGCGTTCTGCGACCAGACCAGGCGCTATAATGCCCGATTCAGTGCCTCCCGTGAGGATTTTCAACAATTGTCCGTCCCATGTCGTGAACGTGCCGGGCCACGGCGTGAAGGCGCGCATCGTCCGTTCGATGTGCGCGGCGGTCTGCATCCAGTCGATGCGCCCCTCGCCCTTGTCGATGCGCGGTGCGAACGTCGCCAGCGCGTTATCTTGCGGCGTCGGCAGAAGCGCGCCGCTGAGAATGTTGGGAAGCGCGTCGATCAGCAGATCGCCGCCGAGCAGCGACAATTTATCGTGCAGCGATTGTCCGGTTTCGTCCGCCGCAATGGGGAGCGCGCGCCAGATCAGCATCGCCCCAGTGTCCAATCCAGCGTCCATCTGCATGATCGTCACGCCCGTTTCGGCGTCGCCCGTGCGGATCGCCGCCTGAATCGGGGCGGCACCACGCCAGCGGGGTAGCAGCGACGCATGGAGGTTGATCGAGCCGTGCGTGGGAATATCGAGGACGGCTTGCGGCAAGATTTGCCCGAATGCCGCCACGATATACACCTCCGGCGTCCATTGGCGCAGTTCCGCAATTGCATCAGGACGGCGCAGTTTTTCCGGCTGAAAGACGGGGATGTTCGCGTCGAGCGCCACCTGCTTGATGGGCGATATCTGAATGCTGCCGCCGCGTCCCGCCGGGCGATCCGGCTGCGTGACCACACCGATCACCTCGTGCGCCGCGATCAGCCGTTGCAGCGTCGGGACAGCAAAGTCGGGCGTCCCCATAAAGACAATTCGAGCCATTTGTGCTTGCCCATCGGGTTAAAATTCGGCATAATGCCCACAATTCTACGGTGAAGAAGCGAACGTGTCTATGTCCCCCCAAAAACGTTGGCGCGTCGCCTCGCCCGCGCCGCCTGAACATTTACGCCGTTATGTCGGCATGAGTCCCGCACTGGCACAAGTGCTGTATAATCGCGGCTTCACTGATCCCGATGATGCGCGGCGCTTTTTGGACGCCGACGATCTGGGCGCGGGGCGGTTTCTCGCGCTGTCCACCAAGTCCAACACGCCCATCATGCGCGCGCTGACGCGCATCCGCCAAGCAATCACGCGCAAAGAGCGCATCATCATCTACGGCGATTTCGACGCCGACGGCGTGACCTCGACGGCGCTGCTGCTGCTAACGCTGCGCTATTTGGGCGCTCATGTCGATCACTACATCCCCCATCGTGTCGATGAGGGCTATGGCTTGAACAGCGAGGCGCTGCGCAAATTAGCGGCGGCGGGCTGTAAATTGGTGATCACGGTCGATTGCGGCGTGCGCTCGATGCAAGAGGTCGAGGACGGCACGGCAGCAGGCTTGGATATCATCGTCACCGATCATCATACGCCCGGCTCGCTTACCCCCAATGCTTATGCCGTGATCAATCCGAAGCTGACCGACTTCCCGTACACGGAAGATATGTTGGCGGGCGTTGGCGTTGCGTTTCGGATCGCGGAGGCGCTGCTGACCATTCACAATGGGATGGGGCGCAACGGCGGGACAGGATTGACCGTCGATGATCTGCTCGATTTGGTGGCGATTGGCACGGTTGCCGATCTCGCGCCGCTCAATCGTTTGGAAAATCGCGCGCTGGTCAAACGCGGTTTGGCACGGATGCAGGCTGCGCCGCGTATGGGGCTGGTAAAACTCCTCGAAGTCGCCGGACTGAAAACGTTGGATGTTGATTCGGATCGCATCGGCTACGTGATCGGGCCCCGCATCAACGCGGCGGGGCGGCTGGCGTCGGCGGAGACGGCACTCAAATTGTTCATTTCGGCGGACGAAAACGAGGCGCTCGAACTAGCGAACGAACTGCAAGGCTTGAATCTCCGTCGCCAAGAATTAACGCATCAGGCACAAGAACTGGTGCGCGTGCGCTTGATCGAGTCCGGCTTGGAAGAAGCCGATCTGCCGCCGCTGATCTTCGCATCGGATCGCAGTTTTTTGCCCGGCATCGTCGGCTTGGTGGCGGGGCGGCTCACGGAGTCGTACTTCCGTCCGGCAATTGTGCTGGAAGAGGGGGAACACGAAAGCCGCGCTTCATGCCGCAGCATCCCCGAATTTGATATCACGCACGCGCTCGATCAATGCGCGGATTTGCTCGTGCGGCACGGTGGACACGCGCAAGCGGCGGGCTTCACGGTTGTCAACGAGAACATTCAGCTTTTACGCGACAAGCTGACAAATTTGGCGCGCGAGGCGCTGCGTGGACAGCCGCTTCAGCCTGTGCTTGAAATCGACGCCGAATTGGATGTGCATCAAATCTCGCTCGACCTGATCCACGAGTTCGATGCGCTCGAACCAACGGGACACGGCAATCCCAAGCCGACATTGGCGACGCGGGGCGCGCGCGTGCTGGATTGGCGTTTCGTCGGCAAAGAGCAGAAGCATGTCAAATTGCGTTTGGCGCGCGCGGGACAGCCGCCGCTCGATGCGATTGGCTTCAACATGGCGGAGCTAACCGGGCAGTTGGGCGAATGGGTTGATGTGGCGTATGCGTTGGAGATCAACGAGTGGAACGGCGCGCAGTCGCCGCAGCTTCGCTTGTTGGACTTACACACGGCGTCCGCGCGCCCACGATGAGACGCCTTGCGATGATCGTATGGGCAATCATCCTGTTGAGCGCCGCGCCAACGATGGCACAGGACAACGGCTTTGGCGTGATCGAGGGTTTTTGGTTGCCAGATGAAACGTGTACGCTCGGCGTCAGCTGGGAGCGCATCATTTTCGATTGGGCGCAGCATCAGCCAACGGGCGCGGACGATTGGTACACGCTCAACGTCGATGATCGCTGGCTGAAGGCGGCGAATGCGTGCGGACGCGAGATCGTGGCGGTTGTCAAGCATACGCCCGCGTGGGCGACAGATGGCTTGGAGGGCGCGGGGGTGCCACGCGGCTTGGATTTGCCCGTCGATGATCCGGGCAACCTGTGGGCGAACTTCATGCGGCGTGCGGCGGCATACTATGCCAGTCGCGGCGTGCGCCGGTTCATCATCTGGAACGAGCCGGACATCACGCGCGAAACCTACGGTTACGAGTTTGAGGGGACGCTCGACGAGTATTTCCAACTGTTGAAAGTTGCGTCCATCGCGGCGAAACAGGGCAATCCGTCCGCGCTGATCCACGTCGCCGGGACGACCTATTGGCATGATGTGAATGCTGGACGGCGCTTATACATTGACCGTCTGTTGGAGCGCATCACCGCCGATCCTGATGCGCCCGCGCATGATTACTATTTTGATGCGCTGACCGTTCACGTCTATTTTCGCGTCGAGACGGTCTATGACATCGCGCGGGCGATGCGCGCGCTGTTGGAACAATACGATTTGGGATACAAGCATATCTGGATCGTGGAGACAAATGCTTCGCCCAATCTTGATCCCGCTTGGCGCGTTGAACGTCCGGTTTGGCAGATCGATTTGACACAGCAAGCGTCGTATCTGGTGCAAGCGGCGGCGTTGGGGCTGGCGGCGGGCGCGGATCATGTCGGCGTGTATAAGTTGTACGATTGGAATTTGCCAATCGGCGCGGAGTCGTTCGGGATCGTGCGCGCGGATGGATCGCGGCGTCCGGCGTTCGATGCGTGGCGGACGGTGGCGCGGCATTTCGTCGGTGTCGAATCGGCGGGGGTAGCAGCGAACGATGCGGCGGTCATTGTGCGTTTGATGCGGACGGACGGCACGCAAATCCTTGTCGCTTGGGCGCGGACGGCGGACGGCGCGCAAGTTCGCATCCCGACGGATGGACAAAAAGCCGTCTTGTCCGACGAACTTGGTGGTATGATCAGGTTGCATCCGCTGGACAGCGACTATACGGTCATCCTGCCCGGCGCGACGTGTAACGCGGCGGATGGTTGTCCTGTTGGTGGGCGGACAGCAATCTTGATTCAGCCGCGTCAAGTGGTTGAAATGATTGCGGGCGCACCATCGCCCTATGTAAGGTTGACGAGCGGCGGCACTGCGCCGCTGATGTGGGTTGGAGACATATTGAATGGAATCTAAAGCACCGAAGCAGTTTTCCTACGGCGGACAAGCGGTGATCGAAGGCGTGATGATGCGCGGCGCGCACAAAGCCGCGATTGCCGTGCGTAAGCCGAGTGAAGATGGGAATGGCGAAATCATGATCCACGAACAGCCGCTTAACGCGACGCTGTATCGCGGTTGGGTGAGCAAGACGCCGTTCGTGCGCGGCTTGGTCGGCTTGTGGGACGCGCTTGGACTGGGGACGCGCGCGCTGTTGTGGTCAGCGGATGTGGCGCTGGCGGAAGAGGACAAAGACGCACCCGTCGTCACTGCCCCAAACGGCGCTGAACCCGCGCCCGCGCCTGGCGTCGTGATTGTGGAAAAGCGCGATGCCAATTCATTCTTCAACGGGCCACTTGGCTATGGCACGCTTGCGGTATCGCTGATTTTGGGTGTCGGCATCTTCTTCTTGACGCCCACCGCAGCGGCAACGGGGCTAGAATCGTTGTTCGGTTGGCAAGCATATCCATTCCTCGTGAATCTGGTCGAGGGCGTGATTCAGCTGCTGATGTTGATCGGCTACATGTGGCTGATCGGGCGGCTGCCCGATGTGAAGCGGTTGTTCGGCTATCACGGCGCGGAACACAAGACGATCAACGCCTATGAAGCGGGCGCGGAACTGAAGCCAGAAATCGTCTCGACCTTCCCGATTGAGCATCCGCGCTGTGGCACGGCATTCTTGCTGACGGTGGCGTTCGTTGGCACACTGGTGTTCTCGCTGTTCGGGCGTCCGCCGTTCCTGCTGCTGATCTTGTCGCGCGTCGTCTTGATCCCGGTGATCGCGGGCATCGCCTATGAAGTGATTCGCTTCACGGCGAAGAATCTGCACAACCCGCTTGTGCGCATCATCATCGTTCCCAACTTGGCGCTGCAACATCTGACGACGCGCGAACCCGATTTGAAGATGATCGAAGTCGCTATTGCGGCGTTCAAGCGCGTGTTGGTGTCCGAAAAGCTAACGGACGAAGCTGATTTCATCGCACCTTTGCCCGAACCTGCCATCGGAGATTAGACGTGGCACAGAATGAACCTGCCGCTCCACCCGCGATGTTCAAACTCATGAACCCGATCATCCGATTCTTGGTGCGCAACAACATTGGACCGATGAGCAACGCACTGATGGTGATCACCCACACGGGACGGAAAAGCGGCAAGGCGTACTCGATTCCGATTGGCTATGTCCGTGACGGCGACACGATTTTGGCGGTCACGTTAGGCGGCAGGTCGCAATGGTACCAGAATGTTCAGCAGCATCCCGAAGCGATGTTGACGATCAAGGGCAAGCCCATCCGCGCCCGTGCCGTGCTGGTGAACGATGTGGATGAAGTCGCACGGGTATTGGACATCTATAAACGGGAGCAGGCGCAGCGGTATGAGCGGTTTTTCGGCGTCCCCCTGACGATGAGCGCAGATGAGGCGGCGCGTTCGCCCCAACTGCGCGCGAAATACGTGCGCTTCCATCCAATCGCGTGAGCGGTTGGCTCACGCTTTGCGTTTCCCGGACACAATGAACAGCGGATCGCCGCCGCGCCCCCCACGCGGCTTCGACCACGTTTGTACATCTATCCAGTTGCCAGCATCCTCGAAGTAGCGCGCGACCAGCGCCAGATGTTGATTATCGCTGGTCGATCCCCAGATGGCGACGGCTTTTGTCGGGAAACAGCGGTTGCTGAACGAGACGACGAACGGCGCGCCGGACTTGCAGACGCGCCCGACGTCGCGGAATACATCGATGGGGTGCTGCAAATATTGGACGGACACGGTACAGAACGCCGCATCGAAGGCGGCGGCATCGAACGGTAGAATCGGGTTGCGATTCAGATTGTGGACGACGAATTTACCGAGCGCCGGATTATCGCGCATCTCGTCGGCGTTCATGCCCAACCCGATGACGCGCGCTGGCTTGAGCGAAGGGGGCAGATGCGAACGCCAACTGCTCATCAAGTCGAGATAGATGCCGCCAGTGGGGAGCAGTACCGCGAACTGTTCGGAGAGCGCGCGGATCGCGCCATCATCGATATGCACAACTTTGCGCGGGCTGGTGTAGAACAGCGAGTCGTCGGATGGGTCTTGCTTGTCGAAATACGCGGTCGGGAAATCGGACATGCTGAACCTCGTGGGCTGTTTTTATCAGCATGAGCGAATGAAGTGAGACGAGGGTGAAAAATTGATTGACCAGTTTAGAGATCTGTGATTGCGCCCGACTTCGCGCCGATGCTCCATTTCAAATATTCACGCACAACATCATTCCGTTTCGCGTATTCAATCCTGTTCGTGTCTCGATACGATAACATCTGTTCGTTCACTGCATCCAACACCATCTCGTGTGCTTCTTCCATCGTTGCGCCTTGCGAGATTGCGCTACGGATATTCCAAGCTAGTCGCTACCCACCAACAATCGTCAGGTCGCCTTGCAAAAGGGGCGTTGTCATGGCTCATTCCTCGTCTGGATGAACAGGTTCGTTCATCGGAAGAACGCCGAGATAACCCCACCTTTAGGCGCGGGGAGGAAAGGCGTAATGCGGGTACAAAATATCCTGCATGGACGAACTCCGTTCTACTGGTTAGGACGAGACTTGGAAGGACAAGCCCATCGCTTTAGCTATGGGGTCGTTGACTTATCCTGCGCCATTTTCTTCAATTCGTACAGTTTCGTCAGCGCCTCAATCGGACTGAGCGCGTCCACATTCATCGTTTGCAGCGCCGACAGCGCCGCGTGCGGTTTTTCATCGAACATCTTCAGTTGTCCCGGATTTTCGCGCTTCTGACGCGCCGTCGGCAGCTCGAACTTGCTTCCATCGCCCTCCAATTGGCGAAGCAGTTCCGCCGCGCGATCTACGACCGGACGCGGCATCCCCGCAAGCTGCGCGACATGCACGCCGTAGCTGCGATCTGCGCCGCCGGGGATGACCTTGTGTAAGAAGACGATTTCGTCTTTGTCGTCGCTGACCGCCACGTTGAAATTGCGCGCGCGCGGCAGGATGTTCGGCAGTTCGATCAGTTCGTGATAGTGCGTGGCGAACAGCGTCCGGCAGTTCAAGCGCGGATTGTTGTGGATGTATTCGATCACCGCGCGCGCAATCGCCAAGCCGTCATAGGTGGACGTGCCGCGTCCGACTTCATCCAAAATCAGCAGACTTCGCTTCGTGCTGCCCGACAGCAGGCGCGCGGTCTCGACCATCTCAACCATGAAGGTGCTGTAGCCCGCCGAAATTTCGTCCTGTGCGCCGATCCGCGCGAAGATGCGATCCACCATGCCGATGGTCGCCTCGTCCGCTGGGACGAAGCTCCCAATCTGCGCCATCAGCGTGATGATCGCCACTTGGCGGATATACGTCGATTTGCCCGACATATTGGGACCCGTGATGATGTGGATGCGCGCCATGCTGTCGAAATGCGTATCGTTGGGTACATAGCGCGTCCCGTCGGGCAGCGTGCGCTCAACGACCGGATGCCGTCCATCGCGGATCAGCAGCCGATCATCGTCCGTCAGTTTGGGACGGGCATAGCCTTCGCGCACGGCGACATCTGCCAGCGATAGGAACACATCCAGATGCGCCAGCGCGCGGGCGGTGTCGAGCAAGGCTTTCGCGTTCTGTGCCAGCGTCTTGCACAGCGCATCGAACAAGTGACGCTCGGTGTCCAAGATTTGTTCTTCGGCGTTTAGGACGACGATTTCGTAATCTTTGAGTTCCGGCGTGATGTAGCGTTCGGCGTTGACCATCGTCTGCTTGCGGATGTAATCCGACGGCACTTTCTCGGTATTCGCGTGCGTGATTTCGATGTAATAGCCAAACACTTTGTTGAAGCCGACTTTCAGCGAGGCGATGCCCGTGCGGCGGCGCTCTTTCGGTTCCAACTGCGCGATCCATTCGCGCGCGTCTTTGGTGGCGCGGTAAATTTCGTCGAGTTCTTCGGCATAACCCGGTCGGATAATCCCCATCGTGCTGAGATTGGCAGGCGGCTCGTCAGTGATCGCGCGCCCGATCAATTCGGATACAGCGACGCATGGATCGAGTCCTTTTGCCAGCGATGCCAGCGACGGCATGGATGCGATCAGGTCGCGCAGCGTCGGCACGAGGTCGAGGCTCTGGCGCAGTGACAGTAGATCGCGCGGATTCGCCCTGCCGACCAACAGGCGATTGGTCAGTCGTTCGATATCCGCGATGTGCTTGAGCGTTTCGCGGGCTTCGGCGCGCAGCGTCTCGTCCTTCGTCAGCGCTTCGACGGCATCCAGCCGCGCGTTCAGCCGCTTCAACTCCAACAAGGGCTGATTGATCCACGTTCGCAGCAAGCGCGCGCCCATCGCCGTGATCGTGCGATCCAGCGATCCAAGCACACTGCCGTGCGACTGGCGGCTGCGAATCGTCTCCGTCAATTCGAGATTGCGGCGCGTGAATTGATCCAACAGCATGAAATTGTCGGTGGAGTAGGCGCGGAGCGTCGTCAACTGTGAGGCTTGTCCGCGCTGCGTCGTTTGAATGTACTGCAAGATCGCGCCCGCCGCGTTGATGCCCGCTGGCATCTCGCCCAAGCCGAAGCCGTCGAGCGTGCGCGCTTTGAAATGCGTCGTCAGCGCATGTTCGGCGTGCGCGCGCTCGAACTTCCAATCTTGGACTTTCGACAGCGCCGAACCTTGCGGCAGCGAGACGCCGCGTTCCGCCCACGCATCCGGCAGCAGCACTTCGCGCGGGGAGAGGCGCGCGAGTTCTTCGACCACCAACAGCGCGGCGTTCTCGCCGGAAAGCTGCGTGACCGCGAATTCGCCCGTCGTGATGTCACAGTAGGCGATGCCAGCGGCGTCCCAGCGTCCGGTTTCAGCGTCCCCGACGGGATAAATCGCCATCAGGTAGTTAGGCTTGCTTTCCGACAGCAAACCCGGCTCGATCACCGTTCCCGGCGTGATTACGCGCGTGACTTCCCGATCCACGATGCCGCGTCCGTCCGGTTCGCTGACCTGATCGCAGATGGCGACATGAAAGCCCTTCTCGATCAGGCGCGCGATATACGTTTCGACGGCGTGATGCGGGACGCCTGCCATGGGGATACGCTGATTCTTGCTGATCGGGCGGCTGGTCAGCGTGAGGTCGAGTTCGCGCGCGGCGGTCTCGGCGTCGTCGTCGAAGGTCTCGTAGAAGTCGCCCAAGCGAAAGAACAGGATGCAGTCGGCGTATTCGCGCTTGAACTGCAAGTATTGGCGGCGCATCGGCGTGAGATCGCGGTCGGTCATGGGTCGATTTCTCGTTCAGGCAAAGCGGAAAATTGAACGTGTATTCTAACCAAAAATCAACGCGGGGGCAACTATCATCAGCGATGGTACGATTTTCATGGGCTTGTCTTTTCCAACTCAACTCATATATTCGCATGTTAAACTATCTTTCATGCTTGCCTTATGGGATTTCCGCGTTCGACAGCGCGATTTTCTGCTCGAAATTTCGCGCGCTATCACCGCCCAACTCGATTTGGTCGAGGTACTGCGGCGCGTCTTGAATGCGTCGCTGGTCATGATGGCGGGGCAGATCGGCGTGATCGCGCTCAAAGACCCGAATGGACAATATCGCGTCCGCGCCACGATGGGCGTGGACAACGATCACATGCCCGCGCTCAAGGCGCACTTCCAAGACTTGTTTGCGGATGCGCCCGAAAAAATCAGCTATGCGTGGCTCGATACGCGCTTGAAAGAAATGGCGGCGACCTTCGATACCGAACTGCGCCAGACGTTCGCGCTGCCGCTGGTGTTCGCCGGCGAACCGCACGGCTTGCTCATCGTCTTTCGCTCGTATACGGGCAATTCTACGCCGGACGAATTTCAGATTTTACAAAGTTTCGCGGATCAGGCGGCGATTGCCGTTCACAACGCGCAGTTGTACGAGCGCATCGACCACGAGCGGCGGCAGTTGGCGGCGATTGTGCAGCACAGCGCCGATGGCGTGATGATTTTGGACGCCACGCGCCAGATCGCGTCGTTCAATCGCGCGCTGGAGCGCATGACGGGCTGGACGGCGGCGGAGGCGATTGGGCGCGATCTCGATGAGGTGATCACATGGGCGCGCATCGAGACGGGCGATCTCAAGCGCGCGCTGGACGATGGCGCGTTCGGGCAGCCACCGCATAGCGAGACGGTCTACGTCGAGGGCGATTTGCTCCGGCGCGACGGTATGACGCTTAGTATTGGCATCATTTATGCGCCGCTGTTCGACGCAGAAGGCGCGCTGACCAACATCATCGCCAATGTGCGCGATATCAGCAATTTCCGACAGGCACAAGAGATGCAGAATATCTTCATCTCGACGGTTTCGCACGAACTCAAGACGCCCGTCGCGCTCATCAAGGGACATGCCTCCACGCTCCGCCGCGATGATGTGCGCTGGGACGACGACACGATCCGCGAATATTCCGGCGTGATCGAAGAAGAAGCGGATCGCCTGACCGACTTGATTCAGAATTTATTGACCGCTACACGCTTGCAATCCGATGGTAAAATTCAGCTTCAAATCGCGGATGTGTGGCTGGATCATTTGGCGCTGCGCGCGGGCGAGCGTTTCCAGACTCAGACCGCAACGCACACGCTGCGGTTGCATTTTCCGCGCGATTATCCCGCGATCCAAGGCGATGCCGTGCGCTTGCGCCAAGTGATCGACAACTTGTTGAGCAATGCGATCAAGTATTCGCCCGACGGCGGCATGATCGAGATTGGCGGGACGTACAGCGCGGCGTCGATCACGCTGTATGTGCGCGATCAGGGGGTTGGACTGTCGGAGCGCGACCGCGAACGGGTCTTCGAGCGGTTTTTCCGCGTTGATGGCGCGCTCAGTCGCAAGACGCAAGGCACAGGGTTGGGGTTGTATCTGGCAAAAGCAATTGTCGAGGCACATGGCGGCGCATTCCGCGTCGAAAGTCAACTCGGCAAAGGCTCGACATTTTATTTAACACTCCCACGCGATGTGGAGTTCGCTTGACGCGAGAAGGTGACATAGGACGAGCATGACGAAACGAATCAATGTGCAGTGTCCCAACTGCGGACAAGGCTTCGCAGCAAACGTAGAGACAGTACTCGACGGCGGGCGCGAACCCGAAGCGAAAATGCGGCTGCTTTCGGGACGCCTGAATCAACAGCCGTGTCCGCGCTGCGGCACACCCGTGCAGGTGAGCGCACCCGTCGTCTATCACGATGGTGACAAGCAACTGCTGATCACCTATGTGCCGATGGAATTGAACCTGAACAAGGATCAGCAGGAAAAAGCCGTCGGAGAATTGATGCGCGATCTGACCGCGAGCCTGCCGCGCGAGGCGATCAAGGGCTATATCTTCCAGCCGCGCCAAGCGTTGACCATGCAAGGGCTGCTCGATCAAGTCTTGCAGGCAGACGGCGTGACGCCCGAAATGATGGAAGAACAGCGCACCCGCGCGCGGCTCATCGAGACGTTCGCGCGGACAGCGGAGGAAGATTTGCCCGCGCTGGTCGCCCAGTACGACGAACAGATCGACGCGCGCTTCTTACAGCTCATGACGATGATGGCACAGCGCATGGCGCAAGACGGACAGCGCGCCGCCGCGATGCAGATCGCCCAGTCGCAGCAAGCGATCCTTGAGCATTCCACGTTCGGCAAATCGCTGACCGCACGCGCCGCCATGCAAGATGTGATGCTGCGCAGCGTGTCCGCCGACTTAGACGGAATGCGCGCGGACGCAGATCGCGCCGATCTGCTCGAATTGGCGATTCGCTACGCCACCGACGCTGATGCTGACGAAAAGCTGCAAGCACTCGTCGGGTTGGTTCGTCCGGCGATGGATAATAGCTTCTTCCAAGATTTGACCGCGCGCATTGGGCAAGCGCCCGCCGCCGAGCGCGATACGCTCGAAGGCTTGCGCGATACGCTGACCGAATTCACGGCGGCGGTCGATCAACAGACGCAGATGGTCATGCAAAACGCGGCACAGTTCTTGCAAGCAGTGATGAGCAGCCCTGACCCGGATGCCATGCTGCGCGAGAACGCCGACATGATCGACGATGCGCTGATGGCAGTGCTGACGGCGAATGTCCAAGAGTTGGAGCGGCGCGGCGATAAGGTGATGGCTGGACGCTTGCGCGACCTTTACAACCGCATCATCGGTTTCTTACAGTCGAATATGCAGCCGGAACTGCGCTTCGTCAATGACTTGCTGTCGATGCCGAGCGACGATGAAGCGCGCGCGCTGCTGCCCGAAGGGGTCAAACAGTTTGGCGGCGCGCTGGTCGAGATGATGGACGCGGTGGAGGATATCCTCGCGTCGCGCGGCGAAACCGATATGCTCGAACGATTGGCGATCTTGCGCGATGAAGCGGCGTCGCTGGGCGGCTGATGGGTTTGGCGCGCCAAACCCTGACGCATCATTGATGGGATCGACGGGTTTGGCACGCTAAATCCCTATGGATCATCGTTCACAAACTGGAAACCGACGCTTTCCAGACGAATTCTGGAAAAATGTCGCGCTTTCGTGTACCCTTTTTCGCGCTCGACTCTGCGAAAAAGGGTACACGAAAGCGCGTTTTGATTCGTGTGCGTTACGAACGTGAAATCGAGCGCCATCTGAATCGAAATGAGGTTGTCTATTCCTATGATGAACACGACTCGGAATGCGCGTCGCTCAATCGGATTGAGCGTGATGGTGGGCGCGCTGCTCGCTGTACTGGCGTTGACCTTTAGCAGTTCGGCGCGCGTGGATGCGCAATCGGGTCCGACGGCGACGCCGACGGATCGGTTGTGGTTGGCGTTTTCGGCAGCGCGCGGTGCGGTCGAAGAAAAATTCAATGTGGACTTGGCGATTATCCAACGTTGGTCGTATGAAGAGTTGGAATTTTTGGGCGGGATCGATGATTGCGTCAGTGAAGTAGCGGAGTCACGTCCGCTCTACTTCGGCTGGCGTTTCGTGATTACAGCGTTCGGCGGCGCGCGCTATGAAGGGCGCTCCAGCTTCGACGGGACGATTGTCGTGGCGTGCGATGAGGTGACGACGACTGCACCTGCGACAGCAGTTGCTGGCGCGGTCAATCCGAATCTTCCTGCGCCCGTGGCGGGCAGCGGCGCGACCGGCACTTTCGAGTTGGGCGGTCACGTCGTTGAATTGAACGCCAATACGGTCAACTTGATGCGACGCAGCGGCATGGTCTGGGTGAAGAAGCAGCTTCGCTATTCGCTCGGACAAGACCCCAGCGTCGCGGCAGGCTTAATCCAGTCGGCGCGCTCGAACGGCTTCAAGATTCTGCTTGGCATCGTCGGTGATGTGTCGCAGATGGGTGATTTCAACAGTTACATCGGCAGCTATGCGGCGTTCGTTGGCGGCGTGGCAGCGTTGGGCGCGGATGCGATTGAAGTCTGGAACGAGCCGAACATTGACCGCGAATGGCCCGCTGGCACAATCAACGGCGGTAATTACACGCAGTTGTTGGCGGCGTCGTTCAACGCGATCAAGTCGCGCAGTGCCGGGACGATTGTCGTCAGCGGCGCGCCCGCGCCAACGGGCTTCTTCGGCGCGGCGGGCTGTACAGCACAGGGTTGTAACGACGATGTGTTCATGCAGCAGATGGCAGCGGCGGGTGCGGGTCAATACCTAGATTGCGTTGGCTTGCACTACAACGAAGGCATCATTGCGCCGAGTCAAGGCAGCGGCGACCCGCGCGGTGGCTATCCGTCGTACTACTTCAGTTCGATGTTGGCGCGCGGCTACAATCCTTTTGGCGGCAAGCCAGTCTGTTGGACGGAACTCGGCTACCTGAGCGGTCAGGGCTACAACACCGCGATTCCGGCGAACTTCGCTTGGGCGAACAACACCACCGTTGCGCAGCAATCGGCATGGTTGGCAGAAGCCGTATCGCTGTCGGCGCAGAGCGGGCGCGTTCGGTTGATGATCATCTGGAACGTGGACTTTCCATTCTTCACCGCCACCGATCCGATGGGCGGCTACGCGATGTTCCGCCCAGATGGCTCATGCCCGTCGTGCGATACCGTTGGGCGGGTGATGGGGCGGTAAAGAAGTAAAAGGATTGCGGTGAAAGGACTGAGGACTGAGAAAAGCGTGTATTTGGCTCAGTCCTCAGTCATTTCACCGCAGTCCTATAATTTAATCCCCAGCCAGCGGCAGTGGCGACTCCCTCGCATCAAAGGAGTTTTCGCTTAAACCGTGATGCTGCAAGCGTTCTTGATATCGTCGCATCACGGGGTGTCCGTGATCATTGAAATGCCCCTTGACCTGCTGCTCATCGAGTTTAGCGGCGTGATTGGGCGTCTCTAACTCGCGGGCGAAACGGCGAATCTTGCGCTGTTGTTCCCACGATTCCAGCGTATTGCCGAATACACCGCCTAACAGCCATTCCGCCGCGCGCTTGAGCGTTCGCCAACCGAACCCAATGCGCGCGTCATCGATTGGATAGAACGGCGCACTGGTGTTGGGCAAATGATCCAGCACCCATTGATTCGCGGCGCGCATCTCCGCATGGAGTGGCAAGCCGTACAGCGGAATCATCTGTGCGACCTCGTGCGCGATGAACAAATCACGCTTTTCCTGTGCCAATGCCGTCTCTGCCAGCACATAATTGGGACAGACGATCACGCCGCGCCGCCGCGCCAGCTTGACCAACAGCACAGCGAATCCGCGCGCCAGCCACACGCGCCCCGTCGCAGTCACCAATACATAATCTAAATCATCGTCGTCCGCACTGGCATTGCGCATCGACAGTGCGCCTGTCAACGCGACCATCCGCACAAAAGGCAGCCGCCCCAACCAGACGCCGTAATGTACCGCCGTGTTCCATAACGCCTCTGACGCGCGTTCGCGCTCAGCGCGGATCGCAATCAGATCGTGCCGTCCCACACAGACGATGTAATCGTCAATGCGCTCCACAACCGCAGCGAGTCGCGCCGAAGTCGATAAGGTGTGGGTGACCTGCTCGAAAGAAATGGGGTCGCTGGCGATCAAAAAGTGATGGAGTTCGCGCGGGTTGAGAGGGAAGTTAAATACGTCCGCGTACAAGACTGTTTTCAAAATCGCTGTTTCAATCGGATTCAACGCGAAACGCCTTTTTCCAATGCGCGCCTTGCGCCGCGCCTCGTCGTCACGACTAAATCGTCAGATCGTTACCAACGCCACAGCCACAGATCGGCAAAGCGACAGGTCGTTATTACATCGTCGAAGTTGATGACTGCCGTCCCCACTTCACCCGCTTGGGGATCGCTCTCCGCTGTGCCGACGAAATGTCCGTCGACATAAAAATACAGTGTATTGCGATCTGCGATCAGGAGCAAGTGATGGCGTCCAGCGTTGGCGGGCGTTTCCACGAAGCGCGCATCGACGCCAAACAAGCCCGGTGCGAACGCATCCCCGCTGCGCTGCGAAATGCCGTAGCCGCCAGTCGTGTCCAGATAGGCAACGGTATAGTTGGTTTCGTCCGTTTGGCGCACGATCAAGCCGCATCCTGCTACGCCAACCGATGCCGGATCGATTTCGATGGTGGTGCCGAGTGCGAAATCAGTGTAACGGGTCGCTTGTCCCACCATCTGACGATTCACGCCCGCGCGCGCAAACTCGACCATGACATCTGGCACGGTCAGCGCCAGCGTACCCGATGCGCTCACGACGTGATTTCGCTTCAGCGCCGCCGTCATGTTGGTCGAGTCGCTGACGATCACCCGATCTGGAATGATGGGCGCGCCGTCGCTGTTGAATGGCACGGTAATGAGCAGATCGTCAAAGCGTGCGGTTGTGCGGCTGTCCGCGCTGGATACGGTTCCCGCCGCCAAGCCGATTGTGCCAGCGTCGCGGATCGTTATATCGCTGATCTGTCCGATGAAACCGTTGTTGTAGAACACGTCGAAGCCCGATCCGCGCGCCATCACGCCGAACGTGAATGCGGTTGTGCCGGCAACAATGTTGGGGTGGGGCGTCCAGTCGCGTAGCGTAGTCAGGGTACTGTTTTGGACGAGACTGAAACGCCACAATCCTTGTTGATTGAACTCGACAAGATAGTACGTATTTCCGGTTCGTCGAAGCGTCGCTCCGACGATCCAGCCCGCGTTGTTATTCATACTGACGACGCGCGCTTGCAGGTAAAAATCTTGCAGCGGCTCAATCGTGCTAGATACCGCGAATGGGGTGCGCACGGCACCCCCTTGCGTCACCAATTCGAGCGCGCCGTCGGCGGCACGCGCCACTTGATTGGCATCACTTGGTTGCCAAGTATCCACTCCCGCCGCGAAATCGTCCGCCACCAGTTCGCGCGCGAAACCCGGCAGCATCGTCACTTGATACGCGCCCGCGCCGCCCTCGAACCCGCGCACTGTAAGCGTATACGTGTCGATGCGATTGACTGTGACGGCTTCGAGCAGGGCATCGCGCGTATTCGGATAATCATAATCGTCGTTCGCGGTCAGTTCGCGCCCGCTGCTGTCCGTCAATGCGATCATCGGATCGAAATCCGCTTCGCCCTCAACGTGGAATGACCAAACGCCACCTGTATAAGCCTGAAACGTCCAATTCTGCGCGCCATTTGCAGCGATGCTGCTGCTGATGGGCGTATTCGGAGTCAAAGCAGATTGCGCCTGCACCGCGCTCATGCCGCCGCTCCACAGTAGCATGAATGCCGCTAGGAAACGCAATCGCATCACGCAGACACCCCATTGACGTACTGCACGCGCACCGACGCGACATACGCCGCAAAGTCCTCGCGCGTCATTTCTGCGCCGCTCATCCAGCGGGCGGTCTCCGCGTCGTTCAGACGGCGATCTTCGCCCGCGAGCCGCAGATCGTCGCGCAGGGGATTCACTGTAGGGGTGGATGTCTCTTTCTTGCCCCTCAAGCGCCTGAACTGTCCCTGCGGATCGAACGCGCTGACCTGATCGGGCGACATGAATGTGTACAGCGGCAAATATTCTCCGCCGCGCTCCAATGCCACCGCCATCATCGACCAGCCTTTCGGCACGCGCGCGCGTTTGCTGATTTCGAAGCGCCACAGCAGCAGGGTGGTATCGTCGGCGGGGTAGAATTCGTGTTCGACCGCGCCGTTATTAGTCTGGCGGATCGTGCCGTGATTGCTCACTTCGACGACGCGCCCACTGTGCCAGCGCCCTTTGAGCGTCCGTTCTAGCACGAATGAGACGCCGTAGCCGCCAAACAGCGCGCCAAGAATGGCGATGATGTTCAAGCCATCACTTGCGATGAGCGCGCCCAAGATCAGATAAAAGCCGATGCACGCGACGATAAAGCTCATCAATACGGTCAGACGCAGCGCGCCATGTTCCGCGTCTAGTCGGTAGGTCGTTGCATCACCGCCGATGGTGATGGAATTCATGGAGTCTCTCCTCCGCCAATTTTACGTGCGACGTAGATGACACGCGGCGCGTGCGAAGTTGCCGGATCGAATGGCTCGAAGTTGATATTGAACAAACCCATAATGCTAAAGCCGATGCGCTGGAGCAGCGCGGCAATTGCCTGTACAGGATAACCGCGCCGGGTGATCGCCATCCGTCCGCGCGTCCAATTGCCCGCTTTGCCCCGGAAGATGTCATAGCGGCTGGCGATTAAGTTGCGTTCGTAATCGAACTGCTCGTTCGCCAACACGATCAAGTTTTCGTCATCATACAAGTAATGTGCGTTCTCGCGCGAACGCTGAATCAAGCCCTCGATGGTATGGAGATCGAACATCAACAGTTTGCCCGGATCGAGCAGTTGATGCGCGCGGACAAACACTGCCTCCATATCGCGCAAGCTCGGCAGTTCGTTAATGACATCGAGCGCGAGGATCATGTCAACGCGGTCAATGTTGTCTGCGGAGCGAATATCACCGACGCGCCATGTCAAGCCAACGCCTTGATTTTCGACTTTGCGCCGCGCGATCTCGATCATCTCTGGCGAGCTGTCGAATCCGATCATGTTATGCCCATGATTCGCCATCCACACCGACGCTGCGCCCGTCCCACACCCAAACTCAATCACGCGCCGCCCGACCCAATCGTTCGTGTGCGCGAACAACAACAGTTTCGGCGTGATCGTTTCCGCGAACGATGCCAACCCAATCGTATCGTAAACCGGGGCGAGCAGCGAATATTCTTTGGACATGATCCTTACCCTCCAATAAACAGTGGCGCAATACTATAGATCATATCCAATGCTTCACTATAAATCACAAGACTTGCAAATTGGCGTACATTCAAATTGGTAGGCAGGGAAAAATTTTGGCTTCCATACGCGCCTTTGAGCGGTCCCACTTCAAACACTGTGTTGTTGCCATCCACATCTGCGGCGCGCATTTCGGTGGTCGTGGTTGGTTGCGGCATGGTGGAGAATGCCAAACGCAGATCGGGCCCATTGGCGACGCTGAAATTGTCGAGGCGCAAGAGGGTCGGTTCGTTGCTGGATTGATAAACGGTGGCTTCACCCTGTCCCCAGCGCACCGCATCGATGCGCGCGAACGACCCAACCGCGACAATGACCGAGTCGATCAGTGTGGGCAGGTCTTCGTCGTCTTCCGGTGCGGCTTGGCGCGGCGATAGTGCCGCAACCACCATCGCCACCCCTTTCGCGGGATCAGCCTCCGCCACGGTGCGATAAGCTGCTTGTTGTTCAGCCGGAAGGATCGAAAAGATTTCGACGAAAGCGAGCGGCAAACCAGGAAAGATCGAGTCTGGCGCTGTTTGGATACCCGTATCCAGAAGCGGCTGCCACAGCCGAAACGTGTAGGTTGCAATGACCAACAGCGCCCCAATGCCGATCATCAACGCGCGTAAGCGCATAGTTGCTTTTGTCTCATCCCGGACGAAGTGGCATCGTATAACCCTGCCCAGCAACGGTAACGACATATGATGGGGTGCGTGGATTTTCGTCGAGTTTGACGCGCAGCCGCGAGACATTCACGCGCAAGACCGAAAAATCACCCGTGTAGTTGTCGCCCCAAACGGTGAGCAAAAGTTCGTCGTGCGTCAAGACTTGCCCAGCGCGGCGCATCAGCGCGACTAACAGCCCGTATTCAATCGGCGTCAGTTGCAGGCGCTTGCCACGCAAGGTTGCGACGCGGCGTGCTAAATCGACTTCGAGATTGCGCACAGCAAGTTTTGGCTCACTCGGCGTTGTCCAATCGACGCGCCGTAAGAGCGCGCCCACGCGCGCCAGCAGTTCCTCCGGCGAAAAAGGTTTGGCGAGGTAGTCATCTGCGCCCGCTTCCAGCGCCGTCACTTTATCGCGTTCTTCGGTATAGCCACTGAGGACGATCAGCGGCAGCAGCGAGTTAGCGCGCACGGCACGCAGGACTTCTAGCCCACTCATATCGGGCAGGTTGAGATCGAGCAACACCAGATCAGGCGGCGTATTGTGGATTTCGTGCAGCGCGATTTGACCGCGATCTACCGATGTTGACGAGTAGCCAGCTCCCGACATGATGGCGGACACCACTTCAGCAGTATCCTCATCATCTTCGACGATCAGAATTTGCCGAGTCATTGTATTGGTTTGTGGCTGCCGAAGCGTGACCATAGATACTCTCAAACGTTCCCGAAACAAAAACTAAACGGAAAGGCAACTCTCACTACTGTCATTATAACGGAAATGTTCGAGACGACAAATCAAAAAGACCACGCATTCTCTTAAGTATTCATCTTAAGGAGATTGCGCGGTCTTTCGTGTGATGGGCGCACTAGGACTTGAACCCAGAACCTAACGAATGTAAGTCGTTTGCTCTGCCAATTGAGCTATACGCCCGTATCACCAATATTCTAGTCGAAAACTGCCGCCGCTTCAATCCAATTTCTATTGGGGATTACAACTTGGGGGGTGTGACGCCCAGCTGCCCCTGATATTTGCCCGCGCGATCCGCGTAGCTGACCTCGCACACTTCATCCGCCTCTATGAACAGCACTTGCGCGATGCCCTCGTTGGCGTAGATGCGGGCGGGGAGGGGAGTCGTGTTGCTGATTTCGATAGTGACGTGTCCCTCCCAAGAGGGTTCAAATGGCGTGATGTTGACGACAATCCCAGCCCGCGCATAGGTCGATTTCCCAAGACAGATGCACAACACTTCGCGCGGAATTTTGAAATACTCGATGGAGCGTGCCAACGCGAACGAGTTGGGCGGGATCGTGCAAATATCCGTCTCCATATCGACGAACGATTGCGGCGAAAAATTCTTCGGATCGACCACCGCCGAATAGACGTTTGTGAATACCTTAAATTGCGGGGCGACGCGCATATCGTAGCCATACGACGACAAGCCGTAGCTGATCACGCCATCCCGCTTTTGGCTCTCGACAAATGGATCGATCATACCGTGCTGAGTCGCCATTTCGCGGATCCAGCGGTCGTTTTTCAGTCCCATCATATCCCTTTCACATGTATTCCGGCGCCGACATACCCATCAGCGCCAGCACGCGCCGCAAAACGACTTGCGCCGCACGATAGAAGCGCAAGCGCGCTTGCGCTACGTCCGGCGGTACTTCGGTGTGCAGCACGCGCACGCCATCGAAGATTGGATGGAAGGCATTCGCCAGTTCCAGCGCGTAGAAGGCGATGCG
Source organism: Anaerolineae bacterium (assembly GCA_034437055.1). Classification (GTDB taxonomy): domain Bacteria; phylum Chloroflexota; class Anaerolineae; order Aggregatilineales; family Phototrophicaceae; genus Flexifilum. The sequence goes on from DAOTUQ010000017.1 coordinate 212,658, forward strand.
ATGCGGCTCGTAACTGCGCGCCGCTTGCGCGATCACCTCGCCCAGTTCCATCGCTTTACGTAAGAATTTCAATTCAGCGTCGCCCAACAAGCGTACATCCGCGCTTTCGTCGTTCACGCCGCGCAGTGCCGCCTCGCGGAAGATGCCCGCACAGCGCACATAGGCGTACTGCACATAGTAGACGGGATTTTCATTCGATTGCTTGACTGCCAGATCGACATCGAAGTTCATCTGCGCGTCGGAACTACGCGAGAGCAGCATGTAGCGCACAGCATCGGCGCTCGTCTGGTCGATCAGATCGTCCAGCGTCTCGAAGTTGCCCGCGCGTGTACTCTGTTTGACGGGCGTTCCGTCTTTGAGCAGATGCACGATTTGAACAATAATCACATGGATTTTGCTGGCGTCCATGTCGAGCGCGCGCAAGCCGTACTTGACAACCTGATGCTGCACGAAATGATCTGCGCCCAGGATATTGACGCAGACCGCAAAACCGCGCTCCAATTTGTTGACGTGGTAGGCAATATCGGGCAGCGTATAGGTCGGTTCACCGTTTGCCTTGACCATCACGCGGTCTTTGTTGTCACCAAATTTGCCGCTGCGAAACCACGTTGCCGCGCCCTTGCCCGCGTTCTTCTCGTTTACATCATCGTCCGCGCCGCCACCCGTCTCATCGAACTCTGGCGTCGCAGATTTGTAGATCGTGCCGCGCTGTTCGAGCCGTTCGAGGATATTCCAGATCGCGCCGCTGTCGTAGAGGCTGTTCTCGTTGAAAAACACGTCGTGATGAATATCGACCCGCTTCAGCGTCGCCCGGATCATGGCGAACATCTGGGTTTCGGCGTACTGTTTGAACGGTTGTAAATCCGCGTCTTTGAGCGCGTCGCCTTGTTCTGCTGCCAACGCCTTGCCCAAATCTGCCAGATACGCGCCTTTATAGGGCGGTTCTTCGTTGTTCAAAGGCAGTCCGAGCGCCTCGTAGTAGCGGATGCGCAAGCTGATCGCCAAATTGTTCATCTGGACGCCGGCGTTGTTGAAGTAATATTCGCGCTCCACGTCGTAGCCTGCCGCTTGGAGCAGGCGCGCCATCACATCACCGACAATCGCGCCGCGACTGCGCCCGATGTGAAGGGGCCCCGTTGGGTTCGCGCTGACGAACTCGACTTGCGCGCGCTGTCCCGCGCCGATTTCGAGCGTCCACAGGCGTTCGCCTTCTGCGATGATCGTCTCGGTCTGCGCGCGTACCCAGTCGTCAGCCAGTCGGAAATTGATGAAGCCGGGATGGACGACCTCGACCGCGCCGATGTAATCTGCCGTCGGCATGTGATTGGCAATCGCGGTCGCAATGCCAAACGGATTGAGCTTAGCGGGCTTTGCCAGCGCCATTGGGATCGCGGTGGCGAAATCGCCATGTTCGGCGCGCTTCGGTGACGTGATGTCAATGTTCGGCACGTCGAACGCGGGCAGTGTGCCATCGGCTTGCGCGGCGCGGATCGCGGTTTCGACCAGCCCCGCGATTTCGTGTGATAATAGCTTCAAAAGGGATGCCTCTAGGGTGTGTGACGATCAAGCGTAGGGGGATTCTAATTCAGAGTTGAAAGGATTGGCAAGCGTGGAAAACGGAGGCAGCGACGGCGTATTCATCTTCAATCCACGTTACGCGGGCTATCCGGCGTCGGGGAAGCCGTACTATCACACGCTCATATTTGAAACGGGAATTATTCCATCGGCTTGTAGCCCCACACGCGGATGTAATCGACCTGCCAGGCGTCGAACTCCACGCCGATGATGCCATTTTGCAGCAGCAGCGCGCGTAAAGCATCCTCCGTCCACGCTTTACCGGGCATCCAACGCGCTGTCAGCCGATTGGTAATGAGCAGCACGCCGCCGGGACGCAGCTTGCGGATCGCCTCGCGCAGCGCGGCATCGGGATTGGGCATGAACTCGAACGCTTCGAGGCAGGTCACCAGATCGAACGCTTCATCCGGCACGGGCAGCGACTCGGCGGCGGCGTGGACGAGCAAGACGGGCGCGCGCGCGCCAAATTCGCGCTGATAGCGTTCGAGCTTGAGCGCGGCTTGCAGCAGCATCCGGCGGCTGAGATCGACGCCGACGATCTGCCCGGCGAACCGTTTATGCCGTATGAGTGCCAACGGCAGCCGCCCCGTCCCAGTGGCGATATCCAACACGCGCGGCGCGCGATTCGGCGCGAGGCGCTCCATGAGCGGCTGTGCGAGGAACAAGTGATCGTAATCCTGCCGAAAGTGCTTGATATCGTCGTAGCGCCCCGCGTACCGATCATACAGCCAGATCACGACGCGCCGTCCGAGATACACGCCTTCGCTCTCGATCAGCAGCCACCAACCGAGCGCGATGAGTCCAGCGGCGATCACCGCCGCGACGATCAACGAGAGCCAATCGCTCACAATCCATCCCGTCTGTAGGGGCGTGCCGCTGGCACGCCCGCCGTCATGTGTAAAGGTGTGCCGCTGGCACGCTCGCCATTGCGCACATCACAACAATCCCTGTTCGCGCAGCCACGCTGCACAGCCTGCGACGCCTGTTTCCAGATCGACACGTGGTATCCAGTTCAATAGATGCCGCGCCTTATCCATTTTGTAGGTCGCATCTTCGCGCACGATCCGTAGAACGCTCGGTAGATCGCGGATCACGCTGTCCTTCGATGCCCGCCAAGCGAGCAGCCGCGCGAGTGCCGCCATCGGCGCGTAGGGGAGCGCCAGCCAGCGCTGATGCCCCGCTATGTGCGCGTACAAGCCCAAAAATTCGCGCCATGTCGGAGACGGATCGGGCGTACAGTTGAATGCTTGGTTGCGCGCGGCAGGATGGGTCGCCAATGTGACCAGTTGATCGACCACATCATCGATGTGAATTGGGAACACCGAGCCGCGTCCCGCGCCAATGAATGGGGTGGGGCGGCGGCGCGCGAGTTGGAACAGATTGCGCGTCCACATGGTCCCACCTGCGCCGTAGATCATGCCCGGACGACTGATCGCGTAAGTCAGTCCGCGCGCTGCCCCGATGTCTCGCACGACGTTTTCGGCTGCTTGTTTTGTGCGTACATATGGATCGTGCGCGTGGTTGGGCGGCGTATCCTCGGTGACATCGCCACGCTGACCGTAGCCGTACCATGAAATCGTGCTGACGTGGACGAAGCGCGTCACCCCTGCATCGGCGGCAGCGTGCGCCATATTGCGCGTGCCTTCGATGTTGACGGCAGTCTGCGCCGCCAAATCGCCATACGATACGACAGCGTGGAACACAATCGATTGGTTTTCAAGCGCACGTAGCACGCTGTCCGCCTCGGTCACGTCGCCTTGTACAAGTTCAACGCCAAGCGCGCGCACGGCGTCGGCTTTGTCCGGCGCGCGCACCAGCGCCCGAACGTGTGCGCCGTCCGCGATCAAGCGCCGCGCCAATGCGCCACCGAGAAAGCCGGTCGCGCCGGTCACGAGTACCGATTGTCCGATCAGTTTCGTCATGGGTTTCGCTCGATGTATAAGCCAAGATGATTGGCGACGGGGCGTTCACGTCCCGGAATCCGCGTGTGAATGGGCGAGTTGAGTACAAACGGTTCGCCGTCCGCCCCTTCGATCACCAGCGTCGTCGAGCCGCCGCCATCAAGGTTGAGCGCGTCCCATGCGCCGTATTCGAGCGCGATCTCCGCAAGCTGCGCAGGCGTTGCGCCTTCGCTGTAGGTCGGCTGGCGTCCATCGACGACAATGATCAACAGCGTTCGCTCGGCGCGATCCAGTCCAACAGCGGTGCGCGGATGCAGCCCAAGCGAATGGCGATAGATGGGCTTTTCCCCATCGATCAGCAGCATTTCTTTGCCGGAAATGGCATTATACGGTTGCGCGGGCGGTGTATCGAAACTGACATGATTATCGAAGCCGAAATACGCGGTATCGTAATCATCGGTATAACCGTCCGTGTACACAGCGCCATTGGACGCCGACCGTCCGCGCAAGTTGACTGGATCGCCCTCGCGCGGATAGAAATTAAACACGTCGCCCGCGCTCCACGGCGCGAAACCGTCGCCGTTGATCGCCAGTTGCAGTCCAAATTCGGTCAGAAATCCCGATGTGGTACGCGCGGCTTGATCATGTCCGTCGGTGGGCGTGTGCGGCGTGACCAAGAAGCGCAAACTGGGCGTAGCGAGGTCGATCCGCACGACGTGAATGATGATTGGCACGTCCGGGCGCACATCGCGGATGTATTCGACGCCGGGAAACAACAGGCGCTGTTCAGCGGCGGGCAGCGGACGATGGTTGTACCAGAACGCGCCGACGCCGATGGGCAGCGCCGCCAACAGCACGAAAACGCACAGCCCCACGATCCAGCGACGGCGGCGCAAACGCCACCCGATGAACACGGCGAGCGCGATGAGGCTCCACGCACCCGCCGCGATGCCGTTCATGAGTGGCTCAAAGTTCATTGCGGTTGTGCTGCCCGTTCTGGTGGGGCGAGGTCTTGATCGCGGAACTGCATCGTGTACAGCCGCGCGTACAAGCCGTCCAGCGCGATCAATTCATCGTGTGTCCCCAATTCGCTGATGCGCCCATCTTCCATCACGGCGATCCGATGCGCGACGCGCACGGTGCTGAGGCGATGCGCGATGATCACCGTTGTGCGGTTCTGCATCAGGCGTGCGAGTGCTTCTTGGACTTCGTGTTCGCTCTCGCTGTCGAGGCTGGAGGTGGCTTCGTCCAACAAAAGGATGCGCGGATTTTTGAGCAGGGCGCGCGCAATCGCCACGCGCTGGCGCTGACCGCCGCTGAGACGGAGACCGCGTTCGCCCACAATCGTGTTATAGCCGTCAGGGAACGCGCTGATAAAGTCGTGCGCGTTGGCAGCCGTCGCGGCAGCGTGGATTTGCGCGTCGCTGGCGTCGAGTTTGCCATAACGGATGTTTTCGATGATGGTGCCGCCGAACAACAGCGTTTCTTGTGGCACAATCGCAATTTGTTCCCGCAGCGTCGCTTGTGTCACCGTGCGCATGTCCGTCCCATCGATCTTGACCGCGCCGGATGCGGGATCGTAGAAGCGCGGGATCAGGTTGAACATCGTGCTTTTGCCCGCGCCGCTGGGACCCACGAGCGCGACGATCTCGCCGGGAGCGATGTCCAAATTGATATCATGCAGGATTTCTTGGCGTTCGTCGTAACGAAAATTGACGTTCTCGAAGGTGATGCGCCCTTGCGCGCTTGTGATTGCCAATGCGTTCGGCGTGTCCACAACGTCGGGCTGCTCGTCCAAGATTTCAAACACGCGCTTGGTTGCGCCCAACGCCTCTTGGAGTGACGAATACAGTCCGGTCAGCGCGCCCAGACTCCCCGCAACCGTGATCCCGTAGACCAAAAACGCGATCAATTCGCCGCCCGTCAGCCGCCCATCGAGCGCCTCGCGTCCGCCGAACCACAAGATCAACGCGACAGCGCCGAAGCCGATGAAGGCGATCACGGGTCCAAAGACGGCGCGCACGCGCAGCAGCCGGATCGATGCTTTGAATGCCGCGCCCATGCTGCTGGAATAGCGCGCGATCTCGTAGGGTTCGCGCACGAAACTCTTGACCTCGCGGATGCTGTTCAACACTTCGGTCACAACCACGAACGTGCTGGCGATTTCGTCTTGCACGCGTGTGCTTTGCCGCCGCAGCACCATGCCAAAGCCCAAACCGACGCCGAAAATGAGGGGGACGAGCAGCAGAATGAACAGCGTCAAACTCGCATTAATGGCGATCATCACGATGATCGCGCCGATCAGCGTCAAGGTTTGTTGCAGCGCCGTCCCAATATTATTGGTCAGCGCGCCCCGAATCAGCGTGACATCGTTGGAGAGCCGCGAGACGAGTTCACCCACGCGCCGATTGGCGAAGAATCCGAGCGAGAGCGTTTGTAAGTGGCTGTAGACTTGCAGCCGCAGGTCGTAAACGACTCGTTCGCCAATATATTGCAGTGTCATGGTTTCAACGAACGTCGTGCCGGAGCGAAACAGGAACACGACCAACAACAACAGCGTGATTTGATCCAATTGGGCGACATCGCGCGTGTTCAAGACCGAATCGACCACATCGCCGATCACGAGCGGAAACACCAAGCCGAGTGCTGCGCTGCCAATCGACGCGACGAGACCAAGCGCCAAGCGTCCGACATGGGGACGCAGATAGCCGATAAGCCGCCGCCAATTGACCGGAATATCGGGCGTCGCGCCGGATGGATTCTCCTCCGGTTTATCGTTCTCACGTCTTCGCAGACGGCGCGCGCCGCCCCGTCGTGTACCTCGAAACATCGTTTGTTCTTTCTGTCACTATCGCTGTGGTGATTATAGCGGATCGGGTGGAGGCATGACACTTCATGCCTTTACAGCGTATGTGGGTTATACGTAAACAAACGGGGATACGTTACGAACCGACGACACTTACGACGACACCTTGCGTATCAACGGTCAGCGCCCACCAGCGCGCAATCACCCCGACCCCGTTGAATGCCGCCTGAATGGCATCTGCCAGCGCGCGCGGATCGCCCGCTGTGAATGCCAAGATCGCGCTGCCGCTGAGCGTCACGGCGGCATCTGCGCCCTTCGCCGCTGCCAGCGCGCGATCATAGCCGCGCGGGAGGCGCGTCTGCGTCAGTTTGTCGTCCATAATGCGCACCAACAGCGTCATATCGCCTGCGCGCAAGGCGTCGAGAAGCATGGGGACGCGCGCGAGATGGTGCAGCGCATCGTCCAACGGCACGCGCACATTCGATTTTGTGACTGGCGTATCGTCCGCGTCGGCAGCATCAGTCTGCGGCAGCGCGAGGACGGCTTTCAAAGAGGCGACGGGCAGTGTTCGGTAGATTGGCGCCGCCGCGTCGAGCGTGAGACTGGTCGTCAACCCGCCGATCATCCCCGTGATAACCTGATCAGGGCGTCCGGTCGCGTCGGATGCCAGCGCGATCACATCCGCCCGTTTGAGCGGCGTGCCGATCAAGTTGTTCGCGCCGATAATGCCCGCGACGGTGAACAGCGCATCGACACCCAAGTCTGCGCCATACGGAATCGGGTTGTTGACGCGGATCGTCACACCTGTGGGGGCGCGCTCGATGCGCTGAAAAACGCGAATCATCCCGCGCGTGACCGGATGGCGCAAGCCGAGTCCATAGCGTCCCGCGCCTTCGCCCAACGTCTCGACAATCCAATCGTCGTTGTCGCGCTCGGTGATTTCGACGTTCATCCGCAGCCCGAATGCCAAGCCAAGCCCCGCCAGCGCGGGCGCGATGTGGGTGACGACGGCGGGGAGGGAAATTTTGACGCGCTGCATGGGGTTGGCTTTCGCGCGCTAGGCGGGATCGGCGTCGGATGGCGCTTCGGGTAGTGAATCCGGTTGTTCGGCTTCAGGGAGTGTGTTAGTTGGATCGGCTGGAGGTACAATCGGCGTTTCAGACGGGAGGGGCGTTGGATCATTCACCTCGCTCAAGCCGTCAGTCAGGGTTGCATTGACGACCGCGCCCGTTGGGAAGGTGACTTGAACATCGTCACCGGAACGATTTATCGTCACGCCGCGATGGCGCAGCGTAATCGGGGTTTTCCATTTGGAATCCATAATTCGTACTTGGCGCGGTGTCAAAACATAGACGCTGATCAAGTGCGCCAACAAATCGAGCGGCACAATTCCAGCGACGCTCCCGCGCGCTCCAATCGGTTCGCCCGTTTCGGGATTGTAGGAGGCTGCAAAAGTTCGTTCGGTCTTGAGCGCGGTGATTTGGGCTTGCATCAGGCGGCGCACCAGTTCGGCGGCGGGAGCATCCGCCATTGGATCAGCGGGCAAGCTTTCACCGATAAACGTCAACCAAAACGGGCGGATCGCTGCATTTTCGGATGGAACATAATCAGGATCGTCGGCTGCAACCATTGGCACGCCATACGGACGCCAGAACCGTTTTTCATCGTGGAGCAGAGTCAACAACGCATCGGTTTTATCGGTTGTGGTGGATAGCGGAATCAGGGCGCTGATATCGAGGCGCGTCCAGTTCGGCGTCTTTGCGCTGATGCGATACCCGCCTGTTAGCCCTTCGGCGTGCATTTTATCTACACGCGCGAACACACGCTGCGTCGTCGCCACGCCGCGACTGTAGCGCCAATCGAAGCCCGTCGACTCGATGCGCTCCATTTGCGGCTGCCCGTTCGCGTCCACACCATCGGCGATGACGCTGAATGTCGGCTTGCGCTCCGTCCCACCCGTAATTTCGATGATCAAACGCGCGGGCGGTGTGAGATCGAGCGCGATGAATTGTTCTTCGCTGGCGCGCGCGTCGCGTAAAACGGTCACGCTGGATGAGGTTTCGTGCGTATCGCGGTCACGATAAGCAGGGCGGTTTAAGCCATCATGCCACATCGACGGCAAGCGCTCACGCAACCTATCGGCTGCCTCTTTCGCCGCCGCTTGGGCGCTGGCATCGCCTATTTCACCTGCGATCATATGCAGCGAACTTGCTTCAGACAACAAATACGCCGCCAGATCGGGCGACTCCGCCATGCGAATATCGGCGTGCTGCCCGCGCGAATCGCTCAGCGCGAACGTCGGCGCGTAGGGAAAACCGTTTTGTCCTTCGGCTTGCCATTCGGGGATGCCGTCGCCGTCAGTGTCGCATTCTGGCGAACGCCACCGCTCGAAAAAAGCGATTAATTTGGGGGCTAATTCGCGTAGAAACGCTTGATCGCGCGTGTCATCGTAAACTGCATACGTCAGCCGCGCCAAAATCGGCATCCACAACTTATCTGGCTTGACATTCGCTTGGGCATCAATCGCGGCGCGCACAAGTCGCATGGCGCGGTCGGGATCGACTAGGGCAAGTGCGGTTGCCAGCAGATATACGTCGGGCGCGTTCTCTGGCTTGAGCGGCGGATCGGACGCTTGGATCGCCGTTTGATAGCTGAACGCAATCGTCGCATCAACGTCGATATCGCCCGTCTCAATGTCGGGGATATCGGCGGCGGCGCGCTCGATCTCGGCGTGGAGCGCGTCCCAATCGATGCTGGCGGCGATCAGCGCGGCGTCGCCAGACGCTTGGATCATCGGCAGGCTGGCGCAGGCGAAACGCAGTGCGCCATCTGCGCCGGGTTCGAGCGTCAGGTTCGCGCCGATGTTCTTTTTGGCGGTGGGCGTGAACGGCGTTGGATGATCGAGCGCGAGGATGGGCTGGAGGTCGCCAATGGTGCCGAGCGACAGCACGAGTGTCCCATCATTGAGCGCGGCGGGGGCGGTCTTGCGTTCGCTGCCGCGTACCGCAACGAACGCGATCATGTCTAGTCGAAGATCGACGGCAGTTTCGCCCGTATTTTGGACGCTCACGCGCATTGCGAGGGTGTGCGCGTTGTGCGCCCAATATTCGTAGATGCAGCGCAGTGTCGGCGTCAAGCGCGCTTCAATCGCCATATAACCCGGCGCAAAATGGCGCACGAACGGCGCTTCGGCATAATCGGCGGTCAGGTAGCGTGAGCGTCCGTCCAACGTCCACCTCGGCACGAGCGACGCGCGCGCGTTTGTGCTGTAGACAATTTGCGCGCTAACGGCTGCGTTTTCGCCCGTGAAGGTGAGTTCCCAGTGCGCCGCCGCTGGAGTGACTGGACGCAAGCGCGGATCGGGTTTCAGCATCAGCATCAGGGGATGCGCCGGAGTCAGATGCCATAGTCTCAACGCCATACGCTATCCCCTCTCATGGCAGCAAATTACGCGCCGCCCAACTGCCAAGTGCCATCGATCTCGTTGAAGCGGAATTGTTCACCGTACAAACTGTAGATCACATGATACCCAACGGCGCTGCCGTTCGCATCGGTTCCGCTGACTTGATAGGCGTAGTCGCTGATGTAGCCGAACTCTGGCGTGACTGCCCAACCGAGCGCCGCGCGCACATCCGGCGATTCGCGCCATAGCTTGCCAAAGCCGCGTTCGGGCTGCAAGCGCCCTTCCGGTGGCACAATGGCGGGATCCGTCGCCACATCGGTGCCATCCACATAATTATCTTGATAGACGCTCCACGTGCCACGTCCTTCACCTGTAATCACCAAGACCCAGATTTGTCCCGTCGGCTGCAACCAGAACATCCGACCACCTTCATAGAGCTGTTCTGCGACTTGAACTTGGGCGCGGACAGGCGTCGGGAAGCCGGGCGGCAGTTCAGTCGAGGCAGGCGCTTGCCCGGCACCGTCTGCGGTTGGTGCGGCAGGTGGCGGTGTTGCCGATAGGTCAATGGTCGCCGTTGGGAACGCCGTCGCCGAAATTTCGAGGGTTGGGAGCGGTGTCGAAGTGGCGATGTTGGTGATCGGCGTGTCGATTGTGCCGCCGGGCGTCGCCGTGACGACGATCACGATTTGCACCTGTGTGATTCCACAGGCACCCATGACCAGTGCGAGTGTGATGAGCAGTGGTGCGAGAAGAAAAGTCCGAAAACGCATTGCACGCTCCATGATTAGCGGAGAGGCATTCGTGTACTGACAAGCACACGGCGTGGATGGTACACGCATCTGATTGCCGCCCCTATTGAGGGCGATTGTAGCAGATCGACCTTTCGATGCAAGGCGAAGTGCGCGCGCACGCTTCAGTCGGCGGGCAAACGTGGGGCGCTGATTGTATCTTAAGCGATCAGATCCGTTCCTCATGATACGATGCAGGTTAGAGAGGACGAACGACGCCATGACGCAGACCCGACCGACTGGGATTACCCTTAACAAAACCGCACACCGCCTTGAAATCACCTGGAGCGATGGAAGTCTCTGTCAATACCCATTGTCTCATCTACGTGAGGCGTGTCCATGCGTCGAATGTCGGGGTGGACATCAGTTTATGGGCGCGGCATTCGACCCAGACGATATCTTGAAGTTGACGCCCGCCCGCTCATATATGATTGAATCGATTGAAATGATCGGCAATTATGCCCTACAGCCGCGTTGGGACGATGGACATCACACTGGCATCTACACATGGGACTATCTCCGCCGCCTGTGTCCAGCGGACGACCTCACTGCGTCGGAAGCGAACCAATGAATATCACATCTGATTCCATGAATCATTTTGACGACTTCCAACGCCATCGACTCGAAGCCATCGATCTGTTGGAACGCTGTTTGAGCGAAAATACGCCGCTTCCCCTTGAACGCTGGCTTCAAGGGCAGATCGTTGGGGCGCACACCGCACTCCAATTGTTCAGCGACATCGAAGAGTCGCTGCATCATCAGCTGATGGGGCTGCTGCGAGCGCAGTTGGATACCCAGCCCGCAGGGGATGGTTTCCCGCCTAACGATCTGCACACCGCCAGCCAACACCGCGATGGACAGATCGCGCTGCTGATGCGGTTGCATCGCTTCGTCCACGATTGGATGCGCGCGCTGTCATTGATGGCGGTCTGGAATGTATGGCAGATCGAGTTGGATACTATGCATCAATAATTGCGACTGGATGGCGATTCCGCGCGATTTTCCGGTTGCGAACGATGGAAAGATCGCACAATTTGGATACTCTGCATAGTCTCCGAGCGCTTGGCTTGATAAATGGTGTAATGCCATTACAATAAGTAGGGCAAACTGTGAAATAATCGCAGCGCAATTTACACTACAACCCCGTTCAGTTTTTTAGGAGCTACTGCATGACCCGTAAATTTGTGTTGATCGTGGCGCTGTTGGCGCTTGCGATTGTGCCTTCGCTTAGCATTGTGTCGGCTCAAGATGATGTGAACCTCGTTTTGTGGCACGCCAAGCAAGATGCCGAAGGCGACGCCTTGTTGGCGTTGATTGATGCGTTCCAAGCCGCCAACCCTGGCATCACCGTCGAGCAGGTCTACAACCCCAGCGGCACCGTGCAAGACAGCTTCCGCGCGGCGGCGGGTTCGGGCGAAGGGCCCGACATGATCATTTGGGCGAACGACGCCGTTGGCGATTGGGCGACTGCCGGATTGATCGCGGATATCAGCGCCGAAGTGGGCGACGATCTGCTTGCGCAGGCGACCGAAAGCGCATGGGGAACGTTCTCGTTCAATGACGCCGTGTGGGGCGTGCCGTTCAGCGCCAAGACGCTGGCATTCTTCTACAACAAGGCGCTCGTCCCAGATGCACCGGAAACGTGGGCAGATGTCCTGTCGATCAGCGAAGAACTGGCAGCGGATGGCTTGACCGGTCTGGCGTTCCAGAACGGCTTCTTCCACAGCGCCGGCTTCCTGTATTCGCTCGGCGGTTCGCTGATGGATGCCGACGGCAACGCCAATTTCGTGGACGGCACCGATGGCGCGACGGCGATGGATGAATATCTCGCCTTCCACCAAATGATGTACACGCTCGGTCAAGACCCGGACAGCGGCGTCGTGGTCGATGGCGCATCCCCGAACCCCGGTTTCCAACAGGGGACGGTGGCGATGGTTTATGATGGCATTTGGAACCTGTCGCAGTTCGAGGGCGATCTGGGCGATGATCTGGGTGTCGCATTGATGCCCGCGTTGGACAACGGCAACGTCCCGGCGCTGTTCGCACAGACCGAAGGCTTCATGCCGAACGCGAATCTCGCGGACGACCCTGACAAGATGGCGGCGTTCATCGCGTGGGCGACCTTCATCACCAGCGACGAGGGTCAAACGATTGCCTCGGTTGAGGGTGGTCTGCTCCCAGTTAATCCCGCAGTGACGGTCGAAAGCGCGAACCTGCAAGTGTTCGCTGACCAGTTCGCGCTCGGCACACCGTTCCCGAATCGCGCTGAACTCAGCCGCTTCTGGGGACCCATGGGCGACGCGATTACGGCAGTGAGCGCCAATGACGAAGACCCCGTGGTTGCCCGTACCAATGCGTTTGATTTGATCCAGACCGGGATCGACGAACTGCACGCCTCGATGGAGAGCTAGTTTGCTCGTTCGCCGTAAAACGTTCATCTCGTGATGCGCACAGGGCGAGGACATGGTATGTTCCTTGCCCTGTGTCTTTTTTTGTTAGAAAGGAATCGTCATGGCGTCGATCACGCAGACCCCCGAACTACCGGGTGAGCGGGACGGGTCGATGTGGGACAGCTTCAAAAACGGTTTGCGCAAAAGTGGAGTTCCTTGGTTATTCATCGCGCCATCCATTCTCGTGATGCTGTTCATTAGCTTCGTCCCGCAGATTTACCAAGTTACCATCGCGTTTCAAGACTTCGGATTAGCGAACTTGCGCCCCGAAAACCCGGCTGCCTTCGTCGGATTGGACAATTTTCGTCGCGTCTTGATTGATGGGCTGAACGTCGAGAATTACAATTTTTTTCCGTTGTTGGGCTTCAATTTTGCTTGGACGATTGTCAACGTATTTTTCCACGTTGTGATCGGGCTTGCGATTGCGCTGGCGCTCAACGCGGAGCATGTCGTCGGACGGCGCATTTACCGCGCGCTGTTCGTGCTGCCGTGGGCGCTGCCGGGTTATATCACGGCACTGGTGTGGAATAACCTGTGGCAGCAGAACGACGGCGGCGTCAATTTGCTGCTCGAAAGCGTGAATGAACGTCTTGGGACGAGCTTCGCCACCAACACCAATTGGCTGGGCGAACTGAATTATCGCCCGATAGACATTCGCTCGATTGTGCCGTGGTTGGTTGTCATCGTTTGCGCGCTGATTGCGGTCTTGATCGCGCGTCGGATCATGAAATTGGGACTGACTAGTGGCACGGGGCAGTTGGATCTTGCGCGCATGGTCTTCGGCATTGGCGGGATCATCATTCTCGGCGCGGCGGCGATCTTCACCGCGCTCGATATCGTCAATGGCGGCTTGGCGACCAACAAAGTCGTCTCGATGTTCGACCGTGCGGGTGCGCCAACGTTGGCGTTCTACGCGGTCTTGATCGCCAACATTTGGCTCGGCTGGCCCTTCATGATGACGGTGGCAACCGGTGCGCTCCAAAGCATCCCGCCGGACTTGTACGAAGCCGCCGATGTGGACGGCGCGACGAAATGGCAGCAGATGACCAATATCACGCTGCCCCTGCTGCGCCCGGCGATGGTTCCAGCGATCATGTTGGGGACGATCTGGACATTCAATCAATTTAACGTGATTTTCTTCATCACAGCCGGCGGGCCTCGCGGTCAAACGGATTTGCTGATCACGCAGGCGTACAAGCTGATTCAGCAGGAACAGCAGTACGGCGCGGCAGCAGCCTTCAGCATCGTCGTCTTTTTCATTCTGTTGGCGATCACATTGGTACAGAATCGCATCACCCGTGCCACCAAGTCATTCGACGAGGCATAAATCATGGCTCAACGCACACTCTCACGTTCAAACGCTACTGCACCTGCGCAGACAGGGACGAAGACGCGCTGGCTGTCGCCCCGAATGCGCGGGATCGTCATCCGGCAAATCATCCTCCAAGTGTTCTTGTTGGCGGTGGTCGTGGTTGTCATGTTTCCCGTGATGTGGATCGTCTCGATGGCGATTGACCCGCGCGGCGTCGCGCGCCCGACTGAACTCAACTTGTTTCCGGCGGGCGCAAACCTCAACGCCTTCAATCGCATCTTGACCGAGCCGTTCTCGAACGTCGTCACCATCTACTTTGGCGAAATGCTGATGAACAGTTTGTTCATCGCGCTCGGCACGTCGATTTTCACGGTCGTTCTGGGTTCATCGGCGGCGTATGCGTTCTCGCGGTTTCGCTTTATCGGACGCCAAGCCGGGATGTTGGGTTTCATCGTCCTGCTGATGCTCCCGGCGACGGGGACGCTGATTCCGCTGTATATTTTGTTCAATTCTGTGCAGCTTTCCACAACGGTCGCGCAGCTTGCGCCGTCGGCGTTTGGCGGCATCTTGATCGGCGCGATCATCTACATCTTTTTCCGGCTCGTGCGCACGTATGCCAAATACGACCGTGATCGCTTGTTCAATCCGACGCCGCGCATGGTGGTGGGTTTCACGGTTGTGGCGGCGCTGATCGCTATCGTCGGGGCGTTCATCGTGATTTACACGCGCAATCCCGCGTATGATATTGGGATTCAGCGCCCGCTGACGGCGTTGCAAGCTGATCTCGATGCCGCACAAGCGGATTATACGCAGCGCGTCGAAAGCGTGGCGACGCGCATCCGCACGGCGGAAGGGCGCGAACGGCGCGCGCGCGAGGCAGCGGAATTGCTCGGCGTGCTGACCGGGCTGAAGGCACAGATCGACGCGATGAACGATCCGGCGGAGATCGCCGCATTCATGCAACGCGAGATCGATGCGCGCGGCGGCGCGGCGATGGCGGATGACGATTTGGTGGTGGAAGTGCTGACGATTGCCCTGCCGATCTTGGAGACAGGCGGACTAGAGGGCGCGCGCGCGGGCTTTGAGGCGGGCTACCTGCAAGCACAAGAACAGGTCGCAGATCAGCAAGCGGGCGCGGTGAGCGCGCGTACCAGCGCCGACGAAGCCACCGCCAATCTCGTCACGGCAGAAGCAACGCAGGATGCCGCGCGTGCCGCTTATGATGCCAATGTCGCGGGGATCAATCAGCGACGCGCTGATGGTTTGGCGGCGCTGGTCCCGTCGATGCTGTTGGCGTTCGTCGGCGCGTTGGTGGCGGCTGCGGTCATGTGGTTCATTGCGCGCGCGGTCAAAGATCGCATCGAACCCATGACACTGATCAACATCATGGCGCTGGCGCTCGTGACGACGATCACCATCGCGCTGACGTTAACGACGCTGCAAACGCGCTTGTCGTTCTACGAGGGCGAAAGCACCCAGACGCTGCGGACTACGCTGTTGGGCTTGGCGCTGGCGTTCGCGTCGGGCGGGCTGCCGTTTGCGATCTGGAATCTCAAGGGTTACTTCGACACGATCCCGAAGGAATTAGAAGAAGCGGCGCTGATCGATGGTGCGGGTTTGTTGGGGACGTTCATTCGCATCATGATTCCGATGGCGTTGCCCGCGTTTGCGATTGTGATTCTGTTCAGCTTCATGCAGGGCTGGACGGAGTTCATCCTGTCGTGGCTGTTCCTGACGGGCAAGACAGAGAGCTACACCCTAGCGATGGCGCTGGCATCGATGGCGAACGGCGGCAACGCTGCGCCGCCGGACATGCAGAAATTCGCGGCACTGTCGATCTTGGTGTCGATGCCGATTCTGGTGTTGTTCTTCGCGTTCCAACGCTGGATCGTTGGCGGGCTGTCAATTGGCGGCGTGAAGGGATAAACGAAGTATTGAGGACTGAGGGAAAAGGACTGAGTGATGAGCCAGATTACGTCGCATCACTCGTCACGATCTTTTTCTCAGTCCTCAGTCCTATCTTTAGCGCGTGAACTCGAACGCCATCAATTCATCGATCACCGGACTGCCCAATAAATCGCACGTCGCCGGGACGACTTCATTGCGTGCTGTCAACATCGGCGCGTTCGCGTTGAAGGCGTTGTAGACCGCCCGCGACATCTCCGCGATCAGCGGCTCGGATTCATCGAAATTCAGCCAGATTGGATTATGCAGCGCGGTCACGAGGATGTACGTCCCGCCGGGAGTGAACACAAGCGCCGCGTCGCCGTGTGTATCATCGATCCAGCCGTGTTTGTGCGCGACGCGCGTATCGGCGGGGATGCCTGCTTCGATCAGCGCGCCGATCTCGTTGTAGCTCATCACGTTGAGCATCTGGCGGCACTCGGTCGGCGTGAATTCCCCGTTGAAGTTGTCGATCAACGCACCCGATTCATTGTAACCGCATTGGTACAGGCTGTTCAACAGCGCGCCCGTCTCGGCAACCGTCATTTGATTGTACGGATCGGGCTGTGCGGACACTTGATCGGCGTCGGTGATGCGCGTGCGTGGCGCTTGCGGCGTGATGTTGGGATCAAGGGCGTAGGGCGTATAAATGAACGTGTTTTCTAACCCCAACTGCTGCAAGAACGCGCTGACCTGCTCCGCGCCTGTGTAGGGATTGCCGCCGCCGATCACCGCCAAGATGCGATTGGTATAAATGTTTTCGCTGCAAATCATCGTTTCGGCAATCGCAAACGCTTGCTCGTCGTTCGGCGGCGCGTTCAGTTGGCTGTAGAGCGTCGTCAAAATCGAAACTTTGCTGATGCTCATGCCGCTGAAAGCGATATCGCCGCCGAACGACAGCGCCTCGCCCGTGTCCACGTTCATCAGGAACAGCCCGCCGAGCCGACTGGTCGCGGGATCGAAGCCGCCGCCGAGCATCATGCTCCACAATTGATCGCCCAATGCTTGGAAGGCTGGGCTGATCGGGACGTTTGGCACGCCCGCCAGTTCCACGATTTCCAATGCCGACGGCGTGGGCGTCAGCGTCGGCAGCGCGAACGTGGTTTGGCTGGTGGACGGCAGCGTGAAAATATCGCCCTCAACCTGTAATAGTTCGAGCAAGACCCATGCTGTCCCGGTTGGCGACGGGGGATACGCCACCTCGACCCACGGCAGCCCAGTATGCCAGCGCACAATCGGCAGGCGGTCGCCCGCGCGCCCGACGCCGACGCGCTGCGCATCGACGCGCGGTTCGTAGCGGATGTTGATCTCACCGTTGACCAAGCCGACAACCGACGAGATGCCAGCGGAAACGGGCGCGTTCGGCGTGATGGCGATAGGCGTGGTATTGGCGGCGGGCGCTGGGGACGGCGTTGGCACAAGCACATTCACGGGCGCTTCGGAGAATGGGACAGCGTTGAGATCGCCTTGCACATCGACCAAATCGCGGAACACCCAGCCGATTGGCTGCATGACGGTATCGCCGATCAACAGCCATGGGAGGAACTGGCTGCGCGCCAAAATCGGGTAGCGCGTCCCCGCTGTAATTTCGCCCACCAGCGCGCTGGTCACATCGGGCGCGGCGCGCACGTTCGCTTGTCCGAGCGCCGCTGCCGTCGGCGCGGGCTGCGCGGCGTACAGCGATAGCGCACCCAAACTGACGCCGCCGATGGTGAGCCAGATTCCGAGAGCCATTAGAAATCGTTTCACGCGAAAAATCCTCATCCTGCTGCGCATTTCGCGCGCATTATAGCACATCGATGTGAGGGGACTGGGCTTGACACCCCTCTGAAGTTTGCTATGATATCAACACAGTATGCCGAAATGGCGGAATTGGTAGACGCGCTACGTTCAGGGCGTAGTTCTGGCAACGGAGTGTGGGTTCGACTCCCACTTTCGGCACACACAAGAAAACCCGGTTGCGAAGCCGGGTTTTTGATTCTACACTTCTATTCATTGTCAAAATGAGCGCGCATATGAGCGAACGACGCGATTATTTCAGTCTTTCACGCGCTAAGCCGAAAAAACGCACTGAGATCTCCGGCGTGCGGATTATGTTCGCGGCGATCTTATCCATCGGTTTGATCCTCGTGCTGAATTTCAGTGGTCGCATCGCCGCGACTCAGCCCATGCAGCAGGAATACGCCCGCGCGCGCGCCGAAATCGACCAATTGGAACGCGAGCAAGCCGAACTCGTGCGCCTACGCGATTATGTACGCAGCGATGCCTATGTCCAACAATGGGCGCGCGGCGAAGGTAAAATGGCGCGCGTGGGTGAGGTGCTGATCGTTCCTGTGCCGATGGATTCAGCCGCAGATGCGGTTGCGACGCCATCGGTCATGATGGCGGATTTGCAAACCACACCGCCCGAACCGGAGACATGGCAGGTGTGGTGGTCATTGTTCTTCGACACTGCGCCACCGACGGGACAATGATGTGAGCGGGTGTGGCAGCGGCGCGCCCTTACGCCTCGTCTAAGCCGAACGGCGGTTGTGCGCCGGGTAATTTCACCACGCCGAGCGGGATTTCGCCCGCCATGAGCGTCGTCCCAACGCGCGCGGCGGCGACTTTGACCACCCCCAGCGCGAAGCGTTCACCTGTCGGGGTTTCAACGATACTCGTCAGCGTGCCGACTTTGCGCCCCTCGTATTGCAGCGCAGCGGGTGCAGCGAGCATTGCTGTTGGAAGCAGCGACACGAGCGTGCGCGCCAAGCGTCCGCGACTCTCCATGCGCGCGATGATTTCCTGCCCGGTATAGCAGCCCTTCTTGAAGCTCACTTCATCCCACAAGCCGACTTCGAGCGGCAGATAATCGGCGCTGAGTTCACGTCCGACGCCCGGACGCCCCGCACGGATGCGCAAGATGTTGTACGCCAACGATCCCGCCGGATGCGCGCCCGCCGCGATGAGATGCGACCAAACGCGCGCGGCGTCGTCGGTTGGGACGATCAACGTCCATGCCGCGCCCGCGACGGGCGTTCGGCGCGCCAGCATGACCGATACACCGTCGATCTCAACGGTGCGCTGACCATATGCTGGCAGCGACCCCAATCCGGGCGACAGCGAGTCCGCGAGGGCGTCTGCATTCGCGCCATGCAGCGCGAACTGGCGCGTCGTGATGCCCCGATCCGAAAGGCGCGCCTCGTCGGTGAAGAAGATATTTCGCTGCAAGTACGCCCGCAAGGCATCGGCGCGTCCCGGTTCGGTGATGACCCATGCGGACTCGCCGCGATGATAGACCGTGGCGCGGTCGAGGATGCGCGCGTTGGCGTTGGTGAAGATCGTCGGCGCGCCGTCACCCTCGCGCAGACTTTCGAGGTCATTGGTCGAAATTCGGTGCATGACGGCGAGGCGATCCCGTCCGACGAGTTCCAGCCGCCCCTCGTGGGAGCGATCCATCAGCACGGTGGCGTCGAGCGCGGCGTGATACTCCGCCGCCAAATCGCCAAAATGCAGCGGGATACCGTCCGCCGCCAGCGTCGCGCCTGATTCGTGGTAGATCGATTGCAACGTGGGTGATGCCAGCATGATTAGACCGTCTCCGGCACAGCGACGGGCGTTTTCAGCGGCGTCCACATCCAACCGGGCGGCGCATCGATGCGCGCGGGCAGTCGGACGTGGTAGATGAAGGTGATCTGTTCTGCTTCGGCATTCTCGTGCGCGGTGAACGCCATCGGCGGGATGAAAGTGCCGTCCGGTTCGCCGCCGATCACGTCTGACTCGTCGGCGTGCCATCCGAGCGCGCTGTCCAGTGCAGCGAGCGCGGCGCGATGGGGGTAGAGTTCATCGACAGGCAGCGGCATCGTCGGCGCATCACCGGTGATGCGCACCAATTTTTGCTCCCCGAACACCGGGATCGCCGCGACGACGTAGCGAAAGGCGCACATCATCATGGCGTCGTCTACAGGCTGCGCAATGGGACGGCGCGCCATAACCGACTCGATCATCGAGACGAGCAGCGTGGACGCGCGGTCGGCATAGTCGTTGAGGATGTGATAATCACACAGCGGCGCGTTTGCCAATTCGAGCGGCACGCGCACGAGTCGTTTGGCGATCTCGGCGTCGCGGTCGCCGCGTGTGCGCATCCGCTCGATCAAGGTCGCAATCGACGGCGGCTGAATGAAAATGCTGATGGCGTTGTTGGGGAACAAATCGCGGGCGCGCAGCGCGCCGAAGATGTCAATATCGGCGATCACGCAGCGTCCATCGCGGAGCGCATCCTCGACGGTTGTCCGCAGCATTCCGTATAAGTTGCCGTGAATGGGCTGGTATTCCAACAGCGCATTATCGACGATCAGCTGCTCGAATGCAGCGCGCGTCAGATAGAAATGTTCGCGTCCTTCTTGTTCGGTCGGTCGGATGGGGCGGGTCGTGGCGGTGGGGAGTTGGCTCAGTCCATTCACCCGCGCCAATGCCGCGCGCATCAGGTGATTCTTGCCCGCGCCTGCGGGTCCAACCAGCGTGAACAGCCAGCCAGGATAATGCGTCACACTCGTATCCTTTGGTTCGCCATCCGTCGTGGGCGGGGCGATTGTCCTTCAGAGATACGAACCCATTGTAGTCGAGACCGTCGAAAAACACAGGGGCAGACTGCTTGCGCCGTCCGCCCCTCGATTGCTGCTGTGTTCGCTATCCGCGGGTCGAGCTAATAGCGAACCTTAATATCATCGATCCACACGCCATCGCCGGTTGCAGAACCAGCAGTCGTGTTCATTCGGAAGCGGAACATGACGTTGGCGCTTTGGGGCAAACTGACCGTTCGCGTATTAAACGGCTGCATATCGCTCGAACTGCCACTGATCGTCTCGTTGACGACATTTGACCATGTGAAACCGCCATCAGTCGAGGTATCGAGGTAGAAGTTTTGACCCGCTAGCATTGTCCAGATGAGATTGTAGGTCAGCTCGTGGGTCGGTGCCGGACTCGAGAGGTTGAAGTAGCCGTTGAGCATCAGCGACGAATCGCCGTACTGGATCGAGTTAACTACATCGTAGCCGCCCGGTGCAACCGCATTCTCCGTGTTCGGGCTGTCCGTATAGGCGTAGTCGTCTTTGGAGGCACCGAACTGTAAGACCGCATTACCACTGCGCTCGTAGTATTCGAGCGTCAGAGTGACCGAGATATTCGCCGTGACCTGAATGATCCCTTCGTTGCGCGTGTTCGAATGATTCGTCCAGTTGTTGATGATGTAATTGCCCGACAGCAATCCAGTGATCCCCGTCGCGCTGCTGACGCGCAGCCGCACGCCATCATCGGAGTAGGTCTCGAATCTGTATTGACCGGGCGTTAGGTTGACTGTCCGTGTGAAGCGCATGGCAAATGTGTCGTCAAATTCGCTTCCGACGTTGACGCTGCCATCGGGCGAGTCGAAATTGTCCAGGTACGTGATGCTGTTTTGATTGTACGGACCGTAGATGCCCGCTGCGTAGGGTGGACTGCCGGTTGGATTCGTGAGATTGCTCATGATGTATTCATACGGCGTGTTGCCGCTGCCACCAGTACAATCACTGTCAGGGTAAGCGGAAGCTAGAGGCGCGCCAGGATTATTGAGCGTCTCGCAGTCGAAGATCATACCGCGCCATTGTCCAACGCCCAACGCCTCGGTCCCGCTGCCCAACACCGTATACTGCTGCGAGACACCCCAGTCCCCTTCCCTGATCCAGTTGTCGGGGATGCTGCCGTTGTCGTTCCACTCACTCCACCCAGTGACTGGTTGCAGGTTGGGGTGTCCATAGCGCACGTTCACGTTGTCGATATACCAACCGTCGCCGCGCGGGGGGGAGAGGGCTAGGTCATAATCCGAGTCGAGCATGAAACGCACGCGGATGCGCTTGCCCGCCACGGATGCCGTCGCCGCGAAGGCGCTGAGATCGACTTGATAGAACTGCCATGTATCGCGGCGTTCATACGAGCCGTTGGTAAGCGTGCTGTTGATACGATGCCAATAGGCAATCGGCGCGGTGGCGAATTGATACGCCGTGGCTTGCATCCGGTTCGGCTCCCAGCGTGACCAGCCTGCCATGTCATCATGCGACTGGGTGAGATCGCCCACTTGCTCGGTCGCAATTTGCACGCGCAAGCGGTCATCGTCACCGATGTTGTAACGCGCCCAGAAGGTCAACATGGGACGATCCACAACGGCATCGGTGCCGCGCAGATCGATGATCGGGCGCAGCTCCAAGAAATTCTCGGTGTTAAAGCCGTATGCGGTCGCAGGCGGCGAACTCTCGGCAAACGCCAGCGAACTGCTGCGCGAATACGCCGCGCCATCGTTAACGGCAGCCCAAGCACCGCTGGCGTACCACCGTTGATCGACTGGCGTGGTGATGGGATCCCATTCGGTGCTGGCGTTGTTGCCGCGTGAAGCGAATTCGATCCGATCTTCGTACACGCCATCGCCCGCGCCAGTGACCACGACGCCGAACGGGGTTGTACCCCACAGTCTATGGCTGAAATCGACGCGGTTGCCGAGGTTGATCGCATCGATGTAGACGCCGTTGGCTTGGGTCGCGCCTGCCAACATGCGGAAGCGGATGCGAATATCATCGTTGAGGAGATTGGCGTCCGCAATCAGACTAGAGTAGGGCGACCCCAATGCGGTCTGTAAACCTGCCGCCAGATCGATTTCGACGCGCTCCCACGTATCTTGGATGCGTGACCAGTTCGACGCGCCCTTCGATGAGCTGTCGTCATAGCGCCAGACGGTGTACCACGTCGCCGGATTGGAGGCGACATTGATTTCGACCAAGAAGCTCGCGCCCGTCTCCGTGCGCCGCTGGTGCATGAATGTGAGCGTTGGATTAGACGCCGCACCGCTCGCGCGCGCTGGTTCGCCCAATGTGCCAGGATTGTTGATGTTCTCCAGTGTATCGTAGTTCAGATCGAGCCACTGCCTCGTTTCCATCCAGCGATTGGAACTCGCTGCGTAATTCGCGGCAGGGCTGTCCGTGTAGGCAAACGACCCGGAATTGGCGAAGCTCCCTTGTTCGTTCGTTGACGCCCACGTCCCGTTGAGGAAATTCCACGTTACGCTAGTGAACGCGGGATTTTCCACGTCGTCGGCGAACGGATATGCCATGAACGCCGCGCCCGCTTCGCGCAAGATGGACATGTCATCGATGTACCAGCCTTCCGCGCTAACATCACGTCCGTAGAGCGCCAAACGCAGATAGAACGGCTGCGTACTCCAGTTGGGAATTTGATCCATGCGCACGATGACTTGGCGGTAGCCGCTGCCCGTAATATCCGCTGCTGTTTGTTCGTTGACATCGCAGGTCGTACAGCCCCCAGAACGGCGCAAACGTCCATCAGCCGGGACGGTCTGCCAGTTGCGGAGGGTTGTGCTGACGTTGGGCGGAGTCGTCGTGTATTCGATTTGGATATCGGCGGTAGAGCCAACCGCGTAGGTTGTATAGAACGTCAAGATTGCGCGCCCAGAATTGCCAAGCACATCCGCTGCGGGTGCGATGCCGCTGGTCAAGTTGATAGGATACTTGAACTCCAAAAAGCTGATGCGCGGGCTGGTGGCGCTGCTGTGCATCCGCTCGACGTGATTGAAGCCAGGACTGTCGTCCCACGACATACCGCTGCCGCCGCGTGGGCGCGTGCTGGTCAAGTTCCAGCGCCATTGGCTCGAACCGTTCAACTGTGCTGGATCACCACCGGTTACCTCAAGCGTGCGCAGGCTGTCGGCGTCGAACACAAAATCGTCCATTTGATCGCGCGTGTCGAAGTCCCAGTTATCATTGACGGTGAAATATTCGTTGACGCCGGGCGTGATGTCTTCCATCTCCAGCACTTGCAGATCGTCCAAGAACCAACGATGGACGCCGCTGGTCGCCGCGCCAGTCGTGTTTTGCAGCACGAACCGGAACGTCACTTTGTTGTCACCAAAGGTGGCGATATAGGACGTGAGATCGAGCGCATTGCGAGTCCAGTTGTAGTTGGTCGTCCCGCCCGTGCGCATCGCAATCGTCTGCCAATTCAGTGAAGGGCGAACGAGTGACGGCGGAATTGCGCCGGGAACCACCTCGACATAGCGCCCGATTTGCAGGCTGGCGCTGATGCCGTTGGGCAGTTGCCAATAGTCCCAGAAACTCAATGTCGGCTTGGTTGTGCCAGCCAGATCGACATAGCCGCGCATTTCCAAGTAGCAGGTCTGCGACGCCGCGTATGCCGCGCCATTGCCAAGGAGCGCACTCGGGTCTTGCGCGAACATCCATGCCGTCGAGACAGTGTTGTTCGTTGGCAGCGTATCGGTGTCGTTCAGCACATTCCATGTACAGCCGCTGCGATTATCGTCGGGGCTGTTATAGCGGGTCAAATTTGTGAACTGCATTTCCGCCAGTGCGCTGCCCGTGTTGTCAGCATATTCGAGCAAGAACGTGTGTGTCCCCGCCGTCAGCGTAATGTTGTTGACGATGGTGGCTGTGGTTGTGTTGTAGCGCGATGCAATCAAAGTGCCATCGATGCTGAAGCGCGCTGCATCAGCCGTGTCGACGCGCAGGATGACGCTCATGGAGATCGGCGTGATGAGGTTGACCGTTTTGCTGTAGACCGCGGCAAAGGTATCGCTGCCTGTGATACCGGCGGGAGGCCCCGTGCCCCAGTATTCCCCGATGCCGCCATTCGTCCAACCTGGCGGGGCGTGGACAGTCGCCGCCGGCGAGGGTGGGCTGTAGGTAAAGGCGGTCGCGCCGCTGCTATAGCTACCGATATTTTCATAATAGGTGGCGTTCCAATCGATGCCCAGTTCTGGTACTGCGTTGGCACGCTGCAAACGCCACCAATCCGGATTGCCCATCTGATCGACGTGCGGCACATCGAATATTTTATCCGGTGGCGTCGGTGACGGACCTGGACTCGGTGTGTAGGTATGCGTCGGCGTCATCGATGGGGTGAGCGAAGGCGTCGGCGATGAGGTGATGGATGGGGTAATCGAGGGCGTGTTTGTCGGCGTCCGCGAGGGTGTCGCGGTATCGCCACCGCCGCTGGGTCCACCGACCAAGGTCGGGCGCGAGACGGGCGTTGGGAATGGGGTTTCCGTTTGGCGGACTTGTGCCACCCATGTCACCGTCGCCCAAAAGTCGGCGGGTGAACCACCCTCACCCGGAGCGCTGAACTCATTGACGGGCAGACTGGGGTCTTGCCCGACGAATTGGTACAGCACGTTGTTGAACACATTGCCGATGGCGGGACCCGTGATCGCCAGTGCGAAGCCGAAGCCAAGCGCCAGCAAAACGACAATCAATACGTATTCGACCAATGCCTGACCCTGTTCACCCTTGTGCGGCAGGGTGGACAAATCGTCCACCTGCTTGACATTGGGCAGGGTCGGAGGGGCGGTTGGGCGCTGCGTGTTCGAGCGATTTTGTTTCATAAGCCTTTATCCTGCTCGCCTTCTGCCCCACATTGAGCATGGGTGCAGTGAATCGAATGGATGGCGCTGGTTTTTGGAATCAGTATGCTTCTATCTTACTCAAGAGTCGGCGGTTGAGCATGTAAATTTTGTCCGTATCTTGTCCAAATGCGTAGACAAATCCCTATGGTATGATCGCAAACAGGACGATTGGACTAGCTTGCATGGGGGTGGAGTTGACAGCGACGATCATTGATGGGACAGCGATTGCAGAGCGCATTCGCGCGGAGATCGCGGCGGACGCAGCGCATTTTAACGCAGAACAGGGGATCGCGCCGGGTTTGGGTGTGGTGTTGGCGGGCGACAATCCAGCCGCAGCGCAGTATGTGCGGATGAAACGGCGCGCGTGCGAGGCAGCGGGCATGACCTCCGTCACCCACACGTTTGATGCGACGACGACGCAGGCAGAGGTCGAAGCGGCGATCCAGTCGCTCAATGACGATCCGGCGATTCACGGGATTCTCGTGCAGCTTCCGCTCCCGCCCCAAATCGATGAAGCGGCGGCGTTGGCGATGGTGCGGTTGGATAAAGATGTCGATGGCTTTCACCCCGTCAATATTGGCATGTTGGGCATGAAGGGGCGCGAGCCACTGTTCACGCCCGCCACGCCGACTGGTTGCATGGTATTGATCCGCGAATCGGGCGCACAGATCGAAGGCGCGCACGCGGTCGTCGTCGGGCGCAGCAATATCGTCGGTCTGCCGTTGGCGCTGATGCTGATGAAAGCGAACGCGACGGTGACGGTTTGTCACAGCCGCACGCGCGATCTGCCGTCGGTCGTGCGTGGCGCAGATATCGTAATCGCGGCGATTGGGCGCGCGGAGATGATCAAAGGCGATTGGATCAAGCCGGGTGCGGTCGTGATCGACGTGGGGACAAATCGCATCGATGATCCGACCACCGACAAGGGCTATCGCTATGTCGGAGACGTGGAATACGAATCCGCGAAAGATGTAGCCGGGGCGATCACCAGAGTTCCCGGCGGCGTGGGTCCCATGACGATCACGATGCTGATGCAAAACACGCTCAAAGCGGCGTGGCGTATGGCGCGCGAGAACGCAGCGGACTAATTGCGCCGATCTGGGCAGCGTGCTACACTCTTGCCATTATTTCCCGCTCGGATGTTCACATGACCACTCTGCTGATTAAG
Organism: Anaerolineae bacterium; assembly: GCA_034437055.1. Classification (GTDB taxonomy): domain Bacteria; phylum Chloroflexota; class Anaerolineae; order Aggregatilineales; family Phototrophicaceae; genus Flexifilum. The sequence continues at coordinate 239,444 of DAOTUQ010000017.1, forward strand.
CGTATTCATACCCTCGTGACGATGGATGACTCTCGCCGCGAGCTGCACGACGCCGCTGTTTTTGTCCGCGATGGTGTGATCGAGGCGGTCGGCGCGCTGTCGGACATGCCCAAAGACGAAACGGGCGCAACCCAGGCTGACGAGGTGATCGATCTGCCGCATCATGTCGTCATGCCGGGGATGGTCAACACGCATCATCATATGTTCCAAAGTCTCACGCGGGCGCTGGCACAAGATTACGAATTGTTCGATTGGCTGCGCCATCTGTATCCGCTGTGGAAACAGATCGACGGCGACGCGATCTACACCTCCGCCAAGCTGGCGATGGCAGAATTGATCTTGTCGGGCTGTACATCGTCCAGCGATCATCTGTATTTGTACCCCAATGGCGCGAAATTGGACGACGAAATCCGCGCTGCGCGCGAGATCGGCATTCGCTTTCATGCAGCGCGCGGCGCGATGAGCGTGGGCGAGAGCAAAGGCGGGCTGCCGCCGGATGATTTGGTGGAAGATGAAGCGGCAATTCTGCTCGATATGCGCCGCGTCGTGGAAACCTTCCATGACAAGGGTCGTCACGCGATGCTGCGCGTTGTGATCGCGCCGTGTTCGCCATTCACCGTTAGCCAAAACTTGATGCGCGAATCCGCGACATTGGCGCGGGAATACGGCGTCCATCTGCATACGCATTTGGCTGAGAACGCCAACGATGTCGCGTATAGCCTCGAAAAATTCGGAATGCTGCCCGGCGATTACGCGCGCGATCTCAATTGGGTCGGCGCGGACGTATGGCACGCGCATTGTGTCTGCCTCAATGAGCGCGAAATCAAGCTGTTCGGCTCGACCTCGACGGGTGTGGCGCATTGCCCCAGTTCTAACATGCGCCTTGCGTCGGGGATCGCGCCGATCCGCAAGATGCTGGACTCGAAAGTGCGCGTTGGTTTGGGCGTAGACGGCTCGGCGTCGAACGACAGTGGACACTTGTTGAGCGAAGCGCGTCAAGCGATGCTGCTTCAGCGCGTGGGCGGCAATCCGGCGGCGCTGACGGCGCGCGAGGCGTTGGAGATCGGCACGTTGGGCGGCGCGGCGGTCTTGGGGCGCGCTGATATCGGCGCGCTCAAGCCGGGCATGGCGGCGGACATGATCGCATACCGGATTGATACGGCGGCATTCGCGGGCGCGCAGTCCGATCCGGTCGCCGCGCTGATCTTCTGCCATCCCGGACCCGTCGATTGGTCGATTATCAATGGGCGCATAGTCGTGCGTGCCGGACACCTCGAAACGCTCGATTTGCCCGTCTTGGTTGAACAGCACAACAAGATTTCGCTGGCGATGATTCGGCGCGAGTACAAAGGGGGCGGCGTATGACTCTGGGCGAGCGGATCGCGGTCGCGCGCGGCGATGGCGCGGCGGATTTGGCGCTGCGCAATGCACGCTTGATCAACGTCCTCACGGGCGAAATTTACACCACTGACGTGATCATCCACGGAACACACATTGTCGCGCTCGGATCGGGCTACGCGGCGGTCAATGAGATCGACTTGAAAGGGCGCTATCTGTCGCCCGGCTTCATCGATGCACATGTCCATATCGAGAGCAGCTTATGTACGCCACCAGAATTTTCGCGCGCGGTGTTGACGCGCGGCGTGACGACGGTCGTCACCGATCCCCACGAGATTGCCAACGTGTTGGGTTTGGACGGCATTCGGTTCATGTTGGAGCGCGCCAAACACGGCTGGCTGAATATGTTCGTCATGGCGTCAAGCTGTGTCCCAGCGACGCACATGGAAACGAGCGGCGCGCGTCTCGAAGCCGGTGATTTGTCGACGCTGTTGAACAGCCGCTGGGTGTTGGGCTTGGCGGAGATGATGAATTATCCCGGCGTAATTTACGGTGATCCAAGCGTATTGGACAAGCTGCGGTTGTTCGAGGGGCGGGTTCTTGATGGACATGCGCCCGCCGTCAACGGCAAAGCGATCAATGCGTATATCGCGTCGGGCATCGGCAGCGATCACGAGTGTACGACCGTCGATGAAGCATTAGAAAAACTCCGACTTGGCTTGACGATCTTCATCCGCGAAGGCACAACCACGCGCAATTTGCGTCCGCTCTTGCCGATGGTCACGACAGCGAATCAGCATCGACTGTGTTTCTGTACCGATGATCGCCAGCCGAACAGCCTGATCGATGAAGGTTCGATTGACTTCATGGTACGGACGGCGATTGCGTCGGGTATCGAACCCATGACCGCGATTCGCATGGGGACGATCAATACGGCGAACTACTTCCGCCTGTACGAACACGGCGCGCTTGCGCCGGGCAGACGCGCGGATATGATCGTGTTTTCGGATTTGAATGACTTGCACGCAGAAATGGTGTTTCGCGGCGGGATGTTGGTGGCGCAAGACGGACGAATGCTCACCGTACAAGCGCCGCTGCGACACATCGACTTGCGCAGTTCGATGAATGCCAAACCCGATCATCTGGATTTTCGGATCGCGGCGAACGGGACGCGCGTGCATGTCATTCGCGGCATGGGCGATCAGGTCGTGACCGGACACGAAATCGATGATGCGCTGATCATCGACGGCGAAGCGGTGTCAGATACGGCGCGCGATCTGCTGAAAATGGTCGTGATCGAGCGACATCAGGCGTCGGGAAACATCGGCAAAGGCTTCATTCGCGGCTTTGGCTTGCAACACGGTGCGATTGCGGGTTCAGTGGCGCACGATCATCACAATCTGGTTGTGATCGGTGCGGACGATGCGAGTATGCGCCGGGCGGCGCAGGCGGTCATCGAAATGGGCGGCGGACTCGCAGCGGTCGATGGCGGTCAGGTGGTGGCGACGCTGCCGCTGCCCATCGCCGGATTGATGAGCGAACAGCCGATTGAGGATGTGCGCCGCACCTACGATGGGCTGCTCGACGCCGCGCGCATGATGGGCAGCGCGCTGCCCGATCCATTCATGGCGATGAGCTTCATGGCGCTGGAAGTGATCCCCAAGCTCAAGCTAACGGATGTCGGTTTGGTGGACGTAGAAAAATTCGAGATCGTCGATTTGTTTCTTTGAAGTACTGAGTGCCGAGTACGGAGTAGTGAGGTTTTTCAACGCGCGCTCGTACCTTTCGTTCTCAGTACTCAGCATTCAGCACTCAGTCCTTGTAGAGGTTGACATGGCGAACATCCTAAACGAAGAACAAGTCCAAACCCTGCGCACGCTGGCGAATCGCTGGATGATGCTGGCGCGCGACTATGACCGCGACTCTAAGAACCCCAAGATCGATGCGGATAAAGCCGCTTATCAGCGCGGGTTGTCGGAGGCATTTCGCAAGAGCGCATTGGAACTGGCGAATGTGCTGAAAGCCGTCGGCGTGAGCGAGACGGGCGAATTCAATGTGTTAGCGGCTGAAGATGCGCCGACTTTACAGGGGGGATCGCCCGTTGTCACCGCCATCTCGTTTGTCGTCATCGACCAGACAGAAGCGATCCGCTTTTTGAATTTTGTCGGCGCGACGCCGCGCGATGTCGTCATCCGCAAAGATAATTCAATCCTCGCGGTATTCTCAAAGATGCAGCCGCTCTCTGATCCAGAGCGCGTCGGTCTCATCAAGAACGGCGACAAACGCATCATGATCATCACCAGCGGCAGGACGACTGAGTCGCGCGATCCGTATGTCGAATTTGGTTTCCGCGCATAACTGTAGGGTCGCGCCGGCGACACGCCCGCCAACATTCAAACGACAGCGTAGGGGCGCGCTGCTGGCACGCCCGCGTAAATTAAAAAGGACAAATCATGGATCAAACCATCATCACCGCGATTCGAGAGCGAGTCGCCGGACAGCGGGACGCGATCATTACGTTTTTACAAGAATTGTGCGCTATTCCGAGCTATGACAGCCAAATTCGTGCGGTCTGTGAACGTGCCGAAGCCGAGATGAAGAAACTCGGCTTCGATGAAGTGTGGTTCGACAAAATGGGCAACGTCGTTGGGCGCATTGGCGACGGCAAAACCAAATTGCTCTATGACAGCCACTTGGATACCGTCGGCATTGGCGATCCCGATGAATGGGAATGGGATCCCTTCACGGGCAAGATCGAAAATGGGGTCTTTTTCGCGCGTGGGGCGTGCGACGAGAAGGGCAGTACGCCGGGTATGATCTATGGGTTGGCAATAGCGCGCGATCTTGGCTTGCTCGACGGCGTGACGGGCTATTACTTCGGCAACATGGAAGAATGGTGCGATGGCATCGCGCCGCATTCGCTGGTCGAAACCGAAGGGCTGCGCCCCGATTATGTCGTGATCGGTGAGCCGACGAAAATGCAGGTCTATCGCGGACACAAAGGGCGCGTAGAGATGCAAGTCGTGGCGAAGGGCAAATCCGCGCACGCCGCCAGCAATTTCTTGGGCGACAACGCAATCTACAAACTGCTGCCGATCATCGATTCGATCAGCAAGCTCGAACCGGAATTGGGCGATGATCCATTTTTGGGACATGGGCGCATCACGGTGACCGATATGCACGTCAAGACGCCAAGCATCAACGCTGTTCCCGACGAGGCGCTGATTTACATCGACCGCCGTATCACCTTTGGCGAGACGCCAGACGGCGAATTGGCGCGCATCCAGCGGGTGATTGGCGACCGAACGGATATCGAAGCGTCGATCCTGTTCTATGACGATCCAAGCTATACAGGTTTTGTATTCCCAGTGGACAAAATCTATCCGGCATGGGCGTTGGCAGCGGAGCATCCATTCGTGCAAGCGGGCGTTGAGACGGGCGCGGCGCTGTGGGGCAGCCCAATTCCGACGGGCAAATGGGATTTCTCGACCAACGGCACCTATTGGATGGGTAAGGCGGGGATACTCAGTATCGGCTTTGGACCCGGCGACGAAATCCACGCGCACACCGTGATCGACCAAGTGTCACTCGATGATGTCGTGCGGGCGACGGAATGGTATGCGGCGCTGCCCGGATTGATTGATAAACATGCTGAAGGATAAGCCGATGAACAATCGTATTCTCGATATGTGTGTCGATTTGATCGAACAACGGGCGGAATATGCGCCACCTGAAGTCATTCTTGCCCTGCGCCCGACTGCATCCGCTCAAGATGATATGGAGCGTTTGAACGAGCTGAATCAAGGCGGAGAACTTTCAAGTCTTCACCAGCTTGAGCTTGAACAATCCCTTGAACTGGAGCGTGTGATTGTTCTGTTGAAGTCCCAAGCACTTCAAGTCCTCCATGCACGGGATCAGGTTGAGACGACATGAGTCGGGTTTCAAAAACGCTGCGTGAGCAGGCGCGACGCCGCGCGGACGGTCGCTGTGAGTATTGTCGGATGCCCGATGTGACGAGTTTTTACAGCTATCAAGTCGATCATGTTATTCCGATCTTTAAGCCGCTGATCGCTGCAACCCCACCCCGTCGATTTGCGTACCGCCTGTGATCGGCATTTTCGCAAAGGAGAATTCACGTGACGCAAGCCTCGGCGATTCAGCTTGATGGGCTGACCAAAGTCTTTGGACGGCGTAAAAAAATCTACGCCGTCCGCGATGTTTCCCTGAATGTCGCGCCTGGACAAGTGTACGGTTTCTTGGGACCCAACGGTGCGGGCAAGACCACCACCATTCGGATGCTCCTCAGCCTCATGACGCCCTCCGCCGGACGCTTGTCCGTGTTCGGCAAAGATATCCACCATGATCCAACCGTCTTACGCCGCGTTGGCGCACACATCGAAGGCGCTGCGTTCTACCCGTATCTCAGCGGGCGGCGCAACCTCGAAGTGATCGGACGCATCAACGGTTTCTATGACCGCGAACGAATCGAAACCCTGCTGAAACAAGTCGGCTTGAGCGAACGTGCGCGCCAGCGGGTGCGGGGTTATTCGCTCGGTATGCGCCAGCGGCTCGGTTTGGCGGCGGCATTGGTCAACAGCCCCGACTTGCTGATCATGGACGAACCCACCAACGGACTCGATCCGGCGGGCATCCAAGAGATGCGCGAATTTATGCGCGAATTGGTCGATCAAGATGGCAAAACGGTGTTTTTCTCCAGCCACCTCTTGAGCGAAGTCGAGCAGACCTGCGACCGGGTGGCAATCATTAATCGCGGCGAGATTGTGCGCGAGGGCGCGGTCAAGGCGCTGTTGGAATCGGGCAGCAGCGTGCGGATCGAGGTCGCGTCGCCTGTGGATGCTGCTGCTGCGCTGGGTGACGCATGGCAGAGCCGCGTCGCGGGCGGCGCATTGGTGGTCGATGCGCCGCGCGCGCATGTGCCGCGCATTGTAGCGCGTCTGGTCGAGCGCGATATCGCCGTGTACGAAGTCGTGCGCGAAAAGCAAACGCTCGAAGCGTTCTTTTTGGATGTAACCCATACCGCCTCGTCGGATGTTTCGCGCATGGAGATTGCACATGGTCGGTAATCTGTTGTTAGGCGAATGGCGCAAGGTCAACGGCAACCGGATCACGACCATCATGTTCATCTGGATCGCGCCGATTGGGGCGTTGATGATGATGGGGTTGATCATTCTCATCGCTGCGTTCTCCGAAGAAGCGCGCACGAATATGGCGCGCGGGCAGTTACAGCCCTGGAACGAAACGTTTTTATTCGGTTGGTTGCTTGTCAACAACGAGATCGGGCGCTACATCATCGCGGCGTTCACCGCCATCGTGTTTGCGGGCGAATACCAATTCGGCACATGGAAAAACTTTGTCCCCTACCGCCGCCGAACCACGCTGCTGCTGACCAAATTTGCCGTGATCGGCGTGTTGGTACTCGTTGCATGGGTGTCCATGACGCTGATCATCGGTTTCGGCTTCTTGATCCTTGGACAAATTCTCGGTGCGGACAGCGGCGCGGTCAATGGTGACATCTTGCGCGATTTTCTTGGTGATTATGCGCTGCAAATGGCGTTGACGTTGAGTGCCACGCTGATCGCGGCGTGCTATGCGGCGCTGGCAGCGATGTTCACGCGCAGCACGATTGCCAGCTTCTTTGTCGCCGTGATCATCAGTATTGCGGAGACGGGGATTCTGCTGCCCATTTCGATCATCTACCAGTTCTTCCGTGTCAATTTGTTCGCCCTCTACACCTATACCCCGTCGTTCAACCTGTTCAATATTCAATCGTTGGTTCAATCGGGGCGACAGATGAGCGCGCCCGCCGTACCAGGTACGGTGACGCCTTCACATTCGCTCGAAACGTCGCTGTTGATTATCGTGATTTGGGTTTTCGTTCTGCTCGGCGTTACACTGTGGCGTTTCAATCGCCAAGATATTACGACCTAACCGTTGTGCCGAGTCAACGTTATAATGCGCGGACTCATTGGCTCGTAGAAGGACAATGCACATGCAAACCGATCTCCGCAACCGCGATCTGGTCACTGAACAAGAATGGACGCGCGAAGAAATCGATACCCTGCTCGATGTGGCGTGGGACTTGAAGCGCAAACGCGCGTTGGGCGAGTCGCACGCCTATTTGCGCGATAAAGTCTTGGCAATGCTGTTTTTCTTCACCAGCACGCGCACGCGCACCAGCTTCGAGGCGGGCATGGCGCAGTTGGGTGGACACGCGCAGTTCATCGACAGCGAGACGACGCAGATCAGTCATGGCGATACCGCGAAAGAAATTGGCGAAATCGTCGGGCGCTACTGCGATGGCATCGCTATCCGCCAATGCGATTGGAAGTTCGGCAACAACTATATCCGTGAAGTCGCCCAAGCCAGCCGCGTTCCGGTGTTGAATATGCAGTGTGATGTGTATCACCCGTTTCAAGCATTGGCTGATCTGATGACGATCATGGAGAAATTCGGGCGCGACCTGCGCAACAAGACGATCAACGTCAGCTACGCCTATGCGTCCAGCTATCAGAAGCCGTTGAGCGTGCCGCAAAGTCTAATTCTGCTCATGACGCGCTACGGCATGAACGTGCGCCTGACGCATCCGCCGGAATTTTCGCTGATGCCCGACATTTTGGAACAGGCGAAAGACAATGCCAAGAAGCATCGCGGCTCGTTCGAGATCGGACATGATTTCGATGCGGGCTTCAAGGGTGCGGATATCCTGTATCCCAAGTCGTGGGGCTGCTGGATGACGACTGAGGACAAGAACGAGTCCTACGAAATCGGCAAGAAGTACACCGACTGGATCACCGATGATCAACGCATGGCGTTGGCGAGCGAGGACGCGATCTACATGCACTGTCTGCCCGCAGATCGCAACATCGAAGTGACCAACAGTGTGATCGATGGCGCGCAGAGCGTGGTCTACGACGAAGCGGAAAATCGGCTGCATGTCCAGAAGGCGGCGATGGCGCTGACGATGCGTTGATCGCGTTGGGGCGCGATCTTGAGCGCCCCATTGGTCGAGGAGCAAATGCGAAAACGAGTCATCCGCGCGATCATCGGCGTGTTGTTCGTCACCGCGCTTACCATCTATCTGTTGGAAGCGGCGCTGTGGTTTATCGATCCGTTGGGGATCACCACGTATTTACGCGATCAATCGACGTTTATAATCATCCCCAATGCGGAAGGTTTCACGCATCCACCTGGACAAATTGCACTCCGTCACTGGTCATACACGATTGATTCCAGCGGGAATCGGGTGATGCCCGCTGGATCGGACGCTTGTACGCTGGCATTCGTGGGCGATTCGATCACGTTTGGACAAGGCGTGAATGACACGGAGTCGTTTGCGTATCAATTTGCGCTCGATTATCCCGCTGTGCAGTTCATCAATCTGGGCAAGATCGCCTATAACATCGCCAATATCCGCGCAGCAGTTGAAAATCATCCTGCTGATGGCTATATCTATTTCATCACCGATAACGATGATGGGCTGATGTGGACGCGCCCCACGAGTGAATGGGGACAGCCGCTCGATCCGCCGGAAGGACGAGCGGCGATCCGCTACTATATTGCGACGTTCTTGGAATTACGTACCCCCGCGATTACCGATATCGATGCGTTTTGGCGCGACTTTGACGCACTCGACGCGCGCGACGACATGCTGATGTTTGCGATGGGATCGCCGTTGGCAGCGCAGATTGTGGAGCGGCAGCCCGATGTGCCAGTGATCCCGCGTTGGACGGTCGATCTCAAAGTCAGTTGGATCGATTGGCATCCGAACCCGGCGGGACATGCTTACTTAATGGCGAATATGGAAAGCGCGGTGCGTGCTTTTGTCACCGCGCGTTGTGGAGACTAAACATGGTAGGAAAACTCGCCGCTGTTGCGATTGGCGGCAATTCATTGATCACCGATCCGAAGCATCCCGAAGTCCCAAACCAATGGGATGCCGTGCGTGAGACGACTGAACACATCGCGGATATGATTGCGGACGGTTGGAGCGTGATCGTCACGCACGGCAACGGGCCCCAAGTCGGCTATATCTTGCGGCGCTCGGAATTGGCGGCGGGTCATGTCCATACCGTGCCGCTCGATCTGATCGTCGCGGATACGCAGGGTAGCATCGGCTATATGGTGCAGCAGTCGCTCGATAACGCGCTGCGACGACGCGGGATTAACCGCACGATCTTGACGGTGATCACGCAGGTGCGCGTCGATCCCGACGATCCGGCGTTTGGGCATCCGAACAAGCCGATTGGCAGCTTCATGTCTGAAGCCGAAGCGCGCCGCTACGAGCAAGAGGGCTGGAAAGTGATGGACGACGCCGGACGCGGTTGGCGGCGGGTGGTCGCCTCCCCGAAACCGCTGGCGATCCAAGAGATCAATGCCATCCGTGCGCTAATCATGAGCGATTACATCGTGATCGCTGTCGGTGGGGGCGGCATTCCGGTCGTGCGCGACGATACAGGTGATTTGCACGGCACATTCGCCGTGATCGACAAGGATCGCGCCAGCAGCTTGATCGCGCAGACGCTGCGCGCCGATTTATTCGTGATTTCGACAGGCGTAGAAAAAGTTGCCATCGATTTCAACCAGCCGACGCAGCAGTTGATCGACCAAATGACGCTGCGCGAGGCGAAGCAATATATGGCAGAGGGGCATTTCGCGCCGGGTAGTATGCTGCCGAAGATCGAAGCGGCAATCGAGTTCGTACAAATGGGAGGCCCGCTGGCGATCATCACTAATCCACCCAACTTGGCGCGCGCGTTGCGGGGTGAAACCGGGACGAGGATTGTGCCGGGCTAAAGATATTGAACCGCCAAGGCACCAAGAACGCCAAGAAAGGGATATTGATGCGTCAACGATCCGCAGTTTCAACCGGGAGCTTGCAGTTGTCGCGGGACTGGATCGTCGGAGAAAGTCGATTGAATTTGTTGGGGACAAGCAGTTGATCATTGAATTGAAAAGCGGTAGAACCTCTACTACCGATTCACACTCCGCAGGTCATGTCCTAGTTGAGATCAACTTGTTTGCAATTGGGCTTGGTGGTCAATTTTGACGTTCTGATCCTAAAACAGAGGATCAAACGAATGGTCGTATCGTAATCTGTTTTTGGCGCTCTTGGCGTCTTGGTGGTTCAATTTCATGGTTGATTTTCTTATATTCCAATGTTCGATCTGTGATCGGGAATACGCGCCCGACGCCGTGACTTACACCTGTCCCGTCTGCGGCATGGTCGGCACGCTCGACGTGCTGTACGACTACGCCGCGATCCGCGCGAAGCTGGATCGAGACAAACTGAGCGCGTCGAAACAAGCATCCATGTGGCGCTACGCCGACCTGCTCCCTGATGCCGTGCAGCCGCCACTGCGCGTTGGCATGACGCCGCTGTACGATGTACCGCGCCTTGCTGCCGATTTGGGCGTGCGCGCGGCATGGGTCAAGGATGATGGGCTGAATCCAACCGGATCGTTCAAAGATCGTGCCAGCGCATTGGTCGTGGGGCGCGCATTACATCAGGAGATTCGCGTCGTGGCAACCGCGAGTACAGGCAACGCGGCGGCGGCGTTAGCGGGTGTGGGGGCGTCCGTCGGACGGGACAAGCTCGAAACCATCATCTTCGTCCCTGCCAGCGCCCCCGAAGCCAAGATCGCGCAGCTTCTCGTCTACGGCGCGACCGTGCTGCTGATCGAAGCTAGCTACGATGTAGCGTTCGATCTGTGCTATCAAATGTGCCTTGAACAGGGCTGGTACTGCCGTAACACGGGCATCAATCCGTTCACGACCGAGGGCAAAAAGACAGCGGCGTTCGAGATCGCAGAACAGCTTGATTGGCGCGTTCCCGATGTAGTCATGGTCAGCGTGGGCGATGGCAATATCCTCGCTGGCATTCATAAGGGCTTCGCTGATTTGCAGCGGCTTGGCTGGATAGAACGGATTCCGCGTCTGATCGGTGTACAAGCGCAGAACAGTTCACCCCTCGTCGAGGCATGGGAAAATGGTACCGCCGCTGTCGATATGCAGCCTGTCGATGCCGATACGATTGCGGACAGCATCTCAGCGGGCTTGCCGCGTGACCGCGCGAAGGCATTGCGTGCGGTGCGTGAGACGGATGGCGCGTTCGTTGCTGTGCCGGACAGCGCGATCCTTGCGGCGATCCCGGCGTTGGCGCGGCTGACGGGCGTCTTTGCCGAACCCGCGTGCGCGGCAGTATACGCAGGGGCAAAACGTGCGTTAGAATTAGGCTATCTGGACTCGAACGAAAGCGTCGCGTTCGTCTTGACGGGGAATGGGCTGAAAGATGTGCGACGCGCGCAAGAGTCGGTCGCGGGCGGGCTGCGCGTGCCGCCGCAGATCGAAGCGATCCGCCGCGCGTTGGAGAATTTAGCTTGACTGTACAACGACCGCGCTACTCGATTGTTGCCCCGATTTACAACGAAGAAGGCAACATCGATTTACTCTATGAGCGCATCTCGAAGGTGATGGAGTCCACCCGCGAATCGTGGGAATTGATCCTCATTAATGATGGCAGTCGTGATCGCTCACCGGCGATGATGGACGAACTGGCGGCGAAAAATGCCCATGTGAAAACGCTTCACTTCGCACGCAATTTCGGGCATCAGACCGCTGTGACCGCTGGAATCGATCATGCGTCGGGCGAAGCGGTCGTGTTGATCGATGCTGATCTGCAAGACCCACCGGAACTCATTTTGGAAATGATCGAACGCTGGAAAGCCGGCTATCAGGTTGTCTACGCGATCCGCACGGAACGAAAAGGCGAAAGCTGGTTTAAACTGCTGTCGGCGAAACTGTTCTACCGTGTAATTTATCGTATCACCGACGTGGATATTCCGGTTGATACGGGTGACTTCCGGTTGATGGATGAAAAAGTCGCGGCGGTGCTGCGGCAAATGCGCGAACACAACCGTTTCATTCGCGGCATGACCAGTTGGGTCGGCTTCAAGCAGACGGGTGTCTACTACGTGCGCGATGTGCGGCACGCGGGCGAGACGAAATATCCGCTGAAGAAAATGATCCGCTTCGCGCTTGATGCAATCACCAGTTTCAGCTATTTTCCGCTCCAAATTATGATTTATGTGGCTGCGGTGTTGGGCATTTTGGCGTTGTTGGCGATTCCGGTGGTGACGATCTTGCGCCTCTCGCTCGGCGTAGAGTTTTTCGGCGGGCAGGCGACGACGATTGTTCTGCTGCTGCTGCTGAGTTCGTTCCAATTGTTTTTCCTATTCATTCTCGGACAATACGTCGCGCGCACCTACGACGAGGCGCGCAATCGTCCGTTGTATGTGTTGGCAAGTCGGCACGGTTTTGACGTTGAACGCGCGCCGACTTTGCCCACCGAGACGCGCGGCGTGGACACTGCGTTCCCCACTGTGCCACGCCCCGCCGAAATTATCGGACAGGATGCGCCATGAGCAGCGATGTCGGTTCGCAGAGCGATCTTTCCAATCAAGTTCAGACTTATCGCCAATTGGTCTTGCGCTACGAGGCGCTCGACGAAGAAATCGACGCGCTGATCATGGCGCACGGCGGTACGAGCGAGAAGATGCCCGCCGCTGATTTGCGGCGCTACCGCGATCTAGCGCGGCAGCGCGATGAATTGTTGAACGAGATGCGGTTGATGGAACATCAACTGCTGTTGGATGAGGACGAGAACGCATGACGGTTATTACAGGTCCCACCTTCGAGGAAATGCTGCATCCCCACAAGATTGATCCGAATGTGCGTGCGCAGGCGCTCCACGCCAAGCGCACGGATCCGCTCGATCCGATCAATCTGTTCAACATCACGTGGCGCGATGAACATGACGAGGTGTATCACGTCGTCTTGCCGAAGGCGCTGACGGGCATCGACGCCGAGATTGTGGTGATTTATGGGCGCGATTTCCCGTCGGGCAGCCACAAAGTCGGCGCGGCGTACTCGGTCTTGCTAGAAAAAGTCGTGTTCGGAGAGGTCGATCCGTCACAGCATACGTTGGTGTGGCCCTCGACAGGAAATTATGGCATCGGTGGCGCGTGGGTGGGCGGGCGGATGGGCTGCAAAAGCCTCGTCGTGCTGCCCGAAGGCATGAGCCGCGAACGCTTTCAGCGTATCGCCAGCTACGGCGCGGATGTGATCAAGACGGTGGGTTCAGAGAGCAACGTCAAAGAGATTTATGACGAGACGCATCGTTTGAGCGCCAGCAGCGCTGATATCCGCATCCTGAATCAGTTTGAGGTGATGGGAAACTATCGCTTTCATTACCATGTCACCGGCAATACGCTTGTGGAACTGGCGGCGGAACTGCACGCGCGCGGCATCGGCAACGGCAAAATCGCAGCGTATGTTTCCGCGATGGGCAGCGCTGGGACGATTGCGGCGGGGGATCGCCTCAAACAAGTATGGGCGGATCACAAGATCGTCGGACTTGAACCGATCCAGTGTCCGACGCTGTACAACAACGGCTACGGTTCGCACGACATTCAGGGCATTGGCGACAAGCATGTGACGTGGATTCACAACGTCCGTAACATGGATGCCATCATGTGTATCGACGATATCGAGTCGAAGTTGGGGCTGCAACTGCTTTCGGAGCAAGCCGGACGCGATACGCTGGTCAAACGCTACGGCATTGACGCGGCATTGGTCGAGCAGTTGGGGACATTGTTCGGCATCAGCGGGATTTGCAATATTCTCGGCGCGATCAAGACAGCGAAATACTACGGCTTGGGCAAGGGCGACGTGATTGCGACGGTGGCGACGGATGCCCTTGACCGTTACTACTCGGTCATGGACAGCATGGCAGAATGTTACGGGCATTTGGACGAGGCGAAAGCGATGGCGCGCGTCGAGTCGGTCTTTCACGGACAGCGCACGGACTGGATCATGCCCGGCACGCCCGACGCGCGCGACCGCTGGCACAATCTGAAATACTATACGTGGGTCGAGCAGCAGAATAAGAGCGTGCAAGAATTAGACGCCCAGCGCGATCCGGCGTGGTGGGTCGAGCAGCAATCGCGCGTGGGCGATATCGATACGCGGCTGATCGAAATGCGACACGGACAGTAGTGAGTGCTGAGTACTGAGTGAAAAGTGACAACAATGGCGAACGAATCGACCCATTTTTTCTCTCAGCACACAGCACTCAGTCCTCAGTCCTGTTTTTCTCCCGATGATCGCGTCCTCGTCAGCGTGATTACGCGCAAGCGTGATTTGGCGCACGCCCGCGACGGGCATTGGTATCGCATCCCCGTCAAACAGATGGCGCGCGGCGTTGATACCGAGATCGTCGCGTTCTTTTTCGACAAGGCGATTCGCTGCTACGCGCCCGTGCGCGGCTTGGAATTGGCGTATCGCGGCGACCTGCTGCCCGATGAAGCGGATCATCCGCGTGCGGGTGAGGTTTATTATCGACTCGCGCTCGCGCCGTTGATCGAGCGCGAACCGCCGATCCGTAATCGCGGGCGGCGCGTCGTCACGTTCATTCGCACGACGTGGGATCGCTTCAGCGCGGCAGACGATATTGCGGATTTGTACGGTGAATCGCCGTATTACGTGAATCGCGTTTTTTACGCGCTCGGCGGTCGCGGACGATCACCGATTGACTGGACGGATGTACCGCCAGCGCGCCCGCCTACAACGACGGAGTTTTGACATGCTGATCACCAATGCCACGCTTGTGACGTGGGAAACGCCGAATCGCGTCTTGCCGGATCATGCGCTTCAGATCATCGACGGCGTGATCGCGGATATCGGCGCGACGCGCGACCTCGAAGCGCGCTATCCCGCTGACGAACGCATCGATGCGCGTGGACAAATCGTGATGCCCGGCAGCATTTGCGCGCACACCCATTTTTACGGCGCATTTGCACGCGGGTTGGCAATTCCGGGCGATCCGCCGCGCGATTTCCCCGAAATTTTGAGCCGCTTATGGTGGAATCTCGATAAGGCACTGGACAAAGACGCCGTGCGTTTGTCCGCGCTCGTCTGCCTTGTCGATGCGATCAAGCACGGCACAACCACGCTGTTCGATCATCATGCCAGCCCAAATTTCATTTCTGGCAGTTTAGATGTGATTGCGGATGCGGTCGATCACGCCGGACTGCGCGCCGTGCTGTGCTACGAAGTCACGGATCGGGATGGCAAAGAGAAAGCGAATGCCGGAATCGAAGAAAATGTCCGCTTCATTCGTCATTCTATGAATCGAGCGCGCGTGCGCGGGACATTTGGGTTGCACGCGAGTTTGAGTCTGTCCGATCCGACACTGCAAGCGTGCAAAGACGCTCATCCGAATCGTGGATTTCACATCCACGTCGCGGAACACGAAGCCGACGAAGCCGACAGCCTCGAAAAATATCATATGCGGGTGGTAGATCGCCTGAAAATATTCGACATGGTGGACGATCAGACGATTGTTGCACACGCTGTCCACATCGACGAACGCGAACGCGATCTGCTGGCACAAACCGGAACATGGGTGACGCATCAGCCGCGCTCGAACATGAACAACGCCGTTGGCGCAATGCGTTTGGACGATTTTCTGATGAACGGGCTGGCAGATCGGCTGTGTTTGGGCAACGATGGTTTTTCTAACGCGATGTGGGACGAATGGAAGGCGGCGTATCTGCTACACAAGGTCGTCAACCGCGATCCGCGCCGCGCGAATGGAGCGGATATCGCGCACATGGCGGCGGTCAACAATGCGCGGTTGACCGACGTATTCTTTCCGGGCAAAAGTGTAGGGCGCTTGATTGTTGGCGCTGCGGCAGATATTATCATGGTCGATTATCATCCGTTCACCCCGCTGACCGAGGGCAATTTGCCGTGGCATATCTTGTTCGGCTTCGAGTCGTCGATGATCACGACGACGATGGTGGACGGGCGTGTGTTGATGCGTGATCGCCAGTTACTCACATTGGATGAAGCCGCTATCGCTGCCGAAGCGCGCGCCCTTGCGCCCGAAGTCTGGGCGCGGTATAACGAGATCAGTAAAAGAACTACTGAGTACTGAGTATCGAGTGCAATCAACAATCATCTACTCAGTCCTTTTCTTAAGGGGATATCATGGTAGACAACGATAGTATGCTCATCTCGGTTGCGATCTTGGGCGGGACGGGCAAAGAGGGATCGGGTTTGGCGCTTCGATGGGCGGTCAACGGCTATCGTGTACTGATCGGATCGCGCGAAGCGCAGAAGGCGCATGACCGCGCCGCCGAACTCAACGTGCAGCTTGGCGGCGATTATCTCGTCGGCATGTCCAACTCTGACGCTGCCGCACAAGCCAATCTCGTCGTACTGACCGTACCGTACAGCGCGCATCAAAGCACGTTGTTGAGCGTGCGCGATCAGTTGCAGGGCAAAATCTTGGTCGATATCACGGTGCCGCTTGCTCCCCCGCGCATCCGTGCAGTGACGGTACCCGCCGGACATGCTGCCGCGCTTGAAGCCGCCGCGCTGTTGGGCGAATCGGTGCGCGTCGTCTCCGCCTTCCAGAATGTCAGCGCGGAGAAGATGAAGACCGTCGATGAAGAAGTCAACTGTGACGTGTTGGTGACAAGCGACGACGACGAGGCGAAAGTCGAGGTGATCAAGTTGGTGGAGGCGGCAGGGATGCGTGGCATCGACGCGGGCCCACTCGCCAATGCGGTCGCCGCCGAGTCGTTGACGCCCGTCCTGCTGTATATCAATAAGAAGTATGGCGCAAAGGGCGCGGGCATTCGCATCACAAATCTGCCGTGACGAATGCCGGACGTGCCAGCGGTACGAACCTACAATGACGAAGGGCGGGTTTGCCTACGGCAAACCCCTACAGCCAATGACAAATTTTCCATCACTCACCTTAATCGCGCTTCCGGGCATTCCCATTGTGAAAGATGGCGACGATCTGGCGCGTCTAATCTTTGATGCGCTCGAACGTGCCGCCGTATCGCTGCAAGCGGGGGATGTGTTGGTCGTCACGTCCAAGATTGTCTCGAAGGCGGAAGGGCGAACGATCCGTTTGTCCGATGTGCAGCCGAGCGCCGACGCGCTGAAATGGGCGGCGCAAACGGGCAAAGACCCGCGCGTGGTCGAACTGGTGTTGCGCGAGAGTACATCGGTATCGCGCGCCGCGCCCAATGTCTTGGTTGTGCAGCATCGGCTCGGATTCGTGTCTGCCAACGGCGGTATTGATCAATCGAATGTCGATGGCACGGACGAACGGGTGCTGCTGCTCCCGCTCGATCCCGATGCGTCTGCTGCTGCGCTTCGTGCGCGGTTGGGCGCTGTGACGGGCATTGAAGTCGGCGTTATCCTCTGCGACTCGCACGGACGCCCATTCCGATTCGGGAATGTCGGCGTCGCTATCGGCGTGGCAGGGATGCCGGCATTGATTGATTTGCGCGGACAAACAGACTTATTCGGGCGTGTCTTGAAAATCAGCATTCAGGGCTATGCGGATATGGTGGCGTCGGCGGCGTGCTTGCTGACAGGCGAGGGTGGCGAAGGGTTGCCCGTCGTCCTCGTGCGCGGGCTGAACTTTCCAGCGCAAGCTGGACAGGCAGCCGACATCTATCGTCCGCCGGAACAGGATTTGTATCGTTGACTCAAACCCTCTCGACGACATTGATTGACGCGATGCAAATGCGGCGCTCGATTCGGCGCTATCGCCCCGATGCCGTGCCGCGCGATGTGCTGCTGTCGTTATTGGACGCCGCGCGCTGGTCGCCCTCAGCGCACAATCGCCAGCCATTTCGTTTCGCGGTCGTGACTGACGTTGAACGCAAAGAACAGCTTGCGCGCGCAATGGGTGCGCGGCTGCGGCGCGATCTGGAAGCAGACGGCGCGCCCGAAGCCGCCATCGCGGCGGATACGGGACGCTCGTATGTGCGCATCACGGGCGCGCCCGCGTTGATCGCGCTGTGTTTGTCGATGGTCGATATGGACAGGTATCCTGATCCGGTGCGCGCGCACAATGAATATCTCATGGCGGCGCAAAGTACCGCGATGGCAGGGCAAAATATCTTGTTGGCGGCACATGGGGCAGGTTTGGGCGCGTGCTGGATGTGCGCGCCGCTGTTTTGCCCGGATGTCGTGCGCGCCTCGTTGGAACTACCGGAAGATTGGCAGCCGCAAGCGTTGATCACCCTCGGTTATCCTGCCGAGACGAAAGACAAGCCGCGCCACCCCCTCGAAACGATGATGTTATGGCGATAGAAAATGTAACCGTTCTGGTCGGCGGCGTCGGCGGCGCGAAGTTGGCGCACGGCTTGGCGCAAATTTTGCCGCCGGGACGCCTGACGGTCATTGTCAACACAGGCGACGATTTTTGGCACATGGGGCTGAAGATTTGCCCCGACATGGATACCGTCATGTACACGTTGGGCGGCGCGGTTGATCCGGTCAACGGGTGGGGCGTGGCGGGCGATACGACCGCGATGCTCGATATGCTGCGCCGCTACGACGGCGAGACGTGGTTTCGCTTGGGCGACCGCGACTTGGCGACGCATCTCATGCGCACAGAAGCGATCCGGCGCGGCGAACGGTTGACCGATATCACCAAGCGGTTAGCACACGCGTTAGGTATTCAGCATACGATTTTGCCGATGACCAATGCTGATGTGCCAACGATGGTCGATACCGTCGAGTATGGCGAAGTCGCATTCCAAGAATATTTCGTCCGCCATCGCTGGCAGCCGCGCTTGAAAGGTGTGCGCTATGCGGGCGTCGAGTCGGCATCTGTGACAATTGAAATCCGCGATGCTATTTTGTACGCGGATGCGATCCTGATCGCGCCATCGAATCCGTGGCTGTCCATCGCGCCGATCTTGAGCGTACCGGGAATGCGTAATTTGCTGATAAACTGCCGTGCGCGGCGCGTCGCGGTCACACCGATCATCGGGGGGCAAGCGATCAAAGGACCCGCCGCGAAACTGATGGACGAACTTGGCTACGAGGTGACGCCGCAAACCGTCGCTAAAGTTTACGGCGGTTTGATTGATGGCTTCGTCTACGATTCGAGCGATGGCGAACAAAACTTCCCGATGCCTGCGGCTGGGTTGGACACGATCATGCGCACGGACGCGGATCGTGCGCGGCTGGCGCGTGAGGTGCTGGCGTGGATCGAAGGCGATCTACAATGAGAACGTGGGCAATTCTCCCCATTAAGCCGTTCAATTTGGCGAAAACGCGACTGGCGGCGGTCATCGCGCCCGACGAACGCGCACGTCTGGCGCAAACTTGGTATCGACACGTTCTGAGCGCGGCGTTGGCGACGCCAGAGATTGACGATGTGATGGTGATCAGCCGCGATGCGCGGGCGTTGGCAATCGCGCGCGAGATGGACGCCTATACCGTGCGCGAAATTGTGCCGCCAAATACCGCGCCAAGCCTGAACGCCGCGCTGACGCAAGCCACTGAGATCGCGTGCGGCGCGGTGCATCCGCTGGATGCGGTGCTGCTGCTGCCCGCTGATCTGCCGTTGCTGCAATCCGCCGATTTATCCGCGATGATCGCGCTGGCTGACCGCGACCATACGGTCGTGATCGCTGCTGATCGGGTGGGCGAAGGCACGAACGCGATGCTCGTGCGCCCGCCCGGACTTTTCCCGTATGCTTACGGGATCGGCAGCTTCGCGCTCCATCGGGCAGCGGCGGAAGCAGCGGGCGCGCGCGTGGAAACGTACCATTCCGAGCAGTTGATGCTTGATATCGACGTGCCAGACGATCTTGCGCTATATTACACCCACGTAGGGGAGATGGAATTGTGGCAGACCGGGTAGCCTTATATTTGCAAGACGCACATCCGCTGCAAGATGCGATCAAGTATGTGCAGTACGCCGAAGCGCGCGGTTTTGAAACCGTTTGGCAAGCCGAAAGTCGGCTCGTGCGCGATGCGATTGTGCCAATGGCGGCGTTCGCAGCCACGACCAGCAAGATCAAAATTGGATCGGGCGTGATCAACAATTGGACGCGCAATGCGGCGGTGATCGCGGCGACGTTCCTGACGTTGGACGATCTCGCGCAAGATCGCATCATCTGTGGGATCGGTGCATGGTGGGATCCACTGGCGCAAAAAGTCGGCATCAAGCGCAGCAAGCCGCTGTTGGCGATGCGCGAAGTCGTGACGGTTGTGCGCGATCTGTTGGCGCGCAAACGGGTCACGTTCAACGGCGAATTTGTACAGTTGAACGATGTCGAACTCGATGTGGTGCATGGACGCAAAACCCCGCGCAACGTTCCGATTTACATCGGCGCAACGGGACCCCAGATGATGGCGCTGACGGGCGAGATCGCGGATGGAGCGGTGCTGAATTATCTCGTCTCGCCCACGTACAATGTGGGCGCGCTCGAACAGCTTGAGATCGGCGCGAAGAAGTCCGGGCGCACGCTCGATCAGATCGACCGCCCGCAATTGGTGGTCTGTTCAGTCGATCCTGATCGCAAAAAAGCATTGGATGGCGCGCGCAAGTTGGTCACGCAGTATCTCGGACAGCAGCCGCACATCATGAAGGCGAGCGGCGTCAAGCAAGAACTGCTCGACGATATCGCGCAAGTGCTGACATGGCCCGCGACGGAAGAACAGATTTTGGACGCGATGAAACTTGTTCCTGATGATGTGGTGCAGATGATCACGGCGTCCGGCACACCCGATGAAGTCCGCGCCAAAGTCCGCGAATACGTCCAGTATGGCGCGACTTGTCCGATTTTGTATCCGTTGGGCGACGATGTGCGGCTGATGATCGACACGTTCGCCAACGGATATTCGCGTTGATATGTGACCATGTACGGGCGTAACATGTTGCGTCTGTACAACCGCGCGGGGTGGGCGCTGTGCTGCATCCTCGCGGCGGTGGTGTTCGTCGTCTATTTTTCGGGCAGCATCGCGGCGGGCGGCAGCACAGCGCCCGTCATGCCGTTGGATGACGCTTATATCCATTTTCAATATGCTCGGCAGATCGCCGTTGGGCAGTTCTACGTCTACAATCCTGGCTTGCCGCCAACCTCCGGCGCAACGTCGTTCCTCTATCCCTACATCCTCGCTGTCGGACACGGTATCGGCTTTCATGAACTCGATTTGGGCGCATGGGCGATGGGCGTGGGCGCGCTGGCATTGGCGGCGTCGGGTTGGTTCGTCTATCGCATCGTCGCCGCGCTCGGCGTGGATCGCCGCTTTGCGTTGGTTGCGCCAATCCTGTTCATCCCGCATGGATTGATAGCGTGGCACTTCATGAGCGGCATGGAGACCGGACTCGCTGTCCTGTTCGCGCTGTGGACGCTCGACGGCGTGATTGAACGGCGTTTCGGTATGACGATTGCGGGCGCGGCGTTGTCGGCGCTGATCCGTCCCGAAGGCGCGCTGCTCGCGGTGCTGGCGATTGTATTGACTGGAGTGAGACCTCACCCCCTGCCCCCCTCTCCAGATGGAGAGGGGAAACGCGGTCGTCTGAAGTGGATTTGGCTCAGCGTGCCGTTCCTCGCGGCGGTGATTCAGCCGTTGGTCAACGACGCGCTGACTGGATCGGCGGTGTCGTCGGGGAACGCCGCGAAATCGCTGTTTGGGATGATTCCATTCGATATCAGCGTCGTGATCGGGCGGATCGCAGAGAATTTCGTGCGAGTGTGGCGTGATCTGCTCACGCCGCGCGATTTCGCGTCCGATGGGCTGCTCGGCATGTTCATCATGGCGTGGTTGGCGCTGTTCGGCGTGTTCGCGCTGGTTCGGGCGCGCGAAAGGCGCGGCGTCGCGCTGCTGTTGATCGTGTGGGGCGGAGTGTTCGCGTTGGCGATAGCGACGCTCGATACGGCGTTCTGGCACTTCCGACGCTACCAAGTGCCGCTGATTGCAGTCGTCTTCCCGTTAAGCGTGTTCGGATTAAATCGTATTATCCAGTGGTTACAGGGGCGCATCCCAAAAATTGGGGTGCGCTTTGCGGCAGTGTTGATCGTGCTGCCGCTGATTGGCGTTGGCATCACATCAGCGGGGATGCTGCGCGCGTATTTGACCAACGTTGGTTATGTGCGCGATCAACCGTTGGCGATGGCGCGCTGGCTGCGCGATAACACGCCGCCGGACGCGGTGATCGCTGTGCATGATGTGGGGATGATGCGCTACATCGGCGGGCGGACGACGCTGGATATCGTCGGGCTGACGACGCCGGGCGCGGCGGAGTATTGGCGCCACGGACCCGGCGCGATGGGCGAATATATCGAGCGGATGCGACCCGATTACATCGCATCATATGGGACAGGACACGGATTCGGCTTGGGCTTCTTGCAAGATACGCCACTGTACGGCGAACCGCTGGCATCATTTCATGTCACACTCGATCCGTCGATCAATGTGGCGCTGGCAGCGGATACGCAGGGGGTGTATCGACCGGATTACGCGGCGGCGGATGCTGGAAATGCAGCGTTGGCAATTCCGCAAATATACGATTCCCACTTCGAGTTCGCACCTGCACCAACATTGGTCGATACGATTGATGTGGCTGACATTCAATCTGAACGCGATCATGCTTATGCGTGGATAAACACGCGCGCGCCGAATGGATTTCCGACTGAATACTATTCATTTAACACAATTGGTTGTTCCGAACTATGTCCCGTAATGGAGGGTGGACGGCGAATCAATGGCGAAGAATCGTTTACCGTTCGTGTGACACCACGTTTTCCCGTATTGTTGATCACGCGCTTGCATCCAGCCGAGATAGGCGAATTCGATGTTTATGTGAATGGAGAATTTATCGATGCGCGCGTAATTCCCAATTTGGCAGGCGCTTTTCTGGAAGTACCGATTTATATTGACGAAGAAATTGTGGTGAGTGACACGCTGAATGTTCGCATTGTCCCACGTATGGACGGGGACTATATGCCGTACATGCACATGGTTTACCAATTTCTCGATGGACAGGTCAGATTTGACCCGACATATCCAGCGAACTGGAATTACTTGGGAAACCAAATTTTGCAACCTGAATTCATGGTATATCCCGAACAAATCGACGGACGATTACAACTACGATTTTGGATATTATGGAGGCGGAACGGTCAACCCCGTGGGGACTACAAGATTTTTATCCATGTCTTGGATGAAGATGAAAACATTGTTGCCCAATACGACGCCCGTCCTGGAAATGGCGCAATGCCGCTAGAGAATTGGATCAATCTGGATTTTTGGGAGACAATTTATCTTGATGTGTCCATGCTTCCGTTGGGAAGCTATTCAGTGGCATTTGGATTGTACGATCCTGTGACATTTGAACGGTTAATGCCCTTTGCTGGTAATCAACCTTTCGGAGATGCGTTTGGACGACGGATAGTAAGAATATTGGAGATACCTCCGCCATGAACGAAACCCGCGCCGTCTACGACGCGATCCTGAAAGCGCAGACCGATGGCGAGTCCATCGCATTGGCGACGGTCGTCAGCGTGCAGGGGAGTGTGCCGCGCCATGCCGGCAGCAAAATGCTTGTGCGCGCAGATAAATCCATCGTCGGGACAGTCGGCGGCGGCGCGATGGAAGCGCGCGTTGTCGGCGAAGGAATAGCCGCGCTGTTCGATGGGCAGACGCGGCTCGTTTCGTACACATTGAACGATATCGCGGCGGGTGACGCAGGCATCTGCGGCGGGACGGTGCAAATCTTCATCGAACCGATTGGCGTTGCGTCGACGCTGTTGGTGATCGGCGGCGGACACGTCGGCAAGGCGCTGGCGGAACTGGGCAAATGGATGGGCTATCGGGTTGTCCTCTCGGATGATCGCGCCGAATACTGTAACGCTGACTACGCGCCGGGACTTGATGCATATGTCGTCTGCAAGCCCGCTGAACTGCCGTTGCAGACACGCATCAATGCGCAAACCTACATCGCAGCGGTGACGCGCGGACTGCCCGTCGATATCGACCTAATTCCGGCGTTGTTGGCAACTGATGCCGCTTACATCGGCTTGATCGGCAGCCGCCGCCGTTGGGCTATGACGATTCGCGCCTTAGTGGACGAACGCGGACTATCCGAGATCGATTTGAGTCGGATTCACGCGCCAATTGGTCTAGAATTAGCGGCAGAGACGCCCGCCGAAATCGCCGTCAGCATTATGGCAGAAATTACCATGATCCGGCGCGGCGGGAACGGCGAACCGATGCGTTGGATCGGGGCGGTCGTCGCTGCCGATCCGAATAGTGAAAAGAAGGATTGAATATCATGGATCATGGTCAAAATTTTATGTGTTAGTGATACGGTGATGCAGCAGATGGAGAACGCCGCCCATCTGCGCCGCCGCTATCACGATGTAGAACTATTGATAAGCTGCGGCGACATGTCACCATCGTATTTGGAGTTTGTCACCTCAGTGCTGGGCGTGCCGCTGCTCTATGTGCGTGGCAATCATGATACCGAATATCAGCACAATCCGCCGGGCGGTGAGGATTTGCACGGGCGCATCCGGCGCTATCGTGGGCTGACGTTCTATGGGTTGGAAGGCTCGCTGCGCTACAACAACAGCCCGGTACAGTACTCTGAGTCAGAGATGATGGGGATGGTCATGCGCGCCGCGCTGCCGCTGCTGCTGCTGCGTTGGCAGCGCCGTTATAGTGTCGATGTGTTGGTCACGCACGCGCCCGCGTGGCAGATTCACGACGCGCCCGACTTGCCGCACAATGGCTTGAAAGCGTTCTTGCGCTTCTTAAATTGGTATCGTCCGCGCTATATGCTGCATGGACACGTTCACACCTATGATCGGCGGACGACGACTGAAACGCAGTACAAGGGGACATGCGTGATGAATATCAATCCGGTCACGCTGGTGGAAATTGAGCCGCTTTGATTTTGCGTTTGAAGCGGCGGGCTGAACAATGTTAAGATGGTAACGAAACAAAAGTCATGGTGGCGATCATCGCAATGTGGAATCGGCTGTATTCGGTCACAACCCTCGCGGAGGCGCTCGCTTTGCTGCATCAATATGGCGAACGAGGGCGCATCATCGCGGGTGGGACGGACATTCTCATCGAAATCGAACGCGGACAGCGCCCCCACCTTGAGGCGTTGATCGATATCTCGCGCGTGCCAGGCTTGGATACGATTACGCTGGATGATGGTGTGATCCGACTGGGCGCACTGGTCACGCACAATCACGTCGTAGACAGCCAACTCCTCGTCGAGCGCGCGCTGCCACTGGCACAAGCGGCGTGGGAAGTCGGCGCGCCGCAGATTCGCAATCGTGCCACCATCGCGGGCAACCTGATCACGGCGTCGCCTGCCAACGATACGATCACACCGCTGCGCGCGCTGGGCGCGTCGGTGAGGCTGACCTCGCTGAAAGGCGAACGGGTCGTCGCGTTGGCAGATTTTCATACCGGGCTGCGAAAATCGCTCATGCACCCCGACGAACTGCTGACCGCGATCCAGTTTCCAGCATTGAACGCCAATCAACGCGGCATGTTCATCAAACTCGGCTTGCGGCGCGCGCAAGCGATTTCGGTAGTCAATGCGGCGGTCGTGCTGACGTTCGATGGTGACAGCGTGACCGCAGCGCGAATTGCGTTGGGCAGCGTCGCACCGACGATTATCCAAACGCCAGATGCCGAACAATATCTGATCGGCAAATCGCTGACGGCAGAGACGATTCGTGAGGCGGCGCGCTTGGCGGCGGCTGTTCCCAAGCCCATCGATGATGTGCGCGCGACAGCCGCCTACCGCGCGGATATGGTGCGCGTGATCGTCTCGCGTTGTTTGCGTGCGCTCGCCGCCGGGACAGAGCGCGAACGCTATCCTGTCCGCCCGCCGCTGTTGTGGGGGGCGAACGCGGGACGCGGGACGCTGGATCGCGCCATTGAACACGACGCGCGCACGCCAATTGAGACGACGGTCAACGGGCAGTCGTATCGCGTTGATACGGGGCAGCACAAGACGCTGCTGCATTTCTTGCGCGACGACGTGGGACTGCCGGGTACCAAAGAGGGTTGTTCCGAAGGCGAATGCGGCGCGTGTACCGTGTTTTTGGACGGTGCGGCAGTCATGGCGTGTATGATCCCCGCGCCGCGTGCCCATGGCGCGGATATCGTGACGGTCGAAGGCTTGAGCGGCGAGGAACTCCATCCGATTCAGCGCGCTTTCATCGATCAGGGCGCGGTGCAGTGTGGCTATTGTACGCCGGGTTTCTTGATGGCGGGCGCGAAACTGTTGGAAGAACAGCCGAGTCCGTCGTCGGATCAAATCATGCAGAGTATCACGGGCAATCTGTGCCGCTGTACGGGTTACTACAAGATCATTGAAGCATTCAAACAAGCGAGCGCGCACATCACCGAGCAAGCCGCGCAATCATTCTAAGGGGGCAATCATGTCGCAGGTTCGGGTCGCAGAGAAAAAACGTGGACGTCGCGCGTATGCGGCGGTCGGCTTCATCCTCATCATCGCCATTGCGGTAATCGTGTTTGTGGTGACGCCGCCGCTGACCGCCTATTTGGATACAACATTCCTACGGCGCTATTCAATTCCGCGCAAAGACTTGCCGACCGTACAACTGCTCGTCGGTTTGGTCTTGTTCTTCATTGGCTCGACGATCACGGCGTTGATTGTCTCCCTGTTTGCGCCCAAGAAAATGATCAACGTCAAAGAGACCGATTTGGTCAAAGAACGCGATGCGATGGTCAAGCAGCGCAAAGCTGACCGTGTGCGCCAACGCAAGATCAATCGTGATTTCCGCGATTTCCGCGAAGGCAAGGTCGATGAAAAGGGCAAGCCCAAGAAGCGCCGCTAATCCGGGGAGGATGTAATGGATCGCACGGTTCCAAAGACTGGGAGCGAAGAGATCGAGCTTTACATGCGGACGTATTATTCGCTCTTGCGCTCGACCCACACGATTCAAATCGAAACCTTAGTCGAAACGCATATGGCGATGGAGTCGTCGCTGCATGTTCATGCGCCGAGCGCAAAACCAGATGTGTCGGCGTTGGTCTACGCGAGTCTGCGTCTGCCGCCGTGCATGGCGGATATCGAATTTGTGCTGATCGGAATTTTGGAGAAATCGTTGGTCGCGGCGGGATACCCGGTCAATGACTGGCAAGCCGTCTATTCACCGGGACGCCGCCGCCGCACGCTGTTCGATGGTAAGCACACGCTGGCGGTGTTCATCGCTAGTCGTTCCGACATTGACGATCTCGTGCCAATCTTGACGGCATATCAGATCGAATGGAACAAGCTGCACGGACTGCTGCAAGGCGAGATTATGAAATTGTTCCTCGCGCAGCATCAAGAACGGATCACAAAGCTGACTGATGCCGAACTCGAACTGCTGTCAAGCGCGCTGCGCATGGATGCAGCGGATGTGCGGCGGCTCGAAATCGTTTGGGGGGCGCAGTTCATCCCGACGCTGGTCAAGATTTCGCGCGAAATCAAGCACATCAGCTTGCGCCAGATCGCGGGATCGCTGGCAGATTATCGGCGCGGCACAGCCTATTGGTGGGACGATCTGCGCAGTCAGTTGGGCGATGTGGATATCGAAAATCGCCCCGTGTATTTCGTGTCGAGCAACACGCATTCGCTGTTGAACTTGCTGACGGGCTTCGCCTTGCGTGAAGAAGCCGCGTTGATCGACTATATCGGTGCGCGCGGACACGAAGATTTGCTGTCTGAATATCACGCCATCGAGCGCGGAGTCGCAGCCACCGGCGGTGCGCCCTCGCTCAAGTACAATTTCTTGTACTATGTCCTCAAGAAGTACATTTCGGACAGCGGTCAGAAACCGCGTGAGGCGTTGAAAGCGGCGGAGGATGCGCTTGGCATTGCGCGCATACCGAGTCGACACGGTTTCGACATCGAGACGCAAGTGATCGAAATGAACCACTTGCGCTACGACTGGCTCGACCCACGCCTGATTTCGGCATGTGATCGCGATTCGCTGGCGGGTTCGGACGCCGTGATCTTGAACATCGATTATCCGTTGGGCTTGGCGGCGTATGAAATCTTGGCGCGCGTGACCGAACGAGTCTCGCACTTGTCGGGCATCTACATCATCGGCAAGGCGGCGACGCTCAACGGCAAGATCGGGGACGTGATGATCCCCAACGTCGTCCACGATGAACACTCGAAGAATACGTTCCTGTTCAACAACTGCTTCTCTGCCCAAGATGTTGCACCGTATTTATCGAGCGGATCGGTCTTGGACAATCAGAAGGCGATTAGTGCGCCCGGCACATTCCTGCAAAATCCGAGCTATATGGGCGTGTTCTACCAAGAGGGCTACACGATCATCGAGATGGAGGCGGGTCCCTATCTCTCGTCCCTCTACGAAGCAGTACGCCCGAAACGCCATCCAGTCAATGAGATTGTGACGCTGCACGGCGCGCCGTTCGACGTAGGCTTCTTGCATTATGCGTCGGATACGCCGCTGACGAAGGGCAAGAATTTGGGCGCGAGCAGCCTGAGCTACGCGGGTGTTGAACCGACGTATGCGGCGGCAGTGGCGGTGCTGCGGCGCATCTTCAGCCGCGAGGCGGAGCGGATGCGCCTCGTCGCGCCCGTCTACAGCAATGGCAGCGTGCCGGGTGAGGTGCCGATGGTGGCGCTGGCGAATGAGAATAACGGCGTGTAGGGGATAATTTCGGGCGTTCCAATGACACGCATCAAGCCTGTCAGGTACTCGCATACGCAAAATGGGTGTAGGTTGTGATTTCGGGCGTACCAGCGGCACGCCCCTACAAGGTCATGAACATGTCGGATAAACCAAAAACCGTGATTGTCGGACAGTCGATCCGGCGCGTTGATGCGCTTGGCAAGGTGACAGGCGAAACGCCTTATCCCGGCGACATCGACATTGACGGGCAACTCTGGCTGAAGATCAAGTTTAGCGACCGAACGCACGCGCGCATTCGCAGCATTGATGTGAGCGCGGCGGCGGCGCTGCCCGGCGTCGTCCGTATCTTCACGGCGGCGGATGTGCCAGTCAACGAATACGGGTTGGTCACGAAAGATCAGCCCGTCCTCTGCGGGGTCGGCAGTTTCAAACTGGGCGCGGACGTGGTGCGCTGTTATATGGACAATGTGGCGCTGGTGGTCGCGGAAACGGATGCGATTGCGGCGCAAGCGGTCAAGCTGATCCGCGTCGATTACGAGGATTTGCCGTCGTTGTTCGATCCCGAACGCTCCATGCAGCCCGACGCGCCGCAGATTCAGCCAACCGTGCCAGACAATGTATTGTGTCACTATCGCACGCGCAAAGGCGATATGGACGCGGGTTGGGCGGCGGCGGATGTGATCGTCGAGGGCGAATTTAGCACCGGGTATCAGGAACACGCTTATTTGCAGCCCGAAGCGGGCGTCGGCTACATCGACGACGACGCGCGCGTGACGATCATCGTCGCCGGGCAGTGGACGCACGAGGATCAACAGTTGATCGCGCACGCGCTCGATTTGCCGGAAGATCGTGTCCGCGTGATTTATCCGGCGATTGGTGGCGCATTCGGTGGGCGCGAGGATATGTCGGTGCAGATTGTGTTGGCGCTGGCAGTTCATGCGCTCCAACGTCCGATCAAAATCCAGTGGAGCCGTGAAGAATCGATCCTGTACCATCACAAGCGTCACCCGATTCGCATCCAAACGAAATGGGGCGCGACGCGCGATGGCAAGCTGACTGCAATGCAAGCGCGCATCGTCGGGGATGCGGGTCCGTACAACTACACATCCACGAAAGTGCTTGCCAACGCCAATCTGATGGCGACGGGTCCCTACGAAATCGATCACGTTCATATCGATACCTACGCTGTGCTGACCAACAACATCCCGACAGGCGCGTTTCGTGGGTTCGGCGCGCCGCAAGCCGCCTTCGCCGCTGAAGGGATGATGAATCGACTCGCGGACGCCTTGCAAATCGATCCGGTCGAGCTGCGGCTGCGCAACATCATCCACGAGGGCAGTATTACCTCGGTGGGAACGCCGCTCCCGCCCGGCGTGTCGATGCCGCAGGTCGTGGAACGCTGCGCGCAAGAAAGTTATTGGCAGCGAATCTCGCCCCCGACCGCGCTCCAAAGTGGAGCGGGGAGCAAGCTTTGGAACCGCCAGCCGCTGGAGCAGCCGCGCGATCCGATGCTGCGGCGCGGCGTTGGCTTCGCGTGCGGGTACAAGAACGTCGGCTACAGCTTCGGCTTTCCAGAGCAAAGTTGGGCGACAGTCGAACTGCATGGCACGGCGGAGATCGAGCGTGTCATTGTGCGCCAAGCGGGTGCCGAAGTCGGGCAGGGGACGCATACCGCCATGATGCAAATGACGGCGGAGGCGGTCGGCGTGCCATTCGAGCGCGTGCATCTGATTGGACACGACACCGCCGAGACGAAAACGGCGGGCAGCGCGTCGGCTTCGCGGCTGACCTTCATGGCGGGCAATGCTATTCGCGGCGCGGCGCGTGCGGCGCTCGATGCGTGGCGCGCCGAAGAACGCCCGGCGACCGGGACGTATCAGTACCGCCCGCCTAAAACCACGCCGTTCGATCCCATGACGGGGAAAGCTGAGCCAAATTTCGCTTACGGTTACGTTGCGCAAGCGGTTGAAGTCGAAGTCGATATTGAGACGGGGCAAATTCACGTCTTGCGCGTCGTATGTGCCGACGACGTGGGGCGCGCGGTTAATCCGCAGCAGGTACAGGGGCAGATCGAAGGCGCGGTCGTACAGGCGCTCGGCTATGCGGTGATGGAGCATTTGATCTCGGACAAGGGGCGGATTCGTAATCCGTATTTATCGACCTATCTGATCCCGACGGTTTTGGATGTGCCGCTTGAAGTCAAATCGATTGTCTTGGAATACGCCGACCCCATTGGGCCCTTTGGCGCGCGCGGCATGGCGGAGATGCCGATGATTCCGCTTGCGCCCGCGCTTGCCGCGGCGGTCTTTGACGCGACGGGCGTTTGGCTGGACGATCTGCCGATGATCCCGGATCGGGTGGCGGCGGCGCTGCGCCAACATGGGCTAGGCGCTTGATGCTCATCTGTACGATTGGCGCTACAATACAACACGAACGCCCCAAAGCAAATCGGCGGCGTTCCACTTGATGTTGTAGAGTTGATGGCGCGCGGTGATGAAACTGCGAGAGGCGTTTAATATCGTTCCCGGTGACGTGGTGTCGTTTGTCGGGGCGGGTGGCAAAACTTCCACATTAGTCGCGTTGGGACACGAACTGGCGGAGGTTGGTTGGCGTGTGCTGGCAACGGCAACGACGCCCATCCCTGCGGAACAACTCGATTTGTTTCCAGACAAATGCGCTGTGCGCGATGGCGCGGCGGTGATATCGGCGGCGCTCGAAGCCAGCCGTTTTGCGTTCATCTATGACCGTATCCGTGGGGGTGTCGTGCATTCATTGTCGGCGCGCGCAATCGGTTGGCTGCTCGACGCGGTGGACGCCGATGCGCTGTTGATCGAGGCGGATAACGCGCGCGGGCTGCCGCTCAAAGCACCCTACGATGGCGAACCAGCGATCCCACGCGAGACGACGCTGGCGATTCCGATGGCGTCGCTGGCGGCGTTGGGGAAACCGCTCAACAATGAACACGTTTACAACGCAAGCGCGATGATCGAACGCTATGGATTCTACGAGGACAGCCCGATCAAATCGCCGTGGGTGGCACAAGTATTACGCGATGAAGAATTGGGCTTGCGCGGCGTGCCAGATAAGGCGCGCGTGATGGTGTGGTTGAACGGATCGCCCACCACGGGCTATTATCGCGCCCGCGCCCGGTTGATCGCGCGTCTGATCTTGCGGCAGCCGCGCGTCTATGGCGTGGCGATGGGTTCGGCGCGCGGCGTCGATCCGGTGCAAGAAGTACAGCGTTCGGTGGGGGCGATTGTGCTGGCGGCGGGCATGTCGAAACGCATGGGACAGCCGAAAGTGCTGCTGCCGTGGGCGAACGGCAAGCCGATCCTCGAACATATCTTGAATCAACTGATCTTGGCGCGCGTCGATCATATCACCGTTGTGACGGGCAACCGCGCCGGCGAAGTGTTGCAAATCGCCGCGAAAATGGGCATCGAGACGGTGTTCAACCCCGATTTTGCGGCGGGCGAAATGCTGTCATCGGTCAAAACGGGCTTGCGCGCGCTTCCCCCGCACTTGGCAGCAGCGATGATTGTGTTGGGCGATCAGCCGCGTATTCAGCCGCGCGTCGTAGCGCAAGTGCTGACGACCTATGCGGAGGGCGCAAACGATATTGTCGCGCCCAGTTATCAGCGTCGGCGCGGACACCCAATCCTGATTGATCGCCGCTACTGGAACGAAATTCTCGCGCTGCCGTCGGACGGCTCACCGCGCGACGTGATCAACGCGCACGCGGATCGGATCGCGTATGTTAACGTCGATACCGACAGCGTATTGAGTGATGTCGATACGCCGCAAGAATACGCGCAAGAGCGGACACGCGCTGGCTTGTAACCGAATGGCGGATGTTTTTTGGGTGCGCCAGCGACGCGCCCCTACGATGGGATGGAAATTATGACAATCATCAGTTCTGCAGCTTACGACTCTGCCATCAACGCCATTCGCAGCCGCGTGGATCGTCCGGTGCGCGTTGGCGTCATCCTCGGATCGGGCTTGGGGCGCTTGGCGAATTATGTGGAAAATCCCGCCCATGTGCTGTACAACGATATTCCTGGCTTTCCCGTGCCAACGGTGCCGGGACATACCGGGCGGCTCGTGTTCGGGACGCTGGAGGGGGTGCCGCTGGTGATGCAGCAGGGGCGGATGCACTTCTACGAGGGCTACAGCGAACAGCAGGTCACGTTTCCGACGCGCATCATGAAACGTTTGGGCGCAGAAATCTTAATTGTGACCAACGCGGCGGGCGGAATCAACAAAGATTTCGCCGTCGGGGATGTGATGCTGATCAACGATCATCTCAATTTTGTGGGACTCGCCGGACATAATCCGCTGATGGGCCCCAACGACGAAGCGTTCGGCGCACGTTTTATCAGCACCACGCAAGCGTATGATCGCGCGCTGGCACAGACGGCGCGCGCGGTCGCGGCGCGTGAGAATATCCCCATGCGCGAAGGCGTCTACGCGGGCGTGTCGGGCCCCTTCTACGAATCGCCCGCCGAAATTCGGATGCTGCGCACCTTGGGCGCGGATACCGTTGGCATGTCCACCGTGCATGAAGTCTTGATCGCTGTCCATGCCGGGATGCGCGTGCTGGCATTCTCTGGCGTGACCAATCTCTGCGTCGATTCGCTGGACTCGCACGATCAGCCCAATCATGAAGAAGTTTTGGAGGCGGGCGAACAAATCAACCCGCGTTTGACGGCATTGCTGCGGGGTGTGCTGCGCGCCTTATGAGCAGTTTGATCTTTTTGGTCGAACAGACCGCGACCGGGCTGTATATTCTGTTCGGCGTTGGCGTCGTCCTCGCGCTGCTGCGCTGGCGGCGGGCGCAGACCGCCTATCGCTCTACGCATTTCGAGCTAGAACGCGATATCTACAGCTTTCAGCGTTCCAATGCGGCTACGAGCCTCGTGCTACTGGCAGAGGCGCTGCTCATCGTCGGTGGGCTGCAAAATATTGTCGCGCCGACGCTGCGTGCAACGATGGCAGATAATATCGTGGTCGCGGCGATTGTGCTTGAGCCGGACTTTCGCACGCCGACGCCTGCGCCGCTGACGGAGGGCGTTGTGATTGATGCCAGCGGCGTTGAGTTCGGCGCGGACGATCCGTCGGATCAAATTATCGCTACGCCCACGCTGACGCCGACGCCCGTTGGGACGATCATCCCGAATATGCCAGCGCCACTTGGCTGCGACACGCCCAACGCGGCGCTGCAAATCCCTGCCAATGGGATGATCGTGTTCGAGCCAATGGTCGTCGTTGGCACGGCGTTCACCGATAATTTTGCCTTCTTTCGCTTTGAACTGCGCGGCGAATCGACCTTCAACAGCTTTGTCGTTGTCGGCGGCGACCGGACGCAGCCCGTCGCAGATTTGAACGCGCTGGGACAGTTCGTGCCGTCGTATTACACACCCGGCGAGTACCAGTTCCGACTCTCGGTGTTCGACATCAGCAACGCGGTGAAGGCGTCTTGCACGCTTACGATCTTCATCAGCGACCCGATTCTGACGCCGACGCCGCTGGGAACGCCCTCTTCAACTTGACCCGATTCACGAGAAAGTAGCGTCTTATGGCAGCCCGACTCACGATTCGGGATATTCAGAAGTTGAAAGACGCGGGCGAACGCATCGCCATGATTACGGCATATGACACGGTGAGCGCGCGCTTGAGCGAGGCGGCGAGCGCGCCGATGTTGTTGGTGGGCGATACCTTGGGGATGGTTGTACAGGGACACGCGAGTACGATCCCCGTCACGCTCGATCAGATGATCTACCACGCCGAAATCGTCACGCGATCTACGACGCGCGCGCTCATTGTGGGCGATATGCCTTTCATGACCTACAAGATCGACGCGGAACAAGCGTTGACCAATACCGCGCGTATGATGCAGGGTGGGCGCGTGAGCGCCGTCAAGTTGGAAGGCGGCGAGAACCTCGCGCCGACGATTGCGCGTGTGGTCGAGGCGGGCATTCCGGTGATGGCGCATATCGGTTTGCTGCCGCAGAGCGTCAACGAGACGAGCGGCTTTCGCGTACAGGGGAACGATATCGATACTGCGCGGCAGCTCTTGCGCGATGCCGCCGCGATCCAAGACGCGGGCGCGTTCGCGGTCGTGTTGGAACTCGTCCCCGCGCCGCTGGCAGCGATCATCACTGCGCGGCTGCACATCCCCACCATCGGCATTGGCGCGGGCGTCGGCTGCGATGGGCAAGTCCAAGTGTTTCACGACTTGCTCGGCTTGTTCGAT
Source organism: Anaerolineae bacterium (assembly GCA_034437055.1). Lineage (GTDB taxonomy): Bacteria > Chloroflexota > Anaerolineae > Aggregatilineales > Phototrophicaceae > Flexifilum. Next base: position 274,586 of record DAOTUQ010000017.1, read on the forward strand.
GCCTTCATCCCCAAGCACACGCGCCGCTACGCCGACATTGGCGGCGCGATCCAAACGGCGCTGAAAGCGTATGTGGACGATGTGAAATCGAGCGCGTTCCCGACGGACGCCAACAGTTTTGGCATGAAAGACGCCGTATTAGATGCAGTACGCCGTTCGTTGGACGCCGATGAGACGAAACCGAATGCAGATTCTTGAGACTATTTCACAGTTGCGGGCATGGCGGCGTGCGCAAGTTGGGCGCATCGGCGTTGTGCCGACGATGGGCGCGCTCCACGCGGGACATTTGTCATTGGTGGAGGCGGCACGCGCGGAAAACGACACCGTAATCGCTACGATCTTTATTAACCCAACTCAGTTCGCCGTGAGCGAGGATTTGTCCAAATATCCGCGCGATTTGCAACATGATCTCGCGCATTTGGCGGCACATCAGGCGGACGCGGTATTCACGCCGCTGCCCGAAGTCATGTATCCGTCTGATTTTCAGACGAGCATCACGGTTGAGCGCGTCGCGCAAGGCTTGGAAGGCAAGCGCCGTCCAGGTCATTTTCAGGGTGTGGCGACGGTTGTAGCCAAGCTGTTCAATCTCACACAGCCGAATATTGCGTATTTTGGACAGAAGGACGCGCAGCAGGTCGTTGTGATTCGGCGCATGGTCGCCGATTTGAATGTCCCGGTTGTAATCGCGGTCTGCCCAACCGTGCGGACGCGCGATGGCGTGGCGCTCAGTTCGCGCAATCTTTATTTGACCCCCGAACAACGCATTGATGCCAAGGCGATCCCGCGCGCGCTCGAAGCGGCGGAAGATGCCTACCGCGCGGGCGAACGCCAACCCGAACGCCTGATCGCGGCGGCGCGCGCGGTTCTCGATGGTTTGACCGTCGAATATGTCGAACTTAGCGATCCTAGCACACTCGCGCCGATCACGACCGCGACCAACGCGCCGATGATGTTGTCGCTGGTCGTGCGTATGGGGACGACCAGCCTGCTCGACAATACGCTGCTCCCGCCTGAATTGAACGACCGCGCGGGTTTGACGGCGACATTAGGCGCGATGTCCCCCTAAGAATTAGGTGATCCGACGCTGGCGTATTGGCGCGATTCTAACGTAATCTGGACTAAGATTGCTGAAGTTACAGAACGAAAGGTCTACGAAGATGTACTTCAATGCCAATTACATCCTGCTGGTCATGATCCCATCACTGATTCTGTCGTTGGGCGCGCAGTTTTTCGTGCGTTCGGCGTACAGCAAATGGAGCAATACGCGCAACAGCGCGGGTATCAGCGGTATGCAAGTCGCAGAAACGATTTTCCAGCGTACAAACGTCGCACCGCTGCCGCTTGAAGGCGTACCGGGTCAATTGAGCGACCATTTCGATCCGGGCAAGAATGTGGTTCGGCTTTCGGAGGGCATCGCCAGCACGCCATCCGTTGCCGCCATGGCGGTGGTCGCGCACGAACTCGGACACGTTCAGCAGTATCAGAGCAAATCGCCGCTGATTGCGATGCGCAGTTTTCTCGTCCCTGCGGTGCAGTTCAGTCCGACGATTAGCTATATGCTGATTTTCTTTGGGCTGATCATCAACGCCACCAGTTTGATCTGGTTGGGCATCTTGGCGTTCGGGTTAGTGGTCGTGTTCACGCTGCTGACGCTGCCCGTCGAGATCGATGCCAGCCGACGCGGGCTGATCCTCTTGCGTGAGAGCGGTTTGATGCAGACGCCGCAGGACGAATCGGGCGCGCGTCAAGTGCTGACGGCGGCGGCGCTAACCTATGTTGCCGCTGCTGTGGGTGCGGTGCTGCAACTGCTGTACTACATCAATTTGGCGCAGGGTCGTCGCCGCCATTAGTCGTCAGCGACCACAAAAGAAGCGGGAGTCGATCATCGACTCCCGCTTTTGATTCAGCCCGAACCGCTTCCCGAATGATCATCGCCGCCACCATCATCGCCGCCACCGCCGTGATCATCGACTTCGGGGGTCGTCATTGGCGGGATGACGCCAATTTCGGGCGTGGATACGGGTGGGGCAGGCGGCGCGCTGCTGATTTCGGGCGTCGCGTTGGGCGCTTGGAGGTTGGAACTCGGCGGACGGATCGCGGGATCGGGCGTGCCGAGCGGCGCGAACGCCGGATTATCCGGTGATCCGACGAGCAGCGCGCGCCAGCGTCCCGGCGTGTCCGCTACGACGAGCAGCCGTACCGAATCACCGATTTGCAGCGCGTTCAGGATCACCGCGTCGCTGATATCGACCATCTGGTCGCCCAGCATGAGGGTACTTTGGTTCACGTCGCTGATCGCGCCCATCAAGACGACGATTCCCGGCAGCATCCCGACGGGAACCGGATCGATTTGGCGCGCAGCAATCGTCCCATCGGCTTGGGCGACAGCGATCACACGCACGACCAATCCGGTCGTGGGGGGGGCGCTCAACTGTGCGCCGCTGATATCGATCACCTGTCCATTGATGACCAGTGCTGATGGATTGGCAGACTGAATCGTGCCGTAAAATTCGACGGTTATCTCAGTGGGCGGCATGTTTTGGGCGCTCAGTGCCGACGCAGCGACCATCAACGCGAACAGCGCCGCCAAGACGGACAATAACAAGTGGGGGAGACGGATTGTTTTCATTCGATATCGAAATCCTCGATGCGGCGGCGCAAGCGGCTCATGCGCCCGCGCTCTGGGCGAATACGGTGAACAAGTTCTTGTACTTGGCGGCTCAAGCGCGCCAAGCGACCACGCCAATAGGCGGTCACATAGCTGAACTGGCGGCGCTGACGATTGAAGCGCGCGCGTTCGCGGTCTTCGGGTTCTGGCGACCCCCATTTGACGACCATCGACGCCCACGTTAGCCCGCCGCCGAAGCCGACGAATACGATATGATCGCCGTCTTGGACTTTGCCCTGCTGTACAGCGTCGCACAGCGCAATCGGGATCGATGCGGCTGACGTGTTGCCGTACTTGTCCAAATTGAGCATGAACAGGCTTTCATCCAGTTTGAGCGTGCGCGCTGCCGCCTGGATGATGCGCATGTTCGCTTGATGTGGCACGATCAGCCGGACATCGCGCAAGGTCAAACCCGCTTGGTCGAGCGCCTGATGGATGCTTTCCGCAATCACGCGCGTGGCGAACTTGAACACCTCTGCCCCGTTCATGTGCATCTTATGCAGCTTGTGCGAATTGGGCAGCGTATCGGGGATCTTCATATCGAGGCTGCCCACGCTTGGAATGCCAAGCAAATCGCCGCCCGTGCCGTCGGAACGCAGAACGGACGATAGGACACCGCCCGGCGTCGAACTGGCTTTCAGCACGACCGCGCCCGCGCCATCCCCGAACAAGATGCACGTCCCGCGATCTTGCCAGTCCAAGATGCGGCTCATCGTCTCCGAGCCAATCACGACGGCGGTGCGAATGCTGCCAGAACGGATTGCTTGCGTCGCCATGTTGACCGCGTAGACGAAGCCAGAACAGGCTGCGCTCAGATCGAACGCCCCCGCCTTGTTCGCGCCCAACCACGCTTGAATTAAGCTGGCGGCGCTTGGAAAGATGTTCTCTGGTGTGGAGGTGGCGACGATCACCAAGTCCAGTTCTTCAGGCAAAATATCTGCGATTTCGAGCGCGCGTTGAGCGGCTTTCAATCCCAACGTCGCGGTGGTCTCGCGTTCGCTGGCGATCCGACGTTCTTTGATGCCCGTGCGGGCGACGATCCATTCGTCGGTTGTGTCGACAATCGCCGCTAGATCGTTGTTGGTCAGCACGGTATCTGGGACTGCCATGCCCCATCCGGCGATGTGCGCATAAATCTCATGCTCTCGCGCGGTTGTACTTGACGCAGCCATAGATTAGCCGTGACCATTCGACCTATACCGACCAAAGATTAAAACCGCATTGTGACCGCCGAAACCGAACGAATTGCTCATCACGGTATCGATTTGGCGTGCCACCCCGACATTCGGCGTGTAATTCAGATCGCATTCGGGGTCTTGGTTGACCAGATTGACGGTCGGCGGCACAAAGTTCTCCAAGATCGCCTTGATCGAGAAGACCGCTTCGACCGCTCCCGCTGCACCCATGAGATGCCCCGTGACCGATTTGGTCGAGCTAATCGGGATGTTGTATGCCAGTTCGCCGAGTGCGCGCTTGATGGCGAGCGTCTCGCTCTTGTCGTTGAGCGGGGTACTGGTGCCGTGTGCATTGATGTAATCGATGTCCTCGCCCTTCAGTCCGGCATCGTCGAGTGCGCGTACAATCGCTTCGGCTGCCCCTTCGCCCGTTTCCAGCGGCGCGGTGACATGATAGGCGTCAGACGTGTGTCCATAGCCCAAGATTTCGGCGTAAATCTTCGCGCCGCGCGCAAGGGCATGATCCAAGTCTTCAAGGATCAAGATTCCCGCGCCTTCTGCGACGACGAAGCCATCGCGTTCGCTATCGAACGGACGCGAAGCGTGTCCGGGATCATGGTTGCGGCGCGAAATCGCGGTCATGTTATTGAAGCTGGCAACCGCAATATCTTGCAAGCCCGCCTCTGAACTGCCCGCAAATGCCATCGTTGCTTGTCCGCGTCGGATGATTTCGGTCGCTTCACCGATGCAGTTGTTGCCGGTCGCGCACGCGGTGGAGATGGCGAAATTGGGCCCGCGCAGATTGTAGGTCATGGAGACTTTGCTCGATGGGGCGTCGGGGAGCATCATCGGAATCAACAACGGGCTGACGAACTTGGGCCCCTTCTCAAGAAATATTTTGACTGCCTCGAAGAGGGTAGCAATGCCGCCGATGCCCGATCCGACCACACACGCTACATCGTACATATTTTCTTGCGTGATTTCGATGCCGGCGTCCGCGACGGCTTGTGCGGCAGCGGCGAGCGCCATCTGCGAGACGCGGTCGGTGCGTCGGAATTCGCGCCGACCCAAAAAGGCTTCGGGATCAAAGTTTTTGACTTCGCCGCCGAAGTGAATTTCCAAGTGCGACGTATCAAATCGCTTGATTTCTGCGATCCCACTTACGCCGTTGGCGGCGTTGCGCCATGCTTCCTCGACGGTATTGCCAATTGGGCTGAGGATTCCCATACCGGTAACGACTACGCGACGACGCTCTCCCATTATGCCTCCACTGCGCGCCGTCGGAAGTGGGCAAGGTCGGCGCGGAAATTATTGTCTTGTCCAGATTGTAAGCGCAAGCGTAATCAATCGCGCCGCTTTTCTCAAGATGGAACACCACTACGCGGCGGGCGTTGCGTTATCCCTGCCGTGCGCGAGCAGCGGCGATGTCAATCAGATCGCGGATCGCGCTGTCATGCTGCTCAAGATCGATGAATGTTTTCAACCCGACAGAGCGGACTTGTTTACCCTCACCCGTCAGGATGTTCGTTGGGTCAGGTAGATCGATGCCGTGTTCAAAACCGAGACGGATTTGATCGGGCAGCGGCGCGATGAAACCGAAATAACCACCGTTGCGATAGCCGGTCAACCGCCAACCGCCATAGCCTACCTCTTCGACCTGTGGCACGCGTTCTTTGATCAATGCGCGCAGATGCTCCGCGACGGCGCGGCGTTCGTCGTCGAGATCAATGAGCAGATGTTCCGGCGGGATACGGTTCAGTTTACCCATACGATGCTCCGCGTTAGAATGAAGCGATAGAAATCAGAATGTCCCAATCAAAGGAAAATTACCATGAGCGATGTTGTTTTGAGTGCAAAACCAATTTTGGAGCGGTTTCGGTTGGATGGGCGGGCGGCGCTGGTTACGGGCGGTGGACAGGGCATTGGGCGCGCCTATGCGCACGCGCTCGGTGAAGCGGGCGCAGCGGTAGCGATTGTCGATCTGGCGCTGGATCGCGCGGAGAACGTCGCGCACGAGTTGACGCAAAAAGGGATCGACAGCATCGCCGTGCAAGCCGATGTGACGCAGCCCGACTCAGTTGCGCGCATGATCGAAACCATCGTCGGCAAGTGGGGCAAGGTCACGATTGGCGTGAACAATGCCGGAATCGGGCAGTGGGTCGATTCCGAATCCATGTCTGAAGTGGATTGGGATCGGATGCTGGATATCAACCTCAAAGGCGTGTTTTTATGCGCGCAAGCCGAAGCGCGCGTCATGCTGCCGGCAGGCTACGGCAAAATCATCAATACAGCGTCCATGTCCGGCACGATCTCGAACATGCCGCAGAATCAATCCGCCTACAACACCAGCAAAGCGGGCGTCATCCATCTCACGCGCAGCCTCGCGGCGGAATGGGCGCCACGCGGCGTCAAGGTCAACAGCATCAGTCCGGGCTATACGCGGACTCAGTTGGTCGATGATCTGCTGGCGACGCCGATTGGCGCACAGATGATGCCGAATTGGCTGCGCATGACGCCGATGAATCGCATGGCGGAAGTCACCGATTTACAGGGCGCGGTCGTGTTCCTCGCGGCGCAAGTTAGCGACTTCATGACGGGCAGCGATGTGATTATCGACGGCGGTTACTGCTGCTGGTGAGCGCCCGGATGATCTTCGATGCCAAATCGAGCAGGGACTTGAACAGCGATGGTTTGGCGTCGTTTTCGCCGCGTACCCATGCGGATTTGATCAGCCATTGGAGTTGATCTGTTTTCCAATGCCCGACGACGTGCAGTTGGCGTCTGTCGATGGTCTTGATGAACTTGGTATCGCCGTCGTCCTCGATATAACTGCTGTCGGGAGATCGAATCGCGCTCACGACCATCAATTGGGTGATGCGCCGCTGTTGCAAACGTTCGATGGCGTGATCGGTGAAAATAATATTGCGAACTTCGCGCTGCATTTGGGAAGCCAATCGTTTCGATGGTGGTTTCGAGTATGTTATAATTTTGCCCATTATTGTGGGTGAGTCAACGGGTTGTTAGCTTGATTCTTGTCACTGGTGGAACCGGATTCATCGGTCGCCGCCTCGTCGCGCGGTTGTTGAGCGAGGGGCGCGCTGTGCGCTGTCTGGTTTCCGCTGCGAAAGCCGCGCGTCTCTCATGGGACGAAGCTGCGCGCCCAGAGATCGTCGTTGGCAGCATCATCGATGAAGAAGCCTTATTCAAGGCAGCGACGGGCGCGCATACGGTGATTCATCTGGAAAACGCGCAGTGGTGGGGGCGTCCGCGCGATCTGGAGCGCGTCGAACTCGACGGCGTGCGCCAAGTGATCACGGCAGCGCGCGCCGCCCGCGTGGGGCGGATAATTACGCTCTCGCATTTGGGGGCATCGCCAGCGTCAGCATATCCGCTTTTGCGCTATAAAGGCTTGGTTGAAGACGCGATTAAGACCAGCGGATTGGCGTACACGATCATCCGTTCCGGGCTGGCGTTTGGCGAAGATGATGCGTTCCTGAATCATGTGGCGATGCAGCTTCGCGCCAATCCTTTCGTGTTTTTCATGCCTGGACGCGGCGAGGTCGTGCTGCATCCGATTTATGTCGATGATCTGGTGGGCGCGCTCGTTGCCAGCTTGGAGCGCATCGACTCGGTGGATCAGGTGATCGAAATTGGTGGCGCGGAATATATCACACTCGAAGACTTGCTGCACACGGTGATGCGCGTCTCGCGCGCGCCGCGTGTGATTGTGGGCGTGCCGCCTTATCTGCTGCGCTGGCTGACCGCGATCTATAATCGCATCCTGCCGCGCTCGCTGATCACCAACCAATGGCTCGATTTGTTGGCAACCCATCGCACGGCGCGCTTGGGCAATCTGTTCGATTACTTCGGCATTCGCCCGCGCCGCCTTGAAGATACCTTGTTGACGTATATGCGGGGGCGCGCGTACAGTAGCGCCATGCTGCGCTACACGTTTCGTCGCCGCCCGAAAGTGACGTGAAGGAACATATGGACGAGTTGGACATCGAAATTAAGCATCTGCGCGCACTCGACGATCTGCGCGCGGTCGTGGAACTGCAAAAAACCTATTGGGGTGACGATACGGAGTCGGTCGTGCCAGCGCATATGCTGTTCACGCTGGCACATTATGGCGGACACGTCTTGGGCGCCTATGTGGGCGACACGCTCGTTGGCGCACTGATCGGCTTGCTCGGTACTGACAGCCAAGATACGCGCCGCCCGGCGATGGCGAACTTACAAATCGTCAGCAAGCGCATGATCGTGCTGCCCGAATATCGCGGGCAGGGCATCGGCTATCGGCTGAAGATGACACAGCGCGATATCGCCTCGCAAATGGGCGTTCGCCTTGTAACATGGACATTCGATCCGCTGTTGGCGGCGAATGCGCGCCTGAATATCCGCAAATTGGGTGGTATTGCCCATCGATACCTCGAAAACTACTATGGCACGTCGGGCGAAGGCGGCTTGGCGCGCTTGGGATCGTCGGATCGCCTGTTGGTGGAATGGTGGGTCACGAGCCGCCGCGTGGATGAACGGATCTTCGGCAAGCGCGTCGAATTGTCGCTGCGCCATTACCTCGAAGCGAACACGACGATCCTCAACCCGACGACGGTGACCGCTGATGGCATCGCTGTCCCACCGGATATCACCACGACCGTGGGCGGATCGCTGGCGCTGCTCGAAATTCCGGTCGATTTCATCGCGCTGGAGGGCAACACGCGCTTGGCGGAAACGTGGCGGCGCAGCACACGCGCTATCTTCCGGCAGATGTTCGCGGAGGGTTTCATCGTGACCGATTTCTTGCGCGAGTCGCATGAGGGACGCGAACGCGCCTTCTATCTGATGAGCTACAACGGGCCCCAGTTCGAGATGGTATCAATGAATTGAGTAAGACAGTGCTGAGTACAAAGTGCCGAGTGCTGGCAGAAAGCGGCAGCCCTTTTCTCAGTTTTCGTCGCTTGCCTCCGCTTTATCGGTAGTGAAACGAGGATAACATGGCGCTCCAAGACACGACGATTGGCTTTATCGGCAGCGGCAACATGGGCGAGGCGATGATCAAAGGCTTGCTCAACAAAGGGATGGTCAGCGCCGCGCAAATCGTCGCCAGCGATCCGAATGTCGAGCAATGCGAACGATTGACAAGCGAATACGGCGTGCGCTGCACCGATGATAATGCTGACGCCGCCGCGCGTGCCGACATCCTCGTGCTGTCGATCAAGCCGCAGGTGTTCACCGAAGTTGCGCCCGTTTTGCGCCGCACTGCCCGCAAAACGTCGATGGTCTTGAGCATCATGGCGGGCGTGCGGATCCGTACCATCGCCGATGGTTTGGCAAATCCCAGCGTCGTCCGCTCGATGCCGAACACGCCCGCGCAAATTGGCGAGGGGATCACGGTGTGGACGACGACGGGCGAAGTCACGCCGACGGGGCGCGATCAGGCGCGCGCGATCTTGAGCGCCTTGGGGGACGAATTGTACGTCAGCGACGAAAAATTCCTAGACATGGCGACGGCGCTCAGTGGGACGGGACCCGCGTACATCTTCATGTTTATGGAAGCGATGATCGACGCGGGCGTGCATATGGGGTTTTCGCGCCGCGATGCCGAACGGCTTGTCCTCAAGACCATGCGCGGATCGGTTGATTACGCGATGTTCTCCAAACTTCATCCGGCGGAACTGCGCAATCAGGTCACAAGTCCGGGCGGCACCTCGGCGGCTGCCATCTACGAAATGGAAAAGGGCGGCTTGCGCACGGTCTTGGCGGACGCGATTTGGGCGGCGTATGAACGCAGCAAGGCGCTCGGCGACGCGCAAGAAAAAGCCGATAAGTAGCCCCTCAATTGTCTGCGAACATGCGCTGTACCATTGGCGAGGGCGAAACCTCCAGATCAATGCGTCCGAAGGGGTTATAGGTCGGATGATCGGGTAGCGCCCTCTCCAAGCGCAGTTCGCCCGACGCGGTATAACGCATCAAAACCAATTCGTCATAGCGCCGCGTCCATACAAACAGATCATCTGATTGGACGCGCGCGCCATCCGCCTCGAAGAGGCATCGAGGCGAGTCATTCAGCGCATTCGGCTCCGCTGGGCAGATGACAACCAGCAGCGTCGGATCGGCGTAAATGAGTTGAAACGTCGTTTGGATTGTCCACGCGCTCATAAAGCGTTGGGTCATCAACTGATTGGGCGTTTCATCCAAAACAATGACGCCGCTCCACGCTGCGATATCGGGTGCAATATCAAGCGCGTTCAAGAGAATGGTTTGCTGTGCTTCGCTGCGCCGCTGAAAATCCGCACCCTGTTCGAGCAGACGCAGCGTCCCCAACGCGCACAATCCAGCGACTAGCGCTGCCACGACCCAACGATTCGATGCGATGAGCGTCAGCAGCGCCACAATCGTGAGCGCCGCGCCGATTACGGATGTGTAGTAGGTACGCAAATGATCGGTGCGTGCATTGGTAGGGATGTAAATGGCAACGCTCAACAGCAGGATGATGATGCCGGTAATCGCTATGACGAGCAGTGTTTGACGGTTCATTGGTACGTCGGTTGGTGGGCGGGACAACCTTAGCACAGCCACAAACACGATAGCCGCGGCAATCAGTGCGAATGGGATGAACGACGCATCGAACGCAAACCGGGTTGGTAACCAGCCATCGATGAAGTGCCGCTGGAAGATTCCCCATGTTCCGCTGATCATGCGCCCGACATCGAGATCGAGCAGACCGCCTTGATAACCAAGCGCCTCGGGCTGATTGCTGACCAACAGCGCGTAACGTAAAACGTTGAGCGCCGGAATGAGATACCACAAGATGGCAGTCATGATCAAACGGCGGTTGATCCGACGATGCAGTATGAGCAGCAGCAGCGGCGTGACCAGAATCAGTGGATAGGTCGCTTCATAAATGCCCAAGCACAACATCTGCAAATTGATCATCAGGATCAAGAAAATCAAGCGGCGCGTTTTCCAGTACGCCAAGAAAACCACGACCGCCAGCAAATAGAAGACAGATGAACTATATACTGCCACGGCGCCCATGTAGTACGTACCCATATCAGCCGGAATCGCCATCGCCAGCGCGGCAGTCAAGAACGCAAAAGTGCGCCCTAGCTTGATTTGGCGCATGATGGTATAGGTGAGCGCACCGCGTAGAAAGACGACCAGGGTGAGCATCACATTGAAGCCGAGAAACGATCCCGGCGACAGCCCATAAGCGATCACGTTGGGCAACGCTATCAGCGGGCGACTGGGCTGCCCCCATAGGGCTGTGTAGGACGAATGATAGTAGAAATACCATTCATCGCCTGAGAATCCAACATTGAAGCGGAAGGGCAGCCACAGCAAGATCGCCAATCCGAGTAAGACCGCGAGGATCAGCCAGCGCGTAAGTGGATCGGCTTTCATTCCAGCCTGAGAGGGAATCGCTGCCAAAATGAAGTCCTCAGTTGAGAAATGGATGAAATAATTGTATCATACATATACTTTGTGAAAAATTTGACAAATGCCCTTACATCTGTAGAATCATGATCAATGATTTGGATTAAATTTTCGTCTATACTCACCCTGTTACGGTCGATATCGCGTTCGCTCACTGCGAACACGTCAGCGTACGAGTTCTATTCGTCTTAACGTCAGGAGCATTCAATGGCGGAAGTTACAGGCAATATGTTCGAGTCGCTTTTGCAGCAGGTACAAGATTATGTACCGGACTACGAAGCGGTCGAAGTCGGCTACGTGGAAGATGTTGGCGATGGCATCGCGCGGGTACGGGGGCTGCAAAATCTCCGTTTCAGCGAATTGGTGCGGTTCAGCAACGGCGTGTCGGGCATCGCGTTTAACCTCGAAAAAGATAATGTCGGCATCATTATCATGGGCGAGTACGATACGATCAACGAAGGCGACGAAGTGCGCCCGTTGGGTCGGATCGCATCCGTTCCGGTTGGTCCTGGTTTAGTTGGGCGCGTCGTCAATGCGCTCGGTGAACCGATTGATGGTCGGGGTCCCATTGCCGCTGAAGCGTACTATAACATTGAGCGCATTGCGCCGGGCGTAATGCAGCGCAAGAACGTCGGACGCCCTGTGCAGACGGGCATCATTGCCATTGATGCCATGACGCCGATTGGACGTGGACAGCGCCAGTTGATCATTGGCGACCGTCAGACGGGTAAATCGGCGCTTGCCATCGATACCATCCTGAACCAAAAAGGCAAGGGGCTGAACTGCATTTACGTCGCCATTGGCAAGCGGCGTGGCGAGATCGCGCGGCTTCAGGCGCTCTTGCAGGAAAACGGCGCGATGGAATACACCACCATTGTCGTCGCCAGCGCGTCCGAATCAGCGGCGCTGCAATACATCTCGCCCTATTCTGGCTGCGCGATTGGCGAGTACTTCATGGAAACGGGCAAGGATGCGCTGGTCGTTTTCGATGATCTCTCCAAACACGCTTGGGCGTATCGCCAAGTGTCGCTGCTGCTGCGCCGTCCGCCGGGACGCGAGGCGTATCCGGGCGATGTGTTCTATCTGCACAGCCGTTTGTTGGAGCGCGCCGCCCAGTTGAGCGACCAAAACGGCGGTGGCAGCTTGACCGCGCTCCCGATCATCGAGACCTTGCTCGGTGACGTGTCGGCATACATCCCCACGAACGTGATTTCGATCACGGACGGACAAATCTTCTTGGAAAGCGAGTTGTTCAACGCTGGACAGCGCCCTGCCATGAACGTCGGTGTCAGCGTCAGCCGTGTCGGTGGCGATGCCCAAACGAAAGCGATGAAGAAAGTCGCGGGTGGTTTGCGCCTCGACCTCGCCCAGTTCCGCTCGTTGGCAGCGTTCGCCCAATTCGGCTCCGATTTGGATAAGGCGACACAGCGTCAGTTGGATCGCGGTCTGCGTTTGACGGAACTGCTCAAGCAACCGCAGTATCAACCGCTGCCGCTGTCCGATCAAATCGCATTGCTGTACGCTGGCACGCGCGGTTATCTGGATAATATTCCGCTCCCGCGCGTGAAAGACTTCCAAACGTCGTTCATCCGCGCGTATCACAGCCAATTCGCTGAGATCGCGGACGCCATCGACAATGCCAAAACGCTCCCGGAAGAGGTCGAAGCGAAGCTGAAACAAGCAATCATCGATTTCAAGGCGAGCTGGAGCTAACAGGTTTGGGGAAGTAAGCGTAGGGACATGGCGCGCCATGTCTCTACCACCGTTCTATTCAAACCTGTGTAGTAAAGGAGAGGTAATCGATGGCATCGGCACGCGAAGTAAAAAAACGTATTCGCAGTATCAAAAACATCGGGCAGATCACCCGCGCACTCGAAGCGGTGTCGGCATCCCGCGTCCGTAAGGCACAGGCGCGCGTGCTGGCAAGCCGCGCGTTCTCGGAAAAAGCGTGGGAAATTTTGCTCAACGTCCAAAAGTCTGCGCAAAAGGGAACGCCGCTGCATCCGCTGTTGACCCCGCGCGCGACCGTCAAAAGTGCGATGATCATCCTGATCACGTCGGATCGCGGGTTGGCGGGCGCGTTCAACACCAACATCATCCGTGTGGCGCAGCGGTTCGCGGAACGCATTCCCGAAGAGAACATCCAGTTCGTTTCGATTGGGCGCAAGGGGCGCGACTCACTCGTGCGCGCGCAACTGCCGCTAAGCGCCGAATTCAGCAGCCCGTCCGACCCGACGATTGCCAGTTTGTCCGCCGTAACGCGCTTCGCTATCGACGAATTTTTGAGCGGCGCGGTCGATGAAGTGTTCATCGCCTACACGGACTTCATCAACACACTGACCCAGCGTCCGCGCGTCTCGCGCTTGCTGCCGCTCACGCCGTACATGACTGACGATATTGTTGTGGCAGAATACGTCAAAAATGCGCCCGCCGTGACTGCTGGATCGCTCGACTATGATTATGAGCCGAGCGCCGCGGCAATTCTCGATGAAATTGTCCCGCGTTTCACGGCACTACAACTGTACCAAAGTGTGTTGGAGAGCCAAGCCAGCGAACACTCGGCGCGTATGGTGGCGATGCGCAATGCGTCAGATAACGCATCGAGCTTGGTCGAGAGCTACACGCTGGTTTACAACAAGGCGCGGCAAGCAGGTATCACCGCAGAAATTCTCGATATCGTGGGTGGGGCAGAAGCATTGCAAGCCACGCTCGACAAAATCACTGTCCAAGTAGAACGCGATATGGTCGCCGCCGGGCTGGCGGCTCGATAGGAGCAGAATGATATGGCAGAAATTCAGGGGCGTATTTCCCAAGTTCTCGGTGCGGTGGTCGATGTCGAGTTTCCGCATGGCAACTTACCGGACATTTATCACGCGATCCGTGTCCCCCGCGTTGACGACGATGGGAAAGCGCAAGATGATTTGATCCTCGAAGTCCAGATGCACTTGGGCAACGATGCGGTACGCACGGTAGCGATGGACACAACCGATGGCTTGCAGCGCGGCGTCCCCGCGTTTGCGACGGGTTCCCCGATCACCGTCCCGGTTGGCATGAATTCGCTTGGACGAATTTTCAACGTTTTGGGTCGTCCAGTGGATTTCAAGCCGCTGGCAGAAGATACGCCGCGCCGCTCGATCCACGCGACCGCGCCGGAGTTCGAGGAACAGACAACGAGCATCCAAGTGTTCGAGACGGGCATGAAGGTCATCGACTTGATCGCTCCCATGACCAAGGGCGGCAAAACGGGCATTTTTGGCGGCGCGGGTGTCGGCAAGACGGTTACGATCATGGAATTGATCAACTCGATTGCAACCGAACACTCTGGGCTGTCGGTGTTCGCTGGCGTCGGTGAACGCACGCGCGAAGGCACGCAGCTTTACTATGAGATGGAAGAATCGGGCGTGCTGGACAAGCTGGCGATGGTCTTTGGACAGATGAACGAGCCGCCCGGCGTGCGTCTGCGCGTGGCGCTGTCCGGCTTGACGATGGCGGAACACTTCCGCGATGAAGGGCGCGATGTGCTGCTGTTCATCGACAACATTTTCCGTTATTCGCTGGCGGGCGCGGAAGTTTCGGCGCTGCTTGGTCGTATGCCCTCTGCCGTTGGTTATCAGCCGACGTTGGCGGACGAGATGGGGCAGTTGCAAGAGCGCATCACGTCCACGCAAAAGGGGTCGATCACGTCGATGCAAGCGGTCTACGTCCCCGCTGACGATTACTCCGATCCCGCGCCTGTCGCGGTGTTCGCGCACTTGGACGGCACGATTGCGCTGGAACGCGCTATCGCCGCCCGCGCGATCTTCCCGGCGGTTGATCCACTGGCGTCCACCAGCAAGATTCTTGATCCACTGGTCGTGGGCGAAGAACACTACAATACCGCGCGGCAGGTGCAGCAAATCCTGCAACGCTACAAGGACTTGCAAGACATCATCGCCATTCTCGGCATCGACGAATTATCGGACGACGATAAGCTGTTGGTGGCGCGCGCCCGCAAGATCGAGCAGTTCCTCAGCCAGCCGATGAAGGTTGCCGAGCAGTTCACCGGACGCACGGGCAAGTACGTCAAGATCAAGGATACCATTCGTGGCTTCAGCATGATCTTGCGCGGCGAACTCGATCACATTCCAGAGCAGTTGTTCTACATGGTTGGACCGGTCGAAGACGTGTTGGCGCGTTACGAAGAATATCAGCAGCAAAACGCCTAGCGAGGGGCGTAGAGATGCCAATCGCAGTGGAAATTGTCACGCAAGAGCGCGTGATTTTCAGCGAACCGAACGCGGATATGGTCGTGATTCCGGCGTCGGAAGGCGTGATGGGCGTGCTGCCCCATCATGCCGCCGTGCTGACGACGCTCGGCTTCGGGGAATTGATTGTGCGCAAAGGGCGTGCGGAAGAGAGCTTCGTCATTTATGGTGGCGTGGTCGACGTGCGCCCGGACAAAGTAGTCGTGCTGGCGGACATGGCAGAGTCGTCGTTTGATATCGATATGGAAGCCATCGATGCCGCGCGTGCCAGCGCCGAAAAGATGCGCCGCGAGGGTGTAGCACCCGAATTGAACCGCGAGGCAGCATTGTCACTGCGCCGCGCCGAACTGGGGTTGCGCATTGCTCGCAAGGTAAACAACAGCACGGTCATGCGCATCCTTGATGATGAAAGCGAACCGCGCCGGTAAGTTAGGGCGCGGTTGCTGGCTTATGAATGACGTTCGGATCACAGATTCGGGCGTCATTTTTTATTGTATTCACGCCGCGAACTCGTGTTATCATCCTAACATGGTGGAGATATGCTCTTGAGCGATGCTGATCAACGCGCGTTGACGTTATATACGGTTGGACACAGCGATTTGCCCATCGAGGCGTTCCATGCGCTGTTGATGCGCCACAACGTGCAGGTGCTGCTTGACGTGCGCAGCGCGCCGTACAGCAAATTCGTGTCACACTTCAACAAAGCGCTGCTCGAAGCGTACCTGATCGCCAATGGGGTTGAATATCGCTACGCCGGACAGTTCCTCGGTGGACGCCCGCCCGATCCGACGGTCTACAAGGGCGAACAACTGCCCGATCCCGACTTGGCGCGCGAAAAATACCTGAACGTTGTCCAGTACGACGAAATCATGAAGCGCGATTGGTATCAGCGCGGGATCGCGCGTTTGATCGACATTGTGCGCGAACAAGCAGCGCGCGGCGCGTTTGTGGCGGTCATGTGCAGCGAGGGCGATCCGCGCGAGTGTCACCGCCACCACTTGATCGCGCGTTCGCTGATCGATCCGACGGTGCGTGTGACCGATAGTGCGCTGCAAATCGTGCATCTCTTGAAAGATGGTGAATCTGAAGTCGTCGATCCGACAGAATTTGTCGAACTTCCCAAGCAGATGAGGCTGTTATGACGCAAATTTTTACGATTGGCTTCACGCGCAAGACTGCACAAGCGTTCTTTGAATTGTTGGCAAAGAATCGGGTCACGGTCGTGGTCGATGTTCGGCTGCGCCCTGACTCGCAATTAGCCGGCTTTGCGAAGGCGCGCGATCTGGCGTATTTTTTGCGCGCGATCAACATCTGCGATTATGTTCACAAGCTGGAATTCGCTCCGACGGCGGCGATGTTAGACGCCTATCGCGCGGACAAAGATTGGGCAGCGTATACCCGCGCGTTCACGGCGCTGTTGGATGAGCGCGCTATCATGGCGGCGCTAGATCGAGCGTGGTGGGACGCGAATCGTGCGTGTTTATTGTGCAGCGAACACGAACCGGATCAATGTCACCGCCGCTTGGTGGCGGAACACATCGCGGCGGCGTGGGGGAATGTGGAAGTTGTGCATTTGATGAAGTGAAGTGGACATGAAAACCGAAATTTTAATCACCGATTTGACGCAGATGAGCCGCGATACCGTTTGTGTGGCGGGGGTCACGCATCAGGGCGTGATCGTGCGCCCCATCTTGCCGCCGCCGGGCATCAGCGAACGTCACTTGTTCGGCGGCGATCAGATCATCATCCGCCCGCGCGCGGTTGTGACGATGGATCTGAAGCCGAAGAAAGCGCCCGAACCGCCGCACATCGAAGATCATATTTGGTATCAACCCGAAACCGCGTCGATGAGTCGCCTTGCGGATGATAAGACGTGGCGCGCGGCGTTAGATAAGCTCATTTATCCAAGCGTTCAGGATATTTTTGAAGTCGAATTAGAGAAAAATCGCAGTCTCGAACCTGGCACGGGCGTGCGTTCGCTTGGTACGGTGTGCGCGCGGATTGTCAAGTTCAGCTATGCGGTCGATGAACACCAAATCCCGAAATTTCGGCTGAGTTTCTATGATCATGCCGATGTGGGCTATTTCAATCTGCCAATCACGGATTTGACACTGCGTCATTATGCGCGTTGGTTGACGGGTCAGCAAAAATTAGCCTACGAGGATGCCAGCGCGCAGATTGAGCGAGAAATCCGTAAATCGGTCGTCTATTTGCGCGTTGGCATCACGCGCCCGTTTCAGAAATCGCGCCACGACGACGAAAAGTGTTATGTACAAGTGAACGGTATCTACACCTTTCCCGATTATCTTGGCGGCAAGTGCTTCGCCGATTTTCGACGGTGAGGGAACCTGTTCGAGCATGGCGCGCCATGCCCCGACCGGGAGCGCATCTGCTATAATTCATCTCCATTGTCGTAGCCAAATCGTGAAAGTGGTCACGGAAACACATGGGGATATTCAGCAAGAATTTAGGCGTGGACTTGGGGACGGTCAACGTCCTGATCTACGAGAACGATCAGATCGTGCTGCAAGAGCCGACTATCGCCGCCATGAGCGTTGAGACCGAGACGATCATCGAGATCGGGCAGCCCGCGCGCGAGATGATTGGCAAGGTGGACGATGAGGATATCCAAATCGTGCGTCCACTGCAAAATGGCGTGATCGCGGATTACGAAGTCACCGAGGCGATGCTGCGCCACTTCTTCGGCAAGATCGCCGGACGAATGCGCTTATTCAAGCCGACTGTCATGATGTCCGTACCGTATGGCGCCAACAGCGTCGAGCGGCGCGCCGTGCATGAAGCCGCGATCCAAGCGGGCGCGCGCGAAGCGTTCTTAATTTGGGAGCCGCTGGCGGCGGCGATTGGCGCGGGGCTGCCCGTCGGGACGCCTGCGGGCGATATGGTCGTCAACATCGGTGGCGGCATCACCGAAGCGGCGGTTTTGACCATGAATAATATTGTTCGCTGCGAGAGCGGGCGCGTCGGCGGTTTGCGCCTCGATGATGCGATTCAAGCATACATCCGGCGTAAGTACAACCTGAGTATCGGACAGCCGACCGCAGAGTCGGTCAAGATTCAAGTTGGCGCGGCGGCGGATATCGGTCAAGAATTGGCGATGGAAGTGCAGGGACGCGATAACGTGAGCGGACTGCCACGCACGATTACGATCACGACGGGCGAAGTAGTCGAAGCGATGTCCGATTCGCTGCGCGAAATCGCGGATGTCGTCAAGCGGGTGTTGTCGAACACGCCGCCGGAGTTGGCGTCCGATATCATTGATCGTGGCATTGTGCTGACGGGCGGCGGGGCGCTGTTACGTGGGGTCGAGAAATATCTCACGCACGAGACGGGTGTTCCCGTGTACCGCGCCGACAACGCCATGATCGCGGTCGCTGTGGGCGCGGGGCGGGCGCTCAACGATCCAGCGATCTTGCGTCGCGTTGCGGCGGTCTAAAGTGGAATGAGCGTGTGCGCCGTTGGGGATCATTCCGATAGATAGTAGGTCATACGCTGAAGATGGATCACCGGGTCGATGTATTGGACGTGAACATTCTCTGGTACGTTCAAGTTGATCGGCGCGTAGTTCAAGATCGCGCGCACGCCAGCTTCGATCAATAGATCAGCGACACGCTGCGCGCTTTCGGCGGGGACGGCGATCATGGCGATCTTGATCGCCTTTTCGCGGATGATGGTTTGCATCGAGTCCATCGGGAACACGTCGAATCCACCCACTTGCTTGCCCGCTTTTTCGGGTGCCACGTCAAAAATCGTAGCGACGCGGAAGCCACGATAGGCGAAGCCTTTGTAGCGTGCGACGGCGCTGCCCAGATCGCCCGCGCCGACGAGGGCAATTTCCCATTCTTGGTCGATTTTCAACACTTGTCGGAGTTGTTCGGTCAGAAATTTGATCTTATAGCCAGTGCCTTGTTTGCCAAATCCGCCGAAATGCGACAGATCTTTGCGTATTTGCGCCGAACTAATGCCGAGATGCTTCCCCAACTCGTGCGAAGATGTGACCTCGTGACCATCCTGAGTCAGACGTTCGAGCGCGCGCAGATAGACGGGCAGGCGGCTGATGACAATATCTGGTATTGAAGCGGGCATAGCTTCTCGCCATTCTCCTCTATTGTTTGCAACGCCGCTGAGATTGTGAAAATCTACACATCAAATTTACCACTGCATACCCATCCATGCCAGTCCGTGTTTAAGACTGTTTAAGAGTAGTGTGAAAAAACGTTGATTTGGATGCTTCTGCGATTGAACGCCGCGCAAATCGCGGTTACGATCAGCGAGAAGACGAGGACGAATACAGCCATGTCGGTACGGCGTTCCCTGTTTGTGCTGCTGTTGTTGACCTTGATCATTCCAGTGATTGTATTTTATCGGCGCGCGAACCCACCCGCGGCGGTCGAGACAGCGCGCCAATTCCAAGAAGTCACGGTCACGCGCGACGATATCGAGGTGAGCGTGACCGCCATTGGGCGCATCGAAGCGGATCGGACAGCGCGCGCCAGTTTCGTCGGCGGCGGTCGCGTGGCATCCGTACCATTTACGCTGGGCGATTTCGTGTTGGAGGGCGATGTGCTGGCGGAAGTCGAGAACGAGCCGCAGCAGATCGCCTATACGCAAGCGGAACTCGCGGTTGAATTGGCTGAGATGCAGAAGGCACAGCTTCTCGAAGGCGCGGACGAAGGACAAATCCGGATCGCGCAAGCGAATATCGATGCCGCGCGGGCTGCGGCGGCATCGGTGGCGGGCTTCGTGTCGGCAGACGAGATTCGCGCGTTGGAACTGCAAGTCGCACAATCCCAATCCGCCTTAGAGTCGGCACAACGTGCGCGCACAACCGCGCCGGGCGATCAACCGCAAGCGGCGTATGATCTGCTCGAAGCGCGCATCGGGCAAGCGAATTTCAACGCCGAGATCGCACGTCTCCAGTTGGAACAGGCGCGGACGGGCGCATCGGGCGGTCAGCGTTCAGCCGCCAACGCGCGCGTCGCCCAAGCGCAAGCGGAGTTTGATCGGCTGTTGGCAGGCACGACGCCAGCGGAAATCGACCGCGCCGACGCGCTCATTGCGCAGCAGCGCATCGGCTTAGAACAAGCGCAAACGGCGCTCGACCGAACGCGCTTGACCGCGCCGTTCGACGGTGTAATCGCGGCGGTCAATATCGCCGTGGACGGCTTGGCGCTGCCCGGCGTCCCCGCTGTCGAACTGCTCGATCTCGATCCGCTGCGTTTAACGGTGCAGGTGGACGAGATCGATATCCGGCAAATCCAAGCGGGCATGGCGGCGCGCGTGCGCGTGGATGCGCTGCCCGGCGTGGAACTTCCCGCGACATTGGAGCGTATATCGCTCATCGGCACGAACGACGCAGGTATCGTGAGCTACGATGTGTCCGTGCGTTTGGACGGCGGGGATGCGCGCGTCCGCGTCGGCATGACAGCGGAAGCGTCAGTCGTGGTCGAGGCGCGCCAGAGCGTGTTGGTTGCGCCGAACGCTTATATCCGGCTGGATCGAGCGACCGAGCGCGCCTATGTCAATCTGGTGCGCGCGGATGCGACGTTGGAAGAGGTCGAAGTGACATTGGGCTTGCAAGGACAAGATCGCAGCGAGATCGTGTCCGGCGTGCAAGATGGCGACACGATTGCCGTCGATCTATCAGGGGACAATATCCCCTTGTTTGGAGGCTAGAGCGATGAAACGACTGCTTCGGTTCATCGTCATTGTGGCGGTGATCGCGCTGGTCGCTGTTGGCGCGGTCAGCGCGTTCCAAGCGCGGCGCGAAACTGAACAAGCCGAGAATGCCGCGCAAGTGTTAGACGAATTCATCGTCGGGGCGGGCGATTTGCGTGTGACCGTCAGCGCGACGGGCGCGGTCTTGCCTGCCGATCAAGTGTTGTTGTCGTTCGAGGGATTGGGCATCGTCAGCGCGGTGACGTTCGCGGAGGGTGACACCGTGCGGGCGGGCGACATGCTGGCGCGATTGGACACTACAGACATTGATACTGCGCTGGCAAATGTCGAGGCAGCGCTCGATTTGCAGCGCATCGCGTATCAAGCGTTGACTGCCCCCCCACGCGATGTCGATGTGGCGCTGGCACAAACGGCGCTGAATGCCGCGAACGCTCAAGTCGGCGCGGCGGCATCAACGGGCGTCACGGCGCAGCAGCGTGAGATCGCGCGCTTGCAAACGGAACTCGCACGCAATCAGTTGTGGCAAGCGCAGTTGCAGCGCGACTTAGCACTCTTGCCGCGCGATGCGATCAGTTTCGCGCCTGATATCTCGGAGTTCATCCCCGACGATGTGGATGTGCCGCAAGACGTAATTGATCAGGCGAACGCGGCATTAGCGGGCTTGTTCCCCACGATTGATTTATCGGGTGGCGCGTCCGCCAGCGACTTTGAAGCCGGATTGACGGGCGCGGAATTTGGCGTGCAGATTGCGGACGCCAGCGCGGCAGCGACCGCAAGTCGAGGCGCAGACAGCGGGGCAATTGGCGCTGCCAACGCCGCTGTGATCGCGGCACAAGTCAGCTTGGATCGTTTGGCGACGGGCGCAGATGCTGAAGATCGCCGGATTGCAGAGATGGGCTTGCTGCAAGCGCAGTTGGCGGTCGAGCAAGCCCGTTTGGCGCTGGATCGCGCCGTATTATCGGCACCGTTCGACGGACAGATCGCGCAGATGAACCTCCGCGCGGGCGAACCCGCGCCGAACAATCAGCCAGCGGTCGTGCTGATCGATCAATCGGAATTTTATGTCGATCTCGCCATCGATGAAACCGATGTCGTGCGTGTGGCGCTCGGACAGCCCGTCGAATTTCGGATCGACGCGCTCCCCGACGCCGCGATCACGGGCGAAATCACGCGCATCGCTGTCGCGCCCACCGTGATCGGGCAGTTGGTCACCTATGCGGTGCGCGCGCGCCTGAACCCAAGCGCTGAACCCGTGCGCATTGGCATGAGCGCGACGGCGACGATCATCCTCAGCGAACTCGAAAGCGTGCTGAGCGTCCCAAATCGCTTCGTGCGCATCGAACGGACGACGGGCGAGGCGTTCGTGACCATCGAACGCGAACCGGGACGTTTCGTCGAAGTTCCAGTCCTGTTGGGCGTGCGCAACGAGACGAGCAGCGAAATCGTGCGCGGACTCGAACCCGGACAGCGCGTCGTCCTGCTCCCGCGCGATGCGTTCGATATCTTTGATGGCGCATAGGCGATGCTAAAGCTCTTTCGTCGAAGCGCCAACGGACATCACGCCGACGCGCCGCCTGAACGCAAGCTCGTAATCGATATCGACGCCATCACGAAAAGCTACAAGATGGGTGATATCGACGTTCACGCTTTGCGCGGCGTCGATCTGAAAATCTACGAAGGTGAATTCGTATCGATCATGGGACCCTCTGGCAGCGGTAAGAGTACGCTGATGAACATTCTTGGCGCGCTCGATCAGCCGACATCGGGCGCATATCTACTTGATGGCGTGAATGTGAGCAAACTCAGCGAGGCGGAGTTAGCGCGCGTGCGCAACAAGAAGATCGGCTTCGTCTTTCAGAATTTCAACTTGCTCAAGCGCACGACGGCGCTGCGCCAGGTCGAACTACCGCTGATCTATTCGGGCGTATCGAATCGGACGAAACGCGCGAAAGCGGCACTCGAATCGGTTGGATTAGGGCAGCGGCTCGATCATCTGCCGAGCGAACTCTCCGGCGGGCAGCAGCAGCGCGTCGCTATCGCGCGGGCGTTGGTCAACGAACCCGCAATGATTTTGGCGGACGAACCGACCGGCAATCTCGACTCGCGCTCTGGCTCGGAAGTGATGCAAATCTTCCAGCGACTCAACCGCGAAGAGGGGATCACCGTTGTATTCGTCACGCACGATCCATGGATCGCGCGGCATACGCAGCGCGTGATCATGCTGCGCGATGGGGTCGTGGTCGCGGATCGGGAGATTGCGACGCCGCTGATCGCGGGTGATTCTGAGCGCCCGTCCGAAGCGGATGAGATGGAGTCGCTGTTCAAAGATGTGTATTACGGTGGCAAGAAAGAGGAATACAACTGAGCGCCCTGTATGGATGAAACGATGTCTGCATTGATCCCCGACTTATCGTCGCCCGATCCCGCCCTCCGCGAACGCGCCGCGATCCGCTTAGAGTTCGCGCCCGATTCCGCTGCCGTCGAACCGCTGATCGCGCTGCTCAACGATCCCGAAAATCGTGTGCAAATTGCCGCCGCGAGCGCATTGGGTGTCCTGATGGACGACCGCGCGCTTGAGCCATTGATGCGCATGTTCGCAGGCGATACCTATTTGCTCTCGAACGGTGGCGATTCGCCGGAACAGTATTTCCGCGTCGTGCGCGCGGCGGCGTGGGCGCTAGCGCTGCTTGCTAAGGATGTTGACCAGTACGAAAACATCTTCTGGACGTTCCTGCATCGCCTCGCATGGCACGACGCCGATCAAAGTCCGCATTTGCGCGCCGAAGCCGCCGCCGCCGCGTTCGGACTCGGCTGGCTGCGTGATGGGCGTGCGAAATCGGTGTTGTTCGAGGCGGCGCAATATGGTGCAGGGCGCGTGAAAGACGCCGTGATCGAAGTCTTGGGCTGGTTCCACGATCTCGATGTACGCCCTATCTTGTTGGACGCGCTTAACCTGTCCACATCCTATGAAATCGTTGGCAAAGCCGCTGAGTCGCTCTCGTTCTTGCGCGATCCTGATATGATTCCCGCGCTGATCGCGGTCGCTGAACGAAATGATGATCGCTTCGTGGTCGATCTGGCGCATCGTCAACAAGCGCGAATGCGTCACGTCGCGTCGCGTTATATTCGGCTGCGGGTTGGACGCGCGCTGGCGTGGTTAGCGCAAGCGAGCGACGATGACACAAGCGCGCAGATCGGCGGGGTGTTCGAGCGATGGCTGATCCATCGTGATTCTCATCTCCGTGAAGCGGCAGCGGTGGGACTCGCGCTGCGCGGCGATGGGCGCGCGCTGGACGGCTTGATCGCTGCGTTGAATACGAAGGACGACGACAGCCTGCCGATTTTGTTGTATGCCATCGACACGTTGAACGATGCCCGCGCGACGCCGGCGTTGGAGGCACTGATCGCCAGCGGACACGCCGCGCCGCGCGATCTCGAATGGATGCGCCAAATCGTCTGGAAATTGAGCCAATGAACCTACTCGAATCCCTCCGCATCGCTATCAACGGCTTGCTCACGAATCGCCTTCGCTCGCTGCTGACGACGCTCGGCATCATCATCGGCGTGGGCGCGGTGATCGGCTTGACCAGCTTGGGGCGCGGCGTCGAAGATTTTGTCGCGGCGCAGTTTCAGGGACTCGGATCGAACGTGCTGTTCGTGTTTTCGTCGCCGCCTGCGTCCAACACGCGCACGACGATTCAGCCGATTACGACATTGGAGGCGCGCGACCTGATCAACCCGATCATCGCGCCGAGCGTGCGCCAGATCGCGCTGGAAACGGTCGTGCCAGCCGTCGTCGTCGCTGGATCGAAAAGCACGCAGTTGGCGGTTAGCGGCGTCACGCCGAATTTCACAGCGGTGCGAACGTGGACGCCCTATATCGGGGAGTTCATCAATCAAGAGCATCTGGATACACTGGCGCGCGTTGCGATCCTCGGCACCACCGTCGTGGAGCGGTTGTGGGGCGACAAGACCTACGATCCGCTGGGGCAGGTGATCAAGATCAACGAGCGCGCGTTCACGGTGATCGGCGTTATGACCGACAAAGCGCCCGGATTCATCGGGGACGAAAACGAAGTCGTGTTCATCCCATTGACGACGGCGCAAACGCGCATGTCCCAGACGCGCACGCGCGACGGCGGCTACCGCGTCGATGTGCTGCATGTTCAAGCGCGTGCCGAAGACCGGATGGAGCGGGCGCGCTTGGAAGTTGAGACGTATCTCAGCGACGCGCACGAGGTCATGTTTCAGGGTGAACAGGATTTCACGATCATCAATCAGTCGGATTTGCTCAGTTCGTTGGGGCAGGTCACGGGGATTCTGACGGTGTTTCTCGGTATGATCGCGGGCATTTCGCTGCTGGTCGGCGGCATCGGCATCATGAACATCATGCTGGTGTCGGTCACGGAGCGCACGCGCGAAATTGGCTTACGGAAAGCGGTTGGGGCGCGCGGCGCGGATATCATGCTGCAATTTCTGATCGAGAGCATCATCTTGTCATTCTTGGGCGGCGCGCTGGGCGTGGGACTCGGCGCGCTGCTGACCTTTTTGGGCGGCTTGCTCGTCCCCGATCTCGCTTTGTCGATCACGACTGACGCGATCATCTTGGCGACGGGCGTCAGTGCGTTCATCGGCGTGTTCTTCGGTCTGTATCCCGCCAGCCGTGCCGCGCGGATGCGTCCGATTGACGCCCTGCGCTTCGAGTGATCAACGACATTCCACGAAGAAAACGAAGCCACGAGGAACGCGAGGAAAAATCGTGATTGGGATACTGCTCGAAAATACGCGGATCGCGCTGTTGGGCTTGCGCACAAACAAGCTGCGCTCGGCACTGACGATGCTTGGCATCACGATTGGCGTATCGGCAGTAATTTCGCTCGTATCCATCGGGCAAGCGGTCGATGCCTTCGTGCGCAACCAATTCTTGGGCTTGGGGACAAATTTGCTGTTGGTCACCTCGCAAGAGGATGATCGCGGCATCTTGATCCGCCCGACGCTGAACGAGGCGCGCGCGTTAGCAGACTTGAATCGTGTCCCTGATGCGCTTTTCGTGATGCCGCAGGTCAACTTGACACGCCCAGCGTCATTCGAGGGGCGCGAAGCGAGTGGGCGCGTGCGCGGTGTGACGGCGGATTTCCCAACGATTCGCAGTCGTGAAGTAATTGCGGGGCGTTTCTTCGACAGTACCGAAGTTGATGGATTGGCGCGTGTGGCGGTCATCGGTCAGACGGTCGTCGAGCGGTTGTTCCCCGATGTTTACCCGATTGGACAGAATATGCGTGTCGGCGGCGTGCCATTCCGCGTGATCGGCGTGATGGCAGCGGCGGGCGGCGCGGGCTTCGGTGGCGACGAGAACGATTTGATCTTCGTGCCGATCACGACGGCGCAAACACGCCTGAGCGGTGAGCGCGTCCTGACGGGCGAGCGTCCAGTGACCAACATTCTCGTGCAAGCGCGTGACGGCAGCAGCATCGAAGCGGTGACACAGCAAATTCGCCAGACGATGCGCGAGGAGCGCGGCATCAATTTCCGCGATGAGGACACGTTCGGCATCTTCACGCAGACCGACTTACTCGATTCGTTGGGACAGATCACGGGCTTGCTCACGAT
This sequence comes from Anaerolineae bacterium, assembly GCA_034437055.1. Taxonomy (GTDB): domain Bacteria; phylum Chloroflexota; class Anaerolineae; order Aggregatilineales; family Phototrophicaceae; genus Flexifilum. The sequence continues at coordinate 301,417 of DAOTUQ010000017.1, forward strand.
CTTTCTGGCAGTGATCGCCGGCATTTCGCTGTTGGTCGGCGGCATTGGGATTATGAACATCATGCTCGTGACCGTCACGGAACGGACGCGCGAGATCGGCTTGCGCAAAGCTGTCGGTGCGCAAAAACGTGATATCGTGCTGCAATTCTTGACCGAAGCGACGGTCTTGTCCATGACCGGCGGCGGTATCGGCATCGCGTTCGCGCTGATCGGCGCAGCCCTGGTCACGGCGTCGCCGTTGGGGTTGACCGTCGCCATTGAGCCGATTAATGTGGTCTTGGCGACGGCGATATCGGTGGGGATTGGCGTGTTCTTCGGCATTTACCCCGCCAATCGCGCCGCTGCGCTCAACCCGATTGACGCGCTGCGCTACGAATGAACGAGCAGTGTCTATTCATCCCGTGTAATATTTGATATAATTTAGTCAATAGATTTAGAAAGTTTGACCGCAAAAGGTGGACAGCGATGGCAGCAGTATGGAATGGCAGGGATAACGGTCGCGCAGCCGCGCAGGATGCCCAAGATGCGCCGACGACGCTGCGCAATGTCCACAACAATATGTTGGACGGCTTAGGGCAGCTCTCGGATTATTTCGGCTTCAGCAAGGTGATGGGGCAGTTATATGGCGCACTGTTGTTGAGTCAGCGCCCGCTGTGCCTCGATGATTTGGTCGAAACGCTCGATATCTCGAAAGCCAACGCCAGCATGAACATCCGCACGCTCGAAAACATGGGCATGGTGCGCCAAGTGTGGGTGCGCGGCAGCAGTGGACGACGCAAGTTCTATGAGGCGGAGACGGATTTCGGGCAGATCATCTCCAATATCCTCAAAGGGCGTGAGATGCGTGATGTGGATCGCGCGTTGCTGATTTTGGGCGAGGATATCACCCGCCTGAACACCGCGATGGCGCAGATGGACGAGGCGCAGCGCGAGATGGCGAGCTTGTATGTGCATCGCATCGCTCAGATGCAGGGCTTGTTTCAACTGGCGCAGTTGTTGATCACGGCGATTCTGATGCGCGTCGGTGACGGCTTGGACTTCGCACAGTTATTGATGGACATCGCTGAGACAGCGAAAGAGGACGCGCCGCCCCCGTCGTCCGCGCCCAAGACGGCTTAAAATCGGGACGCGCGCGTATTTTAAGGTTGCGCGTCTTTATCCGCCACGTGTCTTTATCCGCCCTTGTCCCTCAAGATCGCCCCGACTATAATTAACACTATTAAGACTGCGGGGGAGTGGCGGAATTGGCAGACGCGCATGACTTAGGATCATGTCTCTCACGAGGTGAGGGTTCAAATCCCTCCTTCCCCATCAGCCGAACGCGCAATTTTCAACGTTTTACCCATCAACCAACGCCATATTTATCCACGATGTAGGGATAGCTCTTGAACGTACAAACTGAACGTCTCGAAAACCATACCGCCAAGCTCACTGTCGCCATCGACGCTGCACAGCTCGATAAGGCGAAACAGAAAGCGGCAAAGAATTTGTCGCAGAAGGTCAACATTCCTGGCTTCCGCAAGGGCAAAGCCCCCTATCGCATCCTCGTGAATCATGTGGGCGAGGGCGCAATTATTGAGGACGCCGTAGAATTGTTGGGCAACGATATTTACTCCGATGTCGTGAAAGAAAGCGGTATCGATCCCTATGGGATGGGCGAAATCACCAATGTAGATGTCAACGCCGATCCGCCAACGATTGAATATGTCGTCGCGCTGCAACCCGAAGTCGAATTGGGCGATTATCGCAGCGTCCGCGTGCCTTACGAGGCACCTCAAGTCGATGATGAAATGTTGAGTCGTGCGCTGAAGTCGCTGCAAGAACAAGAAGCGATTGTCGAGCAAAGTTATCGTCCGGTTGTGCGCGGAAATCGTGTCACCGTCGATATTCACAGTTTCGTTGTTGCGGCGCATGATCATGCAGACGAAACCACAGCGGTGGAAACGACTGATGCCACACCGGAATCCGCCGCCAGCGAGGAAGCACACGACCATGAGCATGACGCGCATGGACACGAACATGGTTCGGGCGAAGAATTCATCCACGAGCATGATTTCGAGATGCTGTTGGATGACGACGGCGAACCTGTTCCGGGCTTCATCGATGCGATCAGTGGGATGAATATCAGTGAGGCGCGCAGTTTCGATTTGGTCGCGCCTGATAACGCCGAAGAATTTGGCGCAAGCGCCGGCAAAAACATCCATTTCGAGGTGACGGTCAAGAAGATCGAGAATATCACCTTGCCCGCGCTCAACGATGATTTCGCGGCGCGCGTCACAGCCAAGCGCGAAAAAACGTTGAATCTGCTCGAAATGCGTATCGATATGCGCAAGACGCTGCAAGAGATCAGCGATGAAGGCTATCGCAGCGATTATGTCGTCCAAGTCTTAGATGCGATCAAGGCACAAGGCTCGGTCAAATATCCGCGCACGGTCGTGATTGAGCAGATTAACTCGTTCCTGAATGACTTCGACGAGCGTCTGCATGGTCAAGGGCTGACGCTGAAAGAATACATGCGGCTGACCAATCGTCCGCTCGAATCCATCGCCGCTGAATATGAACCGGCTGCCATTCGGACTGTGGAGCGCGGTTTGCTGGCGCGCACACTGGGCAGTAGTGAAAACATCACCGTTTCGCAGGAGAGCATCCAAGCGGAGATCGCGCGGATCATCGAACGCTACGAAGAAGCGCAGCGCGAGAGCGTCCAGCAGCTTTTCGCGCGAGATGAGATGCACGATAGCGTCGCTAACGATCTTCTGATGAGTAATCTGTATGATCGCATTATCGCCATCGCCAAAGGTGACGATGTTCCGCCGCTGGAGACGGTCCAGTCGGTAGAAGCCGACGAACAAAAAGGAGAGTCCGCCTGATGTTACCGCACAATATGATCCCAATGGTCATTGAGCAAGGCAGCCGGGGTGAGCGCGCGTATGATATTTACTCGCTGCTGTTGAAAGAACGAATCATCATGTTGGGGACGCCGGTCAACGACCAGATCGCCAATCTGATCGTCGCGCAACTGCTGTTCTTGCAGCGCGAAGAACCCGACCGTCAGATTCAGATGTTCATCAATTCGCCTGGAGGCGTGGTCTACTCCGGCATGGCAATCTATGACACTATGCAGCAGATCAGCGCGCCTGTCAGCACGCACGCCGTGGGCTTGACCGCCAGCTTCGGCACGGTCTTGTTGACAGCGGGGACAAAGGGAATGCGCTACGCCCTCCCGAACGCCACCATCCACATGCACCAACCGCTCGGTGGCGCGCAAGGTCAAGCGACGGATATCGTGATCGCCGCCAACGAGATCATGCGCTTGAAGGATCGTCTGTTGGAGATTTTTGTGCGCCATACCGGACGCGACCGGGATGTGATTGAGCGCGATACCGACCGCGATATTTACATGAACGCCAGCCAAGCTGTCGAATATGGCTTGATCGACGCTGTGCTGAAGGGCGCGAAAGACCCAGACCTGCTGCCCAATGGTGCCAATGGCTCGATCTTGAATGGAGCGAATCAGCGGTGAGCGCGTATCCCCCCCCAATGCAGTATTGTTCGTTCTGTCGGCGCAACCATGAAGAAGTCGAACGCTTGATTTCGGGTCCCGATGGGGTGTTCATCTGCGACTCATGCGTCGAATTGTGTCGTCGTATTCTCGAACGCGAAACGGGGGGGGCGCGCGAAGCGGGTTCCAATCTTGAAACCCTGCCGTTACCGCGCGAGATCATGACGTATTTGGACGAATACGTCGTCGGACAAGAACACGCCAAGCGGGTGTTGAGCGTAGCAGTTTACAATCATTACAAGCGCATTCGCAGCGGTGGCATCGCCAACGGTGTCGAACTCGACAAGAGCAATATCTTGATCGTGGGACCGACGGGCAGCGGTAAGACGCTCTTGGCGCAGACATTGGCGCGCCTGTTGGATGTGCCATTCTGTATTGCTGATGCCACATCGCTGACCGAAGCGGGCTATGTCGGAGAGGATGTCGAAAATATCCTCCTCCGATTGGTGCAAGCTGCCGATGGCGATATCGCCCGCGCCGAAAAAGGGATCGTCTACATTGACGAAATCGACAAAATCGCGCGTAAGTCTGCCGATAATCCGTCGATCACGCGCGATGTTTCGGGCGAGGGTGTGCAGCAAGCCCTGTTGAAGATCGTGGAGGGAACACTCGCCAACGTGCCGCCACAAGGTGGGCGTAAGCATCCGCATCAGGAATTTTTACAGGTCAATACCAGCAACATCCTGTTCTTGTGCGGCGGAACGTTCTCTGGCATCGAAGAAGACATCCTCAAGCGGCTCGGTGGCAAAAGCGCCATTGGCTTTCAGGCGCAAGTGCGCACGGAGCAGGACAAGGCGACCTTGCTGCGCCAAGTCAGTCCTGAGGATTTGATCGCGTTTGGCATGATTCCAGAGTTCGTCGGGCGCTTGCCTGTTGTCGTCAACGTCGATCCGCTCGACCGCGATGCCCTCATTCGCATCTTGATCGAGCCGAAAAACGCGCTGGTGCGCCAATATCACGAGCTTTTGGCGTTAGACAACTTGGAATTGGAATTTGAAACGTCGGCGCTCGATGCCGCCGCCGATATCGCGCTGAAGCGTGGTACGGGCGCGCGTGGACTGCGCTCGATCATCGAAAGTCGCTTGTTGGACGTAATGTTTGAAGCGCCGGGACGGAGAGATATCCACCGTGTGATCGTTGACGGTGAGGTGATCAGCGGCGCGAGACGCCCACGGTTGTACAATGCCGAGGGACAAGAACTGACGTGGATAGGCGGGACTTTGAAGGGCGCTGCTTAAAGCACGGCGCTCGAAAGTCGATACAAATTCACTTAAAGAGGCGTCCTTATGGACGCCTCTATGCGTTCTGTCGATTGGGCAGCATTACCTGCGCACGATCTCCGACGAGGCGCGCGAATGTCACCAAATCGATAGGATTGGCGTTCGCGCCCCATTGAAACGGGATAATGTAACGGGGGCGCAACTGCCCGACGATCTCAGCTACGGCTTCGGCACTCAGGTTATCGCTATCGATAGGCAGCAGCACAATATCGGCTTGAATACGGCTCATTTCGCTCACCGACTTGGCATTTCCCGCGTAGTAGATGTCTTGATAATTCAGTGAAATCACGAACCCTAGGCTTCCTTCCTGATCGGACGGAACCGCTTTGATGCACGCGCGCCCAATGCTGATAGACTGATAGGGACGTAAGACGGTTACATTGGGGATTTCGCTTGCGACGGAGGCACTGGCGATGATCTGAGTGCGGGCATCGCGCAGCTTCTCGATGTCGGCGGGGGAGCAGATCGCGTATTGGGCATTACTCACGAGAACGATGTCGGCAGGCTGAGGGGGTTTGGCGATCCGGCGCGGATTGATATAAATGCGCAGGGTGTCGAAGATAGCGAAAGTACCGTGCCCCAACCAGTGTATCCGATCAAACATACGGAGTCCTCAATGTTTACGGGAAGGTATCTGATGAATGTGAAGGATTATAACACGCGCGCACAAGGATGGGGTATTCGTCTTACTTGTTCGATTTTTCAGTCCCCTATATAATTTTCATGATTCCATTTCATTTCATTGAGAATAAGGACACCCTGAAATGACCGATAGACCTTCTAATCCGCCGCGTCCATTGGTCAAGAGCATTGCCTCGAACCCACCGACGCGCTCTCTCTCGGAGGCTGCACTCACCAATAATTGGAATCCGCCCCAGTTGCAGCGCCTCGAAGATACAGGTTTGAACCTGCTTGCGGTTGCCGATCTCGTATTGAAAGTGCTGTATTTCGGCGGCTACATGGCGGGGCATACGATTTCGGATATTGTTAAACTGCCATATCAAGGCGTCCTCGACGGCGTGATGGATTTCTTGAAGCGCGAAAAATTTGTCGAGGTCAAAGGCACGGGCGGCATTGGTGAAGCCGGGTATCAATATGTCGTTTCCGGCAAGGGCGTCGATAAAGCGCGCGAGGCGCTCGAACGCTCGCAGTACGCTGGACCCGCGCCCGTGACGTTGACGCAGTACATCGAAGCAATGCGCGAACAGAACAAAGAAAAACTCCTCGTTCACGAGGAGGACATGAAAGGGATCATGAAAAATCTCGTGATCGCGGAGGAAATGCTGGCGCGCATCGGACCCGCGATCAATTCGGGCAAATCGATCTTCTTGTACGGACCGCCCGGCAATGGCAAGACAACGGTCGCAGAAACAGTTGGGCGACTGGTACTCGGTAACAACATGTGGATTCCGTATGCGTTCGACGTGGACGGACAGATCATCCGCGTTTTTGACAATGTAAACCACGAAATTGACGAAGATGAGCCGCGCTACAAGATCGGTACGGGCATGGTTTCGGACCCGCGTTGGATCCGCATCAAGCGCCCGATGATCATGGTCGGTGGTGAATTGACGTTGGCGGGGCTTGATCTCGTGTACGACGATACCAACAAATACTACGAAGCACCGTTCCAAGTGAAAGCCAATGGCGGCATGTTCCTGATCGACGACTTTGGTCGTCAGCAAGTGCGCCCGCGCGATTTGCTCAACCGTTGGATCGTGCCGCTAGAAAAGGGCGTCGATTTCTTGACGCTGGCAACCGGGCGCAAGATCGAAATGCCCTTTTTCGTACTCATCGTGTTCTCGACCAATCTTGACCCGCGCGACTTGGTGGACGAGGCGTTCTTGCGCCGTATCCGCCATAAGATCGAGATCACTGACCCGACGTTCGAGCAGTTCCGCGATATCTTCAAACGGGTCTGCACAGCGAAGGGTGTTCGATACGATGAACAGGCGCTCGCATACCTGCTCAAAGAGTGGTATATCACCAAAGAACGGTCGCTGCGCTCGGTACACCCGCGCGATTTGATCAACCAACTGCTGGACATCGCCACCTATCTCAACCAACCGCCAGTGCTGACGAAAGATTTGATCGACCGTGCCGCCGCGTCCTACTTCGTCAAGCTATAATCAACGGCATCGCAGCAGTGCCGCCGTCCCACGCCATACGGTATTCGTATTGAATGATGGGACGGTGGTCGTTCAATGGGATGAACGGCGCGTACAAGCGTTGATATCTGGTGCATTTCTCGATTATCATGGTCGGCATGACGGACGCCCCGTTCTTGACAGCGATTTGGCGCGCATGAAAGCGTTGGGTTGCGTTGACCACTTTGACCGCCAATTCGTCTGGCTGTATGCATTGCCTGAAGGTGGACGTTTCGATCAGTTGCGCACGCAGGAACACTCGTTGAGCCGCGTTCGCAGGTACTACTTGACGACAATGCTGCCCGCTTCTGAACTGGACGCGCTGCACGGCTTGTTACACGATGTGGGGTTGATGGAATGTTATGTCCCCCGCGCGGTCGAGGACGAATTGGCGATCTTCGGTAAGGGGGGCGCGCCTTTCCGTGGCTTGAAGGATGCGGAAAAGGCAGCGCGCGAACTGGCACAGATCGCGCCGGACGCGCTGGGGACGGTCGCGGTTGCTTTCATGGAGATCGAGCGCGAACCTGCGCAGATGGACTTGGAGTCAGATACAGGCACACTCGATTTGAACGCCTTGATCGCCAGCCAGGATGAACAGGCGGTCTTCGTCGGGAAACGCGCGCTGATCGTCTGCCCAGTCGATGAATGTGCGTGTGCGATCCAAGTGTTGACCGAATTTGGCGTCGCATTTCAGATCGCAACGACTGCAATTGAAGCCCTGCGGTTGATGGAAGAAGGACACCCCGACTTGTTGGTGATGGATTTGCACTTGCCGGATATGCACGGATGGCAGATGTTGGGCAAAGCGCGTGAGATGGAGCGCACGGGCGGGATGCGCGTGATCGCGCTCGCCGATGAAAACAGTGACGACGGCGATCAAGCCTTCGCGCTGACGGTCGCGCGCGTCGATTCGCTGCTCACCAAGCCCCTCGGTGCGTCGCGCCTGCGCCGCAGCGTGTGGGCGGCGTTGAAGGCGAACCCTCAATGACAACCGACTCGTCTGGATACCCCCCGTGGAAACACCGGATGCGTCGCATGACCGAGAGCGCCGCACGTCGCTATGAATGGATGGCACCTGATGATGTGGTGCGCCGAGTGCGTCAGCAATATTTAGAAGCGATAGAGTGGATCAATCACGTTGAGCGCGATGCGCGCTTCGCAACGCGCTTTGTCAGTGGAGCGATGCTCGTGCGTATCGGGCAAGCAATGTGGACGCGCGCTGGCGCCCCCATGTTCGTTGGAGTCTTGCGGTCGGATCATCGGCTCGAAGTACGCCGCTTCTCGGAGGATGGTGAACGCTGTCTGCTCGTCGATCATCAGACGCAGCGGCGCATGGCGACGTATCACACCCGTACTGGACAGCGCGCCGTGACTCAAGATTTAGGCGATGCGACGGTTGTCTACAGCATGATTTACGACCCCTCAGATGTACGCTGGAAGATCGATGCGTTCGTGCAAGAACTCCCTGCTGGTTGGGAACGCCGCCGTAACGCGAAATCGCTGGTCGAAGTTGATGAATTATCGCCGCGCGATTCCAGCGGACGCGATTCGTAGCGCGGGTGGGCGAGTCGATTCTTGTCACGGGCGGTACGGGTTTTCTCGGTCGCCATCTCGTCCCGATGCTGCTCCAACGTGGCGATTCTGTGCGCGTGCTGACGCGCCGCCCTGACGCCTATTCGTGGTTACACCGGTGTGCGCGCGCTTATCCGCGCTTGTCTGTCGCAGAGGGAGACGTGCAAGACGCAGAGTCGGTGATGCGCGCGGCGGATGGCTGTCGCTATGTGGTTCATGCCGCCGGATTGTTTCGATTCTGGGGCGATGAGCGTGCTTTCATGGCGACCAACGTCAACGGGACAGAAAATATTGTCCGTGCGGCAGCAGGCGCAGAACGACTCGTCCACGTTTCGACCATCGCGCTCATTGGGCAACCCGATCCTAACCACATCGTTGATGAAACGCACCCTGCAGACCCCGCCGATGCCTATCAACGTTCCAAGTTAGCGGCAGAGCTGGTCGTGCGGCAGGCGGATGATGAGGGGCGGGTGCGCGCGGTGATCATGCGTCCGGGCGCGTATTACGGCGAATTGGGACATTATGCCTTCAATCGGCTATTTTTCCGCGATCCGATGCGTGGGATTATCATGCAGGTGAACGGCGGGCGCTATATTACGTTTCCAGCGTATATTCGTGATGTGGCGCAGGGCATGATCTTGGCGTTGGAACGCGGGCGCGCGGGCGAAATCTACAACCTTTGCGGCACCTGTTTGACACATAAAGAGGTGTTTGACATTGTGTGCGACGAGGCGCGATTGTGGTTTCCACGCTTGGCGATTCCCGGATGGCTTGGCGTGGCGACAGCGCGCGCACTAACCGCGCTGGCAACGTTAACGCAACGGGAACCATTTTACCCCATTAGTTTGAAATCCTACGTGTATAATGATTGGCGCGTGTCGAATGACAAGGCACGGCGCGAACTGGGCTTCGTCCCGACTGACTTCCGCGAGGGAGCGAGGCGAACGATTGCATGGTATCGCGCCGGTCAGCCCGATCAAATATCAGAAGTAGAGTGCGTGTAGCTGCATGATCGATCAAGTAAAAATCTATATCCGCAGTGGTGACGGTGGCGACGGCGTAATTGCTTTTCGCCGCGAAAAATACATCCCACATGGCGGGCCTGCGGGCGGCGACGGCGGACGCGGCGGCAATATTGTCGTGCGCGTCAATCATCGGATGAATACGCTGTCGGTTTTCTCCAAGAAGGTTCACTTCAAAGCGATGCACGGTAATCGCGGCGGCAGTTCGACCAAGACAGGTTCGAGCGCCTCACATCTGTATATCGATGTGCCGCCGGGAACGGTCGTGCGCGATGCCGAGACGAACGAGCTGATCGCAGATTTGGTCAAGCGCGATGAGTTCGTCATTGTAGCGAAGGGTGGGCAGGGCGGGCGCGGCAACGCGCATTTCTCCAATTCCAACAATCAAGCGCCGCGCGTCGCGGAAAAGGGCGAATCGGGCATCGAGAAATGGATCATTCTCGAACTCAAGTTAATCGCCGATGTGGGCATCGTCGGCGTGCCGAACGCGGGCAAATCGACGCTGCTGTCCGTGATCAGCAACGCGCGTCCCAAGATCGCGGATTATCCGTTCACGACGTTGGAACCGAACTTGGGCGTCGTCTGGTTCGATGGCAGCGATCTGGTGTTTGCGGACATTCCGGGCTTGATCGAAGGTGCGCACATGGGCATCGGTTTGGGACACTCGTTCTTGCGCCACGTTCAGCGAACGCGCTTGCTGGTGCATCTACTCAATGGCGAGAGTGACGATCCGGTTGCCGATTTTAATCAGATCAACGTCGAACTGGCGCTGTATGACGACAAAATGGGCAAAAAACCGCAAATCGTCGTCTTGAACAAGATGGATTTGCCGGATGTACAAGCGAAGTGGGCGCAGATTGAAGCCGATTTGCGCGCGCGCGGCGTTGAGCATCCGCTGGCGATATCAGGCGCGACCCATCAGGGCGTCGATGCGCTGATCGGGCGCGTGTTCCGCGAGTACGCCGCGCTCCCTGACGAGGAACTGCATCCTGAGACGATGCCGCTTTACGAACTGCCGCCCGAATCGGACGACATTCCGTTCACGATCCAGCACATCGGGGAGGGCGAATTTCGCGTCGTTGGTACACGGATCGAACGCGCCGCCGCCCGCACGTATTGGGACTATGACGAGGCGATCTTGCGCTTCCAGCGTATGTTGGACACGCTCGGCATTACGGAGGCGCTGCGCGAAGCGGGCGTCGAAGAGGGCGATACCGTCTATATCGGGGAACACGAGTTGGAGTGGTCGGATTAGCCGATGCGTCGAATCGGGTTGGTCGGCGGGACGTTCGATCCGCCGCATATCGTGCATCTCGTCCTGGCGGAGTTTGCGCTTGATGCACTGAAATTGGATGCGGTCTGGTTTTTGCCCGCCGCCGATCCCCCGCACAAGGACGACACGCGCACGGCGATTGAACATCGCTTGGTCATGCTGGAAGCGGCGATCCAGGATCGATCCGCATTCACGATTTCGCGCATCGACATCGACCGACCGGGCCCGCATTTCACTGTCGAAACGCTGCGTCTTTTGCGCGCGGCGCACGCGGACGCCGAATTTTACTTCGTCATGGGTGGCGACTCGCTGCGTGATCTGCCGCGCTGGAGTCGTCCGGCGGAACTGTTGGAACTGTGTACGTTCGTCGTGATGGGGCGTCCTGACGTGACCATCGCGGCGGACATGCACGAGGCGACGCTGCCGGGCTTGAAAGATCGCGTCATCCTGATCGACTCGCCTATGCTCGGCTTTTCGTCCACCGAGATCGCGGCGCGGCTGCGCGCGGGGAAAAGTGTGCGTTATCTCGTGCCAGACGCGGTGTTATCGTATATCGAGCAGCACGGATTGTACCGATGAAAATACTCAAATTCGCGGGGGCAATCGTGATGATTGCCTCGGCTTTCCTGATGATGAGCTTTGTGAGCGCAGAACGGAGCGCGCCGATTGCACAGACCGCGCCGACGCTCATTCCGCCGACGCTTGTCCCGGTTCCGCCGCCGATGGATGGCGATGCGCTGCTGTCCGAATCGACGATTGCACGCATCTTGCGCGACGGCAAAGTGCGAGTCGGCATCCTTTACAACGAGTCGCCGTTCGGGGAACTGAATCCGCGTGGTGAGGTATTCGGCTTCGATGCCGATTTGGCGCGGAGCATGGCGACGACGTGGGGCTTGGGCGATACAGGCGTCGAATTTGTACAGGTCACGCGCCAGACCGCCATCGACATGCTCACCAGCGGCGCGGTTGATATGTTGGCGGCGGCGCTGGTGCATCGGCGTGAATTGGACGCGCGCATCGAGTTCAGCCAGACGTATTATCCGTCGTATCAAGCGATCCTTGTGCGCAACGGCGATGGCGCGACGGAGTTGGCGCACATGGCGGATCGCAAAATCGGCGCGGTGATGGGATCGTCGGGCGAGGCAGCCGTGACCGATTGGGCGGCACGTGTGGGTTACAGCTTCACCATCAGCCGCTATCCGCTGTTGGATACGGCGATTGCCGCGCTCAATGCCAGCGAGATCGATGGCGTGGTTGAAAATCGCGCTCGCTTGGAGCGCGCGATTGCTGATGCGCCGGAAAATTACCGGATTGTCGATGATCCAGTTGCGCCCGAACCCTTTGCGATTGGCGTGCGCCGTCAGGATATCAATTTTCGCAATTTGATCGACCGGACGCTGCAATATTTGTTCCAAACCGGACGCTTGGACGAGATTCACGGCGATCATTTCAACGGCGCGGATTATCCGTCCGCCACCTTCGAGGTATGGGGCAACGTCGGTGACGCGCCGCGCGCTGATGCGATGCCAACGGATGTGCCGTATCCCGCCAGCTATGCGATTGCACGGTTGCAAACGGATCGCGTTGTGCGCGTGGCAGGTGTGCGCGAACTGGCGGGCGATGCACCAGAGAGCTTGCGACGCGCGGACGCGCTGAATCGTGGGCTGATCAATGCGTTGGCGCGCCGCTGGAACACGACGGTTCAAATCGTACCGACGGACGGCAATCCGCTCGATTTGATCGCATCGGGCGCGGCGGATTTGGCGCTTGGCGTTGCGCCCGATTGGAATTATTCCGCGCAGGTCGATTTCACCAGCGCGTACCTGATTCACGGCTTGCGGCTGCTGCTGCGCAAAAACAGCGCCGTCGCCGGATTTGGTGACTTGCGCGGTGAATTCATCGGCATCTTCCAAGATCAGCAGTTTGCGCGCGAAATTGTCGTGCGCGAGGCGGCACGCGAGAACGCGATTATCGATGATTTTTACCTGATCGACCGTGAACAAGACGCGGCGTTCGTGATGCTGGCAGAAAATAACGCTGATGTCGTCTTGGGCGACAGCTTGCGCTTGATTCCACACGTTCAAGCCGCGCCGGACGATCTGCGGCTGCTCTCGCGCTCGGATGGATCGGGGATTTGGTTCAGCCGCAACTTCGTCGGGCTGGCAGTCCCACGCAACGATCTCGATTTCCGCTTGCTCGTGGAATATACGCTGCAAGAATTGGCGCGCGATGGCGAACTGCAAGCCTTGTTACAGCCAGTGATGATGCCAGAGGACATTCCGACGTTCGAGGTGTGGCCCGGATCAACATCGTTTATGGGGTTTGAGGTGGGGGGATGACATTTAAGATTCGCCCGCTGCCGCGTGTGCTTTAACTCATGCGCGGCTCGCAACGGCTGGCGGTGCTGAAGAACTGCGCTCCGGTCGAGATGTTCTGGCTTGGCTGTGATTTCGAGCGTGACCTCGCCTTCGCAGAAATCGAGCCGATCTTTCACGAGGCATCGAACACCCTGATACGAGTGAGGGACACGCTCACTTTCAACGCTGCTATGACCTTTTAGCCAATATGGACGTCAAACTGATCGATCCAATCGACAACGCTGAAATGACCGATTTCAGTCTCCACATCGACGACAAGGTGGTACTTCGTTTCATCGATCCGCGCGATCAAGATTAGGCTTTCTTCGCCTGTCCGAGCGTCGCCATGATCACGCCCACCAATACGGCGGCGCTCCCCGCGATTTGCAGCGGCGCGGGCAGTTCTTGGAACACGACGAACGCCAAGAGCGCGCTGGCAAGCGGCTCCATTTGTCCCGCGATGCTAATCAATGTCGCGGGTAAGTATCGCAGCGCGTAGTTGAACGACGTATGCCCGATCAACTGCGGCACCAGCGCGAGGACGAGTACCCAAACGTAGGTGGTCGGCGCATAGCCCGTTATCGACTGTCCGCCGATGATCACCAGCGCGATCAGGAACAGCGCCGCAAATCCATACACAAGCCAGATGTAGGGGAGCAGAGGCAGCTTCGCGCGTAGATTGCGCCCAATCACGAGATAAATTGCGATTGCAATTGCACCGAGTAATGCCAGTCCGCCGCCCAATACAGGCATTTGCCCCACATCTGCGCTTGGATCACCCGCCGCGCCGATCACGAAACCACCGATCAACGCGATTCCCAAGCCGATGATCATCAACCGCTCGAAGCGTGCGCGCAAAAATATGAACTCCAACAGCGCCACCCACAGCGGACTGGTGCTGACCAGCACGACGCTGATCAGCACGCTCGTGTATTCCAGCGACGATATCCACGCCGCGAAGTGAACCGCCAGAAAGAAGCCCGCCCCCGCTGCCAACAGCAGATCGCGCCGCTCTAGCTGCTCCAGATCGCTGCGGTGGCGCGCCAGCGCGAATGGCGTGAGCAGCAGCGCCGACAGTGCCAACCGTCCCGCCGCGATTACGGGCGACGGCATCCCGTCGGCTTGTGCGAAGCGGATGAAGATCGCGGCGCACGATGCGGCGATCACGCCGATGGTGAGGACGAGATAGACTTGCGTCGGCGTCTTGGTCGTGGGCGCTGCGGCGCTGGATTGGCTCATGGGGGTTGATTGAATTCCTGTACGTCCGAACAGTTTTAACGTGAATGTCATGATTATAGCGCCTCGGCGTGTTACAATGTTCATTAGGCTTTTAAATATGTGTCACTCTCAAGGAGAAACGAACATGGCTTTTGAACTCTCCCCGCTACCGTATGCTGCCACTGCGTTAGAACCACACATCGACGAACAGACGATGAACATTCATCACGGCAAGCATCACGCTGCTTACGTCACCAATCTGAACAAGGCACTCGAAGCGCACGCCGATTTGCAGAGCAAGTCGATTGAAGAACTGATCACGTCGATCAGCAGCCTGCCTGAAAGCGTGCGCAACGCGGTGCGCAACAACGGCGGCGGACATTGGAATCATACGTTCTTCTGGAAGCTGATGACCCCGGGCGGATCGAACGTCCCGACGGACGCGCTCGGTGATGCCATCCACGCCAAATGGAACAGCTTCGATGAATTCAAAGCGGCGTTCAAGGCGGCAGGTATCGGTCGCTTCGGTTCGGGTTGGGTGTGGTTGGTCGTTGGCGCGGATGGCGCGTTGAGCATCGAAAGCACGCCGAATCAGGACAATCCGCTGATGGATGGAAAGAAAGCGGTCTTGGGCATCGATGTGTGGGAACACGCCTACTATCTGAAGTATCAGAACCGCCGCCCGGATTATCTGGATGCCGTGTGGAACGTCATCAACTGGGATGAAGTTGGGGCGCTGTACACCGCGCGTTAGCTCGCCCGTCGTCTGATAGGGCATAGGCGCGTTCTGTCCCGTTTAACCCAATTCAAATTAAAGTGTCGTAACAAATTGCGCGTTTCTCCCGTGAGGGTGCTTGCGGTGGCAAGCGCGCAATTTCGCAGCGACGAAAAAGGCGCTACAATCATAGCGTCTTTTTGTTGCAACACGCGGAGTATAGAGACACATGGCGGACTTTCGGACTGAAAAAGATTCGCTCGGCGAGATACAAGTCCCGGCGGGCGCATATTACGGCGCACAAACGCAGCGCGCGGTCAATAATTTTCCCGTGAGTGGGCTGAAGCCATATCCAGCGTTCGTGTGGTCGATGGCGCTGATCAAACGCGCAGCCGCCGAAGTTCACAAAGATTTGGGGCTGCTGCCCGCCGACATGGCGGACGCCATCATGCGGGCAGCCGATGAAGTCTTGGCGGGGCAGTGGCAAGAGCAGTTCGTGGTTGATCCGTTCCAAGCGGGCGCGGGGACGAGCCACAACATGAACACCAACGAGGTGATCGCCACGCGCGCTAACGAACTGCTCGGTTACAAATTGACCGATGCGAAAAAGCCTATCAACGCCAATGATCATGTCAATATGGCGCAGAGTACCAACGACACCATCCCATCCGCAATCCGCTTGGGCGTCCTGTGGAAGCTCAGCGGCTTGATCGCGGCGCTGACAGGACTGGCGGACGCGCTCGAGGCGAAAGCGGTTGAGTGGAACGATGTCGTCAAGAGTGGGCGCACGCACTTGCAAGATGCGGTTCCGGTGCGCTTGGGACAAGAGTTCGGGGCGTATGCCAAAGCGGTGCGGCGCGGTATCGACAAGATCAACATGGCGGCGGATCAACTGCGACGGCTCGGTATTGGCGGCACAGCGACGGGGACGGGCTTGAACGCGCATCCCGAATATCACAAGCGCATAATCCAAAAATTGAGCGCACTCGGCGGCTTCGCGCTGCACGAGTCGGACGATTTGTTCGAGTCGATGCAGTCGCACGGTGACGCAGTGTTTTTCTCTGGCGCGCTCCGTACCGTCGCCCAAGAACTGTCGCGCATCGCCAACGATATTCGTCTGCTTTCCAGCGGGCCCACGACCGGACTGGCAGAAATTACGTGTCCGCCTGTGCAGCCGGGTTCGTCAATCATGCCGGGCAAGGTCAATCCGGTCATGGCGGAGATGCTAAACATGGCGATGTTCCATGTGATCGGGAGCGATACAACAGTGCTGTTGGCGGCGCAAGCGGGACAGCTTGAACTCAATGTCATGATGCCGATCATCGCGCACAATCTGAACGAAATGATGATCGTCATGACGGGCGCGGTCAATGCCTTCACCGAAAAATGTATTGTGGGGCTGGTTGCTAACCGTGAACGTGCGGAGGGTTGGTTGGCAAAGAATCCCATTTTGGTGACGGCGCTCAACCCGATCATCGGCTATCAGAAGGGTGCGGAAGTCGCCAAGAAATCGCTGGCAGAAAACCGCAGCATCAGAGAAATCGTCGTCGAATTGGGGTATATGACTGCCGCTGAAGTCGATCAGGCGCTCGACGCCCGCACCATGACCGAAGGCGGCATTCAAGGCATCGCGGCGGCGGGTTGATCCGTCGTCGGACAGGGGCGCGAGCGTGTCCACGCGCAAACTAGGCAAATACGAGGTCATCGAGCGGTTGGGGCGCGGCGGGATGGCGGAAGTTTATCGCGCCTACCACAGCAGCTTAGATCGCTATGTTGCGATTAAGCTGCTGCACGCCTTCTTGGCAGACGATCCAGAATTCAAGACGCGCTTCGAGAAAGAGGCGCGTAATATTGCGCGCCTAAAGCACCCCAATATTGTGCAGGTCTACGACTTTGAGAACGACCCCGACACCGAGAGTTATTTCATGGTGATGGAGTTGATCGAAGGCGAGACGCTCAAAGATGTCATGGGCAAGCTGCATGATGTGGGTCAGCCCATGTCGATGGCAGACTCGCTGCGCATCACGCGACAGGCGGCGGGCGCGCTCGCCTATGCCCACAGTCAGGGGATGATCCATCGGGATGTGAAACCCGCAAACCTGATGATCGACCGTGATAACCGTGTCGTCTTGACGGACTTTGGCATCGCCAAGATCGTCACGGGCATCCAGTTCACTGCCAGCGGCGGCATGGTTGGCACGCCCGCCTATATGGCACCGGAACAAGGTTTGGGCGAAGCGGGCGACGAACGCTCCGATTTGTATTCGCTTGGCGTCATCTTGTTCCATCTGGTTACGGGACATCTGCCCTATGAGGCGGATACGCCACTGGCGATCATCCTGCGCCACCTGAACGACCCGATTCCCTCGGCGCGGATGCTCAACCCCGACGTTCCGCTTGATGTCGAACAGATTATGACCAAACTGATGGCGAAACGCCCCGAAGATCGCTATCAGAATGCCAACGAGCTGATCGCGGCAATCGAAGCGATTGAGCGCGGCGAACACCCGTTTGTGGATGTTCGTGAGACGACGCCGCTCTTGCCACTCTTGGCTGCGCCGCGTCGTGCGCCAGACGACAGCACGCTGGATTTGACGCCCGTTTCATCGACTGGACTGCGCCCCAAGACGCAAGAGAGCCAGCGGATTCGCGCTGTTGGGGATGCACCCTCAGATCGAACCCTTGTGTATGGCGCGCAGCGCCGCCGGATTCCGAATTGGCTGGCGCTGTTATTGATCATCGGCTTCATCGGTGCAGGCGGCTATGCACTGACGGTTGGTGGGGGCGGCGACCGCCTGATCGCGTTATTTATCAGTCCGACGCCAACAGCGACGGCGACATCCCCCTTTACTGCTACGTTTACGCTCACGTCCACGGCGACACCAACCAACACGGATACGCCAACGATCACGCCCACATTCACCCTCACCGCCAGCGCGACGCCAACGATCACGCCGACTAATACGGATACCTCAACGCCAACGGCAACGATCACACCGACCAACACTGAAACACCAACGGCAACGATTACGCCAACGCCAAGTCCGACAATCACGCTCACACCGTCGCAAACGCCGACAATCACACCGACACTGACAGCCACAGCGAGTGCTACAGCCACAGCGACCGCGACGCCCACCAATACGGATACACCGCAACCAACGCCGACACCAACGGCGACTTGGACGCAATCGCTCACGCCGTCGTTGACGTTCACGCGGACGCCCAGTCCGACGATCACCCCAACACCGACGCCGACGTGGACACCTTCGATCACGCCGACACCTTCGATTACACCGACCGCATCGCCCGATGTGACGCAAACGTTGATTCAGGCGACGCTGCTCCAAGAAATTCAAACGGCGACGATTGCCGCGTGTGATTTCGACTATGTAATCGTCTCGCAAGACCCGGAGAATGAATTTTTTCAGCAGGCGGATACAGGGTTTAGCATGGATATCGTCGTGCGTAATACAGGGACGTGCGCTTGGGAACGAAACACGGCGCTAACTTTCGTTACGGGCGGCGGTGAGAATTTCGACGCTGAACCGCGCATCTTCGTGCGGGATCGCGTCAATGTCGGTGAAGAAACAACCATCACTTTAGAAGGGCGCGCCCCGTCAAACAACGGCGTCTCGTCCGGATTCTGGGAACTGCGCACGCCGGGACAACTGCTTATCGGCGATCCGCTGACAATCAGCGTGAATGTATTTGGCGGACGCTAGAAAGAATTGAACATGATGGAACGCGATCAAGCGTGGGATATCGTCTGTGAATTCGTGAAGTCGGACAGCTTGCGCAAGCATATGCTCTCCGTCGAGTTTGCCATGCGCGCGTATGCTCTCCACTACGGCGAAGACGTCGACTCGTGGGGTTTGGTGGGCTTGCTGCACGACTTCGATTGGGAAATTCACCCGACGCTCGAACAGCATCCCATCGACGGCGCGCCGATCTTGAGGGAACGCGGCTTGGGCGAAGAAGATATCCGCACGATTTTGAGCCATGGACCCCTTGCGGCGGATGATCGCACGACAGTGCGCGATAAGGCGCTGTACGCGGTCGATGAACTCACTGGACTGATCACGGCAGTGACGCTCGTTCGCCCATCGAAGAATATTCAAGATGTTGAAGTTTCATCGATTAAGAAAAAATGGAAAGACAAGACGTTTGCAGCCGGCGTCAAGCGCGAAGATATTGAGCAGGGCGCAGCATCGCTTGATGTCGATCTATGGGCGTTTCATGTGCCGCTGGTATTGAAGGCAATGCAAGATCACGCGGGTGAACTTGGCTTGGGTGGTCAAACGGCATAAGACTAGGGGGGCGTGCCAGCGGCACGCCCCTCAACGTTCGATTTGTCAATCATAGGTGTGCGAACGGCACGCGCCTGCTTAAATCTGTACGGTGACAGGCGTTCCGATTTCTGCGAAATTGTACAACCATTCCGCTTCGGGCGTTGGCAAATTGACGCAACCATGACTCATGCGCGCGCCCCATGTGTCGTGCCAGTAGGTGCCGTGCAGCGCGTAGCCCGCATAGAAATACATGACATACGGCACATCGGGTAGATAGTAGCCGGGACCCGACATGGTTTGCGCCTGATATTTGCGCTGAATCGTGTACGATCCCTGCACGGTTGGCGTCCCTTCGCGTCCGGTCGAGACCAAGACGCTGCGCACCAACCGCCCATCTTCGTAGGCATACGTGCGAAAATCGCTGAGATCGACGATGATTTCGCGTCCCGTCGTCAGCGTCGCGGCGGGCGCATTCGGAATGGTGAGCAGCGGCGCGACGGCGCTGTTGGTCGAGGTTGGGATCGCCAGTTCTTGTCCAGCTTCGATCAGGTTGGGATCGCTGATATTGTTGAGTTCCGCAATTGCCAGCCAACTGACGCCATATAACTGTGCGATTTGAGAGAGGCGTTCGCCGCTTTGGACGGTATGCGTCGTGCCGCTGGCGACAATGCTGACGGGTAGATCGCTGGTGGTCGTGGCAGCAGCCGCGCTCGCGGCGTCTGGCGTGACGATCAGGCGCTGTCCGGCATAAATCAAGTTGGGATTGGTGATGCCGTTCAAATCCATCACTTGGCGCAGCGTCATGTTGTAGCGCGTCGCAATCGTGCCAAGACTGTCTCCATACTGAATGACATGGTAGCGTGGCTCTGGCGCAAGCGTAGCAGGCGTGGGCGCTATCGTCGGAGCAAGGGCGGGACTGCCATCGGCGTTCGCGGACGCGCTGGCGGCGCTCGAAGCGCGCGGTGGAATGATGAGGCGCTGCCCGGCGGCGATTTGCCACGTATTGGCGATATTGTTGGCTTCGGCGATGGCGCTGACGCTTACGTTGTACTGCTGCGCGATGCGAAACAGGTTGTCACCCGCTGCGACGGTATGGACAACTTGATCTTGTGCGACGGCGGGGAACGTCAATAGACAGACGATAAGGAGTAGAAGGATTGATATGCGGGACATGCCTCGCTCCACGAAATACACTGAACAGAATGGTCTTTCGTTTATTATAGCGAGAACTCAGAATTTATATCAATCGGAGGGTGGTTGATTGAATGCCCATTCGGGCAGATGTGCAAGGCAGGTCAAACTGCAGCGCGCGCAACGCGCCAAAGTTGACATTTTTGCGCGCACATCCTATCATCGAACGGGAAAGAGGTCAATATATGCTGGTACGTGCTTACCGTCTCACTGACAAATTCGGCTTGATCGCCCTCAAGGGCAGTCTCGCGCTGGTTGATACCACGCTCGATGGTCTGGGGATCGTCTGGCGACAAATCACATTCGTGCTTATAGCATTGGCGCGCGTGCTGTGGATGGTGCTGCGTCCAATCCTATTTGTCCTCGCTTCGATCCTCGTTTTTTTCTTCAACATTTTCTTGCGCGCGACGGGACAGACTGCCATCAGCGTGCGTCGCAGCGGATCGAATGCGATGGCGCGGCGGGCGGCACGGGCAGAACTTGATGTTGTATTGGCAGAAGACCCGCTGCGAACGCAGAATCGCACGCTCAGTTTCTTGACCGTGCTGCTGTTGTCATCGCTGGTGTTGGTCGTGCTGTGGGCGACCAATCCCGCGCGCACGACCAACAGCGCATCGCTCCCGCTTGATGTGGGCAGCGTCGCCGGATTGTTCGCAGATACACCGCAGCCTGTGACCAGCGTACCAAGCGTCCTCAGCACGACCGTCCCAACCACGACGCCGCTGCCCTCTGTACTCGAAGTGCGCGGCAGCCTCGCCTATGTCGCGCGCGAGTCGGCGCAGACCGATATTTGGGCGATTCCGATTGGTGGCACGCGCGCTTTACGCTTGACCAACAGCCCTGAGGATGACCGCGATCCAGCATGGTCGCCGGATGGACGGCGGCTGGCGTATGCCTCGCGGCAAGATGGCAACTGGGAAGTCTACATTTATGACGTGGTGAACGGTACGACGCAGCGTATGACCTACGATTTGTCGTATCAAGGTAATCCGGGGTGGAGCAACGACGGTGAATGGCTCGTGTATGAGAGCTATCAGGGCAACAACCTCGACATATACCTGATGCGCGTCGACGGCAGCGAAACCATCCGGCTGCCCGGCAATGCGCCCGCGCCTGATTTCTCGCCCGCGTGGTCGCCAGAGGGACGGCGCATTGCGTTCGTATCATGGCGTGACGGCAATCAGGATATTTACATTTTTTCGCTTGACGATCAAACCGTCACGAACCTCACGAACACACCGACGCGCCAAGAAGATCATCCGTCTTGGAGTCCTGACGGCGATGTGATTGCGTTCAGCGCGCTCGATGAGGGGCTGGAGAAGGTATTCATCAAGCCATCGCGCGATCCGAACACTGGCGCGACGGTCGTTGGGCGCGGACGCACGCCCGCATGGTCGCCTGACGGCGCGAGCGTCGTGTTCGCTGTCGATTCGGTGGATGGCACCCAGTTAATTGCCAATCCGATTGGCGGTGGTGGGGTGGTTACAAGCATCATTCCCGCGCCGTTGGGGTCGTCTAATCCTGTCTGGACAGGCGCGCCGCTGCCCGCTGCACTGGTCAACGGTGGTGGACTGCCCGCCGCGATCACACAGCCGCTGGTGATCGAACAGGTCGAGGAACTCGCCGCCGATCCGCCTGTGCGCCTCAGCCCCATCGAGGGCGTACAGGTCGATGATCCGCTGTTGAGTGACCGCGTAAACGACTCGTTTAACGCCTTGCGCGAAGCAACGCTGGAATACGCCGGTTGGGATTTCTTGGGGCGCTTGGATGATGCTTTCTGGAGTATCGACCGTCCGCCACAACCGGGCGAAGAACGCCGTAATTGGCTCATGACGGGGCGCGGCTTCAGCGTAACCCGAAGCGCGATCATCAGCTTTCCGCCGTCCATTGAGGTTGTGCGCGAGGATGTGGGCGTCGATATCGTTTGGCGCGTGTACGTGCGCACAGCGGGCGACTCACAATCCGGGCAGTTTGGCGAACCGCTGCGGCATATGCCGTGGGATTTCGCCAGTCGGACGGAGGGCGATATCGAGGCATATAATCAGGGTGGGCGGCTCAAACGCCAGTTCCCTGAAGGCTACTACATCGACTTCACGCAGTTGGCGCACGATTACGATTGGGGACGCTATCCTGCTGGTAGCGATTGGCGCGCGAATGCCAACAGCATCAACTATTGGCTGTTCACGCGCCCCGACGGGCTGACTTGGTATCAGGCGATGCGCGAGCTGTATACCGAAGCGCAGCTGGGTGGTTTCGCGCCCACAGCGACGCCACCACCCGTCCTGCCGACCGATATTCCGGCGGGAGGTTAAACGATGCAGCGGCGAACAGCAAGCGGCGGCGGCTTCTCTGCCTTAATTTTGGTCATATTGGCGCTTGGCGGCTTCGGTGTGTTCGTCTACACCAACGCCAGCCCCGCACCCACGTTGCGCGTTATCGTGCCGACAGTTGCCGAGTCAACGCTCGAAGAAAATTCGTGGGAGAGCATCCTCGACGCGGGCTTCGGCAGCGACAGCACGCCGCTCCCGACCGTCGCTATCCCGACGATGGGCTTCGCGCCGCCGACGTTGGCATTTGACGGCGCGGGATTCACACCGTTCGCGGCGGCGGCGGTTCCACAAGCGGAAACAGCCGTGGCGTTCAGCGCAGGGGCAACACCAACGCAGCCGCCAAGTTCCCCGACGTTGAACGCCGTCCCACTGGCGACGGCGCAACCCGTGACGCAGCAGTACGTCACGCAGCCACCATCAGAATGGAATCCGCCGCCGTTGATCCCGCCGCTCTCGCGCGATGTACTAGGGCGCGACCATTACTGGTTCGTGCGCCCGGTCGATTCCAACGCCAATAACGCGGGCTTGTTCTACTATCCGTATGGCTCGGATGGTCCCGATGATTTGTGGCGCATTCATGCGGGTATCGACATGCCCAACCCGATTGGCGAGACTGTGCGTGCCGCTGGTTCGGGTATCGTTGTGTGGTCAGCGGATGGGCTGCGCACGCAAGGCGGCTCGTTCCAAGACACGTACAGCTATGGGAATGTGGTCGTGATTCGGCACGATTTCGGCTTTGATGGGCGTCCGTTGTTTACGCTGTACGCGCACTTATCCGCCGTCTTGGTCGTGCCGAATCAGACGGTGCGCGCGGGCGATGCGATTGGCTTGGTGGGCAATACCGGGCGCGTCACGGGTCCGCATGTGCATTTTGAAGTGCGCATGGGCGACCGCAGCACGCTTGCCAGCGGTGATGTGCCAAGCTATGGCAACACGTTCAATCCGATCCTGTGGATGGTTCCGTATGTTGGAACCGGCATCATCGCGGGGCGCGTGACCGATATCAACGGCGATTTGGTCATGGATGTGGACGTGACGATCCGCGAAGTGGCGCGCGGACTGGTCATCGATACGACCTCGACTTACATCTACCGCGATACCGGCGTCGATGTGAACGCTGATCCCAACTGGGATGAAAATTTCGTCGCGGCGGATATTCCTATCGGGCGCTATGACGTGATCGCCAACGTCGGCGGCGACCGCCTTATCCAGCGCGTGACCGTCATCGAAGGCACGACCACCTTTATTGAACTTTCTCTGCAAGACTCGACGCCCACACCTTGAGCCACGACCGTAGTCCAATCGCCCGTTTTGTGGATAGCGCGCGTTGGCGCGATTGGTTACACTTGCAGCGCAAAGTGTCGGCGGGATGCCGTCGCGCTGCGCTTACTGGCACGTTCGACGACCGAGGAGGCGTTTTCTCCATGCGAAGCAATATCCAGCGGCGGTTGCCGCTTTTCATTATCGCGCTGCTGCTGATGGGCGCAGGGGGCATTCTCCGCGCGCAGTCGTCGCGGAATCTTACGCCCGATACCCCATTGACCGGGACACTGGACAACAGCGCCAACATCGTGCAAATTTACACACTCATCGGTGGCAGCGGCGAAGTCATCACTTTGACGGCGAGCAACACGCTTGGCGTTCCGCTGGCATTGGTGCTGACCGACGCGGCAGGCGGTGCAGTTGGGCAAATCGTCGATACAGACGTGACGGGTGATGTCACGCTGACCGCGACGCTCCCATCGCCCGGTGTCTACTATGTGACTGTATTCAAGGCGGGCGGCATTGGCTCGATTGGCGCGGTCGATTTCACCATTCTGCTTGCAACAGCGTCAGGAACGGTTACGCAGGTTGCACCTGCCGCAACGGTGACACCGACGTTGGACGCCGCGTTAACCTCATTGACCGCGACGACCGCTCCCGTCATTCCGACGGCAGCAGCGGTAACGCCCGCGCCTGAAGTTACACTCGGTGCCGTCTTGGAAGCGGCGCAGTTGGTGGACTCGTTGGGGATCACGATTTCCTTGACGTGGAATACGACCAATGATTTGGATTTGGAAGTGCGCGATCCGGTTGGCGGGTCGTTATATTGGCTCACGCCGACGGTTGCCAGCGGCGGATCGCTCGGCGCGAACGTCAATCAAGGCTGTGATGTCACAACGGCGAACAATCCGACGGAGACAGCGGCATGGTTGCCCGGCGCGGTTCCCTCCGGCAGTTACGAAGTCTTGGTTTACTTCCAAGAGGCGTGCGCGGGTGCTGCGCCGCAGTCCTTCACGATTAATTTGAACGTCAACGGGACGGTTCTCCCGCCTGTGACGGGAACGCTCTTGCCTGGACAGACTTACGTCAGCAGTTTCGACATCGAGACGGACAGCACGGTGGCTGCGACGGGTCTGGTGGGCGTCGTGGACGATCAGATTTTGCCCGCGCCCGCCGCTGAAATCTTGGCGAGTGCTGGCAGTATCGAACTTGGAACGACGATCAACGGTACGATCACCAACGATCAGCCGTATCAAGCGTACAGCTTCGCGGCGAACGCCAGCGATATCGTCTCGATCAATATGGACGCGATTTCCGGCGGCAGCCTCGATACCTTCTTGGCGCTGCTCGATCCAGGCGGTGCGATTGTCAGCGTCAACGATGACTCGGCGCAGGGCATCACCAATTCCGCCATTGCGTCGGCGCTGCTTCCTTCCGAAGGGACATATACGATTGTTGCGACGCGCTACGCCAAGGCGATTGGTGGCACGGAAGGCAACTTCACGTTGACGCTCTTTAGCCAGACGGCGGGCTTGCCACCCGCATTCTTGTCGCTCCCGCGCGGATCGTTGGAAGTGCGTCTGCTGTGGAACACCGCCGCCGATCTGCAACTGCTCCTCCGCGATGCGGCGGGCGAAGCCGTCTATGACGACAGCCCGCAGAGTCGCAGTGGCGGCATTCTCGGCGCGGATGGCAACGTGAACTGCCGCGCGCCGGTGGACGAAACCGCATTTTCGTACATCTACTACCCGCAGACGATTCAGCCGCGTTTGGGATCGTATGAGGTCGAAGTGTGGTATCAAAACGCCTGTAACGAGACGCGCCCGACGACGTTTACCCTGTATGTCGGCTTGAATGGGCGCGAAATCTTCAGCACGACCGTGCAACCGCTCCCTAACGAACGCTTTTTGACCAGCTTTAGCATTGGTGCGAACGGCGCAGCCACGCCCAGCGACGCGGGCATCATTCGTGGGCTGCAAACGTTGGACTTCCCACCGGAAATTGAGGGCGCAAGCGTCATCGTGCCAGGCGTGGCAGCAAACGGCAGCATCACGCCCGATAATAAGTTCGATGTGTATGTGTTCGATGGCACGGCGGGCGATGTGGTGAGCGTGGCGATGAATGCCACCTCGGGTACATTGGATACCGCGTTGTATTTAGCAGGTTCGACGGGCGCGCAGTTGGCAGAAAATGACGATGTAGAACCTGGTACAAACAAGAACTCGTTGATCGCCAACTATACCTTGCCACAGACCGGACGCTATATTATCATTGCCACTCACTTCGGCGCTTTGTACGGCGGCACGATTGGCACGTATACCCTCACCCTAACTCAAACACAGGCACCCGCTGAGGGATAATCCTCTCATTTGGGCAGCCTGTCGAGTGTTCGTGATGGGCTGCCCCGATCAACCGCACAATGAAACATCCTGCCATATGAGATTGGTTTATCCATGAAATTTCGTCTACTGCTGCCCGGACTACTTGTCTTGGTTTTGCTTACCGCCGCATGTAGCGCACCCGAACTGCGCGACTCCAAGTTACTTCAGGATACCAGCCTCGCAACAGGTGATCCCTGCGCCGCACCATGCTGGCGCGGAATTACGCCGGGTGAAACATCGTGGAGCGACGCGCGTACCATTCTTGAGGACGACACCACCCTTGAAAATCTGCAAGTACAGACCGATGAGAACAGCCCCGCCGCCGCCGCCGAATGGCAGCAGCGCGGTGGATCGGCGTGCTGTCAGGCGTTCACCGAAGATGGCGAGACCGTCAGCATCCTGTTCTTGCGCACTGCGCCCACTGTAACACTGGGCGAGGTGATCGATGCGCATGGTGAACCCTCCTATGCGATTGGCAGTCCGTTTTCGGACACGCAAGCGATTGTCAATGTGATCTATCCGTCTGTGCCGATGGTGGTGTATGCCTTTGTTCCGGGCATTGTCGGCGAGATTTCGGCGGGCAGTGAAATTATTGGCGTTTTATACATGACTCAGAAGGACATGGATTTGCTGATAACAACCAGCAACCTGCACGACTGGGAAGGGTATAATCCATACTCGGTTTATCGGGGCGACGAAGATGCGCCATTCGACATCACGCCGAGCGTGACGCTGACCCCTACCCCAACGAGCGAGTCCTAATTTGGTTTTCAAGCGAAGTCACGACAAGGATAGGAGAATCCCTGCATGAGTGAAGAAGCACCTCGTACACTGGAAGCAACTGCGCCCGTGAACGAAGCCGCGCCCGTCAGTGAGACGACCGCGTCTGAGACGAGCGCATCCGCGCCCGTCAGCCAGACCAAACCAACGGAGACGAGCGCAGCCGCGCCCGCTATGGAAATTGAAGTGCCTGAGACGAGCGCAGCCGCGCCCGTCAGCGAGATGACCCCATCGGAGACGAGCGCAGCCGCGCCCGCCACAGAAATTGAAGCGCCTGAGACGAGCGCAGCCGCGCCCGTCAGCGAGACGACCCCATCGGAGACGAGCGCCGACGCGCCCGCCGTGGAAATGGAAGCCCCGATTACGAGCGCCCCGACACCCATGATTGAGAAGCCGCGCAGTATGGACGATTTGCGCGTGGGCATGGCGCTGCAAGGCAAAATCAAGCGCATCGAATTGTACGGCGCGTTCGTCGATGTCGGTATCGGCACGGATGGACTGCTGCACATTTCTCAACTCGGTCGTCCGAATGTTCGCAACGTCGAAGACGTGGTGAAAGCCGGCGAGTCGCATGTTGTCTATGTTTTGCGCTTCGATCCCGCTAACCGACGCATTGCGCTCTCTTTAGAACAACCGCCTGCAACGCCGTGGGAAGAATTGTCCGTTGGCAAGGTCGTAACGGGCAAAGTTATCCGCATGGAAAAATACGGTGTATTCATCGATATCGGCGCAGAACGCGCAGGTATGATCCACGTCTCGGAACTAGCGGCAGGCTACGTTAATCAGCCGTCGGATGTGGTGAATGTCGGTGATGAAGTGCAAGCGCAGATCATCAAGATTAATCCGAAGCAAAAGCGCATCGATCTGAGCATCAAGAAGCTGCAAGAAGCCAGCCAACCGGAACGTCCGGATCGGAGCGAACGCTTTGAACGCGGTGCTGAACGCTCGTCAGAACGCCCGCCGCGCCAACGCAGCGAACGCAGTGGAGAACGCAGCGAACCGCGCCAGCGCATTCAAGAGGATGTGCCAGCTGAAGATCGCGCGCCGACAGCGATGGAATTTGCGCTGCGTCGTGCCATGGATACCACTACGACCAACGTCGAAATTCCAATGCCATCCCGCGAAGACAAGACCGAAAAGAAGCGCGGCAAGCGCGACCGTAAAGATCGTCGTGATCGGCACGAGGATTACGAGGATATTTTCGAGCGCACACTGCGCGGACGCTAAATCTGGATTGCAGGGATTATCTAGGGCGCAAAGAACGTGTTTCTTTGCGCCCGTTTTGGTTAGAAAAATCCAATTAGGCGTTCGTGCCGTTCAGATTGACGTATAAACGTCGCCCCGCTACCAACAGCATTACGCCCATCGTCGTATGCGCCATAATGCACCACTGGCAGATCACTTGAATGCGGGTGATGGACATGGTGGTGAGATAGCAGTGATAGGCGAATGCGAACACTGCAATCCCAAAGACGATCATGTAGCCATAATCGCGCAGCACTTTGACGTGTGGTTCCAATAACAGCACCGCTGCGAATATCGCCCACACCCCGAAGCCAAGATAGGCGACGGGAATACCCATAAACTTCGCCCACACACTCGAATTGACGATATCGCACGCGCTGCTGCCGTTCATGCAGACAATCGACGTGTTGGCGAGGCGCGTATAGCTGAGATAGCCAGTGATCAACAGTCCGATGAGGACGATCACCAGACTGATTTGGCGCAGTGTCCAATGGCGGCGTGCTGGGCGGGTAGGGAGGGCATCGACAGTTGGGTTGGGGTTGGTGAGCGTAGACATGAGCGTAACACTCCATTTATTCAAGTGATCGTAGCAATCGTACCGGGAACAGCGTCCCGACTGGAATCTCTGTGACGGTTTCGGGGATAATCATCAAACCATCCGCGCGTACCATCGACATGAGTGCGCCGGAACTCTGTGTCCCTGTCGTGGTGGCTACGAGGCGATCTCCCTCACGTTTGAGTATAACACGCACATAGCTTCGCCGTCCATCGGATTGCATCGGTTCGCCTGTCACGGCGTTCACCGTCGGCAAAGCGTCAGGTCGTCCGCTCAATTTGAGCAGCGCGGGCCGCACGAACACATCGAATGTGACCATCGCGGATACGGGATTGCCCGGCAGCCCGAAGAATGGGACGCCCTTTAAATGTCCGTATGCCAGCGGCTTGCCGGGACGGAGATTGACGCGCCAGAAGCCCACATCGCCCAATTCGCTCAAAACAAGCTTCACAACATCGAATGTGCCGACGGACACCCCCGCCGAACTCAAGACGATATCGGGTTCGGCGTCCAAAGCCTCGCTAAAACGTCGCCGCACATCTTCTACTGTATCGCGTGCGATGGGCAATCTAATCGGGATACCGCCGTAGGTCGTCACCAATCCTACAAGGGTGTAACTGTTCACGTCGCGGATTTTGCCGGGTTCGAGCGCGTCGCCCGCATCCGCCAGTTCGTCGCCCGTGCTGAGAATCACCACGCGCGGACGGCGCACAACGGGGACGAGTGCCACACCGAGCGCCGACAAGATGCCCATCTCTGCCGGACGGATCAGCGTCCCCGCTGTGAGCGCGATCTCGCCCGCGCTGATATCCTCGCCTGCCGCGCGTACCGAATCGCCAACGCTCACGCTGCCTTTGACAACCACTGTATCCGCTAACGGCGCGTTTTCGCCCGCGTTCCAACCCTGACTGGTCTTTTCCATTGGCACGACCGCGTCCGCTCCCGGTGGAATGGGCGCGCCCGTCATGATGCGCGCGGCTTCGCCCACGTCGAGCGCTCGCGTGGCTGGCGGCGATCCTGCCGGAATATCCAGTACGACGCGCAAGAGCGTATTTTCGCCCCCAATATCGGCGGCGCGCACGGCGTAGCCGTCCATGCTTGAATTGGCGAAGGGCGGGATTGCAGTCTCGGCGCGCACGTCTTCTGCCAGCACACGCCCTAGCGACTCGATCAATAGGGCGCGCTCGGCGGGCAGCCGCATGAAATCTGCCAAAATACGTTCGGTGGCTTCATCGACGCTCAATAATGTGGACACAGATCGCCCTCTCGATTGGGATGTTTTGAAAATTATAACCGTTGCCACCCCTACCCTAAAAATTTGGTGTAAAATGTAGCGATTGAGTTAAAGGATTGTGATCTCTGATGAGTTTGACGACGCCATTGGTCACTACGACGCCATCGAGTTTGCAAGACCTGTTGGATGCGCTTCCTGATCAGTCCGCCGCGAGCCGCGCGCTCGTTGAGCGCGCCTATCATCGTGCTGAGGAAGCGCACGCCGGACAAGTGCGAAAATCCGGCGAACCGTATTTCACGCATTGTTTGTCGGTGGCACAAATCTTGGTCGAGATGCGCCTTGATGCCGAAGCCATCGCCGCCGCGCTGCTGCACGATGTGGCGGAAGATACGCCGATCACGATTGATGATTTGCGGACTGAGTTTGGCGAGGCGGTCGCGCGGATTGTCGATGGCGTGACCAAGCTAAAGAATCTGCCCGCCGCGCCCAACGACAAGCGCAGCCGCAACGCGGATCGGGGCATGGAATACATCCGTAAGATGGCACTGACCATGAACGACGATGTGCGCGTCGTCTTGGTCAAGCTGGCGGATCGGATGCACAACATGCGCACGCTCGACTACATGACGCCGGAAAAACAGCGTCTCATCGCGCAAGAGACGCTCGATATCTTTGCGCCGTTGGCGAATCGACTCGGCGTCTGGCAGTTCAAATGGCAGTTGGAAGATTTGAGCTTGCGTTTTCTCGATGCCGAAGCCTACTTCGATATCGAACGCCGCGACGAAGAACGCCGCGTTGACCGCGAAACTTATATCGCTCAAGTGGTCGCCACACTGCGCGACGAACTTGCACAACATGACATCACCAGCGTGACGATCAGCGGACGCCCGAAGCACATCTATAGCATTTACAAGAAGATGGAACGCAAGAGCGTCGGTTACGAGAAAATCTTCGATGTGCGTGCCGTGCGTGTCATCGTGGACACCATTCCCCAATGTTATCTCGTCCTGGGCATCGTCCATAATATGTGGCGTCCAATTCCCGGTGAGTTTGACGATTATATCGCCGCGCCCAAGGATAACTTTTATCGCAGCTTGCATACGGCGGTCTTGGACTCTAAGGGCAAGACGGTTGAAGTCCAAATTCGCACGTGGGACATGCACGAACACGCCGAATATGGTATCGCGGCGCATTGGCGCTACAAAGAGGGCAGTAAATCGGGCGCGCGCGACAGCGCCTTTGAGGAACGGCTAAAGTATTTGCGGCGGCTGATGGAATTTGGCGAGGATACCAAAGACCCCGCCGATTTCGTCGCTACGATGAAAACGGATTTGCTGCAAGAGCGCGTCTACATCTACACGCCGAAAGGGCAGATTATCGATCTGCCAGCGGGGGCGACTCCGATTGACTTCGCTTATACCGTTCACACCGATGTTGGACATCGATGCAGTCGCGCGCGCGTGAATGGCAAGGAAGTGCCGCTCAATTCGCATCTGCATACGGGTGATCAAGTCGAAATTATCACCAACAATCGTGGTGGACCCAGCCTCGATTGGCTCAACGAAAATCTGGGCTACATTACCACCAACCGCGCACGTACCAAGATCAACCATTGGTTTCGGCGGCAGAACCGCGACAAGAATATTGCTGCGGGGCGTGAGGGCTTGGAGCGCGAACTCAAACGGTTGGGATTGCTGGACGCCATGCCGTTCGAGGCGGTTGCGCATCTGTTCAATTACGAGAAAATCGATGATTTTCTCGCGGCGGTGGGTACCGGTGACGTGAACGGCGGACAAATATCGAAGTTGATTCTCGATAAGGAGCGCGAACGCAAAGAGGTTCAAACGCCCGAACAGCAAATCCTCAAGATCGCTCGGGCGCGCCCGTCCGTCTCGGTTGATATTTCCAACGGTGTCAGCGTAATGGGGTCGGATGGTACGCTGGTCAATATTGCGCGCTGCTGCAACCCTGTCATTGGCGAAGCGATCATCGGCTACATCACGCGCGGACGCGGCGTGACCGTACACCGTGTCGATTGTCCAAATGTTCTGAGTATGCCCGATCACGAGAAAGAACGGTTGATCGATGCGGCATGGGGTAAGGCAACGCAGGAGCAGCGCTATGCCGTCCCAATTGAGATCGTCGCTTATGATCGTGAAGGCTTGCTGCGCGATATCAGCACCGTGATCGCGGATGAAAACGTCAGTATGTCGTCGGTCAAGGTCGATACGCGCCAAGATATCGCCACGTTCCAATTGACGATGGAGTTGGCGAATATGAATCAGCTCACGCGCATTTTATCGCGCTTGGAGAATGTGGACAGCGTATTTGAGGCACACCGCCGTAATGACCGTTGAGAATGAGCGAATACCTCAATGGTTAAAGGTAAATCTCAATAGTCTAGTTCCGCTATACTGATTGGAAAGGTGATACATCGACGAGGAAAAAGGGAATATCGCATGTTAAGAGCATCTGTGGTGCGTGCTGCACAACAACTCCATGAGTTAGACCTGGATGTTCGCCTGATCCTTGTTCACCCCAACGAAATCGCACAACACCTTCTTTTGACATTGTTCAGCGATAGCCTATACGTCCGGTTTGACGGCGTATTGTTGACAACCATTCACTTGCAAACCCAATTCGATGTTGCTCTCGCCGCACACAATGTGGCTGGAAATCTTGATCAGACGAGCTATATTGTCCTCGATGAATGCGACCGCGCGCTAGAAGACGAGTTTGCGCTTTTTGTCCATGCGCTGATGGCGCGCCTGCCCGCAATCCGCATCGTCCTCTTCACGCGCACCCTGCCGCGCCGTCTGATAACTGAATTGTCGCACCAGGTAGTTTGCCTCCCGTCAAACCCGTCATTGATGCTGTGGGATTATGCCAAAGTTCGCTCGGAGCAGATGGCGCTGCTGGAAGTGCGTGCGTTTGGCTTGGGGCGCGTTCTACTCAATGGAAAGCCCATCGATAATTGGGACGGCGCGCTGCCACGGTTGCTTTTTTTCTACTTGATTGATCGTGGCATGGTCACTCGCGGCGAAATCTTTGAAACGTTTTGGCCCAATCTCAGTGTGCGCGAGGCGACCAACGTCTTTCATGTCACCAAACGCAAGATCAGCGAGGTCTTGGGTATCGATGTAACGAAATATGGCTCAGGTTACTATCATATCGCATCATCGATCCATTTGATCTATGACGTGGCGCTGTTCACAGAAGGGATGCAAGAGAGCGAAATTAGCGAAGGGCAAGATGCGGTCGTGCTGATGGAGTCGGCGTTAATGTTGTATCGTGGGGACTTCTTGACCTCAATGAATACCGAGTGGGTGACGCGCCGCCGTAACGACTTACAGCACAATTATGCCGAGGCGCTGTTGTCGCTGGCGGATACGATGGAGCAGATGGGGGACGCGCCGCGCGCGCTCGGTACGTACCGCCGCGCGGTTGCCGCTCATATCGCCGCAGCGACTACACCGCTGTCGAGCGCGCTCACTGCCAAGATCGCGGCGTTGGAGCGCGCTCTGCGCATCTGAAAATAATTAGGCAGAAACGGGATCGAGTTCATCTTCGGACAATGGCGCTTTCTTCTGAAGCGCCCGCTGATGGCTGATGAGCGCAGCCACCATCTCATCCTCTTTGACCGTCAAGACATAATCCCCTTTGAAGGCGCGGCGTCCGGTTGGTGCGCTCCCCAGCTTGAGCGTTTTGGCGCGATTCTTGCTCGTCAAGATCGTAATCGGCTCATCCAACCTGCCGACTGCGGCGGCTGCCATGCCCTTGCTCACTGCGCTCAGTTTCATCGTTTGAACGCCGCTTCCCGCGCGCCCTTGCGTCGGATACTCCGATAACGGCGATGTTTTGGCGATCCCCGCGTCGGTGATCGTCCAGATGTGCAGTTTGTCGTCTTCGCCGTCTGTGATCAGGAATGCGCTGACAACCCGGTCGCCGTCTTCGCCCAACTTGATGCCGCGCATCCCGCCTGCGCCCATACCCGTCGCCCGCACTTCACTTTCTTTGAAGCGGATCGCTTGTGCGCTGGCAGTTGCCAGCAAGAGTTCGTCGTCGCCCGACGTGTGCAGCACCCATCCGAGTTGATCGCCCTCATCGATGTCCATGACTTTGAATGTATTCGCCATCATGCCGGGTAAATCTTCCAATCGTAAGCGTTTGACCTCGCCCCCGCGCGTCGCCATGAGCAAGAAGCCCTCGCTGCTGGGTGGAAGGGACAGCGCCGCCGCGACGATCTCGCCGTTCTTGAAGCCGCAAATATCGCGGAAGGGCGTCCCTTCGGCAGGGGTGTTCGCTTGGGGGAGCTGCTGTACCGGGATGGTGGCGCACTGTCCCTCGGTTGTGAACAAATACAATACCTGTCCGGTATCCGCCTCCATGACGAAAGATGGCGGATCGGCGTCGTCGTCTTTGACCGTTGGCGGCACGGGTTCGTAACTCCGCGCGACTTTGCCCTCGACAGTCAGCGTCGTCCACGTTTTTTCTTGCGGCATCAACAGTTCGAGTGCGCTGGTCGTGACTTTCGCCGTGCCGTCCACGATCACCGTGCGGCGCGGATCGCTGTACGCCGCTTTGATCGTGTTCATCTCGTCGTTGACGACGCCGCGCATCTTCGCGGGGCTTTTCAGCAGGTCTTCCAGATAGGCGATCAACTCTCGCTTTTCTTTGTGTTCCTGCTCAATTTTCTGCCGTTCCAACGACGCGAGACGACGTAACTGTAAATCGAGGATTGCTTGCGCTTGGATTTCGGTGACCTTGAGCGCGGCGATCAGATTATTACGCGCGCTGTCCGGCGTGCGCGAACGGCGGATGATGGCGATTACCTCGTCAAGATTGCTGAGTGCTTTCAACAACCCTTCCAAGATGTGCGCGCGCTCTTTGGTGCGCTTCAACTCGAACTCGCTGCGCCGTCGCGTGACATCGAGGCGATGATCGATATAGACCTTGAGCGCCTGTTTGAGCGTGAGCAAGCGCGGTTCATTGTTGACCAGCGCCAACATGATGATGCTAAATGTCTCTTGCATCGATGTGAGTTTGAACAGCGTCGCCAACACCCCGCCCGCGTCCACGCCGCGCTGTAGCTCAACTGCCAACCGCATCCCCTGACGGTCAGATTCGTCGCGCAAATCTGCGATCCCTTCGAGCTTGCCATCGCGCACCAAGGTGGCGATGCGCTCGACCAGCGCCGATTTGTTCGTCTGATAGGGCAGTTCGCTGACAATGATGCGCGATTTGCCGCGTCCCATCTCCTCAATGTGGACTTTGGCGCGCATGGTAATCTTGCCGCGTCCCGTCGCATACGCGCTGACGAGTGATCCTTCGTCGGTGTCGGCGTCGTCGATGTGATGATAGATTAAACCGCCCGTTGGGAAGTCCGGTCCCTTGATGAAACGCATCAAGTCGCCGGTTGTCACATCGTCCAAGTTCTCCCAGTTTTTCAGCATGTGAATCAGCGCGTCGCAAACCTCGCCCAAGTTGTGTGGCGGGATGTTGGTGGACATGCCGACCGCAATCCCCGACGCGCCATTGACGAGCAAATTGGGGATGCTGGCGGGCAAGACCAGCGGTTCTTGCAGCGATCCATCGAAGTTATCGCCAAAATCGACGGTATTCATGTGCAGATCGACCATGAGTTCTTCGCCCATCGCGGACATGCGCGCTTCGGTGTAACGCATCGCTGCGGGCCCGTCGCCGTCGATGCTGCCGAAATTGCCTTGCCCGTCGATGAGCTGATAACGCATCGAAAAGTCTTGCGCCAAACGCACGAGCGAGTCATAAACCGCGACATCGCCGTGTGGATGATATTTACCCAGCACTTCACCGACGACGCGGGCGCATTTTTTAAAGGGCGAATTGGCGCGAATGCCCATATCGTACATAGCGTAGAGAATGCGGCGGTGTACCGGCTTCAAGCCGTCACGCGCATCGGGGAGGGCGCGTGCGACAATGACGCTCATAGCATAGTCGAGGTACGCCTCGCGCATTTCTTGTCCGATGTTCACCTGTCGGATCGATGTCATGCGGTTTTTCCTGTGTGTTCAGTTCAAGGGGGATTGCCCCCACATTCTACGGGAGAAAAGTGTTTAATGTCAACAATCGGAACAGACGTTCAAATTGTAGCACAAATCCGCGCAAATAAGAGTGCGCGACTCGCACAGCAAATCCGTCGCTCTACCCATGTTCAGTCTAAATTCCGTATGGTAGCATGAGCGATATGAAACGAATTCACACACTCACAGTTCTGATCGGGTTCTACGCTGTGTTCGCCCTCATTGGAGCGCAGCGTTACGGCAATGTGCCATTGGCTTCCGCTCAAATCTCGGTCGCACAAGCGCCAACCGTGACTGTCCGAGGTCCCATCGTCGGAGGAGGCGCACAGCCACCCACACCGACTGTCGATCCGGCGGCAACACTTGCGCCGAATCCGACGGTGACGCCCGTCGCACCCACCACCACGCTCACACCACTTCCCTATTTGAATGCCGAAGTCATGGGCGTTCAGCTCGAAGTCAACCTGTCCAGCGACGATTGGGCGGAGGCGATGCGCCGTGTGACCGACAATTTGAGCGTGCGCTGGATCAAACTGCAAATTCCATGGCGGGAGATGCAGCCTGATAGCGCGGATAGGGTCGATTCGGAGTTTTTCCGCCGTGTCGAACAGTACATCGAGGACGCGAATTTGCGCGGACTGAACGTGCTAATCAGCGTGGCGAAAGCGCCCGGATGGGCGCGCTCCGTGCTGGACGAGGATGGACCCCCCGATAATCCGCAAGCGTTGGCGAATTTCCTCACGCTGATGCTGCGCGAAATCAGCCCCGATCAGTCGCGCGGGATCGTGGGCGAATATATCGATGCCATTGAAATTTGGAATGAGCCGAACTTGCGTCGCGAATGGCAAGGGGCGCTCCCGTTCAACGGCGCGGGTTATATGCAGTTGTTCGCGCCCGCTTACACGGCAATCCGCGCCTATTCATCATCGATGCCGATCATCACGGCGGGACTCGCGCCGACAAGCAACAGCGATGGCTCGGTTGACGATACCGATTATCTGCGCCAGATGTATGCGGCGGGTTTGGGCGGCTACAGCGATGTATCCGTTGGGCTTCATCCATTCAGTTGGGGTAATGCGCCGGATGCGGTTTGCTGTCCGAACCCCAGTTCGGGATGGGACGATAATCCGCATTTCTTCTTCGCGGATACGGTGCGCGCCTACCGCGATCTGATGGTCGCTAACGGGCATGGCGCAACGAAAATGTGGGTGACGGAGTTCGGTTGGGCGACATGGGATAGCTATCCTGGCGATCCGCCGACAGGCAGCGAGTGGATGCGCTTTAATGATCGCTGGGATCAAGCGGCATACACGATCCGCGCATTCGAGATTTTCCAGAGTACCGAATACTTTGGACCGGCGATGCTGTGGAATCTGAACTTTGCCACGCTCAACAGCATGATTCAGAACCGCGATGAGCGCGCCGCCTACAGCCTTGTCTTGCCCGGATCGGCGGGCGTGGTCGATATCAACAGCGCAGATCGGACGGAGCGCCCGTTGTATTGGATGATCTACGACGCAGTACGCCCAGATGTGCAGTTAGAGCGCTACGATTAATCGTTGAGCAACCTACCGCTATAGAGTAAAAAACGCCCCCAGTCCATATGGACTGGGGGCGTTTCGTTATCCCTGACATGCGGGTCGAATTAC
The DNA here is from genome assembly GCA_034437055.1 of Anaerolineae bacterium. GTDB lineage: Bacteria > Chloroflexota > Anaerolineae > Aggregatilineales > Phototrophicaceae > Flexifilum. The sequence goes on from DAOTUQ010000017.1 coordinate 339,543, forward strand.
GCGCCCGCCGTCTCTTCTTCCAAGTCGTTCAGATCGTCGTAGTCGGCTGCATCGGCGTCGAGCGCGCCTTGCTGTTCCAACGTGACGTTGGGCGCGATCAACTCGCGGTCTTGGTAGGTGTGGAAGCCCGTCCCCGCCGGGATCAGCTTGCCGATGATCACGTTCTCTTTCAAACCGTACAGGTTGTCGAGCTTGCCTTCAATCGCTGCGCCCGCCAACACGCGAATCGTGTGCTGGAAGCTGGCTGCCGACAAGAAGCTGTCGGTTGTCAGCGCCGCCTTGGTCACGCCAAGCAGCACGGGGACGCCCGCTGCGGGTTCTTTGCCCGCCGAGATCAAGCGATGGTTTACGTCCAGCAGTTGCAGACGGTCGATCAATTCGCCGGGCAGCAGTTCGCTGTCCCCGCTCTTGGTCAACTGCACCCGTGAGAGCATCTTGCGAATGATGATCTCAAAGTGCTTATCCGCAATGTTCACGCCTTGCTTACGGTACACGTCTTGGACTTCTGAGAGCAGATACAGCGATGTGATCTCTGCGCCCTGAATGCGCAAAATCAGATGCGGATTCTTCGAGCCTTCGGTCAACTGCTGACCTGCATACACCTGTGCGCCCTCAAAGGCTTCTGGCGCGAGCCGTGACGCAGACGGGAGTTCATAGTCCGCTTCGATACGGCGTTCGGCACGGATGTAAATTGTCTGACGACGCAGCGCGGTCGATTCATCCTGTTCGATGTGCAGTGTTCCCGCCATGCGCGCGACGACTTTTTCGCTCGTGTCCTCGTTGAGTGCCAGAATGTCGCCCGGATTGACGTGCTTTTCGTCCACGACTTGGACGGTCATGCCCGCCTGAATCTCGTGTTTCTCGCTGACGACTTCGCTGTTGATCACGGTAGCGATGCGCACACCATCGCGCTTGCTCAGGCGCAGCGTCCCGGCGATCTCCGCCACAACTGCTTCGCCCTTCGGCTTACGGCGTCCCTCGAAGATTTCTTCCACGCGCGGCAGACCGCTGGTGATATCGCCGCTTACTTGCGCCGTACCGCCCGTATGGAACGTGCGCAGCGTCAACTGCGTGCCGGGTTCGCCAATGGACTGTGCCGCGATGATGCCGACGGCAGTCCCAATTTCGACCATATCGCCGCGTCCAAGATCGCGTCCATAGCACAGCGCGCAAATTCCATGAATGAGCGAGCAGGACATGGGGCTGCGGACGTAGACTTCTGGAATTTTGGGCGTGTTCAGCAGGCGTTCTGATATATCTTCATCGATCATGCCGTTGCGCGCGACGATCAATTCGCCCGTATCTGGGTCGAAGTGATCGGCGGCAGCACAGCGTCCGACGATCCGTTCAGCCAAGTTTTGATCCGCGATTTTGTCGGCGCGGCGTACCCACATGCCCGATTCCGTGCCACAGTCCATGCGGTTGATGATCATGTCTTGCGCCACATCGACCAGCCGTCGCGTCAGATAGCCCGCGTCCGCCGTGCGCAGCGCCGTGTCTGCCAAACCTTTACGCGCGCCGTGTGTGCTGATGAAGTATTCCAGCGCGGTCAAACCCTCGCGGAAGTGACTGCGAATGGGCAAATCGATGATGCGTCCCGACGGGTCTGCCATCAAACCGCGCATCCCTGCCAACTGCGTGATCGGACCGAAACCGCCTTTGGTCGAGCCGGAAATCGCCATAACGGCAATGGGCCCGAACGGATTCAGCGTCTCGCGGATCAGGTCTTGCAGCTTGTCTTTGGCGTTATTCCACGTATCGACCGTGCGTTGATAGCGTTCCTCTTCGGTCATCAAGCCGCGTCGGAAGTCGCGCTCGGCGCGCTCGACGACTGCTTCGGCATCCGCGAGGATTTTGGTGCGTTCCACCGGGATGGTCAAATCGGTAACAGCAATGGTCGTGCCGGAAACGGTGGCGAAGTGGAAGCCCATATCCTTGATCGCATCCACGATATCGGTGGTGATATCGGGTCCGAAACGGCGATAGCAGCGATCCACAAGGCTTTGCAGCTTCTTCTTGTCGAGCGTCTCTTGAACGAAGCGTACTTCGTCCGGCAGGATGCGATTGAAGAGCGCGCGTCCGATGGTGGTGGGTTCGGGCGTCTCTTGCGCGTCGTGTTGGTCGTTGTAGTTGCCCAACAAGATCGGCGTATGCAGATTGACCATGTTGAGATTGTAGAGATATTCGCATTCATCGATATCCACGACCATGCGCCGCTCGGTCAGGTTCGAGAGGACGAATTGACCGACCTGCTTGTACTTACTCAGGTGCTTCATCGCCTCGACCACGTTTACGAGGGCGACATCGATTTCGCCTTCCGCGAGCGCGCGGATGGTGCGCTCCAACGCCGATTCAATTTCTTTCGGCTTCGCGCCTTCCTGTAGTTGGACGCTGCGCTCATAGGAAACGATGTTTTCCGGTGGGATCGGGTGCTGCAAGGCGTGATAATAGCCATTGGTGCGCATAGGAACGCCAATGCGGACGCCGGGCTGCATGATCGTATCCATCGTGCGGAATTCTTCCGCGCGATTCGGGAGCGTCAGCAGATCGACGGTTGGATCCATCGTCAGATAGTAAATGCCGAGAACCATATCCTTCGACGGACCGACAATCGGTTGACCGTCAGCCGGCTTGAGCAGGTTCTTGTTGCTCATCATCAGTTCGCGCGCTTCTTGTACCGCTTTGTCGCTCAGCGGGACGTGAACTGCCATCTGATCGCCGTCGAAGTCAGCGTTGAACGCCGAGCAAACCAACGGGTGAATCTGGATCGCCTTGCCCTCAACCAACTGCGGCTCGAACGCCTGAATACCCAAACGATGCAGCGTCGGCGCGCGGTTGAGCAGGACGGGACGTTCTTTGATCACTTCTTCCAGCACTTCCCAGACTTCGGGACGTTCGCGCTCGATGATCCGCTTCGCGCCTTTGACGTTGCTGGCGTAGTTGTACTTGACCAAGCGGCTGATCACGAACGGGCGGTATAGTTCCAGCGCCATTGTCTTGGGCAGACCGCATTGATGCAGTTTGAGCTTAGGACCCACGACGATCACCGAACGACCAGAGTAATCGACGCGCTTACCGAGCAAGTTGCGACGGAAGCGTCCCTTCTTGCCCTTGAGCATATCGCTCAACGACTTGAGTTCGCGTCGTCCGCGACGGCTCAACGCCTTGCCGCGCTGGCTGTTGTCAATCAAGCTGTCAACGGCTTCTTGCAGCATTCGTTTCTCATTGCGCACGATCACATCAGGCGCGCCGAGTTCCAACAGATGCTTGAGGCGGTTGTTCCGGTTGATCACCCGGCGGTACAAGTCATTCAGATCGCTGGTGGCGAAGCGTCCGCCGTCCAACTGCACCATTGGGCGCAGATCGGGCGGAATCACGGGCAGCACCGTCAGGATCATCCATTCCGGGCGATTGTTGCTCTTGCGCAGGCTCTCGACGACGCGCAGCCGTTTGGTCGCCTTTTTCTTGCGCTGTTTGGATTTGGTCGTGCGAATTTCGTGCCACATCTCGACAGCTAACTTGTCAAGATTCGTGCCGCGCAGAATTTCGTAGAACGCTTCCGCACCCATGTCTGCCTGAAAAACGCTGCCGAACTTCTGGCGCAGTTCACGGTAGCGCGTCTCGGTCAAAAATTGCAAGACGTGCAGATCATTGAGTTCGTTGCGCGTCCGTTCGGCATTCACGCGCAGATTCTTCACGCGGTCGCCAATTTCCTTCTCGTGTTCGCGCAGCGAACTGGGGACGGTGGCGCTCTCATTGGCTTCGCTGGTCAGTGCCTCTAGGTCAAGGCGGCGCATTCCATCGACATCAGACTGAAAACTGCCCAATCGGTCGTTGACGATCATCTGAATGCGCGTCAAGTGGCTGCTATCGACGATTTCGCCGCGCGTAGCGATCACGGCGCCGGCGCTGGGGAAATCGATGTCGGACTGGGCAGCTTGACCCATCAGCGCTTCGATACGCCCTTGGACCGTTTTCGCCTCGCTGATAACCTCATCGCTCAAACGAGCGAGTTCTTCTTCGTAGTGATGGTTCAGATTCTTGGTCTGTTCTTCAAGTGCCAGCAGCAGCGTATCATGCTGTGATTTGTGTGCCGCCATCTGATCATCGATTTCGCCGCTGAGCGCGTGTTCTTTTTGCCCCAGCTCGCGTTCGATGCGTCCCAACGCTTTTTGGCGCGCTTCCTCATCGACGCGCGTGATCACGTATTGGGCGAAATACAGCACCCGATCCAAGTTGCGGCGGCTGACGTCAAGCAGCAAACCCAGATAGCTGGGAACGCGGCGTGTGTACCAGACGTGTGCAACCGGGGCAGCCAAGCCGATATGTCCCATACGCTCGCGGCGCACGGACGAACGGGTGACTTCTACGCCGCATTTATCGCAGATCGTCCCTTTGTAGCGGACGTTCTTGTATTTGCCGCAGTAGCACTGCCAATCGCGCGTCGGACCGAAGATGGCTTCGCAAAACAAACCATCTTTCTCCGGACGCAAGCGGCGGTAGTTGATGGTTTCGGGCTTCAAGACCTCACCATACGACCACGAGTGGATTTGCTCGGGCGAGGCAAGGCTGACGCGCAGTGCGCTGAAATCTTTCGCCTCCAAGGCGTTTCCTCCTACGCGCTAGATGATACAAACTTGATTGTGGGAAGATGATTCAAAATGCTTACTCAGGGAGTTGGGTCGCGGTTCGCAGTCACGACGGACAAACACTGTTAGGACAATTATAAGAAACTCACCTCGTTCTGTCAAGGGGAGTTTGGAGGGAAATCGGGTTGATTTGCTACAATATTTTATTGCAAAGCTAGAATAGCACAATGTGACGCGCGACGCAAGCAATTGAGACCGATGTTTGAGTTCCGTATATTTTCAGGCGTCCCCGTGCAAAACTGCATGGGGAATGCTATGATTGTCCACGACATGCGCTTGTGAGACTATTCATTTGAGGAGAACGCTCATGCCGAAGATTGTCTCCGTCCATTCCTTTCGGGGTGGAACGGGCAAGTCGAACACGACCGCGAACGTGGCTACGCTGCTGGCGTCCGAAGGGCGGCGTGTCGGTGTCATTGATACGGACATCAATTCTCCAGGGATTCACGTCTTATTCGGCATGGCTGAAGAGGACATGAAATATACCCTGAACGATTATTTGTGGGGCAAATGCGAGATCGAGAAAACGGCACACGACGTTACTGCTAACTTGATGCGCACCGTTACAGGTAAACCCGTGACGTGGGCGAAGAATGGGCAGCTCTTTTTGATCCCGTCTAGCATCAAAGTCGGAGAAATCGCCCGCGTACTGCGCGAGGGTTATGATGTCGGCTTGCTCAACGATGGCTTCCAAAATCTCGTCACCGAACTCAAACTCGATGTATTGATGATCGATACCCATCCGGGCTTGAATGAGGAAACACTGTTGTCGATTGCGATCTCCGACGCGCTGGCGATCTTGATGCGTCCTGATCAACAGGACTATCAAGGAACCGGTGTCACAGTCGAGGTCGCGCGCAAATTGGACGTGCCGCGTATGGTCTTGGTCGTCAACAAGACGCCGCAGACGTTCGATTTCAATGAGGTACAGGCGCGCGTCCAACAGACCTACAATTGTGAAGTCGGTGCGGTCTTGCCCCATTCCGATGAGATGATGACCTTGGCAAGCGCCGGTGTTTTCGTCTTGAATTATCCTGACCATACGATCACACAAAAGCTCAAACGAGTGGCACATCGCTTGATTGAATAGCGGATCAAGCGCTGACTGCGGAAAAAAGTAACCCCGCCGTTCATTGCGGGGATTTAGGTCTTTTCTCCAGCGTTCAGTCGCTCCAAGCGCAAGCGAATGCTTTTTTCGTCTGGAAAAAGCGTCAGCGCGTGAGTAAACAAATCAATCGCACCGTCAAGGTCGTCTACTGCTAAGGCGTCGTCGGCAGCGCGTGTCACGACCTCAAGCGCTTCGGGCAGCAGCCCACATTTGCCCAAATGATAGGCGAGCGCGACGACTTGTTCCTCGCGTATGGGCTGTGTGCGCCAATACCCGGCGGCGGCGCGATGCAGTTTGAGCCGGAGCGTGCGCGAGAGATTCTCATAGATCGCCTCTTGCATCGTGCGGTTGTGGAATAAGTACAACCCATCCGGCGTAATGTCGAAGATGTGCGGGATGATCGGTTGTTTAAACGCATCTTGTATGGGAACGGCATTGCGCTCCACATTGGCAGCAGTGACGACGATTAACATGTCGAGCGTAAAGCCGCCATTGAAGATCGAAGCGTTACGCACGATGTTCTGCAGGTCTGGCGCCAGGCGGTCGAAGCGGCTAATCATCAAATCACGGATGTTTTCGGGCAGTGTTTCGACACGTGCATTCGGTTTGAGTTCAGCGACGAATGTATCCCCATCGATACATTCGTTCTCGACCAGCGTCCTTACAAACGACTCGATGAACAGGGGGCGTCCATTTGTCCGCTCCCACAGCAATTCCCCCAACCGCGAACCGAGTTCGCGCACATTGAGCAGTTCCATCGCCATGAGATGCGTCTCATCCTCGTTCAAGTCGGGAATGACGATGTGCTGTACCGGTAAGTCGAATTCGGCGGGTGTCTCCCACGTCAATACGATCATCAATCGCGCAGTTACAGAATCATCAAGGACATGCCGCAAAACCGCCAGCGCATTGGGATGTTCGTTTTCCAAGCCGTCAATTACCAACAGCAGTGGCGTCTCTTGCGCGAGACGATTGATCAGTCGGGCGACCGTCTCCATTGTGCTGATACGATTCTGAACGCGCAGCCACAAATTGCGCGAGGTGTGTTCAGATTGGGTCTTGTTTTCCAATTTCGTGCGCACGCGCTTGAAAATGCCAGTTGACTTCCCCTCGTGCGTCGTGACATTCTCGAAGCGTTTGTAAATGTCCTTTAGGTTGTCGATCTGGGATTGACCCAACGGATCGTCGCTGTCGTCAGTCGGCGCGCCGCCGAAACATAACAGGCAGAGCGCGCTTTCGAGATCCATCAAGTCGAGCGTGGTTAGACGTTTGGTAAGTTGCAAGCGTTGGGCATCGATCATGGACATACCATCTGTTGGCGCGACGGCATCAAGATCGAGCAAACTGCTGACGATATTGTCCCATGTCGTGCGGCGGCTCGCGCGCGGTTGGCAGGTCGCCCACGCGACGCGGAAATCGAGCGCCATCGCTATCCGCAGGACTTCGCGGGCAATGCGTGTCTTACCAACGCCGCTTTCGCCCAAAAGCGCGTGCGCGCTGCGCTTTTGGCTGTTGATAACATCGCGCAGTGCCAACGTGAGCGTATGGTTGACGAGATCATGCCCGATCAGAGGGAGTTCGGCTTGATCGGCTTTTGCCTTCGACGCGCCAATCACCTCAAAGACTTTGACTGGCTGACTCTTGCCCTTTAGAGGCTGTGGCGGAGCATGGCGGATTTCAAATACGCTTTCAATGCGCCGCTGCACACGTTCACTGATCAAGATTTGTCCTGGCTCGGCGCGTGCCATCAATCGAGCGGCGAGATTTACCTCGTCGCCCATCACCGTATATTCACGGCGGGCTTTCCAGCCGACTTCACCAGAGAATGTGCGCCCCTGTGTGATGCCGATACGATGCTCGATGTGTGGGATAATGGCTGAATCGGGTGGTACGCCCTCGCGCAGCCGCGCGTTGAAGTGGGCAAGGCTGCGATTCATCTCCAGTGCCACACCGACGGCGCGCTGCGGGTCGTCTTGATGCGAGACCAATGCGCCGAAGCTGATCAGAATCTTGATTCCCTGCTGATAGGGATCGGTTCGCGTGACCGCGCCGCCCTCCGCTGTAGCGATTTGATGGATCAGATTGTAGTATCGCTCGACCAACGACGAGATCGACTCCAGCGCGTTATTGCCCCAGTGTTCCAGCAGTTCAGAAAATCCAGTTGCGTAAATGAACATCACTGTCGCAGAGCGATTCTCGCTGTGGATATGATACGTGCCGCCGCCGACCAGTTCGTGAAGAACAGCGGGCGAGATATAGCGCGCAACCGTCTGCAAACGAACAAGTTGCGCGCGCAGATAATCCATTAGATTTTCGGGATCGAGGAAGATCGCGGACGGCTTGGCGCGGCGGCGGCGCACGAGATCGAATTCGTAATCGCCCAAATGATCGCCCAGATCGTCGATTACCTGAAAAAAGCCGGGCTTCAATGGTTGGAATGTGAACTGTCCATCCAGCAGCGTTGCCAAGGTTTCTGGCACGATCACGTCATCGCGCACCCCCACCGATTCGGCTTCCATTGTCAGGCGTGGCAGCGCGCCTTGAATGATGTGTTCGCGCTGGATCGCGTTGCCGACCAGCGTTTCAAATAGTTGCCCGCGTGCCACGCCAATCGACATTGACAGCGACATGGGGATGCTGCCGAGCAGTTCGACCAAGCGCGGATCGCCAATCGGTTGAAAGATAGTCATCGCGCGCTGCATCCGCAACGCCGTACGCACGGCTTTGGCAGCGTCGGCGGCATTCTCGCTGCCGATTTCGGCGGCGGGGAAGAACGCCAGCAACGCATCGCCCGCGAACTTGATCAGCATCCCGTCGCAGTTGGCGAGGATTTCGAGCATCCGCGCGAAGAACTGATTCATGATAATGGTCAGATTCTCTGCGCCTTCCGCGTTATTCTGCATTTGCAGACGCTCAGAGAGGGCAGTGAAGCCAGAGACATCGGCGAACATGAATGTACCGGGACGGAGCGCGCGATAATGCGAAGCGAGTAGGCTGTCGTCTTCGGTGAGATAGAGCGGGAGAAATGACGCAACCGCCTTATGCAGGCTGTTGATGTGTTGAAGCACATCATTCAAGGCACTGGGAGGCGCATCGGGCATGTTCAGGCGGTCAATCATCCCAGCAGGGACGAAACGCGAGAGCAATTGGCGCAGAGCAGGTTCAAGCGGCATCAGGTTCAAAAGTTCGATGTGCGGTCAGAAAGGATAGACCAGAGTGAATATGCAGTTTGCTTACTGCGTTTCTGGCGGAAGGCAATCCGATATCGTGTCTCTTCGGCTTCGCCGGTGACGACCAGCCAGCCATCGCGCTGAAGTAATGCAATTGTGGCGTCGAAGTCGTCGACCTCATTTGCGATGAGTGAACGCAAGGTCGCCGTAGTCACGCCTTCGGGCGATTTGCCCTGATCGCGCAGCAGCGCCAACATGACTTTCTTTTGGACGGTGGGCAAGTCAGCGAGATCGAGAGGGGAAATACCGCCGTCTTCGGGGGGACATTTTGCCCCGGCGCTGTCGAAAATACCGGTCACGGCGCGGCTCCTATCAATAGAACTCGTGCATTTCGATGGGATCGCCTTGTGGTCGGCACAGCCCGCACCAGATGGCGTCGGCAACGATTACGGCTTTGAGCGTCTGTTTATCACCTACATACATGGTTAAGATAAACGGCATCTTCGACGCATGATCTTTGCAGACGAATCGTCCGCAAAAACGACAGGAGGCGTGTGCATTTGCTTCACATACCCAACATGCAGCCATTGATTCGCCTTCCTGCGATGTTCGCTTCGTTGATTTATTGTACGACAATTCGACATTTCAGCCAATGCGACGCTTGACAGATTAAGATCATAAATAAAGCGTAACTACTCAGCCGTCATTTGAGGGAGAAATAGGTTGTTTTCGACAAAAACCCTCAATCTTTTGAGGGAGAGCCTATTCTCATCGCAGACAAATTTGGCGTTTCAATTTGCCAAAAT
>DAOTUQ010000018.1:0-36308 GCA_034437055.1 Anaerolineae bacterium
GGTTGTTTTCGACAAAAACCCTCAATCTTTTGAGGGAGAGCCTATTCTCATCGCAGACAAATTTGGCGTTTCAATTTGCCAAAATGAGGGGAAAAACGACCCCTGAGTAGTTACAAAATTTATGATCAAATTCGCATTTGGCATCGTGACCAAAGCGTGTTCGATTATCAATTTCCAGAAAAAGAGCAGTCAATCCCTGTAAGCCCGAATCGTGACACACACAATTGCGCAACATTTCCTGAACGATTACAATATCCTATTCCAGAGCAATCGGGACGCTTGCGTTTTTACGTCCCTGCGCTCTCCCGAAATGGAAAGAAATGGCATCCATGATAAATTCTTGGGTTGGAGACGAAGATCAACTGAGTGACCTCGCTTATGAATGGCGCGGGAGCAATGACCAAAAGTTGATAGCAGCCTATCAGAAAAAGCTGCGCGCAATGATGAAAGACGGTTATACCGATGTCCTCGATGCCGAGTCAGAGCTGCCTGATGAATATATGCCGCGCGCCTACTTGCTAATGCACCGTCCGTCGGTACTGAAAGCCGAAAAGGATAAACAACGCCCTATGACGATGCAATATTTCACGAAACAAGCGGTACTGTCAACACGAAAACAAATCCAAAGTCGGACACCGACGACTCGTGCATCAACAAGGGTGATTGTCATCGCTCCGACTTCCAATACGCGACCATCGAAACGTCGGTCTACCCACGCATCAAGCCAACTTGAAGACCGGAAGTTGAAGTAGGATCGAGGGGCATCACAGCCCCTCCACCAGCGTCCACGCCCAAGCGTCCGTACCCGTCGCGCCAGCCTCCGCATACGCCGCCGCGCCGAGCGACCGTTCGATGCGCGCGGGCAGTTCCACGATGAATGGCACATCCTCGACCCAATGCCGCGCCGCCCGATCCTTGCCCCGCGTCCATAAGCCGACCAGCCCCGCCGCCGTCTTGAAGTCGCTGCGTTGTTCGTACAGCGCCGCCAACAGCAGCAAGAAGCCTTGTGCATACAGCGCGTTGTCCCCGAATTTGCTCCGATAATAGACAGGCATCGTCATACACTGATCGCGGCAGATGCGCAGCGCCTCGGCGGCGTGCGGGCTGCCCTCGATCAGATTGAGCAGCGCCACGCCCCATTCGTACAAGATCGGCAGATCGCCCAGCCATTTCGGCGTTTCGACTTGATCGTACCAACGGCGCGCATCCGCATAGCGTCGCTCACAGAGCGCGATATCGCCGCGCGTCGCGTTTTCCAACCGGTTGAGATAATGTTCTTGCAGTCGTCGATTGATGCGCGTCGTCTCGTCGAGATAGGCGGTCGCGGCGGCGCTGTCGCCCATGCGCAAGCGGATCGCGCTTAAGATGCTGGCGGTCATCGCCACGCCCGGATCGTAATCGACTCCGCGCTGCCGCGTCATCACCTGCGCTAAGTCGGCGCTCAATGTCACCAGCGCGTCGGGCGGCAGAAATTCGCACTCGATCAAGCGTACAACGCCGAGCCAGCTTTCGGCGTCACTCAACCATGTCAGCATATCGGCGCTGGTCTCCATCTGGGCGATGCCGCGTTCCAAACGCCGCCGCGCGTCGTTCAGATCGCCCAGACGCGCCGCACAGACCGACGAATAGCTGTAAATCAGCGGCAGATAAATTCGGCTCGATGGCAGCGACTCGATGAAACTTGCCGCTTCATCGAAGCGCTTGAGCGCGCCCGCGTAATCGCGCGTGTTCGACGTGGACATCGCCGTTCCAAACAAGCAGTACGCTTCTTCGTCGCTGTCACCTTCGCGCTGTGCCAGCATCCGCCCGCGCTCGAACAACGACAGCGCGTTGGGATGGTGGTCGAAATGCGACATCAGACGGCGGGCGGCGCGCGGAATTGGCACATCGTCAGTGGGCGGCATCGGCATGAGATTGCGCATTCGATCAAAGACCATGATGCCCATCTGGAACGACAGATACGCCCGCGCGTAGGCGTAAATCGTATCGAGCATGGTATCAACGCGCGCCGAGTCGCCACGTTCGGCGTAATAGACCCACGTCATGTAGACATGCCTAAAATCTTGGCTGATTTGACGCGACCAGTCACTTGAGGATGACCGATCATAGCGTGCCATTTTGATGGTCAGATCGTAGAAAAACGTGGCGAACGTATCGCGCGCAGCGTCGGCATCGGGCGCGGCATTCAACTTTTCTTCCGCGAATTGGCGCAGCAGTTCATGGATCGTGTACCGTCCGCTGTCGGGATCGCGCCGTAAGAGCGATTTGTTGGTCAGTGCCATCAGCAAGCGCAGGTTCGCGCCCGTGACCGCTTGTGCCGCCTCGCGCGAGAAATTGGCGCGGAACAAGCTCAATTTGCGGAAGGCGGCGCGTTCGGTTTCGTCCAATAAATTCCACGAATAATCGAAGACCGCGCGCATCCCCCGCTGCCGTTCCGGCAGGTCGCCCATGTCTGTTTCGAGGAACGCGGCGCTTTGCCCGACTTCCGCCGCGATTTCGGCGGGCGACAAGACCGACAGCCACGATGCTGCCAAGACGATCCCCAACGGCATCCCCTGCACCATTTGACAGATGCGCACGACCTCGTTCACATCATCATCGGAGAGTTCATAGCCCGGACGGGCGCGGCGGGCGCTGTGCATGAACAACTGGATCGCGCCGTAGTTCAGTGCGTCGGCGGGCGTCAGGAAATCGGGAAAGCGCAAGCCATCGAGCGAAAACAGCGTCTCGCCGGACAGATTCAAGCGTTGGCGCGACGTGACGACAATGCGCACATTGGGCGCGGCGTTGAGCAGCGTCGTAACGATACCCGCCCCCGCGATCACATGCTCGAAGTTGTCGAGGATCAGCAGGGTGGTTTTGCTGTGCAGGAACGCGCCCAATTGAACTTCTTGCGCGCGCGCGTCGTTCTGTCCGAAGGTATAGCCGACCGCATTGGCGATGACCGTAGGAATCGCAGCGGGCAAATCGACGGGCGCAAGTTCGATGAGGAACACGCCGTCGGGGAACTGATTCAGCGACTGCGCGCCCAATTCGATGGCGATGCGCGTCTTGCCCATGCCGCCGGGCGCAAAGACCGTGACGAAGCGATTGGCGCGCAAGAGCGCTTCGAGGTTGCTCAGTTCATCATCACGCCCCACAAACGTCGTGACTTGCGCCGGAAGATTATGCGGTGTGGTGACGACAGGCGTCCGGTTCGGCGTGATATTCGGCGTGGCGTTTGCCGCGTCGGGCGTCGGCGTGGCGAAGCGTCCATCCTTGGGCAGCGTCGTCGTATGCGCTTCGTCGTCGTGGGCGCGTCCGTTCGTCTGCGCAGCGGTGCTGGCGCTCGGCATCGGCGGCGTAATCCGCGCGGGCGTCTCGCGCCCCTGTAAGATCGCTTCGAGTTCCGCGCCGACTTGGCGCACGCTGGCGATGCGCGCGCTCGGCGTCTTCTCCAACATGCGATAGACCAGATCGACCAGCGCGACGGGGGTATCGCCGTGCGCCAACGCTTGCAAGTCCGGCGGCGGGCGCGTGATGATCGCGTGCAAAATCGAGGCGGGCGCGCCGTCCGGCGTTGGCGGGCGGAAGGGGCGTTCGCCCGACAGCATCTCGAACAGCATCACGCCGAATGCCCAAATATCCGTGCTAACCGTGGCTGGATCGCCCGCAATCGCTTCTGGCGCTAGATAGTCGAGCGTACCGACGGCAGCGCCCGTCGCGGTCACGCGCTCAGCATCGTCGATGTGCGCCACGCCGAAATCGGTCAGGCGCGGCGTGCCATCCGCCGCGATCAGGACGTTGGCGGGCTTGAGATCGCGGTGAATCACGCCCAAGCGATGCGCGCGCGTCAGCGCATCCGCCACGTCCAGCGCAATCGAGAGCGTGCGCGCCAGCGGCAGGCGTCCGCGCCGCAGCAGCATATTGAGATCGCCGCCCGGCACAAAATCCATGACGATATAATGATCGTCGCCTTCTTCGACCGTCCCCTGCATGTGGACGATATTGGGATGATTCAGACGGCGCAGTGTCTCGCCTTCGCGGCGAAAACGCGCGATCAGATCGGGATTGTTGGCGATAATATCGGATTTGAGGCGCTTGACGGCGACGATTTCACCCGTTTGCCGATCCGTCGCGCGATAAACCACACCCATCCCGCCCGATCCGAGTGGGTGTGCAAGCGTGTAACGTCCACCGATTACCGTTTCCACACGAGCTGTCCTGTTCTGCATTGTTTGATGTCGTTTGACTGTATCATAGGCGTGTTAGAAATATATCAGCCTTGTTCCAACGATATCCGTAAGCTTTCGCGCATGATCGCGCTGCTGAACGCCCGACACGCCCCCACGCGAACATCGTTTTTAGATTTCCATCAGCGATATTGCGGTGTGCCAAGTCAAGGCGCCTTGCATCATTAACGTGAGCGCGAATAATTGTAATATTGCTCATGGTCGATACCCGCTTACTGCCTTAAACTGTAAAAACGGCACATTCACCGCTAATTGATGAAAGACAATGTGCTGGAAGGGATCAACGATGGAACTCATCAATCGACGCTATCGGCTCGATACGCTCATCGGCAGCGGTGGCATGGGGTCGGTCTACCGCGCGTGGGATCGCCTGAACGGGCAGACCGTCGCCGTCAAGCGCATCACCATGCCGCCCGAATTGCTGCACATGAGCGAGATCGAATCGCACACCCCCAACATGCCTGCGCTGGCGTTGGCGCATGAATTTCGCACGCTGTCGTCGCTGCGTCACCCGCACATCGTCAACGTGCTGGATTATGGTTTCGCTGTGCTGGACGCCGACAGGGACGCTGTGACGCTTCAGCCGACGCTGGCGCTGCAACCGTATTTCAGCATGGAGCTGCTCGACGCGCCGCAGCCGTTGGTCGCCGCGCTGCGCCCTTTGTCACTCCCGGCGCAAATTGACCTGATCGGGCAAATGTTGGACGCGCTAACCTATCTCCATCGGCGCGGCATCGTCCACCGCGATTTGAAGCCGGAAAATGTCTTGGTCACGCACACGGACGATGCCGGATCGCAGGTGCGCGTGGTCGATTTTGGGCTGTCGATTCAGCGCGGCGCGTGGCATGACACCGACGGCGGGATCGCGGGGACGCCGAATTACCTCGCCCCCGAAGTATTGTTGGGCAGCCCTACGACGTTCGCCGCTGATCTGTACGCCGTCGGCGTGATGTTGTACGAGCTATTCGCCGGGCAGCATCCGTTTGTGGGCAAGATCGCCGGGTTCGTGCGCCGCGTGCTGAATGATTTTCCCAATTTGGAACCGCTGGCTTGTCCGCCCGCGCTCAAATTGTTGATCCTACAGCTCCTCGACAAAGACCCGGCGGCGCGCCCGCCCGATGCCGAAAGCGTCCGCCGCGCGCTGTATATCGCGTGTGATCTGCCGCTCCCCGATGAATCGATCAGCGTGCGCGATAGTGTACTGGGGGCGGCATCGTTCGTGGGGCGCGAACACGAACTGGCGCGGCTGCGGACGGTCGTCGAATATGGCGGCGCGCACTTGTGGCTGATCGGCGGCGAATCGGGCGTCGGCAAGTCGCGCTTGCTCGATGAACTGCGCACGTTCGCGCTCGTGCGCGGCATATCCGTCGTGCGCGGGAGCGCCGTCGCGGAGTCGGGCAGCATATATGCGCTGTGGATCGCGCCGCTGCGCGCGCTGACGCTGGCGCTGCCCGATCTGACACCGGTTGAGGCGGGGGTGTTGTCCGCGTTGATTGCCGATATCGAAACGCTGACGGGTGTCGTCCCCGAAGCCCTCCCGCCGATGGACACCAACGAGGCGCGCGTCCGCCTGTACGATGTGATCGCGGATGTGCTGCGCCGCCAACCGGGCAAAACGCTGATCTTGCTCGAAGATATCCATTGGGGGGGCGAAAGCCTCGCCCTGCTGGAGGCGCTCGCACCGCTGTTGGAGGGAACGCCCGTCACGATCTTCTGTACCTATCGCAACGACGAAGCGCCCGATCTGATCTTGCGGTTCCCCGACGCGGCGGATATGCAGCTTGAGCGGCTGTCGCGCGCGGCGATTGCCGAATTGAGCGAGGCAATGCTCGGCACGCGCGGCGCACAGCCTGCCATGATCGATTTAGTCGAGCGCGAAAGCGAAGGCAACGTCTTTTTCATCGTCGAGACGATGCGGACGTTAGCCGAAGAAGCCGGACAGCTCGATCTGGTCGGCATCAAAACGCTGCCCGAAACCGTGTTCGCGGGCGGGATGCGCCATGTGATCGCGCGGCGCATCGAGCGCCTCCCCACCGATGTGCGCGCGTTGTTGGATTTGACGTGTGTGGCGGGGCGGGTGCTGGATCTTGCGGTGCTGGAACACGCGCTCGGCGCATCGATTGAGCCGCTGTTGATCGCGTCTGCCAACGCTGCCGTGTTGGAATACCGCGTCGGGGACGGCTGGCGCTTCGCCCATGATAAACTGCGCGAGTATTTGCTCTCGCTTCAGTCTGCTGACGTGCTGGTGGCGCTGCATCGACGCATCGCCGAAGGCATCGAGGCGGTCTATCCCAACGACACGAACAAGGCGGCGATGCTGGTGCGACATTGGCACGGTGCGCGTGATGAGGCACATGAACAGCGTTATCTGCTCACCGCTGCGCATCAAGCCTACATTCGCGGCAATCGTAAAGAGACCTTGGAATACTACCAACGGCTGTATGCCCTGCTGGACGATCCCAATCAGCTTCACCAAACCTTGTTGATGATGGGGCAAATCGTCTTTGAAATCTCGTCCGCCGCCGATACGTGGCATGAAGCCACGTTGTACGTCCAACAAGCATTCGATCTGGCTGAGACATTGGATAACCCCGATCAGATCGCAGAAACCTTGTTCTTGTTTCACAGTATGGCGCGCATCCGCTCCGATGATGCGGCGGCGGCGCGCTACGCGGCACAGTTGGAGGCGCTCATCCCGCGCGTATCCCTCGACACCAGCAGCAAGATTTATCAGTCACTTGGCTACGTGAACTATCTCTATAATCAGCATGACCAAGCGAGGCAGACGTTTGAACGCGCCTTAGCAACCGCCATCGAGGCGAAAAACAGTGCCGATATCGAGGCATCGCATTATCTATTGGGCTTGTCCTATCTGGCGTTAGAACGCTATGCCGATGCGGAACCCCTCTTTTTGGCGATGATCGCGGCGTCCGATCAAAACGGCGACGTGACACATCATCGGATGGCGCTCGGCTTTCTATACCTGTTGACTGAAGATTATCCGCGCGCGGAACGCTTATTCCACGAAGCCTTGGTGTTTAACGAACATGCGCGCCATTGGGCGCGTACTGCCACGACCTATGCCGATTTGGGGTTGTTGGCGTGGTTGCAAGGGGATATTGCCACCGCCGATCTGCATGTCCAGCGGGTAGAAACGATGTCCGCCCGGATGGACGCGCTCAATCCGAATTTTCAAGCCCTGCGCTGGGCAGTCGATGCGCGGCGCGGCAGCCCCGAAGCGATGGCGGCGCTCGATGCGCTGCGGCGCGAACCGGGCTTCGGATGGGGCAACCGCGAGATCGCCCACACCATCATCCGCCGCTTGGAGCGCGATGGGACGCTGCCGCCGCTGTCGGCGTGACGGCAGCGCCGCAGCCCACGGTCACGACAGCCCGACGATGTTCCCGTCCGCGTCGATATCGATCCGCTCCGCCGCCGCCGTCTTGGGCAACCCCGGCATCGTCAGCATCTCGCCGCAAATGGGATAGATGAAGCCCGCGCCGATATTCGCGCGCACCTCGCGGACGCGGAACGTGAAGCCCGTCGGCGCGCCCTTCAGCGTCGGATCGTCGCTCAAGCTGTACTGCGTCTTGGCGATGCAGATCGGCAAGTTCCCATAGCCATTCGACTCGAAAGTATGGATCTGCGCTTCGGCGGTGTCATCATAAATGATGCTGCCCGCGCCATAGATTTCGCGCGCGATGATCTCGATCTTCGCCTTGATCGGCTGCTCCAAATCGTACAAGAATCGGAACGCTGACGGCTGTTCGCACGCGGAGACCACCATTTCCGCCAGTGCAGCCGCGCCCGCGCCGCCCTCCGCGAAGTGCCGCGCCTCGACCGCGCCGAATGCGCCCGCGCCGACGGCGATCCGCTGAATCGCGTCGATTTCGTCGGGATGATCGGACGCGAACCGGTTGATCGCCACGACGGGCGCGATGCCCTGCTTGCGCACATTCTCGATGTGCTTGATCAGGTTCGCCGCGCCCGATTCTACGTCCCGGATATTGCGTTCCAACAGTTCCGGCGGCAGTGGCTTGCCGGCGACGATCTTATAGCGTCCACTGTGCGCCTTCAACGCGCGCACCGTCGCCACCAATACGACCGCATCGGGCGTCAAGCCGCTGTAGCGACACTTAATGTTGAAGAACTTTTCCGCCCCGATATCCGCGCCGAAACCCGACTCGGTGATCAGATAATCGGCACAACGAATCCCGATCAAGTCTGCGAGGATGCTGCTGTTGCCCTGTGCGATATTGGCAAAGGGTCCGGCATGGATCAGCGCGGGCGTGTTGGCGAGCGTTTGCAGCAGGTTCGGGCGGATCGCGTCGCGCATGAGGACAGTCATCGCGCCCGCCGCGTGCAAGTCCTCCGCTGTGACCGGACGCTTGTCGCGCGTCATGCCGATCACGATCCGTCCGAGCCGCGCGCGGATATCTTGCAGCGACGTGGTGTTGACCAAGATCGCCATGACCTCGCTGGCGGCGGTGATGTCGAAGCCCGTTTGCCGCGTAACGCCGCCCTTCGCCTTGCCGCCCAAGCCGATCACCATGTCGCGCAGCGCACGGTCGTTCACGTCCAGCGCGCGCCGCCACGTAATCGACAGCGGATCGATGTTGAGGGCGTTGCCCTGCATCAGGTGATTATCGATCATCGCTGCCAGCAGATTGTTGGCGGCGGTCACAGCGTGCGCGTCGCCCGTCAAATGCAGATTCAGGTTCTCCATCGGCACGACTTGAGCATAGCCGCCGCCCGCCGCGCCGCCTTTGATGCCGAAGGTGGGACCCAGCGACGGCTGGCGCAGCGCGATGATCCCGCGTTTGCCGATGTGCGCCATTGCTTGTCCCAGTCCGACCGTCGTGGTCGTCTTGCCTTCGCCCAATGGCGTCGGGGTGATCGCGGTCACATCGACGTATTTCCCCTTCGGACGATCCTTCAGGCGTGCCACGAGGTCGAGGCGCAGTTTGGCGACGTGCGGACTGCCGTACAAATCCAAATCGTCGGGCGTCAAACCCATCGATTCGGCAATTTCAATGATGGGCTTGAGCGCGGATTGGCGCGCGATCTCAATATCCGGTTTCATTAGTACGTCTCCCACACGGCTTCACCGTTGATGATGCGCCGCAGTTGGCGCGGAAAGCGCGAACGGCTGATCGGCTTGCCGATGAAGCCGTCGAAGCCCGCCGCTTTGCACTTCGGGATTTCGGTATCGGCATCTTGGGCGGTCACGGCGATCACCAGCGCGCCCTTGACCTTCGGGTCGGCGCGAATAATTTTGAGGATGGCGTATCCGGTCGTTTTCGGCAAGTTGATATCGAGGAAAATCACCGTCGGCGGCGGCTTCATCGCGCGCGCCATTTCGATCACGCCCTCGCCCGTCGCGTTCAGATAGGCGCGGATGCCCAAATAGCGCAGCATGACGCCGATGATCGCCACGCCCCCGGCGTCGTCCTCGACAGCGAGGGCGCTCACGTCCTGAAAATCGTACTGCGTCATTGGCTTCATGCCGCGCGTCCACGTTAACTTTTCACCAATCATGACGGAATCTTAACACGAGCGACGGTCGAGTTACAATAAATGCGTGACATTGGGCTAGCGCGCCCAGCTGCAACTTTCTCAATTGAAAAACGTGCTTCACCCACTGACCCCCTCTCGCCTCAGTCTCCATAGCCGAGCGGAAGCCATTGCCGCCTTTTGATTGGGCGGATTTTCGCCCAATCTGATATACTTGTTCCACTTTCAAACTGCACATTCTTTGTCAATCGGAGTTACAGCCATGCGCGTTTCGGTCTTACAAGATCAATTGGCAAAAGCCCTCAGCATGGTCAGCCGCGCCGTCGAATCGCGCTCGAATCTGCCCGTCTTGCAGAACATCATGCTTTCAACGGAAGATTCGCAGCTTCGACTGGCGGCGACCAATCTCGAAATGGCAATCACCACCACCATCGGCGCAAAAGTCGAACAAGCGGGGCAAATCACCCTGCCCGCCAAGACGTTGGTCGAACTGGTCAACAACTTGTCGCCAGAGCGCGTTGATCTGACGCTCGATCCAGCGACGCAATCGGTCAACGTCCGCTGCGGCACGACCAATTCCAATGTCCGCGGCATCAGCGCAACCGAATTTCCCGTCATGCCCAAGCCGGGCAATCCTGACGCCGTGCTGCCGGCGCGCCTGTTCAAAAGCATGATCCGCGAGGTCGAGTTTTCGACTGCCTCCGAAGACAGCCGCCCGATCCTCACGGGCATTTACACGCATTTCGATAACGATATGCTCACGTTGGCGACGGCGGACGGGTATCGGTTGGCAGTGCGCACGGCGAAGATGGACACCCCCTTTGAGAGCGCGCGCGAACTGGTGATCCCCGCCAAGTCGATGCGCGAACTGGGGCGCATTTTGCCCGACGATGACTCGCCGCTGTCCATCTCGCTGCCCGAAAATCGCAACCTGGTGATCTTCCAAATCGGCAACAGCGTGATTTCGTCGCAACTGCTCGAAGGCAAGTTCCCCGATTTCAGCGCGATCATCCCCAAATCGTACAATATGTCGCTCAACGTCGCCGCCAGCGAACTACTGCGCGCGTGCAAACGTGCCGAAATCTTCGCCCGCGACAGCAATTACAGCGCGCGCCTCGCCATCAAGCCGCCCAAGTCTCCCGGCGAACGCGGCGAGATTGTCTTGGTCGGGCGCAGCGCCGAACGCGGCGATAACGAGGGCGTGATCGACGCCAATATCGAAGGCGAGGGGATGGAAGTCGCCTTCAATATCAAATATCTGATCGATATGCTGACCGCGCTCGGTGACAGCGGCGATATCGTGCTGGAAAGCAACGGTGCGGCGTATCCCGGCGTGCTGCGTCCGGGCGAACGCAACGATTACATTTATGTGGTCATGCCGATGAGCTTGGCGCGCTAAACGACGCTTGGAATCGTGATGTCACCGCACGCCGCGATTGCCGCTCTCGTCGTCCGTCAAGAAAGTAGATAAAAGCAACCTCACCCCCGCTCCGAACCGGAAAGGGGGTGAGGTCTCTATCCTGAACTAGATTCTTGACCGACGCTCGTCACGCCCCCGCTTGGAACGTCACGCCCAAGCTGAGCCGTCCCAAGCGCAGTTCGTCGCCATGCCGCAGGATGCGCACCTCATGCGGATGCAGCCGCTGATTGTTGATAAATGATCCGTTGGAACTGCGCATATCGGTCACGCTAAGCGTGTGATTCACGGCGTCGTACTGGATCGATACGTGCATCCGCGAGACGCCCAGTTCGCCCGCGCCCTGATTGGCGAGATCGATATCGGGCGTCATGGGCGCGCCCACATCGCTGCGCCCGACCACGATTTCGCGCGCGTAATTCTGCGGCTGGATGCGATAATGATTCTTGTTATGGCGCACGATCAACACCAAGATCATCTTTGCATCGAAATGATCGGATGTGCTTGCTTCATGCTCTGGCTCGAAGCGCGTGGTTTGGAACGCCGCCACACTGTCCTGCAAGAAGGTGCCGCACGCCGGGCAAAAAATCTCGCTCGACGGGCTGACGCGCTGGCATTTGGGGCATTGAACCGTCTTACTTGACGGATTCGGCTTCGGTTTCGCGGGCGGCGCGACGGGCATCGGCTGGATG
This sequence comes from Anaerolineae bacterium, assembly GCA_034437055.1. Taxonomy (GTDB): domain Bacteria; phylum Chloroflexota; class Anaerolineae; order Aggregatilineales; family Phototrophicaceae; genus Flexifilum. The sequence continues at coordinate 11,856 of DAOTUQ010000018.1, forward strand.
ACATTGACGGGGACTGGCGGCGCTTTTGGCATCCCAAGTTTGGTCGGTGCAGGGGGCGGCGGATCGGGCGGCACGGCGCGATTGGCATTCGCTGCTGCTTTACTGCCCGTTCCGGGCAGCAGCTCAGCGGTTGGGGGCGACTGAGGGCGCTGCGAACGCTGCGACTTGACCTTCTTGATCACGCCATGCGGCGCGATTCCCAATGACGAGGGTTCGTCGTCAATCGCGGGCGCGCTCATCGGCGGGGGGGGCGTGTCACGGTGGTCGCGTTCCCACTCGCGGACGCGGTGCACGAGTTCGGCGCGCTCCGACTCGCTTAACTTCTCGACCTTCGGACGAAGCGGTTGGAGCGCACTGTTAGCGTCCACGCCCATGTTACGCAGCGAAATATACTCGTCGAGCAGTGGTTGGATCATGAACTTGTCACCCAGATTCGAGAAACTTCTCCCTATATGGTGACCTTTTTTTCTCCCAGCGTCAAGTAAGCCGAAACTCCTATCCGAATCATGCTATCAAGCTGCAACGTCTCAATGGGGCGACTCGGTCTGAGGGTAAACGCACGAAGATACAATGTATCATTCACCCCACCCGCTGACCCCTTCCCCAGTGCGTGGCTGAGGGGGAAGGGGTGAGGTCTCCCCCTCGCCATGCAATGGAGAGGGGGTCGGGGGGTGAGGTGAGCTTGTCAATTGAGACCTCGTATCTTGATGTGTTTGCCTGTACTCGGTCTGCACCACCGCCGAAACGTCGATCTAGTGCTATCATTCAATGGATTAAAAGGGCGATTATCTCGATTTTGCCTGATCGCGCTTTTCACGCACGCCCACTTAGGTTACGATCAATCTAAAGCCTTGAAAACCAAATCGGGGAGTTCGCAAACCGAATGACTTCCAAACCCAAATCGTTAGCGTTTCCGTTTTTCATCGCGCTGACCGTCGCGCTGGCGGTCGTTGTGCATCAATTCGCATCCATGCGCGGGGGCGCACCATCGGCGTCCGCGCTCCCTCAAGCTGCCGCCATTGCCAAGGACGTGCCGCGCGAACCGCAAGCGGGCGAAACCCAAGTCGAGGGTTGGCTCAGCGTCCTGTACGGCGATCCCGCGCCCAACGCTGGCGTGAGTGGGACGCGCATCGTCGCCCTGCTCGACGACGCGGGCAACCCGATCATCGACCTGTCGCTGCCCGAAGGCTTGATCACGCAGTATTACGGTGCCTACGTCCGCGCGATTGGCACGCTTCGGGGCGACGCGCGCGCGATTACAGGCACGGCGCAATCACTGTCCACCCAGTCGGACACGATCTTGGATGTGCGCGCGCTGTTCCCGTCGGCATCCGCGACACGCGGCGTCGAACTGCCGGATGAACGGCTGGTCAGCGGAGCGCAGAGCTGGATCAATCTGCTGTGCAAGTTCCAAGGCAACAGCACCACGCCGAACACGCCGCCGTTCTACCAATCGCTGTTCAGCACCATCGAGCCGGGCTTGGATCACTACTGGCGGCAGATCAGCTACAACAACATCAATCTGGATGGGACGGCAACCGTCACGGAGTGGCGCACACTGCCGAATTCGCGCTCATTTTATGTCGTCGGCAACGTGGCGAATCTCAACGCGCTGCTCCAAGATTGTACGGCGCTGTTCAACGACGTGGTGAACTACCCGACCTACGTTGGCATCAATATGTTCTTCAACGATGTCTTGGACTGCTGTGCGTGGGGCGGCGGCGCGACGCTGGCGCTGGACGGCGTGAGCAAGTTCTACCGCACGACCTACCTGCCGACGTGGGCGGTCAATCACGGCGTGATCGCGCACGAGATGGGACATGGCTACGGGTTCGATCATTCGACGGGTCCCGCCAACAATCCGCCCGTCAATCTCAGCATCTACGTCTCCGAATGGGATGTGATGAGCGACTCACAGGGGACATGCGCGGTCGGAAGTCCTTCGTTTCAATGTCTCGCGCCTGGCACGAACAGTTATCATCTCCGCGGCGCAGAGTGGATACCCGCAGATCGAATCGTGACCGTGCCGACGGGCGGCGATCAGACGTTCACGCTGGAACGCACAGTTTTACCGCAGTCCACGACCAACGCGCTGATGGCGGTCGTGCCAATCGGCGGCTCGGCGGCGCAGTTCTACACCGTCGAAGCGCGTAACATCGGCGCGGGCTATGACCAGAACATCCCGGCGTCGGCGGTGATCATCCATGACGTGAACACGGCGCGCTCAGGCAACGGCGGCGCGTCCTATGTCGTGGACGCGGACACCAACAATGTCAATACCAACGACGCCGGCGCGCGCTGGCTGCCCGGCGAGACGTACACCGATGTGGCGCGCGGCATCAGCATCGAAGTCTTGAGCCAGAGCGGATCGACCTTCACCGTCCGCGTGATCAACAACAGCGTGACGCCCACGCCACCCCCACCGCCGTCCAATGATAGCATCGACAGCCCGCGCCTCGTCTCGACAGGGGGGACGTACACCCAAGAATGGTACGGCGCGACCGATAATTTTGCCGATCCGACGCCCACCTGCGCGCCGTTTGCGGGGACGGTCTGGTTCCGCTTCACCGCACCGACGACCGGATCGGTCATCCTCGATACAATTGGCTCGACGACGGGCGCAAACCAGACCGATACCGTGATGGCAGTCTACACGCTGAACGGATCGCTGACCGAAATCGTGTGCAACGACGATATCGTGACGGGGCAAAACGTCAACAGCCAACTCCAACTCGATGTGACGGCGGGGACGCAGTACTATTTGGTCGTCGGCAACTATGGCGCTAATCCGGTGGGGGGACCCAGCACGCTGTTCTTGAGCTTGTCGGGGACGACCACGTTCATCACTAGCACGCCAACCGCGACGCCGAGTCGCACACCGACTGCAATAGCGACCGCCACGCGCACGCCCACCGGGACGCCAACGCTGGCACCGGATGGCAACCTGATCCGCAACGGCGCTTTCAATGAGACACAGGGGAACGGTTTCCCCCTGCATTGGAGCATTTACGGCTTGCCGACCGATCCATTGTGGGAGCTGATCGGCGGCGTCTTGGGCTTCTATCGTCCATCAGGCAATATGCAAGGCGTGATCTTCCAAGCGATGAACACCACGATGCCCGCCGGGACGCTGATCGAAGCACGGCTCGATCTGGGCAACAGCAGCGGGACGCGCCAGCGCACGACGATCCTGCTGCATGACGGCGATTTCAGCGATTTGTTCGTCTGTACGTTCTGGCTGCCGCCGAATACACCGCTGACCGAATACCGCATGACCGGACGCCCGACGGAAGGCTGGACGGACGCGCATCTGTCGATTTATGGTTCGACGGTCGGCGACGCGGGTTACGTACAGGTCGATAACGTCTACGTCGCGCCGATCTTGAACGACGGCTCGAACAGCGTACTGTGCTACGATCCGTTTGCACCGTAAGGGAGAAGGAAAAACCTCACCCCCTAGCCCCCTCTCCATGTGGAGAGGGGGAACGCCCGATGCCATCATCGCTCTCTACGTCTTTTAGGGAGAAAATGCCCCCACATTGCATCCCCTCTCCACATGGAGAGGGGGTTGGGGGGTGAGGTAAAAAGATGTTTACTATCCACACCTTTTGGCTGCCCAAAGCGGGCAGCACCGACGCTGAATACGAGGACGCCTATGCCATCGTCAGCGTCCCCGACGCCGCCGGACGCATGATGCTGCGCGCCGCCGTCGCGGATGGCGCGACCGAAGCCTCGTTCTCCGGCGCGTGGGCGCGCGTCTTGGTCGCGGCGTTCGTGCGCACGGAAGCGTTCGATCTCGGCGCGCTTCCGGTGCTGACAGCGGAATGGGAGACGGCGGTGACCGCGCAGACCGCCGCCAAGACGCTCTCGTGGTACGCGGAGGAGAAATTGCAGTATGGCTCGTTCGCGGCGCTGGTCGGGATCGTCCTGCTGCCCGATGGCACGTGGCGCGCGGACGCGGCGGGCGATTCGTGCGTGCTGCACATTCGCGGCAGTAAGCTGTTGAAGGCGTTCCCCATCGAGCGCGCCGCCGATTTCGACAATCGCCCCGCGCTGATCGCCACGCAGTCGGGACGCAATGCGGGCGTGACCGTGCAAACGTGCGTGGGGGAGTGGCGCAAGGGCGATCAACTGTTTCTGCTGTCGGATGCGCTGGCACAGTTCGTCTTGGGACATCCAGAGTCCATCGGCAAGCTGACCAAGCTCAAACCGGACGCCTTCGCGGCGATGATCGAGCGGCTGCGCGCCGATAAGCTGTGCCGCAACGACGATGTGACGTTCGTGCGTGTCCGCGCAGATGCCGCACCGCACACTGTCGCCTCCACCCCGTCGGATGAAACGTAGCCCGCCGCCGTGAGTGCTTGGCCGAACCCGAACGATTACGTCGAAACGCTGCAAAATCCGCAGACCGCTTTCACGGATACGGCGCTGCGCTTCGGCACGGTGATCATGGATAAACTCGGCTTGCCGCGCCCGATCAGCGGCAACTTCGCCATCGTGTTTGAGATCATCGATGGGATGAGCGCGCCGGTTGCCAGCGAACGCCGCCGTTGGGCGGTACGCTGCTTCGCGCGCGAGACGACCGGGCAAGAAGCGCGCTACGCCGCCATTGCACAGCATTTGGCGCGGCATCGGCTGCCGTTCATGGTCGGCTTCGAGTATCTGCCGCGCGGCGTGCGCGTGCGCGGACAATGGTTCCCCATCGTCAAGATGGAATGGGTGCGCGGCGAACGCCTCGATACCTATGTCGAGCGCCATTTGCATCAGCCCGCCGCGCTCTTGAATCTGGCGCAGAAATGGGCGGGCGTCGTGCGCGCACTGGGGGACGCGCAGATCGCACATGGCGACTTGCAGCATGGCAACGTCGTGATCGCGGACGGCGATATCCGGCTGATCGACTATGACGGCATGATCGTCCCCGATCTCGCGGGCATTCCGGGCGGCGAAATCGGACACCGCCATTATCAGCATCCCTCGCGCACATCGGATGCGCAGGTCAATGCCAGTAATTTCACGCGCGTGGATCGCTTCTCAGCCTGGGTGATCTGGGCGTCGCTGATCGCGCTCGGCATTGATCCGACACTGTGGAACAAGACCGGATCGGGCGATGATCGGCTGCTGTTCACCGAGAAAGATTACAAACAGCGGCTCGATTCAACGTCGCTCGGCTTGCTCTTGCGTCACAAGGATGCGCGCTTGCAAGAAGTCGGGCGGCGTTTGCTCTCGGCATTGGGGGCGGCGTCGTATTTAGAGGTACCCCCATTGGACGCGGAGGGCATCCTCGCGCCGCGTCCGCCCATCAACCGTGAATGGCTGCAAGATTATGGTGTCGGCGCGCCGGACGGCGGCGTACCCACCAATGGCAGCAGCGCAGCGACGGCAGAAGCGCGGGGCGCATGGTTGGACGATCATCCGCGCGATGCCGATTCGCGGCGTGGCACCCGCCCCGCCCCGCCCGTGATCGAATCGCCGCTGCCGCCAACGTCCGCCGCCCCCCTGCGTCCGCTGCGCGCGACGGGAATCTTCAGCGTGCAACCGTCCGGCGTGGCGCTCGATTTCTCCGATATTTGGGTCGAAGCCGAACGCCAACGTCTGCGCGAGGTCTATAATGAACTGAACATCTTAGAGCGCGGCTTGTACCTGTTCAATTTGCAAGTGTACTATCGCGCGGCGGTGCGCTTGCAGTTCGAGAAATATCCCATCGTGCAGGACAAGCGCCGCGCCGAAACCGCTGCCGACGATGCCAAGCGCCAGCAGGACGCCGCCGCTAGCGCGCTGACCGCCGCGCTGCGCCAGTTGGATGACACCCGTCGCCAATTGGACGCGGAATTCCAAGGCTGGCACGATGAACGCGCACGCTTGGACGAGGCGATCATGAATTTGAATTTAGGCGAACAGGACGCCATCGCCGCGGCGGTCAGCACGGCGCGGCGCGCGCACATGGACACGGAACTGCGCAATTATCCGATCCGTCAGAAGGGCATTCCCGGCATCGGCAAGTCGCGCGTGTTGGCGCTGCAACAGGCGGGCATCAGTACGTTGGCGGACATCACGCAGACCAATAAAATCAGCGGCATCTTGGCGCTCACGCCCGTGCGCAACGCCGATCCACAGACCGATTGGAGCGCGTTGGAGACGGAGCGCAAGCGCGTCGAGCGGCTGATCTCGTTCTATATGCCGCCGGACGCGCCCCAACTGGTCGAAATCCGCGATGCCTACGGCGCACAGCGCGCGGCATATACCGCCGAACGCGCGGCGGCACAAGCGCGCCTCGATGCGCTGGACGCGATGATGAACGCGCCGGACGATGAAGCGCACGCGCTCGGACGCTTGGCGGCGGCGGTGCGGCGCGGACGCGCGGCAGTCGATGCGGCATCGTCGGCGTTCGTTGCAGCCGCGCGCGAAGCCGAACGCTACGCCGCAATCACGCCGAGCAATTTGCTGCGCAAGATGCGCGTTTGAGTAGTCGTCCACCAAGAAAGTAGATAAAAGCAAGCGCACCCCCTGACCCCCTCTCCACGTCGTAGACAGGGGGAACGTTCGGCGCAGACTCTCCCGTCAGCCGGTACGGAAAGGGGGTCAGGGGGTGAGGTTTCAGAATTTGCAGACAGACACCTAATAAAACGAAGGTTGTGGCAGGGCTGGCTTGCGGTGCGTTGTGGACGGTTTCCAGAGGTATCAACAGCGGTGACATCGTGCTTTGCCCGGACGGAGGAGGGCGATATCGCGTTGGTGAAGTCACAAAAGAAGTGCGGGCTGAAGACGGGCAGGCAGTGCAGGGAGTTATCATTGCGCTGGACGATGACGCGAAAATCCGAATGGCACTGGCGATAGTGATGGCACCAACGATTGATTTTTATCGCTATAAAATTGAATTTAAATTATTGAAGGCGCAAGTGCATCGTTGAGTGTCATTTCTCTTTTTACGACATAACCTGAGATTTGGATAGACTCGCCACAGGCTAAAGTCATCCGGCTAGATTACTCAAGCCCCCTTTTAGGGGGGCTGTCCTGCATCGAGTCATCCGGTTGGTTAGCCCCGTAAACGGGGCTTGCCGATTTCAGCCGGATGGCTTTAGCCTCTGGCTGTGCTGTACCCGCCAGCCCGTGACGCATACGCCATGCTTCGATCTGAATGCGCCGTGAGCCAACGCCGCCTCAAATCTCCGGCGGTGTGTGACAAAAATGAGATGGACGCCCAATCGGGCGTCCATCGCTTGCTTCCCTTACGTCGCGGGCGTCGCTTCGGGTGTCATGTCCATCATCGGGTCGAGCATCTCGCCCGTCAGCGGATTGACGCCCGTCTGAATCGAGCCGTCGCGCAACCCTTCCAGAATCAGCGTCACTTCATCCGTGACTGCTTCCGGCACGGGCGCGTCGTTGGCGGGCGCGAAGCCGATGCCGTCGTTGGCGACTTCCAACACGTATAAGCCGCCTTCGGGGAGTGCGCCCATCGTCGCCGCCTCGATCATGTCGTAGACGCCGTTATCCACGCGCTTGATCGCGGACGTGATGATATTTTCCGCGCCCGGCGCATTGCCTTCATCGAACGTCGTGAAATATTCGTCCTGATCGACGCCGACGACGTAGACACCCTGCGACGCCGCAAACGTGATCGCGCCCGATCCGGTGACCCCGCCAGCGCCCAAAATCACATCCGCGCCTTCGCCAATGAACTGCTCTGCCGCCGCCGCGCCACGATCTGGCGCGTTGAAATCATCGATATACAGCCCCAAGACGTTGATATCGGGGTTGATGTAGCGCGCGCCCTGCTCGAAGCCATTGCGGAATTTGACGACGGGCGGAATCGGGATGCCATAGACGCCCGCAATCGTGCCGCTCTCGGTCATGAGTGCCGCCATCGCGCCCGTCAAGAAGCCGCCCTGATCCTCGCGGAACTGCAAACCAACGAGATTGGGCAAGACCTCACCATGAAATTGATCGACGCCGATGAAGTATACCTCTGGATAGTCTTTCGCTGCTTGCAGCGTCGCGTCGGTGATCAAGAATCCGACCGTCACGACCACATCGAAGCCTTCATCGACACAGGTGGCGAAGTTGCCCGCGTAATCGGTGGCGGCAACCGTCTCGATGAACGTGGTTTCCAGCCCGAAATCCTCGGCGGCGCGGGTCATCCCCTCATAGGCGAAGGTGTTGAACGTGCCATCGTTGACGCGCCCCTGTTCGTTGGTGATCAAGCAGACGGACTCGATCTCGTCCTGTGCCAGCGCGGGGGTGACGGCGACGGCGAGCAAGGCAAACGTGATGAACAAACGCAGCAAGCGCATGGTGTCATTGACCTTTGGTCATATCGATTAATGGTTGAGTGTGGCGAAATTAAAACGGACAGGGGCTTGCCCTGTCCGCACAAAGACGCTGAACGTAAGCTTACGCGCCCGCTTCGGGTGTCGCGTTGGGATCCATCATCAGCAGTTCGCCCGAAATCGGATCGACGCCCGTTTCAATCGAGCCGTCTTTCAACCCTTCGAAGATCGTCTGTACCTGTTCGGTGACATCGGCGGGAACATCAGCATCGTGCGACGGGGCGAAACCCACACCGTCGTTCTCCGCTGACAGGACGCGCACGCCGCCGCCGCTGAATGTTTCGAGATCGCCTTCAGCTAATGCTTGCAGCGACAGATAGACCGCTTGATTGACTTGTTTCGTTGCGCTGGTGATGATGTATTCGGCGTTCTCGCCGACGCCGCCTTCAAACACCGTATTGTATTGATCTTGGTCAACACCAATGACCCACACGCCGACTGAAGCGCCAAACTTGATTGCGCCGTTGCCCGTGTTTCCACCCGCACCGAAAATCACGTCCGCGCCTTCGCCAATGAACTGCTCTGCCGCTGCCGCGCCGCGATCCTGCGCATTGAAATCATCGATGTAGAGCGACAAGACCGTCACGTCTGGGTCGATGTAATGCGCCCCTTGTTCAAAGCCATTGCGGAACTTGACGACCGGGGGAATGGCGATGCCGTACACGCCGCCAATCGTGCCGCTTTCGGTCATCAGGGCTGCCATCGCGCCAGCTAAAAATCCCGCTTGATCTTCGCGGAACTGGACGCCGACGAAATTCTCTGGACTGCCTTCGGGGATGAACTGATCGACGCCGATAAAATACGTGTCCGGGTTGGCTTCTGCCGCCGCCAGCGTCGCGTCCGTAATCAGGAATCCGACGGTGATAATGGTATCATAGCCTTCGTCCAAGCAGGTGTTGATGTTGTTCTCATAATCGGTCTGCGCTTGCGTTTCGATAGCGGTTGTATCCAAGCCGAAATCTTCACCCGCCGCGATCATGCCTTCATTGGCATACTGATTGAACCCGCCATCGTCGATACCACCAAAGTCCGTGACCAAACAGACCGATTCGATCAGCGGCTCTTGCGCCAGTACTGTCGTGCCGACAGCGCCGACAAGCAAGGCGCTTAACCCGATTAAAGCTGCAACCTTATTGCGCATCGAAAAATCTCCTGATGTCAACATTTCACTGACAAAATACTCTGGTACATCTTACCCGATCCACTAGGGCGCGCCAATATGCGGGATCAACATTTCTTCACAAATCGATTGTGGAAAATAGCCAGAACCTCACCCCCACTGCGTAGAGAGGGGAACACAAGGCGGAAACTCCCCCTCTCCACGCAGTGGCTGAGGGGGCTGGGGGGTGAGGTGAATCAGGGAGAAAACCAAACATGTCCTCCCCTCAGCGTCTCCGATACAGAGAGGGGGTGGGGGGGTGAGGTTGCTTTTAGCTAACTTTTAGGGAACGATGATGGGAAACGTAGCTGTGAAGCTGCTGCCTTGACCAACATGACTTTCGACGGTGACTTCGCCGTTCATCATCGTGGTCAGGTCTTTGACAATCGTCAATCCCAAACCAAAGCCGCGTGTGCGTATGGCTTGGGGCTGTCCCTGATTCAACTGGCGGAACGGCTCGAAGATGGCATCTTGCAGATTCGGCGGGATGCCATGTCCGGTATCGGTCACTTGGATCGCCCAATGACCCGCGTCGGGGCAAAAGACGCGCACGACCACGCCGCCGCGCTCGGTAAATTTGATCGCGTTGCCCGTCAAGTTCGTGATGATCTGCTGGATGCGGTCGGGATCGCCGCTCAGTTGAGCGGGCAGATCGGCGCTGATATCCACGCGCAGCGTCAGCCCTTTCGCCTCTGCCAAGATCGACGCACCTTCGACGGTCGTCCGCACCAACGACGCGGGCGCAAAGGCGACCGGCTTCAGTTCGATCCGTCCGCTGTTCAATGCCGATTTGTCGAGCAGTTGATTGACCAACTGATTGAGATAGTGCGCGTCGTTGATGATCGACTGGAGCGCGTGCGCCTGCTTGTCGGGTTCGTTGTCGTAGAAGCCGCCTTGCAGCAGTTCCGCGAAGCCTTGAATCGCCGCCAGCGGCGTGCGCAAGTCATGACTGACATCGGAGAGGACTTGCGTTTTGAACTGGTCAAGCTGAAGGGCGTGATCGCGCGCCTCTGCCAGCGCCAATTCGTTCTGTTTGCGCGCGGTCACTTCGGACAGCACAATCACCTTGCCGCGTACCTGCGCGGTGCTGCGGTCGCTCATGGTCAGCGGGGACACGCGCACATTGAGCCAGCGCGCCATTGTTGCTGCTCTTTCGCCCTCAACCCGTGGCGCGGTGATCTTGATTTCGCCTTCACGTTCCGCCTGTTCAATATAGGGCGTGATCGCTGGTTGCATCGATGCGAAGGCGACCGCGGCGCTCAACCCGATCATCTGGCGCCCGTTACTCCAACCCACAAGTTCCAGCGCCGCCGCATTGGTCTGCACAATGCGATTTTGCGTATCCAGCACAATCACGCCCTCTTTGAGCGTCCCCAACAGCTTTTCATACGTCAAGGGAACGAGATCGAACAACCGAAACCGAAACAGATTGATCGAAAAGGCGATCATCGACACGCCGAACGCCAGCGGTGTCAAGTCGATGGGCAGCGGATTCAGCCCGATTAAGACAATCACATTGGCAAGCAGTGGGATAACCGAGCTGAAGATGCTGAGGAAGGCTTGCGAGCGATACGCGCGATCCGACGTGAGCGCGTAATTGAGCGTGATGGCGCTGCCGCTGACGATCAACACATAGGCGATCAGCGCGTGAATCCAGAACATCCAATGGAAACTATAATCGAAATTGTTGCCGATCCGATTTTCCACCAGCGTGATCGGGGACAACATCCAACCATGCAGATCGTTGGTCAAAAAGGCGAGCAGCATCAGCGCGGGACCCGCGTAGAGCGCCAGCAATCGCCGCCGTTCCAGCCACCGTTCGCGCCCGGTGAACAGACACGCGAACAAGAACCACGACGGGGCGACGCCCGTCAAGCCGAGATGCTGAATAGCGAGCATCAGGCGCGCCAACGTGACCTCGTTGGTGCTGATCTGGATCGCCGTCCCCAGCGTCCAGCACATCACGCAAAAGCACAACGCCGCGAACGGTAACGCAGTGAGAACAGAGGGACGGCGCAGACTGTACACGACGAAGATCGCCGCGACAATACCTGTCACCACCAACGGGATCATGTACGGATTGAAATACCATGAGAATGGCAGCATGAGGCGGGTTATATCCGGTGCTAAGATGTCGTCGATGTCGAACCGGTGTAATCAAGCGCCTGTAGCATAGCACGAGAATGTTTCAGTTCATATCACCGACGCGCACAAAAACATTTAGGTTTTCTGCTTTTTTCGGTTCTCCCGTATAATTCATGCGCTGAGGATCAAGGAGTCGCTGTCATGAATTATGCCGAATTGCTGCATCGCTGCGCCGCGCCTGCGTGGGACAAGCAGATGTATTTGGGCGATCTGATCAAAGATGAGCCACGTTGGGACAGCGATTTGGCGAACGGCTTGTTGACGTTCGGCAAATACACGTTTCGCGTTCAAGTCTTGGGATCGGAGAGCGACCTCAGCACAACGTGGCTGTGGGGATGGGCGAACACGACCAGCAACCTGCCGCCGTCATCGTTCATGGCGGCGCATCAACTGCGCACCTATGGCGAACAGCACAAGGTGGCAGAACTGATGACCGCCTACCATGAGCGCAGCAACACGGTGAATGGACACATGCTCTCGATGATCGCCGTGATGATCTGTGGGGGCAACGCCTACTATCGCGCGCCCTACGACGGCGGCGCGGTGTTCCTGCTGCTCCGCGATCCGGCGTTCCCGCCGCAAGATTACGACCCGGTGAAGCGGATCACGACCTATTTCCCGCAGGTGGTGAGCGCGGCGGGGCTGCGCGATCATCGGTTGGCGCTGTACAGCTACATGGATTACTACCAGGCGCAGATCACGACGACGACCACGGAGTTGATCGGGCGCTTCAACGATGGTCGGGCGATCCGCGCGAACTTCGATGTGTTGGGGCGGCTGGCATCGCTAAAGGTCGAAAAGGCAGATCACCCCAACGGGGGATGAGCTTCGCTGCGCCCTGTGCTACAATCTTTTTCGACTCAAAGGGACGCCGCATGACCAAACCGAACATCCTGCTGATCATCCTTGACACCACGCGCCGCGATCATCTGTCCGCCTATGGCTACGACCGTCCCACCAGCCCGCACTTCGATGCGTTCGCCGCGTCCGCCGCGACCTATACGCGCGCGATTGCGCCCGCCCAGTGGACGATTCCCGCGCACGCTTCGATGTTTTCCGGCTTGTATCCCGGCGCGCACGGCGTCACGCAGTCGAACAGCGCCCTCAGCGCCGAGCATCCAACGCTGGCAGAAATCTTGCGCGCGGATGGCTATCGCACGGCGGCATTTTGCAACAATCCGCTGGTCGGCGTGCTGTACAACGGCTTGCAGCGCGGCTTCAGCGAGTTCTACAACTATGCCAGCGCGATCCCGCAGCGTCCGCCGGGCGCGCAAAGCCCGGCGCGGCAGGCGTTCATCCAGCGCGTGCAGCCCACCGCGCGGCGCATCGCCAATGTGTTCGCGCAAAACGATACGCTGTTTCGCTTGGCGCTCACGCCGCGCCTGACGCCGATTTGGTCGAAGGCGATCAACTTTAAAGGCAATACGGCGGACTCGATCCGCGATCTGATCGGCTGGCTGGATGTGCGGCGGCGCGATCCCGAACCGTACTTCGCCTTCTTGAATCTGATGGGCGCGCACTTGCCCTATCATCCGCCCACCGATGCGCTCGAACTTGTCGCGTCGGAATTGAAGGCTGACAAGCGTGCCTATGCCTTCATCCGCCAGTTCAACGCGGACGGCGCGGGCTGGGCGAGTCCGCCGAACGAACCGTACACCGCTTGGCAGTCCGCCGCGCTGCACGCTTTCTACGACGCCGAAATTCTGCATCAGGATCGCGCATTGGGGCGTTTGCTCGATCATCTGCGGCAGATCGGCGCGCTCGACGATACGCTGGTGATCATCGCGGCGGATCACGGCGAGTCGCACGGCGATCATGACCTGTTCGGACACGGCTTCAACGTGCATCAGGAACTCGTGCATGTCCCGCTGGCGATCCACGACCCCGATGGACAGCGGCGCGGGACGCGGATCGATGCCAATGTTTCGACGCGGCGCATCTTCCATACGATTTTGGGGCGCGCGGGCGTCACGCCGCCGCTGGACGACGCCGATCCGAATGCCGATATCGCGCGGCTGACGCTGATGCAGCCGGACGGCGAAGCCTTCGCGTTCTCGGAGGCGTTCCCGCCGAACACGTTTTTGAACGTGCTGCATCATCGCAATCGAGGCGCGGTCGAGCGCATGGCGCTGCATCGCGTCCGCCGCGCCATCTACGCGGGCGACCAGAAATTGATCGCGCGTGACGAGGGCGACGGCGCGCGCATCGAGGGCGTCTACGATGTGGCGGGCGATCCGGGCGAGGCGCACAATTTGATGACCGATGATCCATCCGTAGGGGCGTCCCGGTGGGATGCCCGCCCAAATCCGTCAATCGATGTCCACCTGGATACGGATGCGGTTGACGCCCTCAAGTGCCAGATCGACGCTTTCATCGCGGCGTCCGGCACCATGCCCAACGCCGATGCGCCGCCTGCCAGCCCCGAAGTCTTGGAGCGGCTGCGCGCGTTGGGATACATCGAATAATTCATCGGGCGTGCCAACGGCGCGCCCCTACAACCTCCCCGTCTCGACATGGAGAGGGGCAGGGGTGAGGTTTTTATGCCCTTTACATCCGAAACCGACGCGATCACCTACGTTTTTCGTTCGCTGCGCCGCCGCGGCACTGCGCGCGGCTACGACGAACAGACGCGCGATGTCACCCCGACGCGGCGCTTGCTCGGCGTGACCGGTCTGCTCGACTCGCCGCGCGAATACGCCGTCGTCACCGGCAGCAAGGGCAAAGGCAGCACGACGGCGATCACCGCCAAACTGTTGCAGCAGCTCGGTCACACGGTCGGCATGATCACCAGTCCGCATCTCGTCAGCTACCGCGAGCGCATCCGCGTCAATGGGCGCGCGATCCCCGAAGCCGATTTGGTGCGCCTGCTCAACGAACTGGAGCCGGAGATCGACGCCATCGAAGCGCAGATCGAAGCGGGACGCTACTTCAGCCCGCAGGGGATTTTTCTGGCGCTGGCGCTGCGCTGGTTCGATGAACAGAACGTCAATGCCGCCGTCTTGGAGGTTGGGCGCGGCGGACGCTACGATGATATCGCGGTGGTTCACAACTTGCTGGCGCTGTTCACGCCGATCATGCTGGAACACACGAATTATTTGGGCGACTCGTTGGCGCGGATCGCGTGGCACAAGGCGGGCATCATCAAGCCGATGGGCTATGCCTACAGCGTGCCGCAAGCGGGCGACGTTCTCGATACGATCCAAGCGGAGGCAGACGGACAAGGCGCACAGTTCGCGTGGATCGCGCCGATGGACATGGGCGAATACGTGGCGACGGACGATGATCGCGCGCCGGGCGGGGCAGGCGTGCGTTTCCGTTTGGGACGCTACGGCGACTTGAAGATTTCGCAGTTGGGGCGCTACCAAGTCGAGAACGCGACGCTGGCGATTCAAGGCGCGGGCAACATGCACGGGCGGCTGTCGCAGCCGGAGCGTGTGCCGATCTCACACGGATCGCAAGCGTACATCGACGCGATGCGCGCGGGCTTGCTGGCTATACGCTTTCCCGGACGGCTGCACAAGCTCGGTGAACGTCCAACGGTCTACGTCGATGGCGCGATCAACGGCGAATCGGCGCGGTTGATGGTCGCCAGTTTGGACGGACGGATGCCCGATCCGATCATCGCCATTGTGTGCGTCCCCGACGACAAAGATTACACGGGTGTGTACCGCGAAGTCGGCTTGGCGGCGGAGGCGCTGATCCTGACCGAGACGACGCGCAATGTCACGCTGCATTTCTTGGACGCGGATGCGGCATTGGCGGCGGCGCGGCGCTTCAACAACGATGTCCAGCACACGCGGACGCTCAATGAAGCCTTGGAGATCGCGCGGGCGCGGGCTGGCAGCGATGGGACGATTCTGATCGTCGGCACGCAGTCGATTGTCGCGGACGCGATCAATCTGTGGGGCGTGAGCGCGGAGGTGATTTGACGGCGAAGCGAGCCGAAACTGAGAGGATGTAGAAAGTTCATTCAGCACGCATCCAGAATGTCTCTGGCAGTTCTGCATTGAAATCGTCGCTCATCCCCCCTATGACCAAGATGCTCATGCAGCCCCGCGATGCGCTTCTGCGTTGGCTCGATGGTGCGTTCCCGTCAATGACCATCCTCCAACGGGTTGATTTCGCGCTCACGGAGCGTGATCGTTCCTTTTTCATCGCCCAATCGTCAGCTTCAATTCAGCGCGCCGATGCTAAAATGAGCGTATGAAACCATCACGCATCTCCCTTCCGCGCGTCCGTATCTCGCGCATCCGTGCAAGGCACGCCTTGCCCCTACTGGCGCTGTTCGTGCTGTGCGCGGGCGGCGGTGTCTACATTTGGCTGTTCCACGATCTGCCGTCGATTGATCGCGTCCAAGCGGGCTTACAACTGCCGTCCACGCAGATTTACGACCGCAATGGGCAGTTACTCTATGAAATTCTCGCGGCGTCCGCGACGGGCGGGCGCAACACGATCATCCCGCTCGACCAGATGCCACAGCACTGCGTCAACGCCGCGATTGCGACGGAGGACGCCAATTATTACGCGCATCCCGGCGTCGATATCGTCGGCGTCGTCCGCGCAGCATGGGCGAACCTGCGCGGCGGCGAGGTCGTCGCGGGCGGCAGCACCATCACCCAGCAGGTCGCGCGCAACCTCTTGCTTGACCCCCAACAGCGCGCCGAACGAACCGTTACGCGCAAACTGCGCGAGATGATCCTCGCGCTCCGCTTGTCGGGCGTGTATAGCAAAGATGAAATCCTCGCGCTGTATCTGAATCAATCGTACTTCGGCAATCTCGCCTATGGCATCGAAGCGGCGGCGCGGGCGTATTTTGGCAAGTCGGCGTCGGCATTGGCGCTGGCGGAATGCGCGCTGTTGGTGGGCTTGCTGCAAGCGCCCGCCGTCTACGATCCGCTCACGAACTTGGACGTCGCCAAAGACCGCCAAGCGGTCGTCTTGGATTTGATGGTACAGAACGGGGCGCTTACCGCCGCCGCCGCGCAGACCGCCAAAGTCGAGCCGCTGCAATTCGCCGCCAGCCCGTTCCCCATCGACGCGCCGCACGTCGTGATGGCGGTGATTCGCCAGTTGGAGCGCGATTATCCCGCCCAACTGCTGTCCGGCGGCTTGCGCGTGACAGCGACCGTCGATCTCGATTGGCAGCGCGCCGCCGAACGCATCGTCAACGCGGCGCTCGACGGCTTGAACCGTCCCGGCGATCCGGCGCGCCCGCCCGCCAATGCCAACAACGCCGCGCTGGTGGCGCTCGATCCGCATACGGGGCAAGTCCTCGTCATGCTCGGCAGCCCAAATTACTTCGATGAAAGCATCGATGGCGCAGTCAACGCAGCGCTGGCGCTCCGACAGCCGGGCAGCGCGCTCAAGCCGTTCACCTATGCCGCCGCGATGAACCCCGATTTGCCGGAGGCGTGGACGCCTGCAACGATGATTTTGGACGTGCGCACGCCGTTCGTGACGCGCCGCCTCGAAAGCTATACGCCGCTCAATTACGGCTTGGTCGAACATGGTCCTGTGTCCGCGCGCGCGGCGCTGGCATCGTCGCTGAATATTCCGGCGGTTGTGGCGCTGGATCACGCGGGCATCGGCGCGATGGTCGATCTGGCGGCGGACGCCGGGCTGACGACGCTGGCACAGAACACCGATCTCGATTTGGCGGTCACGCTGGGCGGCGGCGAAGTCCGCTTGTTGGATTTGACGCAAGCGTACAGCATCTTCGCCAACGGTGGCGTGCGCGTCGAACCGTCGTTCATCCTGCGCGTGGAGGACGCCGCCGGAAACGTGCTGTATCAGTGGCGCGAACGCGCCGCGCCCCCGCGCGTGATCGATGAACGCTTGGCGTGGCTGATCACCGATATGTTGAGCGACGACGAAGCGCGTATCATGGGCTTCGGACGGAACAGCGCGCTCAACATCGGGCGTCCCGCCGCCGCCAAGACCGGGACGACCACCGACTACCGCGACAATTGGATCGTCGGCTACACGCCGAATCTGGTGGCGGGCGTGTGGGTCGGCAACGCCGACAATACGCCGATGCAGAATGTGACGGGCGTCAGCGGCGCAGCGCCGATTTGGAATCGCTTCATGCGCGCGGTGCTGATCGGACAGCCCGAACTCGACTTCGAGCGCCCCGATGGGCTGGTGCAGACGGCGGTGTGCATTCCGTCGGGCTTGCTGCCGACGCCGCGCTGTCCGCGCACGCACCGCGAATGGTTCATCGCCGGAACCGAGCCGCGCGCCGCCGATAATTGGTATCAAACGTTCGCGCTGGATCGCGCGACGGGCTTGCTCGCGGACGAAAATACGCCGCCAGAACGCCGCGTTGACCGCGTTTACGCCGTCTATCCGCAGGCAGCGCGCGCATGGGCGATCCGCGCGGGCATCCCGCAGCCGCCCGCCGATGCCGAAAACGTCCAAATCGTCGGCGCGGATGTAAATGAGTCGATACGGCTCTTGTCGCCCGATCCGTACACGGTGTTCGAGCTGTCGCCCGTCTTGCCGCGCGCGTCGCAGCGGATTCGCTTGGCGGTGGTCGCGCCGCCGCAGACGACGCGCATCACCTACGAACTCGACGGACAGGCGATTGGCGCGGTCGATGCGTCGCCCTATGTGCTGTGGTGGACGTTGGACGTGGGGGATCACGAATTGATCGCGCGCGCCCAGACGGCGGACGGGGCGACGCACATCAGCGCGCCGATTCCGTTCTCCGTCGTGGTCGATGCGCCGCTAGAGTCGTATAATCAATGATCATGACTTATCGGAACGGACGACTTCAATGCGCACGGAATTTAATCCCAAACGACTGATCCCACTCGATCTACATGGAGAACAACAACTGACCGCGACCAAACTGCTGACGCTGCGTGCGGAGTTAAACGCGGGGCGGATTTTGCCCAGTACACCCGTCTTATATACGCAGCGCGGCAGCGCGCTCTTGGTGTTCCAAACACGCCACTTCTCGCTTTACAATGTGATGCAGGGGACGCTGGATGGCGAACCGTGGCTGGCGACCTTCTGCGCGATTTGCAACGCGGGCATGAGCTTTTCGCCCGTGATCGACGGTGTGCGTTATGATTTCTACGGTGCGGGCTTCTATGACGCCATGACCTTGTTGGCGGACAAGCAGACCGGCTCGTATTGGGATCACATCACGGGCGAATGTATCGCTGGCACGCTGAAGGGCGCGCACTTGGAATATCTCGCCACCATGACCCACTCGAAGGCGGGCATTGTCGCGCTCACCCAGCCAGCGGCACGTTTGGTCGTCTCGGCGTTGGATGCCGCGCGCGCCGCGTTGGACGATCTGGCGGAAGGGCTGCGCACCGACGCGAAGCCGCAGTGGTTGCCCGCCGTGACCGACTCGTTCGATGCTGACTTGGAAGATACGCGCCTGCCGCGTCTGGAGATGGGCTTGGGCGTGTGGACGCCGCAGCAGGCGCGCTTCTATCGCTTCCAAACACTGCACAGCCACAATAATCGGCTGTTCGATGTGCTGAATGGCGAGCGCCTGTTGGTCTACATCGATCCTGAAACGCTCACGCCAGCGGCGCTGTTCACGGACGCGACGACGGCGGAATGGCGCGGCGATATCCTGATGTTGAACAATGGACAGCGCGTGGAAAATGGCGACGTGATCGGGCTGGATGATGCGCCACTGACACGGCGTCCGCTGCAATTGTTCCAACGTTGGTACGGCTTTGCGATCACCTTTCCGGGTTGCGCCATTTACACCGCCGAGTCGGTGGTGAGCGCGCCCGCCCATCCGCTTTGAGGATCGTTTGAACGTCTATCTTGAGCATGACTGAGGAAACCGATGTCCATCCAAACTCCATCCGATAATTCGTCGCCCAACGCCGGACAACCTGAGCCCAAAGTCTACTTTCCGCCGACCAAAGGCGAATACAAAGATCGCAGCGGCTGTCTGTGGGTGTGGTTGGCGCTGGCGACGGTGCTGACGCTGTTCTCGTATCGTACCGTGATCGGCATCGCCGTCGAGGTGTTCACGCCCGGCACGCTCAACGCGCCGCCGACCTCCAAGCTGGCGGTGTTCGCCGTGATCGCGCTGATAAACCTGATCGCGCTGTTCGGCATTTGGCGCTGGAAACAGTGGGGCATTTACAGCTTCGCACTGGCATCGATTCTGAATTTCGTCGCGCTGGTGGCATACAACCAAGCGTCGTACATCGATATTCCGGCGCTGGTCGCCAGTGTCGGCTTGATGTTTGTGGTCACGGGCGAGGATCAGCACAATTTCGATTGATGGGGGGTGAACGCAGCGCGCAATCGCCCGATAATAACCTGACTTTCGGACAGCTTCACCTCACCCCTAAATCCCCTCTCTACCGCTTGGAGCTGAGGGGAGAGGGGGTTGGGGGTGAGGTGAACCCTAAAGTCACGCAAAATACCTATCCGAAACTCAGGTTATAATAATCATAATCGAAATAGGCGTTCGTAGGATTGCGGCTGATGGGTTATGTTGTGGCGATTGTGCCGCGTGTGAATCGCGCGATCAAGGCGCAGATCGATAAGGATGCGGGCGATACCCCATCCGCGTGGTCATGACAGTGGACGCCGAACCGCGCCCTGTCGAAGTCCCGGACGATTTCGCGGCGCGCTGACGGAAAATGCCACCGCCGCCGCTAAATTCGTCGTACTGTCGCCGTTCCAGCGCAAGGAATACGCGGGTTGGATTGAGGACGCGAAGCGACCAGAGACGCGCACGAAACGGATCGCGCAAGCGGTTGAGATGATCGCGGCGGGCGAAAAGCGGAATAAAACGCGCTGAAACGAACCGCTTGACAAAATCCTTGAAAACTACTATCGTTAGTCTATAGACTAACGATAGTAGTTTTCAAGGGAATATGACCATGATCGCTTCAAATAGGTTCCCGAACACGACCGCACATCCGTCCGCCGTCCGCTTGAGCGCGCCCAACATCCTGCTGCGGCTCGAAGGCTTGGCGCTGTTCAGCGCCGCTGTCGCCGCGTACATCCATTTTCGCGGGAGCGGCGTCTTGTTCGCTGTGCTGCTGCTCACGCCCGATCTGACGTTCGCGGCGTACTTGATCAATCCGCGCGTGGGTGCGTGGGGCTATAACATCGCCCATTGGCTGCCGATGCCGCTGGCGCTAACGGCGTTCGCGTTGGCGACGGGTGACCTAAATGCGCTGTTGATCGCGTTGATTTGGTTCGCGCATATCGGCATGGATCGCACCGTGGGCTATGGGCTAAAGTACCCATCGGCGTTCAAAGATACGCACATGGGGCGCGTCTAGATGCCGTATCCGACGCGGATTGACCGCGAGACGACGATAGCGACAGCGCGCGACTTGATCGAGCAGCACGGCGTCGAGTGGCTGTCGCTGGCGAAGTTGGCGGAACAGTTGGGCGTGAAAGCGCCTTCGTTGTACCGCCATTTTGACAGCAAGGCAGTCTTGCTAAAAGCGATCAACGAGCTGGCGCTGGAGGAACTGATCGCCGCGCTCAATGCCGTCCCCGCCGACGACGATGTGCGCCGCCGCTTGTCTGCCATGGCGGATGTGTGGCGGGCGTTCGCGCAGCGCTGCCCCAACGTTTACATGCTGTTGTACGGGCGTGCCGACGAGTCGATCCGCCCGGACGCCGACCATGCGCTGCGCCTCGCGCTGCCACTGCAAGCGTTAGTGGGGCAGTTCGCGGGCGCGGCGGCGTCGTTGGCGGCGCTGCGGGGCATTTACGCGCTGATGCACGGCTTTGTCATGTTGGAATTGGCGGGACAGTTCCGGCGTGGCGGCGATCTGGATGCGCACTACGCGCAGATCATCCGCGCCTACATCGATGGGTGGCGCATTTAGAAAATATTTGAACCATCTCGATTTGGTGGCGTTCGGGATAGCGCGTTATTACGACGACTCGGCAGCGGGCTTTCCAGTCAATTTCGTGACATCGACGCCGAGCTTCGCTGCTGTGGCGAACGGGATCAGATCGGGCATCGTGATATCCATGCTTTGGATGAAGTTCAATGCTTCTTCGAGATTGTCCAACACGCGCGCCTGTACCTTAAAAAGCTGCGGGATAATGCCCGCTGCCATTTTTAGCATCGGCTGCCGGACGCCCACGATCATACCCCAGCCTATTTGCGGATGTTTTGGGTAGGTCAGCCCTTTGTTGATTTGACCCAGTGAGGGTAGGTGAACGGTATGGCTCAAATCGGTGATCATATGAGCGAGCGGCTTGCCTTCGGTTTGAGCAGCGCTGTCCAACATTTGATTGATGGTCTGATCGACCAATTGAAGCTCGTTGTTGATCAATTGTTCATTGATATCGAAGATCAACAAACGCTGTGGGACAATCCAAACGAGGTTGTACGGCATGTGTATATCCATCTTTGAATAGCGAACCGCGATAATGCCAATTATATATAATATCATTATCGCGGTGCATTAAGCTGGCGAAATCAGTCTGCCGCCGCGCTCGTTGATGCTTTCGGCGCAGGTTTGGCGGCGTCGCTCGCTGCGGGTGTGGATACCGACGACTCGCTTTTGCTGGACTCGGATTTGCCCGCTTCGGTTTTGGGCGATGCGGACTCGCTGGCACCATTCTCAGATGCCTTCGCGCCGCCCTCGGCATGGCTTTCGTTGTCTTTTTTGCTGGCGCTCATGGTACTGGACTTCGACGCATTCTTGCTGTCGTTGATGTAAAAGCCCGATCCTTTGAAGATCACGCCCGCCGCCTGCATCACCCGGACGACGTGCTGTCCGGTCACGGGGTCAATTTTCAATGGATCGTCAGTGAACTTTTGACGGATGTCGAACGTCGAGCCGTCCTCACGACGATATTGGTAGACAGGCATATGCGACTCACCTCAACGCGAGTGGTTTTGATTGGTCAATTTGAAAATTACGGATCGCTTCCATCATCATCATAGGCAAGATTCGATCCGCTGTCCATATTCAGACGCGGTTTCTGATGATTCTTTTACGCGCCCCTGCCCACGTTCGCCCGATAGCAGGCTGATATGGGCAAGGACTTGAAGTTCATTCCTTGTTATCGCGCTTCATCCGCTTGGTGATTGCGGTGCCGAATAAGCCCGACAAGATCGTATCGCTGCGATTGATCCGCGCGTTCTGGGCGGGATTGTCGCCCCAATCGCCGTTCGTGCGCCGATTGATCCAGACCGAATACTGTTCGGACGCCTCGATCAGCGCCGCTTCGAGCGTCAGCTTGTCATTCTTGGCGACCGCGCCGCGCAGAATGGTGAGCGTCTCCATCAGGCGGTCGATCTGCTGCACGACGCCGAGCCGATTCGCCAGCAGCAGATCGCGCAAATCGTCGGGGTGCGTGTCATACAGATGATGCGTCAGCCGCGCGAACGCTGGATTGCCCGCGCGTTGGGCGTTCGTCCAACCGTCCGTGCGCGTGAGCGTGAAGAACGACGCGAAGCCCAACAACGCCGGAATGAGTTCCACGCTGACTGTCCACGCATCGAGTTCGACCGGATCGACGAACAACGGTTGTGCGCCCACCAGCAGCGCGAAATCCGACGCGAGTTCGATGGCATCGCCAGACGCGCGCGCATCTGGGGCGATCAGCCACGCACCCTTGTCGAACAAGTCGGCGGCGGCGTACTCGGCGGCGTCGCGCCCATCGAATAGATAGTTCGGGTTCAGCACGGGCGTGACGCCGACGACGTGGGCGGTGGGCGGCAGCCCCTTCGCCGCGTCGGACGAGGGTTGCTTAAGCAAGGCGGCATCCAGCACGACCACGCCGGGACGCAGCCCGGCGGCAATCGCGCGGTACGCGCCCGCTGTCTCGCCGTGCGGGAGCGCCAGCACGACGATATCTTGGTTGGCGGCGGCATCCGCGGGATTGCGGACGCTGGTATCAATCGCGCCGCGTTTGCGCGCTTGCTCGACGGCATCGGAGGATGTGTCGTAGCCCGTGATGGCGAACTGCTGCGCGCTGTCTTTGTCGGCGCTGCGCCGCTTGAGCGCCATCCCGACGGACGCGCCAATGCGTCCAAGTCCGAGAATGCCGACGGCGATGGTTTTGGGCATGGGATATATCACTCGCTTTTTCGGGAGAATCTTAACGGATCGGAGCGCGCGGCGGTAGGGGGAGCGCTGTGCGACGGGGTGAAGATGATGAATGATCACGACGAGACACGACCTGCTCACTGCGCGCTTGCATCCCCTCCTGCAATCCGCTACAGTCGGATGATGATAAAACGATTCCGTCGATGACAACGATTACGATCCGCGAGGCGCGCGTGTCTGACGCGCCGCAAACCCACGCGCTGATGCTGCGCGCGTTGGCAGAACCCGGCATCTTTCTGATCACCACGCCCGAAGAATTCACCTACACCGTCGATGATGAGCGCAAGTTCATTTTCGAGCATCTGACGACGCCCAATTCGTGCTGGTTCGTCGCCGAAGCCGAACCGGACGGCGTGTCCGCCACCACACGGCAGATTGTGGGCGTCGTATCGTGTCGCGGCTATGGGCGCGAAGCCGTCACCCATGTGACCAAGCTGGGCATTACGATTGCGGCGGGCTGGCGAGATCGCGGCATTGGCGGGCGGTTGTTGGCGCGTGTAGCGACATGGGCGCGTCACAATCTGCTGATCAAACGGGTCGAACTGAGCGTCATGGCACCGAACACGCGCGCGATCCACCTCTATGAGAAACATGGCTACCTCATCGAAGGCGTGCAGCGCGGCGTGTATCATAAGTATTTATTCACCTATCCATGGGATTAAGCTCAAAATCCACAAATTTGAACCCAAGAAACACATAATGAACCCAATAGGACTGGGGCAAAATGCGGTCTGCACGGGTAGGTGAATAA
>DAOTUQ010000019.1:0-55470 GCA_034437055.1 Anaerolineae bacterium
TAAGCCTTAGATGTCCATAAAGAACTTCGTGGCACGAAGATCACGACCAAAATCCACTACAAAGTGGTCTATTGTCAACCGTTATGAGCCAAAAAGTCGTGATGGCTGAGTAGTTACCAGTTTTACTAGGACTAATAGAACATGTCAGTTTCTCGTCGTAATTTCATCAAGGGCGGCGCAGCGGCAGCAGGCGCGTCGATGGTCAGTTTCGGTACCGTGTTCGGATACGGTCGTGTCTTCGCGCAAACCGATGGCGATGATCCGCAGACGATCCTCAACCTCGCCGCGACCGCCGAGACGTTCGCTTGCACGCATTATTACAACGCCATCAATTCAGCGGCGGCGCTCTCGTTGAGCGGTGACGAAGTGAATCAGTTGAAGGCATTTTTGGACTCGGAACTGAAGCACAAGCAGTTCCTCGAAGCCAACGGCGCGGTGGCACTGGCGACGGAATTTTTCGTCCCGGCTGACCTGTTCACCAGTCGCCGTGTGTTCGTCGAGACCAGCAACACCGCAGAAAATTGGTTCGTCGCAGCTTATTTGGCGGCGACGCGCCGGTTCGCGGAACTGGGTGAGCCGCTGTTGGCAGCCACGACCGCACAACTTGTCGGCGTCGAAGCAGAACATCAAGCCTTGCTGCGTTTGATGGGCGGGCTGCAACCCACCTTCCAAACGCTGAAAGAGCCGCTGTTCTACAATACGTCCGAAGTGGGCGCGCTGTTCCAACCCTTCTTGGAAGGCGCGGATGGCTTCGTTGGACCCGCCGCCTATCCTGGCGACGATGCGATTGTCATGCTGGTGGGCGATCAGACCGTTATCAACGTGACGCCGTTCGTCCAACTGACGGGTGGACAAGGCACGATGGCGATGGGAACCGCGATGGCGCCCGCCGCCATGATGGAAGGCGATTGTATGGTGAGCGGTACCGACACCAACATCCGCAGCACACCGAGCCTCGATGGCGACGTGATGGGCAGCTTGACCAACAACACCCCGTCAGCGGTCATTGGACGCACGACCGACACCAGCGGTTTCACATGGTATCAAATTGAAATGGGTTGGGTTCGCGCTGATGCCGTGCGCGCATCCGGCGACTGCACGACGGTGGCGAGCGTCTAACGCTATCGTTGTAAGATAAAAAATGGCGCTGCCGGTGTCGGCAGCGCCATTTTTGTTTAGCGCGATTGGATGTTTATCTCGTCTTGATCCACCATAAGGCGACCGACGCGGTATCAATGGATTCGTCAGGACGCGGATAGACCTGAACCCGTTCAATGTCCAGATCAGGAAACAATGCCGCCAGCGCGTTCAAATCGACGCCGATCAGCGGCGCGGTATCGCTCAGAACGTAAACGGTGCCGAACTGGGCGACGAGCTGACGCATCAGATCGACTCCGGGCGCGTCGCTGCACAACAGCGCGTAGCCCGCTGTCGCGTAGAAATTAGCGCGGCGACAGCTATCGGGGAACATGCTCCCGACAATCGGAACGTCAGGGTTGGTCACGAAAGGCAAATCCCACATCGCTGCGCGCAAGCCATAACCGCTTGGATGTTCAGTGATATACTGCGTGCGCATCACATCGGACAGCGGAAGCAGCGCCGGCTCACGGTAAGCGATAAGCGCGAACGGAACCGCCGCGCACACCAAGCACATCATCAACCCAGTGGCAATGACGACGCACGCACGCGGGACTATGCGTGCGAATGAAAGCATGAAATTGTCCCACCCGATGCCCGCAAGGATTGCGAAGATTGGCAGCGCGACGACGAAATGCCGCGACATAACTTCGCGCCCCACCAGCAAAATCGTCAGCAGCGGAATCGCGCCTGCGAACAACACCAGTCTAGCGCGCCGTCCGCCGATACGCTGTGCCAGCGCCATGCCCGCTGCCAACCCGATCAAGCTGATGAGAATTGTGGGGAGACGCGCGGCGATGATGGGATTGGCTTGGGGGATGAGCGCCGCGATCAAGAAATGATTGACGATCTTGCCATCTTGGATCGTCCAGAAGGGATGCCCATTCCACACTTCAAACGCGCGTGTCAGGTGCAGCCCTTCATCGTTATGAAGCGGCAGCCGTTGGAGCGAGGGAAGGCGGCTTGCCCAAAAAAAGATCAGCAAAAAAATGGGCAGTCGCCCAACTACCCTATTCCAATTCTTCGATTTCGTCGCCCAACCGCTGTCCATCGCGGTAGCGGTACGTAATGCGTCCGCGTGAAGGATCATAGATGCTCATCTCGACGCGCACACGGTCGCCCAACAGGATGCGAATATAGTATTTCCGCATCTTGCCGGAGAGGTATGCGAGGATGCGATGCTTATTCTCCAACTCGACCAAGAACTGCGTATTCGGCAGGGCTTCGACGACCGTACCCTCAACTTCGAGCTTGTCTTCTTTCTTTGCCATATCATTCCTTAGATTCAACTCATCGATTCGAGCATACGCTAATTTTCGATTCGCCGTCAGCGCGAGCCGAAAACGATCAGTCCGCTGCTCTTACGAGCAGCGGTCAACATTCAGTTGGTTGAGCAAGTCGGAATCAGAAATGAGGAAAGGTATTTTTCTCATCACTCATCACTCGTTACTCGTTACTCACGACAGCAATTAACGTGTCAACGCTTTACGCTGACGACGACGCGAACGGCGGATCGCTTTTTTCTTCTCGATGCGGCGGAGTTCGCTCTTGGAAATGTGCCAACGCTTGCGGCGGACAGTGCTGAGGACGCCGCTGTTGGTCACTTTTTTACGGAAACGACGCAGCAGCGATTCTTGCGACTCGTTCGGTTTCAACGTGACATGCGCCATACCCATTCACCCCCTTTCCGTGCGGATTTTTCAATTCACCCCTGCTTATCGTCGCGCGCCTACCCGTAAAAATGGCATAACGCGCAAAAATGCCGACACGAGCCGAGGACACCGGCGCGGCAGCATTATTCGATGCGTGGGCGATGTGATTGATTGTGAATTCTACAGGGATTTAACGGGATTGCCTACGGCGAGATTGCATCGGTCATGAACCTCGCCCTTCCCCCATCTCCACTGTATGGAGACAGGGTTAGAGGGGGTGAGTCGTTTACTGAACGAGTTCGGGTTCCGGCGCGATCAAGTCCGGCATCGGTTCCGCTTCGACGGGCGCGGCGTCCGCTTCCACTGGCGCAGCTTCGACAGCAGATGCCATGTTGGCGGCACGGGTCGCCTGCCAACGTTCTTTTTCTTCCGCCGTAACTTCTTTCAAGCTCAAGCCGAGACGCTGTTTGTCCGCCTCGATGCTAATGACACGCATCAACAGCTTTTGCCCCTCGTGAACGACCAGCGACGGGTCTTCGGGCGGCGGTTCAGCAATCTGGCTGGTGTGCAGCAGCGCCTCGATACCCGGATCGAGGCTGACGAACGCGCCAAACTGTGCGACGCGCGAAATTGTGCCTTCGACCAACTGCCCGACGTGATACAGTTCTTCGACTGCTGACCATGGATTGTCTTGCAGCCGCTTCAGGCTCAAGCCAATCCGCTTGCCTTCGGCGTCAAGGCGCAAGATGTAAACCTGCACTTCGTCGCCCACCTTCAGCACTTCTTTTGGATGCGTAACGCGATGCCACGCCAGTTCGCTGATGTGGATCAAGCCGTCTGCGCCGCCCAAGTCCACGAACGCGCCGAAATCGCGCAGCCCGCTGACGACGCCCTTACGGATTTCGCCCTCGCGCAGTTGATCGAGCAAAACCTCTTTGCGCTGTTCGCGGTTGCCACGATTGGCGTCACGCTGGCTAAAGACCAAGCGTCGGCGCTTACGGTTGACTTCGATCACCTTCATACCAATTTTCTGCCCGACCATCTTGACCATGCGCAGTTTGCGATCATCTTCGCTCAAGCCGCGCGGCAGATCGAGGACATGGCTGGCAGGGACGAAGCCGCGTAGATTGCCGAACGGCACGATCAAGCCGCCGCGATTGGCATCCCCGACGATCCCTTCCCACACGCCATCGGTATTGAGCAGTTCTTCGGCTTTCTTCCAATCTTCGGTCTGTTGTGCTTGCGACAGCGATAAGACGAGATTGCCATCCTCGTCCTCCATGCGCAAGATCATGACATCGACTTCATCGCCCATATTGAAATTCGACGGCACTTTGCCCATCCGCTCTAAATCGCGGCGCTGCACCATGCCATCGCGCTTCATCCCATCGATGCTGATGATCAAACCCTGCGTATCGACGCTGACAATCGTGCCAGTGACGATATCCCCACGTTCGGGCGTCTCTTCCGCGAACGAGGCTTCGAGCAGCGCGGCGAAGTCGAAGTCGAACTCTGCCCCACTGTAAGTGGTGTTAGGACTGGTGCTGATAAGCTGCATGACGATTTCCCCCTACGGACTGATTTTCTTGATCGGGGAAAGCGCGGCAGAACTGAAAAAAGCGCGATGCGCGTGCGTTGAACGCCACGACGATAGCGCGTGATCAAAGCGGTCGATTGACTTGAGCGAAAAATGCACGGACGACGCTAAGCGGCGACGGTACTGCTCGCCGCTCCCCCCTCTCTTGGAATGTCGAGGAAATTATACGGGGCGAGGTTTCGGCATGTCAATCGCGGTTTGGGTACTCTGGACAAGCAAGTTTGGGTAAAACAACGAAAAAACCCGCCGACTGGCGAGGTTTTTCTCGAAGCGTGCTGTTTTCCGTCACCTTGAACAGCGCAACAGCGCGAATGAAGCGATGAATGAGAGGATAGCTTGCCTTTTATGTCACTCGATTATTCTTCGACAGAATCCTTGCCAACGGCGTCGAGCCGCTGCCAGAATAAGCCCATTTGCTTCAGCTCTGCTTCGCTAAAATGCGTCAAGAAATGCTGGCGCACAAATGCCACATGCGCGGTCAAGGCAGTTTTGAGGCGCGCTGCACCGTCTGCGGTCAAGATCGCATATGCCCCACGTCGGTCTTCATCAGCTCTTTCACGCCGGATCAAGCCAATTTTCTCTAACCGTTCCACCACCCGACTCACGCCGCTGCGGGTCAAAACACTCCGCGCAGCCAGGTCTTGAATCCGCATTCGCTGGTTTTTTTCCCATGTCAGACGCAGCAGAACTTCAAATTCGATGTGCGTGATCTGCGAATGCGTTTGTAAATCCGTGTCGATCAGGCGAAACAAACGCCCATACATCCCAAGTAAGCCACCCCAAGCCGCCTGTTCGAGCGGCGTGAAATCATCTTCCATTGTCACCATTCCCCATAGGATGCTTGACAAGTGCGTGAACACGCACATATAATGATTGTGCGTGAGCAAGCACGTAATTTACGGTCATTATAATACATGGAGTAAACCAATGGCGACCCTTCAAATTGTCCGTTTCAAAGTCAATGCTGGCGTGAACGAGTCTGAATTTCGGGCGCTTAACGAACGTTTCCAGCGCGAGGTGGCACCCACCCTGCCCGGACTGGTGCGCCGCGAAGCCACATTATCCACTGATGGAGAATGGGTGTTGGTACTGCGTTATACCGATATGGACAGCGCCCATAAAGCCGGAAGATCCGATACCAGCGAGATCGCGCAACAGTTCATGAAATCGATAAATATGAGTACCATGTCCGCCTCATTCCATGAGATCATGAGCGAATAACTCGGCAGAACGCGCATCATAAGATACGGAAGCAGGCGATACTGCCTCCGTATCTTGGGAGTGGTGAGGAGTTTTCCAATTGAAGCAGCAGATCATCTCAGCCGGGCAGGGGCAAAGCTATGAATGGGCGCACGATCATATCCTTGTCAAAACGCCGCACCCATTGACTGAGGGGCGCGTCACGGTTGTCGAAGATACACTCAAACCCGGTTTTCACCTTGCACGGCATTATCATAAGGCGATGGTGGAGATTTTTTACATTTTGGCGGGGGAAATCGAGTTCAAATTCGACAACGAAACTATCCTTGCGACCACAGGCATGACACTCAACATTCCTCCACTTGTGTGGCATGAAGTGACATGCGCCAACGGCGGCAAGTTGATCACCATTTTCAGTCCCGGCGGTTTTGACGACTACCTTATCGCCTTGCAGCGTTTAACCGATGCTCAGCTTGGCGATGAGTCATTCATGACTGGGTTGGCTGAAAAGCACGACACATGGGCGCGGTAATTCGGCACTGCCCGATTCGATGACTCAACGAAAAACCCCACCGATTGGTGAGGTTTTTCTCGAAAAGTGCCGTTTTGCGCGCTGCACAAGACAGCGGCGCGAATAAGGCGATGAATTAGAGGGTGTTGACGATGTTCGAGAAGATGTTACCGATGGCGGGACCGACCAACGCCAGAATGACGATGACGACGACCGCAACGAGGACGAGGATCAGCGCGTACTCGACCAGACCCTGACCTTCTTCACGAGGTTGATACAACATGTTGACTGCTCCTTATTTCATCTAACTTACACACTCATCCTAGCACAACGCCAAAATTTGAGTCAATAAGGTTTGTACGAGTAGTCCTTAAGTACCATCTGCTATCCACAACCGATGTGCGACAAGTATTAAGCAAATCGCGCCAACTTTTGACATCAATTTCACGTCGGCTTAAAATTAGTTGATCGATTTAGAAAGGATTCCCTTTATGAAAGCGTATACGACCGACAAATTACGCAACGTCGTCTTGGTCGGACACCAAGGTTCGGGCAAAACGTCGCTGGTCGAGGCGCTACTTTATAACACAGGCGCGATCTCGCGGATGGGGCGCGTCGAGGAAAAGAACACGGTTTCCGACTGGGACGACGAGGAAAGAGAACGCGGCATCTCGCTGTCCACCTCCCTCACACCGATTGAATTCAACGATTTGAAAATTAATTTACTCGACACACCCGGCTACACCGATTTTCAGGGCGATATCAAGCACGCCATTCGCGTGGCGGACTCGGTATTCGTGGTCGTCGATGCGGTGAGCGGCGTCGAAGTCGGGACGGAATTGGCGTGGCAGTACGCCGAAGTTTATCAACAACCCATCATCGTCACGATCAACAAGATGGATCGGGAAAACGCCGATTTCGAGGCGACACTCGACAGCTTGCGCGCGGCGTTCCCTGATTACAAGTTTGTCCCCGTCATGATCCCGATTGGTGCGGAGTCAGATTTCAAGGGCGTCGTAAACCTGGTGACCATGAAGGCGTACTACGGCACGGGCAGCGAACGCGCCGACTTGCCGCCAGAGATGCAGGACGCCGCCGACGCCGCACGCACCATCTTGATCGAAGCCGCCGCCGAACCGGACGACAAGCTGATCGAAAAATATTTCGCGGAAGGGACGCTGACGCCCGATGAAATCCGCGACGGGATGCGTCTCGCCGCGCGTGATAACAAACTCAAGACCGTTCCCGTGTTCGTTACGTCCGGCACCAAGAACATCGGCACGTTCCCCCTGCTCGAAGCCATGACCGTTTACGTCTCGCCGCCGTCAGAGCGCCGCTTCCAAACGGTATTGGCGGACGAAAAACGCGAATACCGCTTACGTCCGCAAAGCGACGACAAGCCGCTGGCGGCATTCGTATTCAAGACGAGCAATGACCGTTTCGTTGGCACGCTGAGTTATTTTCGGATTTTCTCTGGACATGTCGAGAACGATCACCGCTATTGGAACGCGACGCACAGCGCGGACGAACGCTTCAGCGGTATCATGACCATGCGCGGCAAAGAACAAATCCCTGTTCCGCACCTGCACGCAGGCGATATGGGCGTCGTCGCCAAACTAGCGCACACCAAAACGGGCGACACCATCTCCAGCAAAGACCAACCCATTATCATCTTGCGCCCGGACTTCCCTGAGCCACTGTATCAAGTTGCGCTCCTGCCCAAGACGCAGAACGACACCGCCAAGATGGGGACGATCCTCACACAGCTTTGCGATGCCGATCCAACCTTGCGCTGGCGTCAAGACGCTGACATCAAACAAACCGTATTAGAGGGCATGGGCGAAGCGCACATCGGCGTCACCATCAGCCGCGCCGCGCGATTCGGCGTCAACCTCGATATCGACGTGCCGCGCGTGCCGTACAAAGAGACGGTCACAGCGAAAGCGCAAGCGACCTATCGCCATCGCAAACAGACAGGCGGCTCAGGGCAGTTTGGCGAGGTGTCGCTGCGCGTCGAGCCGAACACTGGCAGCGGTTACGAGTTTCGCTCGGAGGTGTTCGGCGGCGCGATCTCGTCGTCGTATTATCCAAGCATCGATAAAGGCGTCCAATCCGTGCTCGGGATCGGCGTGATTGCGGGCTACCCGATTGTCGATGTGACAGCAGTCGTCTACGATGGCAAGGAACACCCAGTCGATTCTAAAGATATCGCGTTCCAAATCGCAGGGCGCGAGGCGTTCAAAGAAGCGTTCCACGCTGCCAAGCCCGTGCTGTTGGAACCGATCATCGAGATGAAAATCGTCGTCCCCGAATCGATGATGGGCGACGTTTTGGGCGATTTGAACACGCGGCGCGCGCGCGTGCAGGGCATGGACAGCACCGCGAATCGCACCACGATCACGGCGGAAGCCCCCTTAGCGGAGATGATGCGCTATGGCAACATCTTACGTTCCATGACGGGCGGACGCGGCATCTATACGACAACGCTCCTGCGCTACGATGTCGTGCCAGCGCACGTCGCGCAAGGCATCATCGCGGCGCACAAGCCCGTCGCAGTCGCGGACTAAAGGCTGTATGCCGCAGAAGCAAGGCTGAGTCGATAACGTTGAAAGAAAAAAGGATTAACGCAGAAAAAAGAGGGAGAATCTCCTTCTTTTTTCTGCGTTGAAATGCGCTTTCTTACCGCACCGTCACCGACTCGACGCCATAGTACACCGCCGCGCATTGGTTCACCCAATTCAACGGATTGTCGTTCAGGGTGTCCAGCCCCATCCCCGCCGCGATATCGACAGTGAACGCCGCGACTTGCACAGCACTTTCCGATGCGGTAGCAGCTGCGTGCAACTGACCAGCGCGCGCGTCCCATTCAGCGGCGTGCAGCGCGAACGTGGATGTATAGCGCAGTTCATTGCCCGCCGATGCGATCACCATTAGACCAACAAAAATCAGCGTGCCGATTCCCGCTGTGCGCGCTGAAATCGGCTTGCCACGCCGCGCGCGCATAATCCGCCCGAACAGCCAACCCGCGCCCATCAATGTGACCGCGAGGCTGAAGAACGCGATGATGAACGAGCGCGCGGGCGGCGGCGCGGATGTGGCATACAATCCCGGCACCATGAACGCGATCAGCGCCACGAATCCCGCGCCGATCCACGCCAATAGGTGTATGGGTTGGGCGCGCCCAAGCTGTACATCATCGCCCCCCGCATCCGCCGGACGCGCCAGCGCGATCAGCGACGGCACGACGAACAACGTCAGCATCGCCAGCGGCGCGATCCGCCCCGCCAACGCGAACGCATACAACAGCGCATACTGCACCGAGCCGAGCAGCGCCGCGATGATTGAAGGCGACGCTGTGAATGATCCGGCGCGCACAGCGTTACCCGGCGCGATCAGCAGAATCATGACGGCGAGAATCGCCCCCACGACACCCGCCGCCAAGACGCGGAAGTGTCCCCCTTCCATGTGGAGCAGGGGTTGGGAGGTGCGGTTCTTTCGTCTGGAGGCGATTTTGAACATCAGCGCCAAGCCCAACGCCGCCACTTGCCAGGTAGCGACAGGTTCAGCGAACGTCCCGGCGGCGAGCGTCACGACCACGATCAGCGGGACGCCGAACAGCGGACGGACGCGCAAAAGGACGCCCGGCAAGAGCGACGCCAAAATCAGCGGCGCAGTGTACGTGTATGCGCCCGTGACCCAGTACAACGACTGCGCGATCTGGGGCGATCCCGCCAGTGCCGCCAACACCAACGCCGCCGCTGCTGTGAACGCGATCCAGCCCGCATCCTTCGCTTGCCAGCGGCGCGCGAATGGGTACAAACTCCACGTCAGCGCCGCCACCCACGCGAGCAGCAGCAGCGCGGGCGACAGCGGCGCGAAGCCGATGCCAGCTTGCAGCGTCCATACGAGCGCCATGTATTGCGCCACGCGCCCGCCGGAATTGCCGTACCATTCGGCGGTCTTGGCAATCGCATCGCGCCCTTGACTCTCGTTGTAAATGCAAAAATCGTCCGCGAGATAGCGGCTGTACTGTCCGTTGAAGGCATACACGCCAATACCCGCGATCAACATTAGCGCGGCGGCGATCCAAATCCATCGACTCATGAGGTATCCAAGAAATTCGCTATGGTTCTAAAAGCGATTCTAACCCTAAAATGGAGATGGGGAGCGTAAACAGACATGATACCATTCAACAATCCACGCGCCGCCCACGCCGATTTTGCCGCCGACGTGGACGCCGCAATCCGCCGCGTGCTGGACAGCGGTTGGTACATCTTGGGGCGCGAAGTCGAGGCATTCGAGGCGGAGTTCGCCGCCTATCATGACGTTCAGCACGCCGTCGGCGTCGCCAATGGCACGGACGCGCTAGAATTGGCGCTGCGTGCCGCCAACATCGGCGCTGGCGACGAGGTGATTACCGTCGCACACACGGCAGTAGCGACGGTATGCGCCATCGAGCGCGCGGGCGCGAAACCGGTATTGGTCGATATCGACCCCGACACGTATACGCTCGATCCGCGCGCCGCTGAAGCCGCGATCACGTCCAGCACGCGCGCGATTATTCCGGTGCATCTATACGGACAGCCCGCCGACATGAATGCGATTATGGACATCGCACAGCGTCACAACCTGCTTGTGATTGAAGACTGCGCTCAAGCGCACGGGGCGCGGCTCGACGGGCGAAAAGTCGGCACATTCGGACACTTGGCAGCATTCAGCTTCTACCCGACGAAAAATTTGGGTGCGCTTGGCGACGGCGGCGCGATCATCACGAATGACGCCGAATATGCTGGGCGCTTGCGCCGCTTGCGCAGCTATGGGCAAAGTTCGCGCTACGTCCACGACGAGCGTGGCATCAATTCGCGCTTGGACGAACTGCAAGCTGCGATCTTGCGCGTCAAGCTGCCGCATTTGGACGCACAGAACGCCCGTCGGCGCGAGATCGCGCGGATGTACGATGACGGATTATCAGGCTCAGTCACCACGCCGATCCAGCGCGTTGGCGCGGACAGCGTCTATCATCTGTACGTCGTGCGCCACCCAGAACGCGACGCGCTGATCGATGCGTTGAAAGCCGACGACGTGGGAACCCTGATTCACTACGCGATTCCGGTGCATTTGCAGGCGGCATATGCCGATCTGGGCTATCGGCGCGGCAGTCTGCCCGTGACAGAGCGCGCCTGTGCTGAAATCGTGTCGCTGCCCATGTATATTGGCTTATCCGATGCGGACGTAGAGCGCGTGATCACATCCGTGCGCGCGTTCGCACCTGCGGGAGTACCAACGCCATGACACGCTTTACGACCGGGGCGTTTGCCGACAAGCGCGTGTTGATCACAGGCGGACTCGGCTTTTTGGGCAGCAACTTGGCGCTGCGCTTAATCGAATTGGGTGCGCACGTCACGATCATGGACTGTATGCTGCCCGGACACGGCGCGAACCTGTTCAACATCGCGCCGATCCAAGATCGCCTCACGGTGACCTATTCCGACATCCGCGACGCCAATATCATGGGCTATCTGGTCACGGGGCAGGATTATTTGTTCCACCTCGCCGGACAAGTTGATCACATCGTCAGCCTGACCGACCCCTATCCTGATATCGACATCAACATTCGTGGCACAGCGACAGTGATGGAGGCATGTCGGCATCACAATCCGGGCGTGAAAGTGATTTACACGGGAACGCGCGGCGAATATGGCGCACAACCGCATCTGCCTGTCGATGAGGACGCCGCCACCACGCCGAAAGTTCTGCTGGATATCTCCAACCTGACCGCCGAAAAAATCATCCTCATGTATCATCAAGTCCATCAAGTCCAGTCGGTTTTGCTGCGGCTGACCAACATCTATGGCGCACGCGCACAGATGAAGCATCATCGCTACGGCGTCGTCAACTGGTTCGTGCGGTTGGCAATCGATGATGCCACGATCCAAGTCTATGGCGATGGACAAATCTTGCGCGATTTTCTGTACGCTGACGACTGTATCGACGCGATGCTGATGAGCGCGCTGTGCGACGGCGCGTATGGCGACGTGTTCAACGTGGCGACAGGGACGCCGTGCAACTTTCGCGAGCTGACCGAAACATTGATTGAGGTCGCTGGATCGGGACGTTGGGCATTCGCGCCGTTCACGGCAGAGCGCGCCGCGCAAGAACCCGGCGATTTCTACGCCAGCATCGACAAAATTCAGCGCGTCGTCGGTTGGCAACCACGCACATCGCTGCGCGATGGCTTGGCGCACACCGTCACGTATTATCGCGCGCACAAAGCGCAGTATTGGTAGGGGCGTCCCGCTGGGATGCCCGCATAAATCGAGCGAGGCGAAGCACGCCTCCACAGGGGGAAACACATGGGACAAAACATCAATTACGACCGTTTCAAGAACCTGACGTATGACAGCTTCCGCGAAATGGCGAAAGACCCGACCATGAGCGAGTACGAAAAAGTCGGCTTTCCCGACTCGTACCGCGAGGGCAAAGGCACGGCGATCTTCGAGGATATTCTCGCCAAACTGCCGCGCTTGCACGAACGCGGCTTGACTATCGTCGATATCGGGCCCGGATGCAGCGACCCGGCGAAACTCATGATCGAACACTGCGGCACTCATGACCACAAACTGATCATGATCGATGCGCCGGAAATGCTCGACTTGCTGCCCGATGCGCCGCATTTGACCAAAATCGGCGCGTACTATCCGAAGGAATGTCCGCAGTTGTTCACCGACTATGCGGGCAAGGTCGATGTGGTGTTGGCGTATGGTGTCGTGTCGATCATCTTCGCGGAGGGCTTGCTCTATCCCTTCTTCGACCAAACGCTGACGCTGATGGCGAACGGCGCGCAGTGGTTGATCGGGGACTTCCCCAACATCGACAAGCGCAAACGCTTCTTCGCGTCCAATACGGGCATCGCCTATCATCAGCGTTTCATGGAGACGGATCAAGCGCCGGAAGTCCAGTTCAACGCGGTCGAGCCGGGACAGATCGATGACAGCGTGCTGATCGGGCTGTTGGTGCGGTCGCGCAGCTTCGGCTTCGACTCGTATCTGCTGCCAGAACGCGCGGATTTGCCCATGGCGAACCGCCGCGAGGATATGTTGATCCTCAAGCCGTGATTCGTCTCGAACGATATACCGTCGCGCGCCGCGCTTGGTGGGATGCGTTCGTGCGCGCCAGCAAAAACGGGACATTTCTGTTCGAGCGCGGCTATATGGACTATCACGCGGATCGTTTCGTCGATCACTCGCTGATCGCGCTGCACGGCGAGCGGATCGCCGCGCTGTTGCCCGCAAACGAGCGCGCTGGATCGCAAGGCGATACGCTCATCAGTCACGGTGGGCTGACGTTCGGCGGTTGGATCACCGATTATCGGCTCAAATTGGCGGATATGCTGGCGATCTTCGAGGCGCTCGGTGGCTATGCGCGGGAAAATGGCATCGAGCGGCTGATCTACAAGTCCATACCCTCGATCTACCAGCGTGCGCCCGCTGACGAGGATGGTTACGCGCTGTTCACATTCGGCGCGCGATTGACGGATCGCCGTCCGGCGACGGTGCTGTGTGGTGCGCCGCTGTTCCCGAAAGATCGCCGCTATGAAGTTCGCAAAGCTGAGAAAGCGGGCGTACACGTCGCAGAGTCGGACGATTATGCGGCATACTGGCAGCTGTTGGAGTCGGTACTGCGCGATCAGCACGAGTCGAAGCCCGTCCATACGCTGACGGAAATCGAAGCGCTCCAACGCGCGTTTCCGGACAACATCCGTTTATACGGCGCATTCCTCGACGGTCAGATGGTGGCGGGCGTGCTGATGTATATCAGCGCGATGGTGGCGCGCACGCAGTACATGGCGTCGGGGGAACTTGGGCGCGCGGTTGGGGCGCTGGATGCACTGATCGATCATCTAGTGCATGTCGCCTATATGGATCGACCGTATTTCGATTTCGGCACATCCATCGAGCCGACAACGGGGGCGATCAATCGCGGCTTGCTGGCATACAAAGAGGATTTCGGCGCGCGTGCGGTGCTGTGCGATACCTATACGCTGGAGTGGACATGAGAACGCATCAATGAGCGGGCGCGCCAGCGGCACGCCCCGACACAGGTTGGAGGCGGCGTGAGCGAGGTATCGATCCATTCAAACAAGACGGTTTCGGTTGTCGTCCCGGTCTACTACAATGCCGAATCGCTCCCGCATCTGTTCGCAGAATTGCAAACGGTCGAAGCGCGTCTGGCTGAACGCGGCTGCACGCTGGAATTGATCTTCGTGGACGATGGATCGGGCGATGCGTCGGTGGCGGAACTGCTCAAAATCCGCGAACACCGCCCCACCACGCGCGTGATCAAGTTGGCGCGCAATTTCGGCGCGATTCACTCGTCCAAAGTCGGCTTGAACTATGTCACAGGCGACTGCTTCATGTGGCTCGCCGCCGATTTGCAAGACCCGCCCTATCTGATTGTGGACATGACGCAAGCATGGCTCGATGGATCAAAGTTTGTGCTGGCGGCACGCACAACGCGCGGCGATCCCCCTACGACCAAGTTTTTCGCGTCGTTGTACTATCGACTGGTACGCCGGATGATTTTGCCGGACTATCCGCCCACCGGCTTCGACATTATGCTGATGGACAAGCAGCTTTTGCCGGCTGTCCGTGACAGCAGCAAGAATATGAACACGACGCTGCTGCTCTATTGGCTCGGCTTCAAGCCGACGATTTTGGAATACGTCCGCCCAGAACGTCCATATGGGAAATCACGCTGGACGTTCTTCAAAAAGTTCAACTATTTCATCGACTCGCTGGTCGGCTTCTCAGTCTTGCCGATTCGCATTATCTCGATGATTGGCTTCATCGTCGCAGCGTTGAGCTTCGCCTATGGCGTCTACATTGCCATCAGCTATCTGTTCAGCGCGCGCGATGTGCCGGGCTTCGCCACGTTGGCGGCGCTGATCGCGTTCCTGCTCGGTTTGGTCATTCTCATGCTCGGAATCATCGGCGAATATATCTGGCGCATCTTCGATGAAGTCACGCGCCGCCCAGAAGTGGTGATCGATGAAGTTTATTGATGTCTCTCAAGAAATAACCTCACCCCCCGCCCCCGCTGTGGAGACGGGGAGACGAACCCTGATCGATGTCGTGCGCACACTATGGGCGCGCGAGATCGTGCGCTATTTGGTTGGCGGCGGCGTCAACACGGTGTTCACGCATCTTGTCTATCTGCTGCTGTTGTTGATGGCGACGTGGCAGGTGGCAAACACCATCAGCTACATCATTGGCATCTTCACGGCGTATTTCATCAATGCGCGCTATGTGTTTCGCCAACCGTTGAACTGGCGCAAAGCGGTACAGTTCCCGCTCATGTATCTGTTTCAATACGCGATCACGATGGCATTGTCATCGCTGTTGATCGACGGGCTGCACATCCACGTAGCGATTGCGCCCATTATCGTCACGTTCATCACGATTCCGATAACTTTCCTCGCCACCCGATTGTTGCTGAAGCCGAAATCGTGAAGCCTGCGTTTTGCTTTATCCTCTGCCAACGATTACAATCCTTCAATTAAACATAAGATTTTGTCAATTGGGAGAACCTGTTTGTGAGCGCGATTGGTGCTTTCACGTTCGTCTTGCACAGCCATCTACCGTATGCTCGACTCGCTGGGCGTTGGCCCCACGGCGAAGAATGGATTCATGAAGCCGCAGTCGAGACCTATATCCCCCTTCTCGAAACCCTTTATGACTTGCGCGCAGAAGGCGTGCCGTTCCGACTCACCATTGGTATCACGCCGATCCTCGCGGAGCAGCTTGCTGACGCGGACGTGCTGGATCATCTGGATCAATATTTAGACGACCGTGTTGCCGCGGCGAAGAAAGATATACTTTACTTCGAAGCAGAAGAAACCGCCGATCCCGAACTGCACGCCCTCGCACAATGGTATGTTGGCGTTCACGAACGTATCAAAACCGCGCTGGATGTGCGCTTCAACCGCGACATGATCGGCGCGTTCAAACTGCTGCAAGACGAAGGCTATCTGCAAATCATCACCTGCGCGGCGACGCATGGCTATCTGCCCCTACTCTCACGCGACAGCAGCATCAACGGACAGCTCAAGGCGGCGGTCACGTCCTATAAGCGGCTGTTCGGGCGCGCGCCGACAGGGATTTGGCTGCCCGAATGCGCCTATCGCCCCGCGTACCGCGCGGAAGGCGGGCAAGTCCGTCCGGGCATTGAGCATTTTCTCGCGGAGAATGGCATTGGCGTCTTTTTCAGCGAGACGCACCTGATCACGGGCGGTATCCCCGTCGGCGTGGCGGGGGGCGATGTGATTGGACCCTACGGCAGCATCAAACGGCGTTACGTCGTGCCGATGGCGAACAAACCGGTCATTCCCGAACGCGCCGCAACGACGTTTTTCCCGTATTTCGTCGCAGACACGACGGGCGGACAGGCTGCGGAACAGCACAGCGGCGTCAGCATCATTGGGCGCAGCAAGCGCGCGGGCGAACAAGTCTGGAGCGCCGATTGGGGCTATCCGGGCGATTTCGACTACCGCGAATTTCATCGTAAAGCCGCAACCAGCGGGATGCAATACTGGCGCATCAGCGGGCAAAAAATCGATCTCGGCTTCAAAGAAACCTACAATCCCGAATGGGCGGCGATCAAAGTCGATCAGCACGCCGAGCATTTCGCGCATCTGGTCGCGGATCAACTGCGCCAGTTCCACAACGAAACGGGCGAGTTTGGCTTGGTCGCCGCCAACTACGATACCGAGTTGTTCGGGCATTGGTGGTACGAAGGCGTGGCATGGATGGGCAAGGTCTTGCGCCATCTGGCGAGCAACAGTGACATTGAACTGACGACCGCCAGCGGACACCTCGCCGCGCATCCGCCCACGCAGGTTTTGAACGTGCCGGAAGGTTCATGGGGCGCGGGCGGCGGTCACTTCGTCTGGGACAACGCCGAAACCCATTGGATGTGGGTGCCAATCTATGAAGCGGAAGTACGGATGGAGACGTTGGCGAATCGCTTTGCCGATCCAACGCCCGACGAATTGACCGTTCTGAGCCAAGCTGCCCGCGAACTGCTGCTGCTTGAGTCGTCCGACTGGCCCTTCTTGGTCACCACCGGACAAGCGCGCGAGTACGCGATCCGCCGCTTCAGCCAGCATCTTGAACGCTTCAACGAACTCACAACCAGCCTCGAAAAAGGCAAGCCGGACACGGCGCGCGCGGCAGAACTGTGGGAACTGGATAAGGTCTTCCCGGACATCGATTATCGGTGGTTCGGGACGTATGGGGGATAAGAACAGGAATGAGTAATGCGTAATGAGTTCAAGCCATCCTCAAGTTGCGCTGCTGACTCTGTATAAGTGTTCGCCCGACTGGCGGTAATTTCGCTCGGCGCGTCCATGCTGGCTGCTCTCATTGCTCATTACTCATCACTCAAAAAGGGGAGATGATGAACGTACTCTTTACCAGCGCGGAGGTCGATCCGTTCGCCAAAGTCGGCGGACTGGCGGACGTGGTGGGGTCGCTGCCGCGCGCGCTGCGGGCGGAAGGCGTCGATGCGCGCGTGATTATGCCGTTTTACCGCACCATCGATCCGGGACGCTACGATATCCGCCATGTGTTTCGCTTTCAAATGGTGCGCCCCACCGGGACAATCGACGTTGATGTCTTCACGACCACATACAAAGATGTACCGATCTATTTCATCAAGGCTTTACCCTATTTTGGCGAAGAAAATGCGGTCTATGGGCAGTGGGATTTCGACATGCCGCGCTTCATCTTCTTCGCGCAAGCGTGCGTCGCCGCCACCGACGCGATGCGCTACGAAATCAACTGGTTCCCCGATGTTGTCCATACGCACGATTGGCATACCGGACTCGTCCCGTTCCTGATCAGCCTCCGACGGCGCGACAGCGATCATTGGGCGGGCGTTGGCACGCTGACGACCATCCACAACATGGCGTATCAGGGCGAGTATGCGGGTGGCTGGCTGTTCGAACTAGGGATACCGGCACGCGATGAACACAACGAACTGCGCGAACGCGGCTTGACGGATAACCTGCTGGCAATCGCGCTGGCGTATTCAGACATCATCACAACCGTCAGCCCGCGCTACGCCGTCGAGATTCAATACCCGTATATGGGCTTCGGCTTAGACGGCTTGCTGCGGACGCGCGTCAACGATCTGCGCGGCATTCTTAACGGGATTGACATGACCGAATGGAATCCCGACACCGATCCCAATCTCGTCTCGACCTTTGATGCTGACAATTTCACCGAACGACGCCCGCCGAATAAACGCCAATTGCAAATCGACTCCGGCTTGGAAGTGCGCGCCGACGTGCCGATCATCGGCATGGTAACGCGCCTAGTTTGGCAAAAAGGTCTCGACTTGGCAATTCCGGCGCTGCGAATGCTGCTGGCGGGGACAAACTGCCAGTTCATCGCACTCGGATCGGGCGAACAAGAATTTGAAGTACAAATGTCGAAGCTCGGCAGCGATTTCGGCTGGAAAGCGCGGACGTTCATCGGTTACAACGCCGCCGTGGCACAGCGCATCTATGCTGGCTGCGACCTGTTCTTGATGCCAAGCCATTACGAGCCATGCGGCGTCGGACAGATGATCGCCATGCGCTACGGGGCGCTCCCCATCGTGCGCGAAACGGGCGGGCTTGCCGATACCGTTCCGAATTATGATGATGGTGACGGCACACGCGGGATGGGCTTCTCATTTGCGTGGGAAGAAACCGATGCGGTGCTGAATACGCTGCGCTGGGCGGTCGATACCTTCCGTGACCGCCCCGACGCATGGCGACGAATGCAGGATCACGCCATGCGCACCGATTTAAGCTGGAACAAGAGCGCGCGCGAGTATGTGGCGCTGTACGAGGAAGCGGCGGCGCGGCATCAGGCATAAAAGCGCGAACTGATGGACTTCCGCAAACAAAATCAAACGATCTAGGGGCGTTCCAGTGGGACGCCCGCCGCTTGACGGGCTTGCCAGCGGCAAGCCCCTACATCCTTTGGTTCTACTTCGTTTCTCCGTGAGTAAAAACCGGACTGAGCAAGCATAAAATCACGTTTTTGCTTTTAACTCAGTCCTCGACCCTCAGCCCTCGCTTTTATCGTCCACAATCTGACGGGCAGCTGCTTTGCGTTTCGTTGGATTCGCAGGTCGAGTTGCCGCAGATCGTCCGATCCGACTCGACTGCCAGCACATAGTTGCCGCCGCTCTGATTCTGGAAGCTGCGGACTTCGATCCGATAGACTCCATTAGCGGGCAAGAAGACATCGATCCGGCTGTTGGTGGTCGTCGCGCCGCCCAAGCCGGTGGTATCGTCGTTGAATGCGGTCTCCGTCCCCGATTGATCCAACATCGACACTATCGTATCGAACTCAGTTGAGTTGACGCGCACCGTCAATGCCTCGCCCGCCACACCGTTGTACGTCCAGAAGACCCCGCCGCCGATCTCGATCACGCCGCGCTGTGCGCCGACGCCCGCCGCGCCCGCTTGACTGGCGCGCGCGGTTGGGGCAGGCGTTGGTGAGGGTGTCGCCGTGAATTGACTGACATAGGGTAAACCGCTCAGGTCGCCATCAACCGCAACTGCCCGCGTCGTGATCCAGCCCATTTGTCCATCGGCGCGGACAATGTTATACCAACTGCCATCTTGCGTCACACCCAACAG
Source organism: Anaerolineae bacterium (assembly GCA_034437055.1). Lineage (GTDB taxonomy): Bacteria > Chloroflexota > Anaerolineae > Aggregatilineales > Phototrophicaceae > Flexifilum. Next base: position 19,791 of record DAOTUQ010000019.1, read on the forward strand.
CGTCACAACCTCGCCCGATGTCAGCGTCGCCACCGTACTATATTCGACGCCGGGTCCTGTGCGCAAGCGCAGCTCGCTCATCGCCCGACCCACGATGTCGGGAATATCGCCCGACGTGTCACTCGTGGGCGGCTGAGGCGCGGTCGGGGTTGGCGTTGGTGTGGGCATCATCGTGCTGGTTTGTGTTAGCATCGGTGTCGCGCTGGCTTTTGGCGTGGGTATCAGCGTCGGCTCTGCGACCGTCAGCGCATCCATATCGATCACGACTTCACTGTAAGCAATGGGCTGATTGTTGATGTCCAGCGCCGTCAATTGCAACCGATACAGCGCGTTTGCTTTGACATTGGCGGTAATGATCAGCGTGCCGCCGATCAACGTCTGGCGCTCATCGATCACGACATCGCCGCTGGACTGCTCGATCAAAACGACATCGTAGACGACCACGCCGGGCAGTTGCTCAGAAAAGCGCACAATGATCTGTCGCTCGCCGCCTGTCTCATCGTCATTGTCCTCACCATAGGCAACGTGGATCGACTGGATCGGGAGCGCAATGAGCGTCGCAGTTGGCGTTGGCGGTGCTGTTGCGCTTGCCGTGAGTGTCGCGCTCGGTGTGAGGGTTGCTGTTGGCGCGATCAGCATCACATCGCCGCCGAAAACAGGACAGGTCGCATCAGAGGGCGCACCGTAAATCGACAACTCGGTATCGGTTAGCTCGCGGAACACGCGCGAACATGCGAACGCCACATCGATGACGGGCGGACGCGCGATCTCCATCAGCGTCCAGCGGCGGTTGGTGCGATCATCGCTGCGCGAATACAGTTCGCGGCTGGTGGCATCGAACACCACGGCGTTGATCGGCGCAGTATGTCCGCTCAATGTGCGCACCATCTCGCCCGTTGCGATCTCCCAGACACGCACGGTCATATCGAAACTGCCCGATGCAAACATGATCCGATCTGGCGCGAATGCCAACGCCGTGACCGCCAGACTGTGACCGGAAAACGCACGGATCAACAGCCCTGACTGGGTATCCCACAGCCGCACCGAACCATCCGCCGCGCCCGACAACAGCATTCGACCATCGTGGCTGAGCGCCAGCGCAGTCACGGAGGCGTTTTGCGCACCGCGAAATGTGAACGAGGGGGTCGTTGCATTTGCCGTCCACTGCCGGATCGACCCATCATAGTGTCCGGTATAAACCTCGTTCACCCGTGTATCAACAATATGCGCCGCGATATCCCCCGCGTTCGCAGCGACCGACGCCGGCAGCGACACAGGAATCGGGAACAGCTCGAGCGGCAGCGCGAACGGATCATCGTAGCGTTCCAACGTATACAACCGCTCGACCGCCATGTTGAGCGCCGCGCTAACTTCTGGCAGCGATGCCAAATTCGCCGCGCGGATGGCAAGTAACGCGGCGGTCTCGGTGTTGCCATCGGGCAAGCTCAGCACACCATTCGCAGCGGCAACCCATCGACGCGCGGCGGAGACATCGTTGATCTGTGCCAGTTCACCCGCGATCTCGGTTGCCGCGTTCATCGCGTTGATCGCGTTATCAGTCGCCTGCTGCACAGCGGCATTGAGCGTCTGTTGTACGGGCGTGAGGGCGGCGTTGCGCTGTGCGACTTGGGTATCAACGATGTTCAGTCGCGCTAGTGCGGTCGATTGCGCGCTCTCGGCGTCCGCGATCTGCGTCGACGCGCTGTTGCTGCGCTGTTCGGCGCTGGCAGTTTGATTGACCGACAACACGACGAGAATGAGCGCGACCACGCCAACGACCGCCGCCAACAGCGTCGCCCGCTGCAAGTTGCGCAAGCGCCGCGCGGCGACTTGTTCAGATTGGACGCGCCGTTGTTCTTCGGCAGCGCTGGCGAGGATGAACTCGCGCTGCAATGTCCCCGCCTCCTCGCTGCGTTGCAGCCACGCGAGGGCTTGTTGCAGCACCTCGCCGCGATACAACGAGTCGATGGGACGATTGCGCGCGTTCCACTCGTTGGCGTCGGCGCGGATGCGCGATCCCAGCTTGAGATCGTCGCGGCGCACATCGACCCATTCGTGCAGCCGCTCCCACGCGCGGATCAGTGCCTCATGACTAATTGAGACCGTCTCGGTGTTCGCCAGCGTATCGGTGAACAGCAGATGTGCGTCCACGAATTCCGCCACGACTTGGTTCATCATCGCGCTGGCATCGGGGTCGGGCAGCGTCAATTCGTCGCGGGTAATGCGCCGCCGCGCGATCTCGTCGTTGGCGCTGACCTCCACGAGGCGTAAGAACATCGTCTGGGCGACGCGCCGATATTCATCCGAACGCAAGAGGTTGTAGGTCGTCTCGGCGTGTTGTGCCAGCGCGCCACGCACGCCGCCGATGCTCTTGTAGGCTGCCAGCGTCAGCCGACGCCCCTCCCGTCGTTCGTAGAGTTGATCGAGGGTGAATTGCAACAAGGGGAGCGAACCGGGTTCGTCGCCCAAATCGAGCAAGATTTCTTCCAGCAAGCCAGTTTCGAGGATCAAGCCAGCGAGCGCGGCGGGCTTCTCGACCGACTCGCGCAGTTCCGCCGTCGTCATCGGGCGCAGCAGATAATTGTGCCGCGAGATCATCGTCGATAAGATCGGATGCGACAGAACACGGTCGAAGAAATCGGCGCGCAACGTCAGAATCACGGTCACGGACGCATTGGTTTCGGCGGCGGCGGCGACCAGCAAATCGATCAACTGTTGACGTTCGTCCTCGTTCGACTGCGTGAACACTTCCTCGAATTGATCGACAATCAGTACGAGGCGCGTTTTCAGTCCCTCATAAACTGCCGCGCGCAAGAGTCGTCCGATGGCTTGCGGGTCTTTGTCCGTCAGCGCGCGGCGGATGCGTTCCTCGCCGACATCGGGGAGCGACTTCGACAGTGATGCAATCAGATTTTGGACGGGGTGTTCGCCGGGCGTAAACGGCGGCGCATAAATCCAATCGCGGCTGCCCGTCACCGCGCCCGCGCGCAAACGTGGCAGCACGCCCGCCATGACCACGCTCGATTTGCCGCTGCCGCTCGCGCCGATCACCGCCAACAACTGCGGATAACGTTTGAGCGCGTCGAGCATTTCGTTGATCGCACTATCGCGCCCGAAGAAATCGCCCGTGTCGTCGCCAGAGAACGCGCGCAGCCCTTTATACGGATTGCGCGTCGGCATGTCGGCGGGCGACGCCCCTGTCCTTCCCGTCGTCTGCACGCCGAGCAGCAGCGCGGTCAACTGCGAACGCGCATTCATATAATTGTTACCGCGCGCATCCATATAATTGATGCCGCCGAAGCCCGCAGGTGCAGCTTCGATCCACGTCTCGCCCGCCGCCCAGACGGGAATGATACGCTTGAGGTTCACGCGCGCCGTCTCGATATCGCGGCGCACGGATTCGGCGCGGCGTGCATCGGGTGACGCCACCAATAACACGGCATAGCTGGCTTTCACGGCGTCGGCGGTCGTCTGATCCCACTGCGTCCACGCTGTCAATACCGACGCGGTATCATTCCAAATGTTGATGCCATGCTGGCGCAAATCGGCGGCGAGTTTGCGCACGAATTCGCGCTCCGAGCGCGCGTAGATAATGTACAGATGCGCTTTTTGCGGCGCGGTCGGTGCAAGTGGCGCTTCGTCGGCAGGGGGTGCTTCCGATTGTTCCGCTATGACCGTTTCGGGTGCCGCGCCGCCCTTTGGTGCAGCCTCCAACTGGCGAAGGATGTCAGAAGTTGGTTTCGTGTCTTTCTTGGATGACTTCACAGACGCGCTAGGGGTGACTGGTGGCGCGCTGGCAGCCGCGGGCGGCGCGGATGATGATGCTTGTGTCAGGGCGGCAGGCGACGATTCTTGCAGCAGCGCATGAAGCACGGTCAAGCGCGCCGCTTGGTCAGGCGGCAGCCGTTCTGCTACGCCCTCCAATAACGCTTGGGCAGCGGGCTTGCCATTCGACAAGCGACCGAACGCAGTCAGCCGCCGAATCAAATTCGCGGTGAAGGTCGCCGCCGAGTCGCCATAATCCATCGTCATGGACAAAATTTGTGGCGCGACCTGCGAGAATATGTCTGCCAACAGCGCGGGACGGTCTGGAATCGACTCGAACAGCGGCGCGATGATCTGGATCATCTCGCCAAAGGTATCGCTGGTGGCGGTGGCAGTGCTGGATTGGCTCTGCTGTACTGCAACGTAAGCAGCGGTCAAACGCGCGCGCTCGTTGGAGCGCAAAATCGGCTCGATCATGCGGTCGTGCGCCAGTTCGTACCAGCGCGCATCGTTCTGCAAGTCGGCACGAAGGATGTGCAAATCTTCGAGTCGCTCGACAGCGCCATTCGCCAGTCCGCCGGTCGAATCATCCTTGTCGGAGCGGCGCACGCGGTTGCGCGTTTTGTCCGCCGTGATCAACTGCGTCTCGAACCACGAGCGGATTGCATCCTCCGACGTGCGCAGCGCGCTGACGACGGAAATCAAGCAATTCTCGTAGAAGTTCGAAAGCGCGCGACTAACGCTGCCGAACTCCGCCAAACCGCCTTCGGTGATCTCCGTCAAGCCCTGCCGCCGGACTTCGTTCCACAAGTTCTCGCATACTACTTGTAGATAGACGGGTTCGACGAACTCGCCCACCACGATTTCGCCTGAGTCACCAACGCGAATCGCCAGCAGATCATCGACCAGTTTTTCCGCGACGTTCGTCCCAAAGCGAACGGACGTGTTTTGTAACGGTTTCGTCACCGATGCCAACGCATTATTGCGACGCAGCAGTTCCAAGCGGAAACGCACGCGCAATTTGTCCGGCAAGAGCGCCGCGAACGGGTCAAGTTCCGCGATGTAGTCCTCGCGCATGACGAACACAACGCGCAAGAGCGCATCGGCGTCGAGTGTCGCGCGGATTTGCTTGAAGAACGGTTCACGTTCCTTCCAACGTTCAGGATACGCGCGGAAAATTTCCTCGAATTGGTCGAAGATCACCACGCGCGGCATCGGGACTTCGTATTCGTCAGTGCTGCGCGGGCGCGACGCTAGATAATCCATCAGCGACATCCCCGCCAACGCATCGGGCGCGAACACGGGCATCGGCGGGTCGTCCGGTGCGGGCGCATGAACCGTCGGGCGGCTGTTCCACTGACTGAGCGCGTTGTAGACGAAGATATTTTCGACGTTAGCGGGCAGTTCCGACGCGGGCAGCCCAACGCGAACGGGCGGCAGCGACTCGAAGCTCTCCTTTTCCATCTCTGGCAGCAAGCCCGCGTTGATCAACGAGCTTTTGCCCGCGCCCGACTGCGCGTAGAACAAGACCATCGGGTTGGAAATGACCAGCGCCGTCAGTTCATCGATTTCGCGCTCCCGCCCGAAGAAACGATCACGCTCGGTCGTGGAGAATGGGCGGGGACCCACATACGGCGATTGTGCGGGCAAATGTGCAGCATCCGGCACCGTGTTCGTCTCATTCGCTGACATCGAGTTTTTCCCATTGGCTCGTCAATTCATCGATGAAATCGACAGTTTCCCCGACATAAACGTGAATTTTCAGCCGTTCAAAATAGCGTTTCAAATATTCATGGACGCGCTTTTCGCGGTCTTCAGCACCGCTTACCGCCTTGTCTCCGCTGCTCGGCGCGACCTGCACGGCGATATGTGTGATGCTGGTGTTGCGCTCCAAGTAGCCCGCCAAAATCCGAAACAAGACGCGGAAATTCCAATGCGATATCTCAAAGCCGACGAACATCAGCGTCGTCGTCGTGATGCGCCGTTCGACGGGCGGCGGGAACACGATATCTTTCTTTGCAACCTTGACCAGATAATCCAAGTAATCATCTTCGGTCAAGATCGCGGCAGTCGGGTTCTCGTAATGCCCGTACAGATGATAGAGCAGTGGGCGATCCGGCGTGATGTCGTTATTGGAGAGCGTCGTTTCCTCATCATACAGCAGGCGAACGGGCTGTTTGCGCTGCTGCTTAAGCGCCGCCACCATGAAATCGTCATAGCACGCGCTCACGTACAGCGGTAACGGCAGCTTTGCCAACAACGCGTGCATCGTGGAGATGTTTTGGAAGTTGGTGCGCGCCACATCATCGAACCAACCCTCCATCATGCTCTCTTTGACGTAGCCCGTATCGTATTCGACCAAGCTCAAAAATTGGGCGACTTGCGCCAAATCCTCTGCCTCGCCCAACGGGTAATCGTGATCTTCTGCCCATTGCTTGGCGATCTCGCGCTCCGATTTGACGACCGTCGCGCTCAAGCCAGGTCCCAGAAAGGGCGTACACTTGCCCTTACGGATGCGATCCAGCAGCATTCGCCACGCACTCGGATCGAGCCGATATTCCGGCTGGCGGATGATCTGGGTCGTCTCGCCGGGGGCGGTGTGCATGTCCTTGTCGAACAAAGTCTGCGTTACGACCACCAATTTACGCACGCCGAGCGCGAAATCCTTGCTGAGATCGACAAACTGCGCGCCCGCCAGCGAGAACGGAATTGCTGCCGCCGCTTCGCCGCGCGCCAACACGGGTAAGATCATTTTCTTCAGCATTTGGGCATATTCAATCTCTTTGCCCACCCACTCCGAGCCTTTGGCGTCTGGTGACAGCAGCACCACGATGCAGAACGCCTTATCAATCGCGCCTTCGACCTCGCGGAACCATGCAGGCGTTCCCGGCTCGATCTTCTCGTCCGTCCACACGGGCAAGCGTGCGCCCGCCAGATCGTCGCGCACGCGGCGCATCAAATCGGCGTCGCGGCGGCTGTAGCTGAGAAAAATGTGCCGTCCAGAGCCATCCGTGACGGCAGCACGCAGCGCCGCACCCAATGCCGTGGACGACGACAGCGCCAAATTCTCGCTCTCGACGGCTTCTTGCGGATCGTTGGCTTCGACAGCGGCGCGCAGTTGTTGAAATTCAGCCGCTTTGTCCGCGCCGTAGCGTTTTTCGACGACTTCCAACACCGCGATCAAGGCGAACGCGCCCGACCGCATCTGGCGGTAGGTGTGCAAACGGTCAATCAAGTTGACGACGAATATTTCTGGCGTCCCGGTGTAATCAATGCTGTTAAGCAGATTGTCTTCGCCAAACAACGCTTGGTTGATCAGCGCGCCCCGTTGTTGGGGATCGCGCATTTGCGGTGCGAACAACGCCACCAAGCGTCGCAACGTCTCGGCATTGAGTGCCATGCGAGTTAAACTTTCATCACAAACACGGTATCGTTTGATTTTCGGAATCAAATATAGCGCACCCGGCTCAATCGCGCGACAATCACACAGGGCAAGCGCATCAAAATTGATTCTTGGCTCAGGACGGGTCACATGCTGTTCCAGGAACGCGATTTTTCGCGTCTGCAACCGCGAACGGCAAGCATGTCATCCCTACAAACCCGACCTGACTTTTTGTTGACCGATCAGAAATTTGAAGCGGTTGCCCTAGCGACAATCAGCCTTATTTTGACTGTATTTCCGCGCGCGACGAGATCGTATTTGTATAAGATCGTCGCTAGAATGGCTATGAAATCAATCGTAATGAGCTAGACACGCAAAAAAAGGCGTTATTTTTCGTTTCTTTAAGGAGCATTGCACATGAAAGTCAAGGCGATCATTCTAGCGGGCGGTGAAGGGACGCGGTTAGCTACATTGACCGCAAAACGCGCCAAGCCCGCTGTGCCGTTCGCGGGAAAGTACCGGATCATCGATTTTACGCTGTCCAACTGTGTCAATTCCGGTATCTTCGACGTGCTAATTTTGACACAATATCGTCCACACAGTCTCAACGACCACATCGGGCGTGGACGTCCATGGGATTTGGATCGCTCGTTCACCGGCGGCGTCCAGATTTTGCAGCCGTACAAAGGACGCTACGATACCGATTGGTACTCCGGCACCGCGGACGCCGTGACGCAAAACCTGAACTTCGTCCGACGCGGACGCCCGGAATACGTGCTGATCCTCTCTGGCGATCACATTTATGAAATGGATTACGACGTGTTGATCGAGTATCACCGCAGCAAGAAAGCTGACGCAACGATCTGCACGATCACCGTCCCGCTCGACGAAGCCAGCCGCTACGGCATCGTCGATGTCGATGATGATTATCGCATCCGCAATTTCATCGAGAAACCCGCCAAGCCGCCGGGCAACCTCGCCAATATGGGTGTCTATGTTTTCAGCTATCCCGTCTTGGAGCGTCTGCTCAAAGAAGATCGGGAAATGACCACCAGCCATGATTTCGGCAAGGACATTTTGCCGCGCATGGTGGCGGAGGGCATGAACTTGTTCGCCTACCCCTACGGCGGCTACTGGATCGATGTGGGGACGGTTGATGCGTACTGGGAAGCGCACATGGATTTGTTGGCGTCCCCCCCATCGCTGAATCTGAACGACCGAACATGGATTATTCACACCGTCAGCGAAGAACGTCCACCCGTCCATATCCATACGGGCGCAGTCGTGCGCAACAGCTTGATCACCGATGGCGCAGTGGTTGCAGCGGGCGCGGTTGTAGAACGCTCGATCCTGTCGCCGGGTGTCTTCGTGGGACCTAACGCGGTCGTGCGCGAATCGATCATCCTGACCGACAGCTACATCGAAGCGGGCGCGGTCGTGGAACGCTGCATCCTCGATAAAATCGTCGTGATCGGGCATAACGCGCGCGTTGGCGGCATCCCAGAGATGGGCGAACTGGGGATTACATGCATCGGTAAGGATACCAACGTCCCCGCAGGCTATACCGTCGGGCATAGCTGCATCTTGGGGACAGATTTGCGCCTCGAAGATTTTGAGCAGTACCCTGACAAAATCGTGCCGAATGGGACGAAGTTGGGGTATAAGGGGAAGAAATAGGACGGCGTGAAAAGGTGAAAGGACTGAGCGAAACACAAAATGGGTAGACGACAGTTGTGCGTTTTTACTCAGTCCTCAGTCCTTTTACCTCAGTCCGGTCTTTTACTCGCTGGTCGTGACGACCGAGTTTTGTTCGCCATGTTCGTTGGGGATATACGCATCCGCTTCGGCGTCGTTGTGCCACTCATCGCCGTTGACGAAGTAGCGGAACTCAAACTTTTCGTCCTTGGGCAGATTGACTGTGATTGAGAAGCTACCGTCCTTCGCCTTCTTCATCGGGTGCGTTGTCGCATCCCAGTCGTTGAACTGTCCAACCAACACAGCCGTTTCGCCTTCGACATTGTGCAGTGTAAACGTCACCTTGACTTCTTTTTTCGTCTTGAGGAACTGCTTTTTGATCATCGCGCCACACTCCTTGTTCAATGCGATCCATCCGTCGGATACAGCATCCACGGCTAGACCATCAGCAGAATGCTTGGTATTCTAAAGTCCAACATATTATGTTTCAATGATGAGTTGTGCGACGATCCGCACCGAACGTCTCAACAATGCAAATGCTATGCTTTGCTGAAACCTGTTATAATCACATCATACGCAAAAAATCTACATTCTAGGTTGAACCCGATTCAGACTCTCCCGTTTACACACCGCACGAAATCGGGTCGTTATCTGGTGAATGGCTACCATGAGCTATATTTCCCTCTTCGAAGAAATCAAGCCGCTCTTAGCGAATATCCCTGTCATTCGTTGTGCAAAAACCACCCTCATTCACGTCTCGCACACTATCGAAAACATCGTCTTTGCCAATCGGCTGCCCGGCTTTATCTTCGCTGGATTTCAACAGGCGAAATACTGGCAGCAAGAGGCACAACGGTATATTTCTATGCTCGATGGTCAGCATCAAGTCTACATTTTCACGGGCGAACCGATACCTGATGATGCGCCGATTCAATTGGTGCAAATTCGACTGGACGATCCTGATCCGCTGCGTCAAGAATGGTTTTTGATCATCTTCACCGATCAGCTCTCTGTCTTGTTATGTGGTCGAGATCGTCAAACCAGCACGCTGCAAGAGGGACTGCGCGAATTCGATACGTTTCTCACCTTCGAGACGGTGCTTATCAACCAAGTCCTCGATTTATTGGTACAAATTTTGGTGCGTTATGATCGGAGTGGTTCTGCCGAACAGCTTCAAGCAGCGCGCAACTTCGTGCCGGAGCCGTCCACCACAACGCACTTCGCTACCTTGGTGATCAATGAAATGCTGCGCTATGAATCATTCAACGCCTTCCAGTTGCTAGAAGCCAATGCACAGCAGCAAGAAGCAAAATTGCTGCGCGATGCGTTAGAGCGCGAACGCCAACTGAACGAGGTGCGCGTCCGCATCATGATTACGCTGTCACACGAATTTCGCACGCCATTGAGCGCGATCATGTCGTCGGCAGAGATGTTGGATCGATATATGATGCGCATGAGCGCCGAGTCGGTGCAGGAACGGCTGGACGTAATCAAAAGGCAAGTTACACAAATGGATACCATGCTGACCGATCTGCTGGTCGCAGTAGCGGCGGCTGATAACACGCTCACTTTTGATCCACGCTCCGTCAACCCCGTCGCGCTCTTGACTCGGATCGTCAACGAATTTCGTGGACAGACTTATTCCAATCATGTTATCAAGCTGACGATTGATTGGTCAGACGGAGAAACTGCTCTCGACGAACACCTGCTGCGCTATATCTTGACGAATCTTTTATCCAACGCAGCGAAATATTCCCCCGAAACGCAGCCCATCGATGTGCGACTGAGTCGAGACGAAAACACACTACTGATCAGCGTAACGGATGGCGGTTCGGGCATCGCACCGCATGATCTGCCGCATATTTTCGAGGCGTTTTATCGTTCCAAAAGTGTCGAGAATATTCCCGGTTCAGGCTTAGGGCTAAAAATCGTCCTTGATTGCGTGAACCTACATGGGGGCAAGGTTGAGTGGCATGGCGGCAATACTGGCACATCATTTTTTGTACATTTGCCGATTACACACCCATCGGTGAGTTGATCCAGCACAGCAAACGCGCCCATTTTACGGGGCATACCGAAGTCGGGTTGCGCACCGTTACAAAACGCTTACAATTAGAGTCAGATATAAAAAAGAGAGACGCCGCGTGCGAAGGGGTTAGACCGTTCATGGACATGCTCACACCGGGCGAAAACTTTGCCCAGATTAAAGTCGTCGGCTGCGGCGGCGGTGGCAGCAATGCCGTCAACCGCATGATCACAGAAGGACTAGGCGGCGTCGAATTTATCGTCGTGAATACCGACAATCAGGCGCTCATGCTGTCGAAGGCAAAGACCCGCGTGCGCATCGGTGACAAACTCACGCGCGGACTCGGCGCGGGCGGCAATCCTGAAATCGGACGCAAAGCCGCTGAGGAAAGTGCCGACGAACTGTATGAAGTGCTGCGCGGCGCGGATATGGTGTTCATCGCCTGCGGTATGGGCGGCGGCACAGGGACAGGCGCATCGCCCGTCGTGGCGCAGATCGCCAAGGAACTCGGCGCGTTGACCATTGGCGTCGTGACGCGCCCGTTCACATTCGAGGGTGCGCGCCGTCAGGGGCAAGCGGATTCGGGCATCGAGGCGCTCAAGAGCCAAGTCGATACGCTGATTGTGATCCCCAACGACCGCCTACTGCAAATCGCGGACAAGCGCGCCAGTCTACAAGCGGCGTTCTCGCTGGCAGACGACGTACTGCGGCAAGGGATTCAGGGCATTTCCGAACTGATCACCGTCCCGGCGCTGATCAACCTCGACTTCGCGGATGTGCGCACGATTATGAGCGAAGGCGGCGCGGCATTGATGGCAGTTGGGCGCGCGGCGGGCGATGATCGCGCGCGACGGTCTGCCGAATCTGCCATCAGCAGCGCCCTACTCGATGTGACCATCGACGGCGCACGCGGTATCCTGTTCAACATCACAGGCGGGACGGACTTGAGCCTGTTTGAAGTCAACGAAGCTGCCGCCATCATCAAAGAGAGCGCACACCCGGAAGTCAACCTCATTTTCGGCGCCCAGATCGACGAGAGCATGGGCGACGAAGTACGCATTACTGTGATCGCAACCGGCTTCGAGACCAGCCGCGTCGCGCGCAAGATTGACGCCCAGCAGCCGATGCGCCCAATGCGTGATACGAACACCACCAACTATCGTGGTAGCCAGCCCGCGCAACCCGCGCCGCGCCCCAGCTACACACCGCCGCCCCCGCCCCAACCGCAGTACAACGCGCCCCCGCCACCCGCCGCGCGTCCAGAGCCGCAAGAGCCGCCCGCGCCGCGTTCCGGGCAGGATAATTTCAGTTCGCGTGTCTATGAGGAGGACAACATTGAGATTCCGACGTTCCTCCGTAATAAACGGAATAACAACAAGTAGATTACGATTGTAATAAAGCGGGATATGTGGTTATAGGTGGGAAAACCGTTACATTCCGAACCGTTTTCTAACCAAATCGTATCCCAAACTCAGTAGACGCCGCTTTAACAGTCGTGCTAAAGTAGAACAAAACTCCATCAGCGCACAGGGACGCTCCTGTGCGCTGATGTTCTCTATACGTCCCGAACGAGCGTGAGGAATGTAGATCGATGGCGCAGACGAAGTTGATCAAACAAGCCGGACAAAACACCCTGCATGAGCTGGGTTACAAGATTTTCCTCGACCGTTATGCGCAAAAAGATATGACGCGCAAAACCCTCGCGGTCGGTGATACCGTAATCGTGGTCGTGGACTCCAAGACCGGACAGCGCGAAATTGGCACGATCAAGACGATGGCGCTGCCGAAAGTCAGCATCCAGTTGTTGGACGGTGAGATCGTCGAGCGCGACATTGAGAATGTCGATAAGCCGCTCGAAACTGATCCCGGACAGATGATGGATCGCGTCGCGGCGGGCATCGCGGGGGCGGAGAAGAACGCGAAACTGCGCAAACAGTGGACAGAGCGCTTCCGCTGGCTGCTGGACGACTTCAAGTTCGTGCCGGCGGGGCGCATCTTGGCAGCGGCGGGGACGGATCAATTATTAACATACTACAATTGTTACGTGATCCCAGCACCTAACGATTCGCGCAAGGGCATCATCGACACGTTGAGCCAAATGACCGAGATCATGTCACGCGGCGGCGGCGTTGGCATCAACATCAGCAGTCTGCGCCCACGCCATGCGTATGTGAAGGGCGTCAACGGGCGGTCGAGTGGCGCGGTGTCATGGGGCGCGCTGTACAGCTTTGTGACGGGGCTGATCGAACAGGGTGGCTCTAGGCGCGGTGCGCTGATGCTCATCCTCGATGACTGGCATCCTGACGTTTTCGACTTCATCGGCAGCAAGCGCCAAGCAGGTCAGATTACGAATGCGAACATCTCTGTCGGTATCAGCGACAAGCTGATGGATGCGATTAAAGCCGATGCCGATTGGACGCTGCGCTTCCCCGACACGAGCGCGCCCGGTTATGATGCGCTGTGGGACGGTGACATCGATAAGTGGGCAGCGGCGGGGAATCCGGTGATCGACTACCGCACCGTGAAAGCACGTGCGATCTGGGATGCGATCATCGAAAGCTCATGGGCAAGCGCCGAGCCGGGCGTGTGGTTCAAAGAACGCTCCAACAAGATGAGTAATAGTTGGTACTTTAATAATTTGGTTGCCACTAACCCGTGTGGCGAACAGAGTCTTTCCGGCTGGTCAGTGTGTAATTTAGGTGCTATTAATCTATCTAGGTTCTACGACGCCGCACGCGACGATGTGAACTGGAGCGACCTCGATACCGCTGTCCGCTACGCCACGCGCTTTCTCGACAATGTGATCGACTCGACGCCGTATTTCTTCGAGGAAAATGAGAAGCAGCAGACGAGTGAACGCCGCGTCGGGCTGAACAACATGGGCTTGGCAGAACTGTTGATCAAGCTGCGCGTGCGCTACGGCAGCGACGAGTCGCTGACGCTGATCGACAAGCTGTACGCCTTCATCGCGCGCGCGTCCTACGAAACGTCGGCGGAACTGGCAGCGGAAAAAGGCGCGTTCCCGATGTTCGACGCCGAGAAGTTCCTGCAAAGTGGCTTTATGAAGACGATGCCGGACGATATCCGTGCGAAAGTGCGCGCGAAGGGCATTCGCAACGTCACGCTGCTGACACAGGCACCAAACGGCACAACCGGTACGCTAGTGAACACTTCTACAGGCATTGAACCCTTTTTCTCATGGACGTACTATCGTAAAAGTCGTCTCGGTCTCCATGAGGAAACGGTGCCAATCGCCAAAGCATGGCTCGACGCCCATCCCGACACCACCACGCTGCCGGAATACTTCGTCACGGCGATGGATTTAGCGCCGGAAGATCACGCGCGCGTGCAGGGCGCGATTCAGCGCTGGGTTGATAGCAGTATTTCAAAAACTTCGAATCTGCCGAACAACTACACCATCGCGCAAACGAGCAAATTCTACGAACTGCTCTACGAACTGGGCTGCAAAGGCGGCACGGTCTACCGCGACGGCAGCCGCAACGAACAAGTGCTGATGCTCAAAGGCGACGAACGCGCCGAGAGCGAGATGGCGCAGATGAAGAAAGACGATGCGCCCGCCCCTGCTGCCGCGAATGGTCACACCAACGGCAACGGAGCGAATGGCGGCGCGGATACTGAAATGGCGGCGCAGGTCGCCACGCCCCATCGCGTCTACCCGCGCCCGAAGAAGTTGAGCGGCATCACTGTCCACTGCCAGACGCCCTATGGCACCGCTTATGTCACCATGAACAGCGACGAACACGGCTATCCGTTCGAGGTGTTCATCACGGCGCCGGGCAAGGCGGGCAGCGATTTGCAAGCGGACGCTGAAGGCTTGGGACGGTTGATCTCGCTGCAACTGCGCTCGACCGCGCCGCAAAACCGGATGCAGATGCTCAAGCTGATCGTGGATCAACTTCAAGGCATCGGCGGGGCGCGCTCCATCGGCTTGGGTCCCAACCGCGTCACGTCGCTGCCCGATGCGGTCGCGGGCGCGTTGATGGAGAATTACTTCCCTGACGACAAGATGGAGCAGTTGGCGTTGTTCAGCGTCACGTTCCCCGAACTGGCGGCGTCGGCATTCGTCCCTGAAGCGACGCCCGCGCCGGCTCACGTCCACGCCGCCGCGCCGACCAACGGCGCAGCCAACGGGGTCGAGACCATCACGGGTTACAAAGCGGGCGCGGATATCTGCCCATCGTGCGGGACGATCTCGCTGATCCGCGTCGAAGGCTGCAAGAAATGCACGACCTGCGGCTACAGCGAGTGTTAAAAACCGGCATGAGTAACGAGTGATCAGGGCTGAGTGAAAGACAGAGCGAAAGACTGTTTTTCACCCAGTTCTTTTTATTTCCGACGCCACGTTGGAAAACGGTGAAAAAACATCCGTTGAAGGTACAATTATCCTCGATTGATGGTGCTGTGTTGACGTTTGACCGGAAAGAATCGTGACCATGACCGAAACTATCGCCATCGGCGTCGATATCGGCGGGACGAAGATTGCGCTTGCCGCCGCCAGCCAAGACGGGCGCATCTTGGCGCAGGATGTCGTGCCGACACATCCGGCGGAAGGATCGCAAGCCGTGATCGCACGGTTGGCGCGCGGCATCGAGAACCTGATCGGCGCAGTTGGCTACAAAGTCAAAATCGCGGGCATCGGCGTTGCGTGTCCGGGACCGGTCGATCCGGTGCGCGGTGTGGCGCTGAACGCGGTCAATCTGGCGTGGAAAGACGTGCCGCTGCGCGATCTCCTGCGCGCGAACTTGGCGCTGACCGCGCCGATCCTGTTGGCGAACGACGTGAACGCGGGCGCGCTCGGTGAAATGCACTTCGGCGCGGCGCGCGGCGTGCGCGATTTCGTGCATATCACGGTCGGGACGGGACTCGGCGGCGCGGCGATCCTCGATGGGCGCATCCTAAACGGCGTGAGCGGCTCTGCGATGGAGATCGGGCATGTCTCACTCGATCCACGCGGTCGGCTGTGCGCGTGTGGGACGCGCGGCTGCGTCGAGACGGTGGCATCGGGCAAGGGGCTGTTGGCGGGCGTGAACGAGTATGTGGCAGCGTATCCGGGCAGTCCGCTGGCGTCCGCCGATCCGCTGACAACCAGCGCGATCTTGGAAGCGGCGCGCGCGGGCGATCCATTGGCGCGGCGCGTGCTGGACGAAGCGGGCATCGCTTTGGGAACGACGCTGGCATGGTGCGCCACGTTGCTCGATCCGGCGCTGATCGTGGTCGGCGGCGGGCTGACGGCGGCGGCGGGCGATTTGTTCTGGGAGGCGATGATCGGCGCGCTGGAGGCGCGGGTGCTGTCGTCGCTGCGCACATCGCTGCGGGTGGCGCGATCAGAGGTCGAAAGTACCGCGTTGGGCGCGGCGGCGCTGGTGTGGGGCGCGTGATGAAAATCTCGTGGCTCGAAGCCGAAAAATTATGTGCAGGTGGGATTCCAATCGGTAAAACGGATTTGCAATCATTGGTCGATCAGGGTGTTCGTGCAATCCTAACGCTGACGGATCATCCGTTGAATACGCAGAAAGAACTGGACGACGAAACGATTACGGCATTCGGAATAACTGTGCTGCATGTTCCCGTTACCGACCAAAAAGCCCCGACGCAAGCACAGGCACAAGCAATTCATGATTTCATCAAGCAGATGAATGAGCAAAAGTTGCCCGTGTTTATTCATTGTCATACAGGCGTCGGACGAACGAGAACGGCGCTGCACGCGCACTACCTTTTATCGGGAATGACATTCACTGAAGCGCAGGCGCGAGTCAAGCAAACCCGTCCCACGAGTCAATACATCATGTTATCGGATGTTCAAAAAGCATTTCTCGAACATTTCGCGGCAGAACTCGGTCTCTATCGCTAAAACGCTGCGTTAAAAGTCCTTCACCACCATCCGCGCCGCCGCCGCCCCCGACAGCGTGACCATCGGCACGCCGCCGCCCGGATGCGTTGTGCCGCCCGCGAAATACAGCCCGCGCACATCCAGCGCGCGGTTGTGCGGACGCCGCAGCGCGTTGAAGCGATCATTCGACGATGTGCCGTACAGCGCCCCACGCCGCGCGCCCGTCAAGCGTTCCAAATCGAGCGGCGTCAGCATCCGTTCCGCGCGAATTGCCCCGCGCACGTCCAAACCGCGCGCCGCCAGCATGTCCAGCACGCGCGCCCGATAGCTGCCCGCGTTCGCGCTCCAATCATAGGCATCACTGAGCGCGGGCGCGTTGATCAGTACGAACCAATTCTCGCAGCCCGGCGGCGCATGATCGGCGTCCGTCTTGGACGTGATCGCAATGTAGATCGTCGGATCGTCCGGCGGCACGCCGCGCACGAAAATATCATCGAACTCGCGCCGCGAATCCGCGCTGAACAAAATATTGTGATGTGCCAACTGCGGGAACGTCCCCTCGACCCCCAACAGCAGCACGAACCCCGAACACGACGTTTCCGCGCGCGTCAGACGCTCCACACGCGCGCGCCCAACCGACTCCGGCGGCAGCAGCCGTTCATAGACCGTCGCCACGTCCACATCCGCGATCACGGCGTCCGCCGCGATGCGTGTGCCGTCCGCCAAGGTGACGCCCGTTGCAGTCCCCTGCTCGACATCGATGCGCGTCACCGCACAGCCGCGCCGAATTTCGACGCCCAATTCCTGCGCGAGGCGCTCGTAGGCGCGCGCGATGGCGTAAATCCCGCCGCGCGGCACCCACACGCCGCCCGTCAGTTCGACATGGGCGATCACGTTCAGCGTGGCGGGCGCGCGATACGGACTTGCGCCGACATAGGTTGCGAAGCGTCCCAGCAGTTGGCGCAGTTTGGGCGACCGGACGAATCCACGCGCCGCCGCGTCCATCGTGCGCAGCGGATCGACGGCGGGCATATCGCGCAGCGGCGTGCGCGCCACATCCCAGAAGGTCGGCGGATCGCGGTAGATGAACTTGTCGCCCGTGATGCGATGGATGCGCGCCGCATACGCCAAAAACGCGAGATAGCCCTCGACATCGCGCGGATCGTCCGCGACGCGCTCGATTTCCGCAACGGTGCGCGCCAGATCGCGCCAAATGTCGAGCGTCGTCCCGTCGGGATAGACGTAATGCGTTAGCGGATCGACCGGACGCAAATCGATATAATCTTCGAGGCGGCGTCCGGCGGACGCGAACAAGTCCACGAACACAGGGCGCATCGTAATCACGGAGGGTCCCGTATCCCATCGGAAGCCGTCGATGCGGACTTCGCCCATCTTGCCGCCGAGCGCGTCGTTCTGCTCCACCAGCGTGACACGCCACCCTGCGACCGCCAGCCGGATCGCCGCGCTCATGCCGCCGATGCCGCCGCCGACGATGACAGCATGTTTCGTATTCGCCGTGCCATTTGAACGGGCGTCCCGCCGGGACGCGCCTACGATTGGGTTGTCCATTCGTTGTAGGCGGCTTCTTCGACGAGCTTACCGCCTTTGAGCGTGCTGTCCTTCAGCCGCTTGCTCATGTCGAAATACAGATCGACATCGACGCCATTGAAACACTTCGCGCCGCGCACGACTTTATGCACCCAATAGCCGCTGTCATCGTCGTTCAGACTCAGATCGTTGTCGCGGTTGACGCGCAGCCTGACAACTTCGTCGCAGTTGTCCGGCTGAATGTAGAAATACATCCCCGCTGGATCGCCGGACACGCCTGACGCTTTGACGCCCGCTGATGCGTCCTTCGCTGTCCCGCCCCCGCCACCACCGAAAATCTTTTTCAGGAATCCCATTGCCGCGCGCTCCCGATTACAATACGTTGTGTGACCCATTATAGCGGATGAAAAGCGTAAGTATGATTCGTTGCGGCATTGATATGATCGAAATCGTCCGCGTCCGCGAGGGCATCGCGCGTTTTGGCGAACGCTGGCTGAATCGCTTTTTCACAGCGGACGAACGCGCCTACTGTGCCGATCAGCCGCATCGACTAGCGGCACGGTTGGCGGCGAAAGAAGCCGTTGCGAAAGCGTTGGGGACGGGGATCGGCGACATTAGTTGGCGCGAGATCGAAATTTTGGGCGATGCGCGTGGACGCCCGACGCTGACGCTGCACGGCGCCGCCGCCGATCTCGCGGTGTCGCTTGGGCTGACGGCGTGGGATGTCAGCTTGACGCACACGCGCGAGTCGGCGGCGGCGATGGTGGTGGCGACAATGAAAAAAGAGTAACGCAAAGAGCGCAGTTTTCCTTCGCGGCTTTGAACCTTTGTATCTTTGCATTACTCCTTTAAAGACGCATAGAGTAATCGCTTCCACGCCCGCACGTCGATTTCCCAACACACGCTCACGTTGCCGCGTTCGCGCGCCGCACGCCACAAACTGCTGTTCATGTCCGTCTTGGACACGCCCAATTCATCGACCACCGTCATGCCGCGCGTGATTTCGCTCTGCGTCTCGATTTCGACGGCGTGCTGGCTCATCCGTGTGCAGATCGCCGGATCGAGCGCGATTGCCATGGCGACCGGATCGGGCTGTCCGAGTCCGTCCTCGCCCGATTGCTCGACCGTCGCCCGATACGCGCGGCGGTTGCAGTCGATGGCAAATTCTGCGATGGGATTGCCGAACGCGCGGATTTCTGCCATTTCGTCGGGGAACACCAGCGCGTCGCCGCGACACAATTCCCATCCGACCATTTCAATCGGCAAGCCGGAGTGAAAGACGATCCGCGCCGCTTCGGGATCGCACCAGATGTTGTATTCCGCCGCGGGCGTCACGTTGCCGACGGTACACGCCGCCCCGCCCATCACCACGCAGCGGCTGACATTGGCGACGATATCCGGCGCTTGGCTGACGGCGAGCGCGATATTGGTCAGCGGCGCGAGGGTGACGAGGACGATCCCGGGATTCGCGCGGATTGTATCGATGATCGCATCGACCGCGTGACCGGATGCGGGTTGGCGCGTCGGTGGCGGATAATTCATCTCGCCAAACCCGTCGCTGCCATGAAACCATTCGGCGTGCGCGGGTTCGCGCGTCAGCGGACGCGGCGCGCCCATGTAGACGGGAACATCTTTTCCAGTCAGTTCGACGGTGTACAAGGCGTTGCGCGTCCCGCGTTCGACGGGCATGTTGCCGCTGACCACCGTGATCGCTTTTACATCAGCGTCCGGGTGGCGCAGCGCCATCAGGATAGCAACAGCATCATCCGACGCGGTATCGGTATCGATGAGGAAGGGACGCGCCATTATTGCACGCCCCCTTTCGCGGGCAACTGCTCCGCGATGAGTTCCGCGATATCCTTGATTTCGGGCCCGTCCGCCACGCTCGTTTTCGCCGTCTCGAACATCTGCATACAGAACGGACAGCCGACCGCCAGCACGCCCGCGCCCGTCGCTTTCGCTTCTTCGTAGCGTGTCACATTGACCGCCGCCGTGCCATGTTCCTCTTCCTTCCAGAACTGCGCGCCGCCCGCGCCGCAGCAGAATGAGTTCTTTTTGTTGCGCGGCATCTCAATCAGGTTCGCGCCCAATTCGCTCAATACATCGCGCGGCGCATCCACCACATCGTTATGGCGTCCGAGATAGCATGGATCATGAAATGTCACGTTCGGCAGCTTGTCCAACCGCGCCGATTGCGGCAGTCTGCCCGCGCTGATCAGCTCATCGATCAACTGGGTGTGATGGACGACCTCGTATTCCCCGCCGAACTGGTGATATTCTTTGCCGATGTTGTGGAAACAGTGCGGACACGTCACCACAATCCGCTTGGGCGCAACTTCATTCAGCGTTTCGACATTCGCCGTCGCCATTTCTTGATACAGGTACTCGTTGCCCGCGCGTCGCGCCACATCACCTGTACAATTTTCGCGTTCGCCCAACACCGCGTAGTTGACGCCCGCCGCTTCCATCACTTTGACCAACGCGCGCGCCGTCAGCATCGCGCGCGGATCGTAGCTCACGGCACAGCCCGTCCAGTACAGCACATCGAAGTTAGGATTGTCCTCCACCGTCGGCACGTCCATATCCTTCGCCCATCGTAACCGACTTTCGCCGCTCGCCCACGGGTTGCCGTTGCGCTCCATGCCTTTGAACGCCGTCTCCAGTGCGGGCGGGAACTCCGCTTGCACGAGGACGGCATCACGCCGAATGTCGAGAATGTCGAGCATCGGCTCGTTGCCGACCGGGCAAATGTCGATGCACGCGCCGCACGAGGTACACGCCCACACCGCCGACTCGCTGATCGCGCTGCCAATCAGTGGGAACGGCGACGCTTCGCCCGCTGCGAGTTCGCTCATCTGGTCTTTGATCAGATAGCGTTTGTTGATTTCATAGGCAGACGGCGACAATTCTTTGCCTGTGACATATGCCGGACACACATCTTGACAGCGGTTGCACATGATGCACGCGAACGCATCGACCAAGTTGGTCTGCGTCAAGTCTTCGAGCTTGTGCGCGCCGAATTGTTCTTGCGTCTCGTCGCTGAAGTCGACTTTTTCCATCTCACCCAACGACGTGCGGCGCGGGCGCGTGAGGAAGTTGATCGGTGCCATGAACAGATGGGCGTGCTTGCTGTACGCGAAATACGGCGTGAACAGCAAAATCGCACCGAGCGCGATCCACCAGAACAGATGGCGCAGCAGTTCGAGTCCGTCGGGCGTCGCGCCCGCGAACACGATGGACGCCGCCGACGCGAACGGCATGAACGGGTCAAGTTCGCCGTGCTGTGCGACGTAGACCGCTTCGCCCAAAAAGCGCGCGCCGATGTGGATCAGGATGAACACGCCAACGATCAGCGAATCTTGCGAGATTGCGCCCGCTTTGACTTTTGGATGGAGCAAAATGTTGGGGTGGTATCGCAGTTCGACCTTGTTGGGCAGCACGAAACGCCGCAGCAGGAAGTACACCACGCCGGCAATCACGACGATGGACAGCACATCCCCGATCAAGCGGTAGGCAGCGTAGAGGACGCCCGTATCCTCCAAAAAGATATAATTCGGGATGAAGCCGTTGAGCGCATCGCCCAAATTGACCAGAAAATAATACGTGAAGCCGAGTACGATCCCCAAGTGGAACAAGCTGGACACGCGGCGCGTCTTGAGCGTCGTCCGCTGGGTCAGATAAATCGTCAACGCATCCCACGCGCGACGCGGGAGGTTGTCCAAGTACAGCTTACCCTGTCCGCGCCCGATAATCAGCACCATTTCGCGGATGCCCGCATAGGTCGCGCCAAGCGCAAACAGCGCCAGCAGGATGAACGCTAGTTTTTCGACGGTAGTGAGCATGTAATAACCTCTATTTGCTTAGTCAGTTTCCACAGACCAATCTTCGCTTGATAAACCACTGGCTTCAACCGCTTGCATACAAAAACGATAAATGTCACGCGAGGAAAGGTTTGATTCGATATAATATCCATTCCGAAGTTGACGGGAGCGACGAAACTGCTGCTGTTCTAAACTAATAAAGCGTGGATATTGTTGAGCTAAATTTATAAAGGCGTCCGGCTCTAACTCCGCAATTGTCCCTAATGTGTTTTCTTGAACATCCACCCATGATTTTACAGTAATATGTTGACCCAGAATGGTCAGCATCTTCGGGGTTTTTCCCTTTACATCGTTGGTCGCCATCGATTCGTCTGGTGCAGTGCCAAAATAGACCCACACGTTGAGAGCAATCGATGCTAGTACTTCTCCACGTTGTTGTATGGCTTCTTTATCCCAACTCTTTAACGCATCGAAATGTGAATTTAACTCTAAATGACTAGCTAAAAGCCGTTTTTTCTTCTCGAAAAACGAACCATTTGACATCTCTGAATTATAGCCTGTAAGTGTTAGATTACCTAAAGTATGTAAGTAAAGTTCATGCTGAGTTTCATAATCTTCACCTAAATGATCGCGCCACCAATCAGTTATTGTCTGAGGCATGACGTGTTCAACAGTGAGACTATCTAATGCAATCTTTTCTTTGTGACCGTGTGCAAGTTCCAGTCGTTCTAAAATCAATTTAGTTTTTTGTAGCCGCTCACCCGAACCATATAAGCGATTATCCAGCAAGCGCGCACGAAATTCACTATCTTTAGGATAGTCTCGCAGCTGAAGGATCGCGCGTACACCATCAACAAGATTGGATGCCCCTTGAGTGAGGGCTTGCGTGTATAGCAAAGGGAAAACCTTATTTAATAAACTAGTTGGGCGGTTACAGACAAATCGTCGAATCATATAATTTTCAAGAATGTCTAAAATTTTCTCGAACTCATCGACGGAGATACGTTCCTCGTCATAGTCCCGATAACAATTCAACAAAAAAGGAAATGCGGTTGTTACTTCTAATCGTTTTAGTCGAGTGAGTGCCATTCCTAATTTAGGATGAGCTTCACGATTTGGATCAAGCAGGTAAACATAATACTTTGAAAATTCAAACAAGTCTTTAAGGGCAGCTTTTACCTGATCCTGCTTGACTTGATCTTTCAATGTGAAATAAACATCGTCTTGCTTGACAATAGTACCATTACGCATCAAATAATGACGAATATAGTCTGTTAGATTATGATTTAATGCTGCCTCCATCGGCTGCCAATATTGAGCATGGAAGTATTCTTGTTCGGTTGGATCGACTCGCATAAAAAAGAAGTTCCGGATCAAATCCGGTTGTGTTAAAGGGCGACCTTTTGCATTCAAACTTTCAAAAACTAAATGCGGGTTGTCATCATAATCGAGAACAATACTTACGACCGAAAGGCGATTAACTATGATGTGATATAAAGCTTGAATCTCGATCTTTTTCCGCATTAGCTTTCTTTGAAAAAACATATAACACGCTGTAATTTTATCTTCTTCAATTTCATCAGGGCATTCTTGATTTCTGTCCATTAAACATGTAAATGCTAGGCGATTTACTTGTGTTGGCAAGAGCTTAAAATAATCGTTCCCTTTCTTAAATCGATTTATCAATAAATTTTGTTCTATTTCTTGGGATAGATCGTGATTTTGTTCAAAAGATGCCTGATTACGAAGTAATGCTAAGATAATAAAAATTGTTGTAAGGCGCTGTTGTCCATCAATAAGTAAGTATTTCGTAACGCCCTCTGGTACGGAAACCGTAGGCATAGTCACAATCGAGCCAATAAAGTGACTTTTGGGTTCCCTGTTCTCAGAGAGCCATAAAAGATCATCCCACAAGAGTGACCATTCGCGTATATCCCAACTATAGGGACGTTGAAATAGGGGAACAACATACTGTTTTGTCCCCTCAATTACGTGTTGAAATTTTGTCTCGCTAGCTTTCATTTGCTCGTCTTCCACACTAATGCTGAGAGTTTAACAAGCGTAAACAGATTACGCAATGAGTTCCCAGCATTATTAGCCCGCGCCCAATCGCTGCAACGCCCCGTGCGCCGCCTGCCGCATCTGATCATCCGGCGAATACATCGCCGCTTGCAGTGGCGGAATCGCGCGCCGATCCCCCATCTCTGCCAGCCCTAACGCCGCCGCGCCGCTGATGCGCTGGTTCCAATGTCCCATCAACTGCACGAGTGCCTCGCCGCCGCGCGGATCGTGCAAATGCGCCAGCGAGTACGCTGCGCCCAAGCGGATTTCAGCATCGTCCGCCTCCAAATCGGCGGCAAGCCGCGCCAGCGCCTCCGTCTTGCCGCCCGCGCCGACATGCACGAGCATTTCAGCCGCGCTCTGGCGTGTGCCCCAATCATCGTCCTCGACCGCTGCCGTCAGCGCATCGACCACGCGCGTCCGCACCGCCAAATCGGCTGCGAACGCGCCAATTTGTTCAGCCACGTCGGCATAATCGCCCAACGCGCGCGCCGCCGATTCGCGCGCTGATGGATCGTCGTCGCCCAACAGTTCGATCAACACATTGCCCGCCGCGTGGAAGGATAGCGGGTCGGCGGCGTAATCCGTTGGCGCTTGGTAGCGGCTTAGGCTGTCCATCAGGGCGTCGATGCGTTCTAGAGCGTTCATGGCGCGGCTCACTTTACTAGGTGATCATCAGCCGCGATTATAACGTGATTTGCACCAACCCTGTCGTTCAGAGTTTTGACAGACATATCAGCGACCTTAGCTCACAAACGTTATTGGCGGTTCACGAGCCTTTGAATACGCTCAATACGAGTTGAGAGGGGTATATAGCAAATGAGTACTTTCGCGCTGACGATAGTACGTATCGACCGCATGTGGACGCACCAAAATGCCGATTTGCTCGACCAGCGCAATAAACCTCCACGACCCCGTAATATTCTAAAAATCAATGAATTTTCGTCGCTATTCATGAGTGAGTCGTTATAATAAATACAATCTTTAACGTTCTCAGACGGGGTCGGGGGGACGCCATGACCGAAAAAATGTTCGTATTGGTGGTCGAGAGCGATGCCATCTGTCTCTTGGCGATGAGCAGCGCGCTCGATGCGCTCGGAGTACGTTGTAAGCGCAACACATCTGGCGCACGAGTGATCGAGCAAGTGCGCGCGATGAATCCGCGCCCACAGATCATTCTGATTGATTTGGATTTGCCCCAGGGCGATCCGCTGGCGATTGCGGAAGCACTACGCATGGACAGCACCACAGCATTCATTCCGGTGATTGTTGTTAGCAGCGACGCCGACTACGCCCGCTTATCGCGCCACCATCAAAAGCTGTTTGCCGGACATTTGAGCCGACCCGTAGCGCGTGGGGCGCTGAACGCGCTGGTACGTCCATTGATCACGCGCCATAACGCGGGCGTGACGGTTGTGCGGGTGTAAGCAAGCGACCTTATTTTTAAGACGAAGGAAGTTGGCTTCTGTTCAAAACGAGTAGGCGAGGAGCGTCCTCAGCGGACGCCCACCACCTCGCGGGCAAGCCGCTGCGCACAATCACCCATTCTGAACATCAGCCAAGACGTTTTAGCTGCCGACTGGCGTCGCGGTTGCAGCATTCGCAGTCGCAGTCGCACCCGCAATGATCGCCGTCGCCGTCTGTGCGAAGTCACCGACGCCTTCCGGCGGAACAACCGTTGGCAGCAGTTCGGGACTCAGCGGTGCAACCATCTCGAACATGCCAAACGTGACCATCCCCTCGGTGCAGACGACGAACCGAAACTCATTGTCCGCGCTGATCCAGCCCTGAATCGACGCCGTTTCGATGGTGACAGCGATATTCAGCCACAGTGCCTCAGACTCATCAAGCATGTAACTTTGAACCCGAAATTCGGTCTCCGCCGCAATTTGTGACACAATTGCGGCATCCGCTGCCGGACGTGAACGTATATCCATCGAGGCACGCGATTGGACGCACAACCCGCTCAAGCTCGAATCGATGACGTAGGTACCCGGCTGTGCCATCGTGACATCACCAAACTGCGTGTAGGGAACGAACGTCCCTTCAGTCATGCTCCAAGTGTCCAGCGTGACATCCAGTGGTATCGATGGTGTAGCGGTGGGGACAGGTGTCGCTGTCGCCGCTTGCGCGTTGGCGCCACTGGGCGCGCCGACTCTGTTGGGCGATCCGTTATCGCCGCCCGGCAGCAGCCCGCGCCCGCTCATCCAGACCGCTGCGAACGCGAAGATCAGCGCGGCAGCCGCCGCGAACCAGAGGGGCGTCAGGCGCAAACCCGCGCCGCGTTCCTTTTTCAACATCCGCTTATCGTTCATCGCAATCATGTTTTTATGCTCCTGTGTGCTGGTTGTGTGATCGAGTTCCGCCGTATATGCCGCGTCAACATCGCGCAGCATCCATTCGAGTTCGGGATCGCCCTCAGCGATGCGCAGCACCGCCGCTGCAATCTCGAAATCGCCGCGCTCAAGTGCGCCGATGTATCGGAAAGCGAGGCGTTCACGTTGGCGCGCGCGTTCCGTTCGTCGCATCCGCGCGGACAAAGGGCGCTTATCTCCAAACATCGTCTGCCCCTTTCGTCCCCGTGCCAGCAGGCGAATCGTCATTCGCCGCCTGATAACGTGCGCGCAGCCGCTTGATCGCGCGATGCAACCGCACGCGCGCCGCGCCCGCCGTGATGCCCAACGCCGCCGCCAACGCCTCGCCATCCACCTCAGCCAACACTGCCAACCGAATCACGCGCTGATCATCGGGCGACAGCAGTACCAACAGCGCGCTGATGCTCGACGATGGATCGTCAGCGGCTTCATTGACGCCCGCGCCTGTCAGGCTCGACAACCAATCGAACAATTCGTCGTCGCTCAACGTCTCGTCGTCCGCCAGCAAATCGCGGATGAGCGGTTCGCGGCGGGCGCGTTTGGCGGCGTCGGCTTGCTTGCGTCGGATCAGATTCGCAGCGATCCCCAGCAGCCACGCGCGCGGCTGTCCAGTTGCGCGAAAGCGATCCTCGTGCTGCAACGCTTCGAGAACGACCTCGTTAAGCAGTTCGCTGGCGGCGGCATCCAAACTTTGATCGCGCCCGCTCAAGCCCGCGCGCACAAGGTACATGCGCAGCGTGCCAACCAGCTCTGCTGCATCCAGCTCGATATAGCGGCGTAAAGGCGTGTTGACGATATCGCGCGTCAGCATTGGTAGACGAGCATTCCGGTGCATCGAACGTTTCCTCATCGGCAGCCGCCGATTGCGTTCATGAACACAGTCTATTCAACGTAGAGGGGAAAATGTTACAGGAAGTAAGCACAGGTGTATCAATGAGAAAAGCATTTCACCGCAAAGCACGCGGAGATTTAAGAGATGATCTTCCTTCTTTTCTCTGCATTGCTGTGCATTCTCTACGGTGCGTATTTCTTCTTTTCAAACGTATCGATGATACCCCCTACGACACGCCGATCTGCGCGAACACCTCTTGCGCTGCTTGTTCAGCGGTAGATTCGCCCGTTAGGACGGCGATCAAAGCAGTGTGCATGGCGCGCGTCGTCGCAGCGGGCAGATTTTCGGGTAAGACCGCATTGTTCAACAGCGCCTCGGCAAAGGTGGCATACTCCCCCTCCCATGTGCGGAGCGCCGTCCGTGTCGATGGGAGCAGCGCAACCGCGCGACTGTAATCCGCGTGACGTTCGACGTTGAACAGCCATTCGATTAACTGCCGTACCACAGTTGCGCGGGCGCTGTCGGTTGTGGTTGTGACCCATATCCATCCGTCCAGCGGCGCGACCGCGCGACCTTCTTCTGTAGGCAGCGGCGCGACCGCAATATCCGCGCCGCCCGCCAACAGTGCCAGCGCATCCCCCGACGAGACGATGCCGGCGCGGATTTCGCCGTTCGCCAGCCGTGCGCGGTATTCAGACGGCGCGCTGATATCCAAAGACAATGGATCGATCAGCCCTGCTTCGGCGGCACGCTCATAGAAACGCAGCAGCCGCACGAACGCATCGGCGTCAATGTCCGCGCCCGCCGCAAGAATTTGCGCGGTCAACGTGTCACTGCGTCCAACGCCGCGCCCAGCCGGAAACGTGAACGGGACACCATTTTCGATCACCGCGTCGAACGTCCACGCTTCCAACGAGACGAAATCAGGGTAGTATGCCATGTGCTGCACGTCAACCAGATATGGCGCGCCCATCAGGGTGTCGTCGATTCGCCCCAACGAAACGACTGTGGGCGGCATATCGTCCAACAGCACCGCATATGCCACATCAACTGCGTCACCCTCATCGATCAACGGCTGGATCAAACGTTCTTCGCCTGCCATCAGCAGATCAGAGCGGCGCATCAACGTGAGATCGGGCAGCGCGCTCGGCGCAACGGCGCTGGCAGTGCGCAGCGTCGCCATAATCCCACCCGCGTCTGTGGGACGCTTCACGCGCGTTTCAATCTCGATATCACGATTCGCAGCGGCGAAGGCGGCGATCTGTCCGTACAGCATTTCAGCGGCGACGACGTTATCGACCGGTGCGAGCGGTTCGGGCAGCCAAATTCGCAGCCGAATGAGCGGCGGGAGCGTTAGCTCGGCGGTCGCCTCTGGCGGGGTGGACGACGCATCAATAATTGGGATGAGCGTCGGCGTGGTCTCGGCTGGAGTCGTGACATCAATCGAGACATTAGCGGGCGTGAGCGTCTCCAGTTGCGTGCCGACATCGGAATCGAGCAGCGCGCACGCGCTCAGAAGCCACGCTGCCGCCGCAACGCCGAGTATCCGTTGGATCGTTCGTTGAGTTGCCATCGCATCCGCTCATCTGTATTTCATCGCGCAACCGTACCGTATGACTATTTGAATCTGCAACTTTTCGGATCGGATACACACAGATCAGCGTATGATGAAAGACAACCGCGCTGGATATGGTCCGGCTTATGTTACGTTGGTCGATTGCGCGTTATCATAAACGAAAATCGTAAATGACAGCGCATTTGACCGTTGAATGGGTAAATATGATGCAGGATGGCGCTCCAGATATTGCGCGTACCTCGATTGTAGAGCAAGTCGGAGCGACGGGGCGCGTCGCCGTCGGCGTGGATGCGTTCGCGCGGATGTGCGAGACGCTGCTGCAAACCGCCGCCAAGCAGCGCGCGCCCGCGTTGTTCGTCGGGATTGGTCGCTACAGCGATATTGGCACGCTGATCACGCCGCTGGCGCGCTATCCCGGTCAAATCGTAGTCGTGGGCGCATCCGACGTAGCGCTGCCCGGCTATGCCAATTTCCTCTGCATCGAAGTTCCAGACGATGCCCCGCTCAGTACGGAACGGTTCATGTTTGCGCGTGCCGAATCGTGGGCGGAACTGCTTATCGGCATCCCTAACGGCAGGGGCTTTCAAGCGGCGACGATCCAGGATACCGCGACGTTGAACCGTGTCAGCCGATTGATGGCAGCGTTCGCCCCCGATGTTGCCGCGCTGATGCCACCGTTCATGGATGGAACAGCGATGGAGGCTCCGACAGCCGAAACACACGCGGAGTCATTGCCTGACGATCTGCCCCCCGTCGATCCAGAGTATGTCGAGTCGATGCGCGTTCAACTCGACGCAGAACGCGCCGCCATTGTCCAACTCGAAGAAGAACTGCTGAAAGAGCAGGAACTGCGTTCATGGATCGAAGGACAGTTGATCGCAGAGCGCAAAGCACGCATCGCGCTGGAACAGACGACGATTGCCGACTTGGATCGGCTGCTGTTGCAAGCGCGCGCGCGGCGCGAAGAACGCGCCCAACAACTGGAACACGAGCGCAGTGCTGAAGAGACGGTCGCGCAAGAACTGCGGCAAGCGTTGACGAACGAGCAGGAAACCAGCCGCGAGATTCAGCGCCAGTTGTTCAGCATCGAATCACAGCGCGAACAGATCGTCGCTGGTCTGAATCAAGCCCAAGCGGAATGGATGGACGCACAAAATCAGTGGCGTGATCTGCAAACGGCGCTTGAAGAGGCGCGGCGTGCGCTGTCCGAAATTGCAGACGCCCGCGCGCGCGAAGATGCGGCATATGCTGACGCGGAAACGCGCCTGGCTGAGATACAAAGCGCGCGTAGCGAAATCGAGCATCAGATCACATTGGAACCGGAGTTTCGCGCCGAGTCGGAAGCGCGTTTGAACCACATCCAACAAACGCGCGCCGAACTGGACGACTGGATCGCACAGCTTAACGGCGAAAACGCCCATTTGAGCGAGGCGATCTCCGCCGAACGCACCGTACTCATCGAGGCACAGCGAACCTTAGACTTGATGCGCACCGCCCGCGAATACGCCGAATATTCTGCGATCAACGAGGTCACAGCCGACGATGGATTGCCACCCGGCTCTTTCGTGCGCGATCTGCGGCTGTTCGTCACGCGGCTGCGCGAACGGATTGCGCGCTTGAAGGCGAACGACGCCACCAGTCGCCAGATCGATCCGCTGATTAGCGAGATGAACACCGTGATCGATATTTTGAGTGAAATTGGGCTGATTGCCGGACGCGAGACCATCGGACGGCGCTTTCATGACGTGGGTGCGGCGCTCGATGCGATTTTGAGCGAGGCGACAGCGCCCGCCGCAGAACGCGGCGTCACGGTGCAAGCGGGGTTGATGGCAGCGAATGTGAGCGCGATTGGCGACAGCGAATTGCTGACGGCGGCGCTGCAAGGGGCAATCCTCAGCGCGATCCATCTGTCCGCGCCCGGCAGCGTTGTAAGGGTGGATATGGGGGCAAATATTAACGGTGTGCAGGTGCAAATCGTATTCAAAGCGGAGGACGATTCGGCATCCGACGGCACGACCAATGCGCTGGATCGTTATCTACTCCACTTCGATCAGGGCGCGCCGCGTCGCAGTTTGTTGGCGGGCGCGCGGACGATCCTGCTGCATCATCGCGGGCGGATGGCGTTCCGGCGCTTGGAGGATGGACGCACAGCGTTGACCCTGACGCTGCCGACGACCGATACACCGCGCCGCCCCTGATCAGGCTGCGGGCGGCGCGCTCCTACGAAGGCGTCGGCTGCAAGAGCATTTGAATCAGCGCCGGACGCATCTGAATCGTAAACGCGCGGGCGGCGGCATATTCACCGTCCGCTTCAATTTCGATTTGTCCGTCCGGCGAGTCCAATTCGACACGCGCCGCACGCCCGCTGCGGACGGCGGGATGTTTTAGATGGCTGCCATCGTAGACGCGGCTCAGCGCGCTCAAGATACGCGCGCGTGAGACCGCCTCGACCAAGACGATCTCAAACAAGCCATCGTCTGTACGCGCGTGCGGCGCGATGCGCATCCCATGTCCAAAGGTCGTGCCGTTAGCGACGGCGACGGCATAGGCGCGTCCCTCATACCAATCACGCCCATCAAGGCGGATGCGCATCACAGACGGATGCCCATTCAAGATCGCGCCAATCGTCGCGCCGAGAAACGTCCATGCAGTCCGATACTTCGCGGCGTTGACCCGCCGCACCACGTCGCCGCCTAAGCCCGCGCTGGCGATGTTCAGGAAGTAATCGCGCCCACCGTCAGCGGACGGTTCCGCGTCGGAACGGGTGATCATGCCCAGATCGGTCGGCGTCGGGGTCGCACGCGCAATCCAATCGGCGGCGGCGCGCACATCTCGAAATGGCATCCCGACGCCACGCGCCCAATCGCGCCCTGTGCCAATCGGCAGATTGCCGTAAATCATGGGGTCGGCGCTGTGCTGTTCGTTGGCGCGCGCCAGCGCATTGACGAGCGTGTGATTCGTGCCGTCGCCGCCGATAGCGATCACACGCCGAATCCCAACGCGGTGGGCGTCGTCCAAGTGCGCGGCAACATCCTCTGGACGCTGTGTGACGGCGACCACCAGTTCGCCAAGCCGTTCCCACAACAGCGGCTCGATCTGCTGCCAAACCTGTCCAGCGCGTCCGCCCGCCGCGTGCGGGTTGAGAATGACAAGTGTCGTTTGGGGCGCGCTGTGTATCATGAAAACCGCTTTAGAAAGGGGTACAGGTCTTTGTGCGTGTACGGCTTTGACACGAAGCCATTGGCACCTGCCTCCAGCGCCTCGGCGCGGTAATCAGAGTTGCCGCTGCCCATCACGAACAACACATCGTTGAGCGCAGGTGTTTTGCGAACTTGTTTAAGCAGCTCGATCCCGTTCGACTCAGGCAGTTTGTAATCGCACACGATCAAATGCGGGTGGTAGCCACTGTTCAGCAAGCTCAGCGCCGCGCTCACGCTGGTGGCACCGCGCACGGAATGTCCTTCGATTTCGAGCAATTGACTCAATACATCGACCAAATCTTTGGTGTCGTCAATCAAGAGAATGTCAGCCATCATCCGCCATCAATCCGGGCGCACATGACCGTCACCGATCACGACCCATTTGTACGTGGTTAGTTCTTCCAGTCCCATGGGCCCACGCGCGTGCAGCTTTTGCGTGCTAACGGCGATTTCAGCCCCCAGACCCAACTGACCGCCGTCGTTGAAGCGCGTGCTGGCGTTGACGAACACCGCAGCGGCATCCACTTCATTGATGAAGCGTGCGGCGTGCGCGTCGGTCTGCGTCAGGATCGCTTCGCTGTGACCCGTCCCATGCTGCTGGATGTGTGCGATTGCCGCGTCGAGATCGTCCACGACTTTCAAGCCCAAAATCAACGCCATCCATTCGGTATCGAAGTCGCCCTCGCCGGCAGGCTGCACGCTGTCCGGCGGAATCAGTGTTTTGAAGCGTGGATCGAGATGATGAAGGTTGTCCATCACGCGCGGATCGGCACGGAATGTGACGCCCTGCGGTGCAAGTCGCCCGATCAGGCTCGCAAAAATCCCGTTGGCGACCCGTTGGTGTACCAAAACGGTATCGACGGAATTACATACGGAGGGGCGCTGAGTCTTGGCGTTGTCGATGATCGCCAGCGCATCATCGATATCGGCACTGCTATCGACGTAGATATGACAGACGCCCATCCCACCGATCATGACAGGAATGGTGCTGTTCTCGCGGCAGAATTGATGCAGCGCCGCCCCGCCGCGCGGGATGATCATGTCGATGAAGTCGTGAAGCTTGAGCATCGTCAGGACATGCGCACGATCTGGGCTGTCGATGAACTGAATCACGTCGGCGGGCAGTCCCGCGCTTGTCAACGCCGCACGGACGAGCGCGACCAGGGCGCGGTTGCTGTGCAGCGTCTCTT
Source organism: Anaerolineae bacterium (assembly GCA_034437055.1). GTDB lineage: Bacteria > Chloroflexota > Anaerolineae > Aggregatilineales > Phototrophicaceae > Flexifilum. The sequence goes on from DAOTUQ010000019.1 coordinate 53,113, forward strand.
TACCGCCGCGCAAGATCGCCGCGTTGCCGCTTTTGATCGCCAGCACCGCGCAATCGATAGTCACGTTTGGGCGTGATTCGTAGATGATGCCGATCACGCCGAGCGGCGTTCGCCGTTTGGAGACGCGCAGTCGATTGTCGAGTGTGCGCTCGTCGTAGGTCTTGCCAACCGGATCGGGCAGCGCGGCAACAGCGCGCACATCAGCGGCGATCCCGGTCAATCGATTTTGTAGATTCAAGCGGTCGATCAGCGCGTCACTCATGCCATCAGCGCGCGCCGCGTCCAAATCCGAGCGATTCGCCGCCAAAAGCGACTCGGCGTTCGACTCTAACGCATCCGCAATGGCAGACAGCGCCGTGTTTTTCTGATCCGTTGTGGCTTTCGACAAGGCAGTGGCAGCAATTTTCGCCTGACGACCGAGGTTCCCAACATCCACATTCCCCACTCCCCATGCGGTACGATAAGTTGATTATAGCGAAAAATCATCTTTAGAAGGGTTCTGATTATACAATATTTTGGTGTTTTTCATTATCATATTAAAATCTATATGCAAGTAATATTATTGATTTGACGCTAAAGAATGGGCGTCCAACAAAGACGCCCATTATACAAGCCGCTTGAGGCATTGAAACTAGAAATTGATCATATGCCCTTCAAGTCCATGTGCCGCCTCTTTGATCGCTTCGCTCAACGTTGGATGGGCATGGACATTGCGCGCGATTTCCTCTGCCGTCAGTTCAGCGTAGCGCGCCAACGTCAGTTCCGGCAGCAGTTCGGTCACGTCGGGCCCGATCAAGTGCGCGCCAAGTATTTCGCCGTATTTCTTGTCGCTGATCAGTTTGACGAATCCGACCGCATCGCCCAAACCGTGCGCCTTGCCATTGGCTTGGAACGGGAACTTCGCCACGTTGATGTCGTAGCCCTTCTCGCGTGCTTGTTTCTCGGTATAGCCGAAGCTGGCGATTTGCGGCTGGCAGTAGGTGGCACGCGGCATCATGTCGAAGTCGAGTTGGATGCTGTGCGCGCCCGCAATGTTCTCTGCGGCGATCACACCCATCGCCTCCGCGACGTGTGCCAGCATCAATTTCGCCGTTACATCGCCAATGGCGTAAATGTGCGGGACGTTGGTGCGCATGTTGCCATCGATGGCGATTGCACCACGATCTGTTAACGTGACGCCGGTTTTCTCCAGCCCGAAGCCCTCGGTGCGCGGCTTGAAGCCAATCGACTGCATACATTTGTCGGCTTCGAGCGTCTGCTGTTTGCCGTCGCCCGCCGTTACGGTCACGCGCACGCCCGTCCCCGTGTCCTCGATGGCATCGACGCGCGTCTTGGTCATGACCTTGATACCAAGGCGCTTGTACTGCTTTTCGAGTTCAGCCGAGACTTCTTCATCTTCCAGCGGTACGAGCCGATCCAAAAATTCGACAATCGTCACGTCCACACCGTAATTGCGCATGATGTAGCTGAACTCAACGCCAATCGCGCCGCCACCCGCGATGATGATCGACTTGGGCAGCGCATCCTGCATGATCTGTTCTTCGTAGGTGACGACCCGTTCGCTCAGTTTGGTATTGGGGAGCAACCGCGTGGTCGCGCCCGTCGCCAGAACGCACGACGCAAATTCTAGCGTCTCAGTTTTGCCGTCGTTCAGCGTTACGTCGATGTGCGTGGCATCGGTGAACGTCCCCCAACCATCGAATTCATCGATTTTGTTCTTGCGCATGAGGAAGTGAACGCCCTTCACACGCCCGTCAGCCACCGTGCGGCTGCGCTTGAATGCTGCGCCATAGTCGAGCGTGATTTCGCCCTTGACCACGATGCCGAATTTATCCGCTTCTTGCGTCAGGATGTGCGCCAGTTCAGCGTTACGCAGCAGGGCTTTCGACGGGATGCAGCCGACATTCAGGCAGACGCCGCCCCAATACTGCTTCTCGATAATCGCCACTTTTTTGCCGAGCTGTGCGGCGCGAATTGCAGCGACGTACCCACCGGGACCCGCCCCGACGACGACCACATCGTATTGTTTTGCCATGTTGAGGATGCTCCAGACAGACGAACGGAATGCGCTAGGGTGCATTATAATCGATGGGTAGGGATGCTCAACAGGATCGAATGTGACCATGCCAATGATACGGGCGCAGCACAACCAATATCGTGGGATCAACGCGCATTTCCAGAGTCGATTACAGGAGAATAGCGTTGCTTGGGTCAGTTTTCGTGCAACACACATTATTCATATTTGAGGGTGGGGCATCCGATCAGAGTAAGTCCAAGATCGGCTTGACCTCGCCCAACGGACGATGATTGACGAAATTGAACAGCACCAACAAGTTCCAGGCATACAGGGACAAAAGA
>DAOTUQ010000020.1:0-49545 GCA_034437055.1 Anaerolineae bacterium
CATAGGTCGTTGTCGATAAAACGAACATCCATAATCCACATACGACACGAAATACGTGAGCTGCTCGATTTTTCATGATTATCGCTCCTAATGGAGAACAAAATTGAGATTGATAGGACTCCCTAGGTTCATCGCGCGCCAAGTTTTTGCGATGTTGATAAATCCCCATCCCTACGCCTGTATCTCCACGATCACGCCGTCCTCCGCCCAAGCGTACAACAAGCTCACGTTGGTATCGCTCAACAGGATGCAACCGTAGGTCACGCGCCGCCCCAAGTCGCCCGTCCACAAGAGTTGACCGCCGCCGCGCGTCGGGAAGCCGTGAAAGCCGTTGATGAACGCCGCGCCCGGAATCGGGTAGTACACGCCGATGAAATTGGGCATCCACAAGTCCCAGTTGCCCGCGTAGGCGTTCGATTCGTGCAACAAGACTTGATACACGCCCTGCCATGTCGGGCTGCTCGCAATGCCCGTGCTGGCGCTCCAATCCCACAACAGCGCGCCGTTCTCGTAGACGGTCACACGCTGCCCGCTGATGCTGACGACGATGCGCTTATCTGACACGATGGGGAGCGGGAGCTGCGTATCCAACGAGGGGATGATGAGCGTCTGCCCGACCGATAAGTCCGCGACGCCCAGATTGGCGGCTTGCAGATAGGGGTACGGCAGCCCGTAAGCCCACGCCACGCTCGTGATGGACTCGCCCGATTGGACGCTGTGCGCGAATTCATCGTAATACAAGCGGGCATCGGCGCGATTCGAGCCGTCCGCCAACGCCGCATCGAGCGCGTTTGCCGCTTCGTCCGCGTCGATGTGCCGCCCCGCGCCGAATTTGCCCGCACCGACGCTTTCCGCCGCGAGATACCCGCGCGTCGCCGCCGTATCCAAGCGCAAGCGCACGCCGAACGCCGATGCCGCGTCATCCTCCGCGATCAGCCACGCGCTCCACGTCTCCGGCGGGATCGCGCGCAGCTCCGCTTGATCCAAGATCGGATCGTACAGGCGCAGCGTCAGCGGATTGGCGACGAGACTCTGCGCCGCCGCGACGATGGGCGCGGGATCGCTGATCGCGGGCGGGATCGCGCGCATGATGAGGTCAAGCGCGCCATCTGCCAGCGCATTCGCGTCCGCCAGCGCGTCTGCCGTCGCCACCGCATCGAGCGCGCGTCCATCAACCGGAGCGCGCGGCGCGATCTGCCCGTTCACGAACTGCACGCCTGCGTTGATCGGCGCGCGATTCAGCGCGGGCGCGTATGTCGCCAATGCCCCCGCCACCACTGCCGCGTTCGCATCGACGACGGGCGGCAGATCGACCGTCCCGAACGCCGCGCGCATTGCCCCGCCGATGCCGCCGGAACGCCGCCCATATTCGACGGCGGCGCGCGCCGATGCGGCGCTGTCCAGTCCGACGCCGATATCCGCCGCCGGAACGCTGAACGTCGCTTCGCCGTCCGTGAGCGCAATCTGCCAGTCCGCCAGCGCCGCCGTCACTTCATCGACCGTCATGCCGCCGACGGCGACACCGCCGACGCGCACGCCGGGCAGCGCCGTCGTCCCACCGAGCAAAAACAACGCGCCCACGCCGACGATCAGCGCCGCGAACACGAACAAACTCACCATAAAGGCAAGCGCGCCGATCACCAGCCATTTGAGCGATGATTTGGGCGCGCGGGGCATCGCACGGCGCGGCGCATTGGTGGCGACGGGAGGCAGGTGCAGCGGCGGCGCGGCGCGGGAGGTCGGCGGGCGCGGCGCGGACGTTGGGGCGCGCTGGCGCGAGGGTGGGCGGTTCGGTGGGCGGGCAGACATGGGACAATCCTAGCGTTACGATTTATCTTATGATTCATTATACGCGATTGTGGACGCTGGGCGCCCGCCGCTCGATCAACGCCTGTTCTACGCCGAAAGATGGATAGCGAATGCCGCGAGTCGTGCTATCGTATTCATGTTGCACCTTGAATTGACCGCATAAGGATGATTGCCAATGTCAGCCACAACCGCGTATCTTGCCGGAACTGCACGCACGACGCCGATTGACGGGTTCGAGGCGCGGCGCTAACGACGGTCTGCACGCCCTTGCTGCCGCGCTCCCGAACATCGCTGTACCCTTCACGCGCTTAGATATCCGCGCGGGATTTGATTTCCCCTGCGGCAGTTAAGGATTCACACAACTCATGGTGTTCAAACATCGTATTGGCGCATACGGCGTCCACTTGACGGGCGCGGCGCTGATGAGCCTCGCCTCAGCCCTGATCTGGACGACGATGATGGTCTATCAAATTCAGGTCGTCGGGCTGACGCCGCTCCAGCTCGTGCTGCTCGGCACGACGATGGAAGTCACGATCTTTCTATTCGAGATTCCCACCGGAATCGTGGCGGACGTGTTCAGCCGCCGCTTGTCGTGCATCATCGGCTTTTTTGGGATGGCGCTGGCATATTTAATTCAACTCATCCCGACGTTTGAAGTCCTCGTCCTTGCCAACGTCGTCTGGGGCATCGGCTATACATTCACCAGCGGCGCGTATGATGCGTGGGTCGTGGACGAACTGGGACAAGAACGCGCGGGCTTGGCGTTCCTGCGCGCCGGGCAAGTCGGGCGGGTCACCGGGATCGGCGGCGTGATCGGCGCGGCGACGTTGGGGAGCATCGATCTCCGACTGCCGATTCTGTTGGGCGGGCTGATCATCTTCGCCAACGCGCTGTTTCTGTTCTTGTTCATGCCAGAGGACGGCTTCGCGCCGACTCCCCGCGCGGATCGCACTACGTTCGGCAAGCTGATCGACACATTCCGCGACGGCGCGCGGGTGGTACGCGCGCGTCCGATGCTGCTGCGCATTTTGGGCGTCGGCTTCTTCTTTGGGCTGTTCAGCGAAGCATGGGATCGGCTGTGGCAAGCGCACTTGTTGCTCACGTTCGATCTAGCGAATAACGGGCGGCTTTCGCCTATCGCGGTGATCGCCCTGTTGGATATCGTCATGATGGGCGTGCTGACCGTCGCCGCCGAAATCATGCGCCGCCACGTGAATCTGAACGATGGGCGGCAGGTCATCCGCGCCCTGATCGCGCTGACGGCGGGCATGGTCGTGGGCATCATCGGGTATGGACTCGCGCCGTCGTTGGCGGCGGCGTTGGTGGCGTTCATGGTGTTCAACATCGGGCGCGGGCTGATCGATCCGCTGCTGAGAACGTGGTCGAACGCCAATATCGACTCGGACGTGCGCGCGACGGTGTTATCGATGCAGAGTCAGACCGACGCCATCGGGCAGGCGGTGGGGGGCGCTCCATTAGGCGCGCTTGGGAACCTCTCGCTGCGCTTGGCGTTCGTGGTGAGCGGCGCGAGCTTGTCGCCCGCGCTGTGGTTGATGCGGCGCGCGGGACGGGCGGAACGCGCGCGGGTGAGCGAGGTGGAAGCGGTGTAATTCGCCGTTTTACTCCCGCTGATTCACCACACCCCCAACCCCCGCTCCGTACCGGAGCGGGGGAGTCTTCGCCTGGCGTTCCTTCGCTCACATTTCATGCGCCGATGATAGCGCGGCTTGCGCGGCACGTTCATTCGCATCGATTTCCCACCTCAACCCGACGACCTGTCCAGATTTTCGGTAATACCGCCGCCGCTCTCCGCGTCTATATAGAGAACCTGAGTTTTGGATCGGCTCTAAACCGTTCACCTCACCCCCTGACCCCCTCAGCCACAGCGTAGAGAGGGGGTCAGGGGGTGAGGTGAAGCGATCCAAAACTCAGGTTAAAGCGGGCTGCCCGAAAACCAGCACGCGCGTTTCGCGTTCAGACAAGGAATCGACCATGATCAACGACCAAGCCACCCCAACCCTCTCAACCAAACCGTTTGAGATCGGTCTCTTTTCATTCGCAGAACTCACGCCTGACCCCCGCAGCGGGCAGACGATCAGTCCGGCGGAACGGATGCGCAACCTGCTCGAAGAAATCGAACTCGCTGACCAAGTGGGACTCGATGTCTATGGACTGGGCGAACACCACCGCTATGAATTTATCTCGTCCGCGCCGGAGGTCATTTTGGCAGCGGCAGCCGCGCGCACGAAACAGATTCGCTTGACCAGCGCCGTGACCGTCTTGAGTTCCGACGATCCGGTGCGCGTGTTCCAGCGGTTCGCCACGCTCGATTTGATCTCGAATGGACGCGCCGAGATCATCGCCGGACGCGGATCGTTCATCGAGTCGTTCCCGCTGTTTGGCTACGACCTGCACGATTACGATGCGTTGTTCACCGAAAAGCTCGATCTGCTGCTGAAGCTGCGCGAGAACGAGCAAATGACGTGGGACGGCGAGCATCGCGCGCCGCTGGATCATCTCGGCATCTATCCGCGCCCGATCCAAAATCCGCTCCCCGTCTGGATTGGCGTCGGTGGCACGCCGGAGTCGGTCGTGCGCGCCGCCAGTCGCGGGCTGCCGATGGCGCTGGCGATCATCGGCGGGATGCCAGAACGTTTCGCCACCTTCACCGATCTGTACCGGATGGCGGCGCGCGAGTCGGGTTACGATCCGGCGAACATGCCTCTGAGCATCAACTCGCACGGCTTCATCGCGGACACGCGCCAGCAGGCGCTCGATGAGTCGTTCCCGTCGGTGCAAATCCTGATGAACAAGATCGGGCGCGAACGCGGCTGGCAGCCGATGCGCCGTGAGCAGTACGACGCTGCGGCGACGCTGCGCGGTGCCAATTTCGTCGGCAGCCCGGACGACGTGATCGAGAAGGTGCTGTTCCAGCATGAAATCTTCGGGCATCAGCGTTTCATGTTGCAACTCAGCGTCGGCAGCATTCCACATGACCAAGTGATGCACGCGATTGAACTGTTCGGCACCAAGGTTGCGCCGGTCGTGCGGGCAGAAGTCGCGCGGCGCGTCGCCGTGCCAAGTCCACAGTAAGCATCGTTTGAACGGTTGGATACCCGTTCAGAAGGCGTGATTTCGTGTATGGGCGAGCTGCTGGCTCGCCCACCTCAATCGGGCGTCCCCCTAATACACGAAGCGCCCCGCTTCCATCAACATCTGACCATCCACCCACACGCTCGTTTGCTCGATCACCACATCGACATGCACCGGGCTGTCCCATGTCGCGCCCGTATATTTGGCGTAGGGGTTGCCAAAAGCCACATGAACGCCGGGATATTTCTCGTCTTGCAGCAAATTGCCGATCAATCGCCCAAGAAATTCGTTCGTCCCGACGGCGAATTCCCCGATACGTCTGCCGTTTTCCACGCCATCCAGATACGTCCAGAATTCTTGTACCATCGCTTGATCGGAATGCGAACAGCCGACGAGCAACCCGCCCTGTATCTCTAGCCGGAAGGGTTCAGCCAGCAAGCCGTATTTCTTGCTGAAGAAATCGCCCATGACCGACGCGGTGATCACGCCTTCCACATTGACGGGCGACGTGAACGTCTCGCCTTCGGGAAGATTGCCCCATCTGCCCTGCTCCCGATACAGCCCGTCCCAGATCACCCACTTCAGGCGCGCATGATCGAACGAGCCGGTCAAGTCCGTGCCAGTGGGGTTGGTCACGCGGATTTGCTTGGCGTGCTTCACGATCTCGTAAACTTCGTGCGTGCGCTTGGCAACCTTGTGGTAGTCTGCCAGCATCCCGGTCTGCATGATTTCGGGCGTGATGCCGATCATGTGACCGTGACGGACGTTATATTTCTCGCGCAGCGTTTCGATCAACGGAATGCGGAAGCGGATTTCGCCTTTTTGACCGGAGGCGGCGTAGAAGGTCGCGGTGGGCGCATACCCATCCAGAAACGCCCACAGCGCGGGCGGGACTTGCAGCAGCGGACGCGCGCCAATGCTTTCCAACGTTTTCAGCACCACCCTCGCGCCGCGTTCTTCGATCACATCGTAGAGGGCGGCACCAATGGCAGCGGTTGGTTCATCGGTGAAAACGATGACGCGATCTGAACTGCTGATGCCTAAACAGGTTTCAACCGCGACCTTCGCGCCCGGTTTCAAATCGATTTCGGCTGTCATGCTGTATTTTTCCCTCTCGACAGTGACCGAATAATTTGTAGGGCAAGGCGCACCTTGCCCCGACAGCAAGATGGCTTACGGCTTCAGCGCCACAACATCGATCATGATCTTGGCGTCACCCGTGAAGTCTGGCGCAACCAAGACCGAGCGCGTGGGCGGAATAATATCCGCAAAATAATGCTTGGTGGCGTCGTTGAACAGCGGGTACGGTTCAAAGGCGTGCAGATAGATGGTCAGCTTGACCAGATCATCGAATCCGCCGCCTTCCGCTTCAAGGCGCGCTTTCAAATCGATGAGCAGCGCGTGCGATGCCGCGCCCAGATCAGCGCCATGCCCGCGCAAGCCATTCCAAATCACGAACGCGCCGCTGTGGATGGCGTTTCCGGTCGTGGCGCTGCCGAGAGGACGCAGCCACTCCGCCGCCTGCCCCCGTGACAGCGCCGGATCGGCACACGCCATCCAATCCATCTCGATCTGGGCGTGCATGGCGACATCAAAAACCTCATGGTAATTGAACAGCTCCGGCGCGAAACCGACAAATGCCGCGATCTCTTGCTGGATATCGTCTTGGCTGCCCGTCGTCTTGGGAAACGCGGATACCTCGAACACGTTGGCGCGCGCCAGACCCGCCGCGCGGTTCACCTGATCGAGATGACCGAGCGTGAGCCGAACCGACTCGCCCATCTCGGCGCTTGGTTCCCGCAAGACGCCCGGCTCTGGCATCGCGGCGCCAATTTGTCCGGCAGTAAAGAGAATCCCCCCGGCAACCAACCCCTGGGATCGAAAACCGGTCGAGGCGGGCGCGGCGTCCGTCTCAATGCGTACTTTCTTCGCTGTCATCGCGGACTCCGCATCAATTGACTTTTCCGTAGAAGTCGCTCAAGTCATACAGCGGCAGCGGCACTTCTTTGCCGGACTGGAAAACGCGCGCGACCGTCGTCAAATGCCGGATATCATCGACCGGATTCTGATCCAACAGCACCAAATCCGCGATCTTGCCCACTTCAATCGTGCCGATCTCGGCATCGAGACGCAGAATTTCGGCGGGCGTCTTGGTTGCGGCGATCAACGCTTCAATGTTCGACATGCCGATTTCCGTCAAAAGTTCACATTCCTTCGCCAGCGATGCGCGCGGATTATCGGCGTCCGTCCCTGCTGCGATCCGCACGCCCGCGTGGTAGGCGTTGGCGAGGCACTTCATCGACACGGCGCTCACTTCGGCGCTTTTCTTGGCGATGTGAGGTCCAAACCCCATCTTGACCCCAAATTTCTCCAAGCTCCATGCAATCGCTTGGGTGGGGACAATCGGCGTATTGGTTTCGAGCAGCATATCGATACATTCTTGATCCATATACGTCGCGTGATCGATGAAATCGACCCCCGCGAGGATCGCGTTCTTGATCGACTGGGCGCTGCCCGTGTGACAGGACGTCAGCCGTCCGGGTTTATGCGCTTCTTCAACGATGGCGCGCATTTCTTCGACCGTGAACTGCGTCCAACCGGGTTCCGAGATCAGCCGCCCGCCGCCGCCGCCAATGGTGGACGCGCCGTAAATCTTCACGACATCGACGCCCGCTTTCAGGTGCAAGCGCGCCTCGCGCCGCGCTTCGTCTGCCCCCGTCACCTCAACCCCATGTCCGCCGTTGCCCGGTCGAAAGCCGCCCGTCTGCGCGATCAGGGGCCCACTCGCCACGACGCGCGGACCCGGCGTATAGCCGTCCCGAATCGCCTCTTTCATCGCCACCGCCAGAAATTGTCCCGCCCCCGCGTCCCGCACGGTGGTCACGCCCATTTGCAGCCAGACTTTCGCGGCGTTGGCAGCCTTAAACACTTTGGTCGCAATCATCTCATCGGTCATGTGCGTGACTTCACTGCCGCCGCCAAGCGGCTGAAGCATGAGCAGAAACAGATGAAAGTGGATATCGATCAAGCCGGGGATCAGCGTTTTGTCCGGCGCATCAATGACCGTCGCGCCATTTGCCGCAATCGTGCCGTGCGCGGCGATCTGCGTGATGCGCCCGTCATCGACGAGGACGGACATGTTTTCCTGCATCGCCGCGCCCGTCGCATCGATGAGTTTGCCGACATTCAATAGCAGTTTCACGGTCTTTTCTCCTTGTAACGTTGTGCTAGTCATTGCGCAGCGATGGATCAAGCGCCTGTCGGATGCCATCGCCCAAGTAGTTGAAGGACAGCAGCGTAATGGCGAGCGTTAAACCCGGCGCGATCAGCAGATGCGGAAAGGATCGAAAGTTCTTCACGCCCTCGGCAATCATCAGTCCCCACGACGGAACTGGTGGCTTCGTCCCCAGTCCGAGATAGGACAGTCCCGCTTCGAGCATGATCACGTTCGGAATCCCGAACGCGATTGCCACCAGGACAGGCGCGAGAATGTTGGGCAGGATGTGCCGCAGCATCAGATGGCGATTCGTCGCGCCAATCGCCCGCGCTGCCACGATGAATTCTTTTTCCTTGATGGACAGCACCTCGCCGCGCACAATCCGCGAGACGGTGAGCCAGAACACGAGTCCGAGCGCGATCAAAACGCCGAGCAGTCCGCCCGTTGCGTCGTTGACTTCGGATAAAGTCTGAGCAAGCGCGGTATCGGATTCGCTGAGGGTGCCTTGCAGATACGTCATGATGATGATGATGAACAAAAGCGAGGGGAAGGCATACAACACATCGATGATCCGTTGGATCACGATGTCCACCCACCCACCGAGGAAACCGGAGAGGATGCCAATCGGCACGCCAACGACGATGATCACGAATTGAGCGATCAGGCTGACGAACAGCGACACCCTCGCCCCGTAAATCAAGCGCGATAACACATCGCGTCCGAGCGCATCCGTCCCGAAAAGATACGCAGCGGAGGGTGTGACCGTGATAGCGGCGAAATTCACCTCGTCGTAGTCGTAAGGGGCGATGAACGGCGCAAAAATCGCCACGACTGCCAGCAGCAGGACAAAGATGGCGCTGATGACTGCCGCCCGATTACGGGTGAAGCGCCGCACAAACTGTCCGAACGGCGTTCTGCGGCGCGGCAGCGGTACGTCAATCGAAACAACGGGGAGTTTCTGTAGCGTATCCATTATTGTCCGAATTTGATGCGTGGATCGAGAACGGTATACGCAAGATCGACCATGAGATTCATGATCATCACCAACGTCGCGTACAACAGCGTCGTCCCAATGATGACCGGATAGTCGCGCCCTGTGACCGATGTGACGAAGTAACGCCCAATGCCGGGAATGTTGAGGATCGACTCGACGAAAAATGATCCGGTCACGACATTCACTAGACTGACTCCGGCAACCGTGACCACCGAGATGAGCGCATTGGGCAAAACATGATGGAGATGGACGTTATACGCTGCAACCCCTTTGGCGTGGGCGGTGCGGATATAATCCTGCGAGATGACTTCGATCACGGCGGAGCGGGTGTAGCGCGCAATCGTCGCTATCGGACTCAACCCCAATGCAATCACCGGAATGATCGCCCGTTCCGAGAAGATGCCATCCCACCCCCCCGTCGGCAGCCAATCCAGCCAGAGCGAAAAGAGGATGACCAACAGCGTGGCGACCACATAGCTCGGCGTCGAAATCCCAATCACCGACAGAAAGGTCGTGACATTATCCAGCAGCGAGTTCGGTTTGAGCGCCCCAACCAGCCCCAGCGTCAGTCCCCCGATAATCGCAAAGACCATAGCGACCAAGCCCAACTGAAGCGAGACGGGAAAGTGTTCCAGCAGCAACCCGCTGACGCTCTGACCTGCGCGCGTATAGGAATCGCCCAGATCGCCGCGCGAGATGATCCCCCACAGAAAGATCAAATACTGCTGCCAGACGGGTTTATCCAAGCCATACTTCGCATTGAGATTCTCGATCACATTCGCGGGCAAAGGACGCCCCGCATCGTCCCATGGGCTGCCGGGTGTCGCGTGCATGAGAAAGAATGTAATCGTGAAAATTGCCAGCATGGTGGGGAACATCAACAAAATTCGACGAAGTATGTACCTTCTCAAGCCTCAGCCCCCTTTGGAAAATACACACCTCACCCGCAACCCTCAAAGCCCAACCTCACGCCCCGCCCCACATGGAGCGGGGATTTAGGGGTGAGGTGGGTGCTTTTCAATCGTCGCTTATCGATTGACCTGCAATCCGGGCGGCTGTGCATACCGGAAGATCGTGCCAACCGCCGTCGTGGACTCGATGAAGTTCTGAACATAGGGGCGGATCAGCCACGTTTGGCTTTCATAATCAACCGAGATGATCGGCACTTGTTCGTTGATGATCGCTTCGGCTTGTTGATACATTTCAATGCGCGCCGCCGGATCGGTCTCGACCTGCGCCGTGCGGATCAGGTCGATGTACGCCGCGTCAGCGAAGCGGGAACGCTTGAGCGAGTTATCCGGGTCGAACAGGGCATTGTGGAATTGATTCGGGTCTTGAATGCCCGCCCAGTTGAGACCGTAGTACATATTGAAGGCATTTTCGTTGCGCGAAATCCGCCAATCGCGCATCGCGCTCGGCTCCAGCGGATTGAGGTTCACATCAATGCCGAGCGTGCTTGACCACATCGCTTGAAGCGCCTGCATTTCCAACTGTGCGCGGTCAACGCTCCAATAGGTGACTTCAAATTCGGGGAAGCCCTCGCCACCGGGATAACCCGCCTCTGCCAACAACTGCTGCGCCAGTTCGGGATTGTACTGATAGCCGAACGCCTCGGCGGGATTGTGGCTGGCGATCTGCGGCGGACTCAGGCTGATCGCGGGCGCGTAAGCCCCGCGCAGGACGTTGGTGGACAGCGTTTCGCGGTCAATTGACAGCGAGAGCGCCTGACGCACGCGCACATCGTCCGTCGGCGTGTTCGTGGTGTCCATGACCAAAATGATCGTGCCAGCGATGGGAACCGGGTTGATCATGTCGGCATATTCTGGGTCGTCCAGCAGTCGCGCCAGTTCGCCCGCCGGAGCAATCGCTACATCGACTTCGCCCGCCTCGAACGCTGGCACGGCTTGATTCCATGCGTCCGCCATGATCACGAATTCGATCCGATCCACGAAACGGTTATCTTTCCAGATGCCGTTGTAATTCGGATTCTTCTCGAACACCATCAGTTGATCGTGATCCCACTGCGTGAGCATATAGGGTCCGTTGCCGACATGGTTGCCCGCTTCCATCCACTGATCGCCATACTGCTCGATCAGGTCAACGCGGACGGGCAGATAGCTTGAATTGCCGAGATAGGACAAGAAGAACGGGGTGGGCTGTTCCAGTTCGATGATCAGCGTCAGATCATCGGGCGCGGAGAGTCCCACCATTTCCGGGTCGGTGATTTCGCCCGCGTTGTACGCTTGTCCGTTGCGGATGGGGAAAAACTCATCCGCAGAATAGGCGGCGGTCGCCGGATTGAGCTGACGCAGGAATGACTGACGATAGTCCTCCGCCGTGACGGGTGCGCCATCGCTCCACATCAGTCCTTCGCGCAGGGTGAAGGTGTAGGTCGTCCCATCGTCCGAAAGCGTCCAACTTTCAGCCGCCAATGGGGTGATTTCGCTGGAGGAATAGGCATCGACGAGGGGTTCGTACAGGCTGAAGAACTCTTGATACCCAAATCCACCTTGCGCCGGGTCTAAACCCGTCGGCTCGTTGGCGGGCTGCCGGAATACGACCGGCTCTTGAGCGGACAGGGCAACGGGATAGACGGCAAGCACGAGGCTGACCAACAGGATTAGCACGATTTGCTTTCGCTGCGACGACTTCTTCATAGCACTTGCTCTCCAAAACATCTAAATCGGTCGTGAGGCGGACACATGGGAAGCGATTTGTGTATCCGTTCGTAATGTTCCTTCGATCATGACCGCGCTGATCTCGGACAAGCTGTCTAGATTTTGTGCCGGATCATGCTTAACAAAAACCAGATCAGCGACCGTGCGTGATCTGAAGAAACCATATTCAACGTGGGGCTTGAGCGCCCGCGCGCCATTTTGCGTGGCGGCGCGTAGGACATCGCCCGCGCTCAAGCCCGCTCGGTGTAATTCTTGGCACTCTCGATAGACATCGCCCGCTAAAAAGGCGGCGTTCGTGCCACAGATGATATCGACGCCCGCCGCGTGTGCGTGCAGCAGCAGATCGGGGGCGATGCGCTGATTACTGACCATGTTGATGGCGCTGGCAGGGAAACCCGCCGCCGCGCCCATGTCACGGATCGTCGCGCCGAGCGCCAGATTCGGCGCGAGCGCGATCCCTTTGGCTGCCATGATCGGCAGATGGGCGGCTTGCAAGCCAAACGCGCAGCCGATGGAACGCACGCCCGCCGCGAGGCAGTTGTCAATCGCGCGCGTCGATATCGCTTGGGCATGGACGAAACAGCCCGCTTGTCGCGCTTGGGCGACCATCTCGGACAGTTCAGCCACCGAGAAGGGCAGCCGATGGCGGCTGGTTTCAGCCGGATCGGCGTGGAACTCCAGCGGCACATCGGCGTAGATGACGATGCGATCCGCGCCATCCTTAATCAGTTCCCGTACCGCGCGGCGGGCGTCGTCCGCGCCGCTGACCTCGCGCACGCCATACAGCCAATGGAATTTCGCCATCCCTGCCGGGACGAGCGGCGAGAGCGCCGGATGAATGCGTGACCCGCTCATGCGCCCCGCCGCGATGCTCTTGCTCAAATCGAAGTCGATCCGATCCGCCGCGCCCATACTGGCGGCGCTCGTCACGCCAGAGGCGAGCCACTGTTCGGCGGCTTGTTTCGCCTGCCAGACGCTCTCGCCATAGCTGTTGGGGCGCGCTCCGTCTGGTTGGACGAGCAAGCCGGGCAAGAATGCGGTGTCGATCAAGCCGGGAACGCAAAAATCGGCGGATTGATCGATGATTTCCACGTCGTCGGGCAGATTTGCCAGCTTGTCGAACCCGACGATGCGTCCATCTTCGATCAGCAAATATTCATCGCTGTGATAATCAACCCCGTCCGGCGTGAGATCGACAAATCCGGCGGCACGTAGCGCGTTTTTAGTCATGATGCCCCCTCTGTCCTTTGCCGTCCGACTGATTGGGACGTGCGACGATGCTGCCACTCTGGACAACGGCGGTGATGTTGCGGATGTTATGAATATCCGTCAGCGGATCGTCCGCCAGCAGCACCAGATCGGCGTACTTGCCCGTTTCGAGCGTCCCCACCTTTTCGCCCGCGATGCCCAACGCCCGCGCACCGTTGCGGGTGGCAGCGACCAGCGCATCCATCGGGCTGATGCCCACCGCGGTGACGAGTAATTCGACTTCATCGTAGAACTGCATCCCGGCGATGATACTGTCGGTTCCGGTGGCGATTTTCACCCCCGCGTCGAAGGCTTTGCGCAGCATCTTGATCTGCTTGTCCCAACTGCGCCGCGAGAACGCCGTAAAGACCGGCGGCATGTCAAGGTGATCGCCGTTGGCGATCTGATAATGGGTGACGCTCAAGGTCGGGACGAGGGTCGCGCCCGTTTCGAGGAACAGGTCAATGCACTCGTTGTCCAGATTTGTCCCATGTTCGATGGTATCGACCCCGCCGCGCAGCGCAATTTTGATCCCGAACGTCGGCGCGACATGCGCGGCGACCGTGCGCCCGATGTTATGCGCTTCATCGCACACGGCGGCGATTTCATCGACAGTGAGCGAACTCCAACGACCCGGATCGGGGGCATCGTCGGGCAGGGCAAGCGCGCGCGTTAGATAATCCGCGACGTTGGCTTCAAGCAGCGTCGTGCAGTACAGCTTGATCACGTCAGCGCCGCGCTGGAGGTGGGCGCGGGCGAAGCGGCGCGCTTCTTCCACCCCGTTGACCTCTTCTTTCATGAAGTCCCACGCGGTACGTCGCCCGCCGACCATCGTCATCATGCGCCCCGCACAGACCATACGCGGACTGGGAAGCGCGTGCGTTTCGATCACGCTGCGCAGTTCGATGTCGAGGTCGAAGGGCGTCCCGACGAGGCGCGTGGTCGTCACGCCCTGATGCAGCCATTCCTCCGCATTGTCGAACCCGGCATCGAGCATGGCGACCTTGTTGGGTTGCATCGCGCTCTGTTGAAATCCGGCTTCATGGATATAGCAGAAGTGGGTATGCACATCGAGGAAACCCGGCACAACAACGCCAGCGGTCAGGTCAACGATTTCGGCGTCGATCCCGTCAAAGTGGGCGGCGGGGGCGCAGTCGATGATGATTCCATCTTGTACGAGCAGCGACCATCCGGGCTTGGCGGATTCGCCTGTCCCATCAATCAACGTGGCTGTTTTGATTAGGGTTTGCATCACTGGGCTTGCTCCGGTTTGAGGTCAACGGGCGGTTTCAAAACCCACAGTTTGAGTAAGGGTGCCAAGCGTTCGATGAAGGCTTGCTCGGTAAATCGCTCCGGCTCGATCCGAAAATGAATCAGCAGCCCGTCGATGAGCGCCATCACGCCAACCGCGATCACTTCCGGCTCACCCACAAGCTGCCCTTTGCGGTATTCGTCCGACAGGATCACCATTTCGGTGATCAGACGCCGCCAATCCGCGTGAATTTCAGCGACCAGCGCGCCAATCCGTTCGTTGCCGGGTCGCAGCCCCGCCATCATCACTTGCAGCGAGAACAACTGCTGCGCTGGATCGGAGAAGCCGATAATCGCGGAAAAAGACCGCTCGATCCATTCCGCCAGCGAGATATTGTCCTTGTCAAGCTGCTTGAAGCGGGCGATATTTTGCTCAGCGCGCTGGCGAATGATTTCCAAGACATAATTCTCTTTGGAGCCAAAATGGTAGTAGAGCGCGCCTTTGGTCACTTCCGCCAACGCGACGATATCCCCAATCGCTGCGCCGTCGTAACCTTTTTCACCGATGAGTTGAATACCGGCTTCGATGAGCAGTTGTTGGGTTTGAATATCTTGTTTCTGGTCAAAATCTTTTGTCTTCATAAGCGTTTTTCTACGCATCTGTCAGGGTCGGCATCAACATACTGACCGTCCAGTATGTTGATGCCATATTTTATGCGGGGTTATGTTTCAGTGTCAATATTAGCGTTAAAGAATAATGCACCAATCATGCGCCAGCTTCTTGGATAGGTTGACCAATGGTCGCTGGACGGGGTACCTTCGCACTGGACATCGCGCTTGATCTCAGGAGGCTTTCGGAATGACGTTGAACGTGGAAACAGCAGCCAGCGACCGCACGCTGCACGCCGATTATCTCGAACGAGTCTATGCGGGGGTATTGGGCAAGATCATCGGCGTTTATTTGGGACGCCCGTTTGAACAGTGGCGTTGGGATCGGATCGAGCGTGAACTCGGTGAGATTTGGTACTATGTTCACGAAAAATTGGGCGTGCCGCTGATTGTGACCGACGACGATATCGCTGGCACGTTCACGTTCTTGCGCGCCTTGCCTGATTATGGCAACCGCCTGACCTTGACCCCCGCACAGATCGGGCAGACGTGGCTCAACTACATTATTGAACGGCGAACGATCTTATGGTGGGGCGGGATCGGTGTTTCCACCGAACATACTGCCTATCAACGCCTGAAACAGGGCATCCAAGCGCCCCACAGCGGGTCGATTGCGCTCAATGGCACGACTATCGCGGAGCAGATCGGCGCGCAAATCTTCATCGATGGTTGGGGTATGATCGCGCCGGGTAATCCGGTGCTGGCGGCAGATTTGGCACGGCGCGCGGGCAGCGTCAGCCATGACGGCGAGGCGATTTACGGCGCGCAGGTGATCGCCGCGCTGGAGGCTGCCGCCTTCGATGAATCGAACCTCGACCGCTTACTGGATATCGCTGTCGGGCTGATACCGCCGGACTCGATCATTGCGCGCTTGATCGCAGATTTGCGCGCCTTTCATGCCGCCAACGGCGATTGGCGCGCCGCGCGCGATCTGGTGTATGACCGTTACAGTTATGAACGCTATCCCGGCAACTGCCATATTGTCCCCAATCACGCGCTGATCATCGTGGCGCTGTTGTATGGCGGCGACGACTTCCAAAAGACGCAGATGATCGTCAACACCTGCGGCTATGATACCGATTGCAACGCGGGCAACGTCGGCTGCATTTTGGGCATCAAGAACGGACTCGCGGGCATCGATGCGGGTCCCGATTGGCGCACGCCCGTCGCGGATCGGCTGTATCTGTCGAGTGCCGACGGCGGGCGCGGGATCAGCGACGCTGTGATCGAGGCGCTGGAAATCGCCAATGTCGGGCGGGCGCTGGCGGGTCATCCCCCGTTGATGGTCAAAAACGGCGCGCGCTTTCACTTTGAACTGCCCGGATCGGTGCAGGGCTTCATGCCCGATGATGCGCCGGACGCGCGCGGCGTGCTGCGGCTGGAAAACGTCGCTGGACACAGCCAGACCGGAACACGAAGTTTAGCGTTCAAGTTTGAGCGCCTCGCGCCGGGACGCGCCGCCCGCGCCGCCACTGCCACGTTCATTGCGCCCGCCGCGCTAAACATGATCGGTTATCCGTTGTTCGCCTCGCCAACGCTCTATTCCGGTCAAACGATTCAGGCGCATGTCAGTGCGGCGAATACGAATTCACAGACCGTTACTGTGCAGTTATATCTCGATGTGTACGCAGGAACGAACTCACTCACTCGCGTGTACGGCGCGGCACAGCCGCTTCTGCCGGGTGGACAGGCGGAACTGGTCTGGGACGTTCCAAACACGAATGGACAGCCGATTGCACAAGTGGGGCTAGAACTCCAGGCGGAGCGCGTGACCAGCGGTGAAATTTATCTCGATGACCTGAAGTTCGCGGGCGCGCCCGATACGATTTTCACCCGTCCGCCGGATGTCGGCAGCCAAATCGCTGGCGCTGTCCAACAAGGCTGGCGGCGTGCATGGGTGGATGCGGTCGATCATTTCGAGGCGCATTGGGCGGACGCCTTCCATATCGTCCAAAACAGTGGACGCGGCTTGCTGTCCATCGGCACGCACGACTGGCAGGATTATACGGTACAGGCGGCGATCACCAGCGACTTCGCCCGCGCGATTGGTGTGGCGGCGCGCGTCACGGGCTTGCGGCGTTGCTACGCGGCGCTGCTGCGCACCGACGGCACGCTTCAGCTCGTGAAGGCGCTTGACGGTGACACAATTCTGGCAGAAGCCCCGTTCGCTTGGGAACCTGGACGCATTTACAATGTGGAGCTGACGGTTCGCGGTGCAAACGTGAGTGTCACGGTCGATGGTCAACGGCTGCTGCGCGCGACCGATGGCGACCGTCCGCTGATGAATGGCGGCATCGCGCTGGTGGTCGAAGACGGGTTCCTCTCGACCCCCGCGGTGCGCGTGCGCGGATGAAAACCGCTCACACGACCATCTGTATATATCCCAGAGATGGGTATACTCAGGACTCCATGCGGCGATCAGCGGCGGCTGCGCCCTGATCGGGTTGAATATCAAAGGGAAACAAAAATGGAATACAGACTGCTCGGTGGGTCGGGCTTTAGCGTGCCAGCCCTGAGCTTTGGGACGGGAACATTTGGCGGTACGCATGAATTTTTCGGCAAATGGGGCAAGAGCGATGTGGCAGAAGCCAGCCGCCTCGTGGACATTTGCATGGACGCCGGCGCGAACTTCTTTGATACGGCAGATGTTTATTCGATGGGACTGTCAGAAGAAATTCTAGGCAAAGCGATCCACGGACGACGGGATAAGATGATCCTGTCCACCAAGGCGACCTTCCGCATGAGTGATGAGCGGAATGATGTGGGAACCTCCCGTTTTCACCTCCTGCGCTCATGCGAAGCCAGTCTGCGCCGCCTGAATACAGACTATATCGATCTCTACATCATGCACGGCTTTGATGCGCGCACATCGGTCGAAGAAACGCTGCGCGCCTTGGATACGCTGGTGCAAAGCGGCAAGGTACGCTACATCGCCTGTTCCAATTTTTCCGGCTGGCATGTGATGAAATCGCTCGCCATTTCCGAAAAGTACGGTTGGTCACGCTACATGGCGTATCAAGGTCATTATTCGCTGCTGCGGCGCGAGTACGAATGGGATTTGATGCCGATGGCGCTCGATCAAAACGTCAGCACGCTCGTTTGGGGCCCCCTGTCACAAGGTCGTCTGAGCGGGAAGTTCCGCCGCAACCAGCCGATGCCAGCGGGCAGCCGCGTCGCGCAAGGGGCGGGCGAGGGTCCCGAGATGCCCGAAGACTGGTTCTACAGCGTCGTGGACGTGCTGGATACCATCAGCGCCGAAACGGGCAAGACGGTGGCACAAGTCTCGCTCAACTGGCTTTTGCAGCGCCCGACGGTCGCCAGCGTGGTGATTGGCGCGCGCACCGAGGCACAGTTGCACGAAAACTTGGGTGCAGTGGGCTGGAATTTGAGCGCAGAACAAGTCGCGCGCTTGGATGCCGTCAGCGAGACGGACACGATTTATCCGTACTGGCATCAACGCGGGTTTGGCGAGCGTAATCCGGTGCCATCGCCGCTGTACAAATAACGTCGTGACGTCGGTCAAGACCCTTTAAGCGGGCGCGGTGGGCGCTGCGTTTGCACCCCGTCAACGAGGTTGGCTCATCGGTAACCATCGTGCATCGTCGGGCGTTCCATCGGGACGCCCGGCTGTTTTGGATACGACCCGTCATCCCCCGACGAAAACACCCTCGTTTCACCCATTCACCAGCGACATAGACAGGGCTTATGGAGTGTCGATAAGTCGCTGTGCAGCTTCGGCTTGCTGTTATACTGAATAGATTGGTTGATGAGGAGTCGAAACCGCATGAAGACGCTGCCCGTGGCGATTGACCCCGAACTGATGAGCGGGACGCCGTGCTTTACGGGGACGCGCGTGCCACTTAAACATCTGTTGGACTATTTGTTGAGTGGGGCATCGGTTGATGAGTTTTTGAGAGCGTATCCAACGGTTGATCGCGCCCATATCGAGTCGTTTTTGTATTTCGCGTCTGGTGTCTTGATCGAAGCGGCGCGCGCCGAGGCGAACGAACGGATACCCCATGAAAATATTGCTGGATGAAAATCTTGATCGCGACTTCAAAACGTCTTTTCCGGATCGGAATATTTTTTACGGTTCGAGACATGGGCTGGCTCGGAAGAAAAAATGGGCTTTTAATGCGTTCGATGCGCGATGAGCAGTTCGATGTCTTTATAACGGCGGATCACAGTATTCCTGACCAACAAAACTTGAAAAAGCTGAAAAGCGCGGTTGTGGTACTGCTTGTCATGACGACGCGGTTGGGAAACCTTGTCAAATTGGTGGATCGCATCAATGCTGCGTTAGATCAGATTGAAGTCGGAACTGCTGTCATCATCAATGGGCGCGACGATGCGTTGCGACCAGCTTCACCCGACACCCCAATCGATACGGCAGACAACCCTCAACTCCCGAACGGATAAGTCACCCGCGCCGCCGTCGCCAACGCCACGACATCGGCAATCGTCCGCACGTCGCGCCGCCCCTTGATCAGCGGGATCGCCATGTTGAGCGCCAAACTCCCCGCAATCGCCCGTTCATGCACGTCCTCGATGCCGCGAATGTCCGCCACGCCCGCCAAGCCGATCACGCGCCGCATGATCTTGCACGCCGCGAAGCCCGCCGTATCTTGCAGCAGTTGCAGCAGGTAGCGGTCACGATATGCCGTCGGCAGATCAATCGAATCTGCGTTCGCCCACGCCAGCGCCGCGAACTCGCGCGCGAACACCGCCCACAGTTCGATCACCGTGTCCGTCAGATAGCTACGGAACGCGGCGCGCGCGGCGGCGTCTTTCGTGCGCACTTCGTGGCTGGCATAGCTCAGGAACAGATTAGCGATCACCGCGCCGACATCGAAGCCGATGGGCCCGTAAAACGCGAACTCTGGATCGATGCAGATGGTCTCGTCCTGATTGATCATGATGCTGCCCGTGTGCAAATCGCCGTGCAGCAACGCTTGGGCGTGCGTCATGAACTGCGCTTTCATCTGCGCCACTTCGACGCGCAAATCGGCGTCCGCTTGCAGCGCCACGACTTGCGGCTCAAGTTCCTTGTGAAACAAATTGCGCTCGGTGTAGCGGTACGGCTCGGTGAACACCAAATCTTCGCTGATTTTGCACAGTTCCGGGTTGATGAAGCGCGCGACTTGCTCTTTTTTGGTCTTGTAATCCAGCACCAGATCGCTCGTCCCCGCCAATGTGCGCCCCATGAACGTCCCGATGTGCTGCCCGAACTTGGGATAGGTGATGCCCTCCATCAAGCCGCGCCGCATGATCACATGCCGGGTCAAGTTCCGCATCACCGTGCAGAACATGACGGGATCGAAATAATACACATGGACGGTGTGTTCGGGACACAGCCGCGCCTGCACCGCCAACGCTTGCGCCTCGATGCGCGCGCGCTCCGTCGGCAGCTTCCAACTTTCGCCCACCAAGCGCACATAGGGGAGCGCCTGTTTGACGACGACCGTTCGTTCCGCGTCTGCCGCCGCCCACACTTTGAACACCAAGTTCAGGTTGCCATCCCCGACTTCGACCGATTCGAGCGCCTCACCCGCGCGGAAGATGTCCATAAGTTCGGGGCGCGTGCGTACATAGTCGATCACGGTGGTGGGGTCGAGTGGGAAATACGTGTTGGTCATGACTTTAACTCATCGTTTTTTATGCGCTTCGAGGATTTTTCAGTATTAGGTCTGATCGCGGTCGGTGAAGTCGCAGTCGGTTGATCGCAAATAAATTCGACTTCGACATGATGCTGCTTGAATGCCTCGACGAACTTACGCCATTTATGACCAATAGCCTCAATAATGGGTACTGTTTCCTCATACGCAGAAAAATGCGCATGTGCCACGGCGATCCATTTACGATCTCGAGGGTCAAAATTTGTAAGCGTTGGATCGTCAGGGAATTCGTTAAAAGTGTCTGTTCCCGTTTTGGTGATTTCAACAAGAATACAACGCTTTATATTGGTATAATTCGTCAAAATCCAGATGAGAAATTGATCGCCTAAACCTCGTTTAAGATCAGGTCGAAGTTTATTTTTATACTCGTTAATTATTTCCCACTTTTTATCCAATACAACTTGAATGCTGCCAGAAAAAATTTGTGTCATCACGTCGATACAAGCTTTTTGGCATTCAAGCGAGGCTTGTTCAGACTCGTTTCCATTAGCTACTATTGGTACATTGGTATCAATGATGCGTTTCATCATTCAGCCATCTGACGGTCAATACTGGCTTTTGCCATTTCAATAAGGTCGTCGGCGAGATCGCCAAAAAATCCGTCGGGCCAGTTTGTAATGTCACCATATTCACTGAGTTGTAGTGCGTCGATACGCGATGAACCCCCTTCCATCTGACAGAAGTACAAGGCGGCATCACTGACGTTGATTAATTTTTCAGCCATACGACGTTGTAATCGTCGCAAAAGATGTTCACTATGACTTTCAAGGATGATTTGAATGTGACGTGTTTTGATAGCATCAATGAATACATCGGCTAGAACCGCCTGCACGGCGGGGTGAAGATGAATTTCGGGCTGCTCAAGAATAACGGTCGAAGATTTTGGAGTGTAGTAGCACATCACTAAAACTGGAAGCACCTGAGAAATTCCAAACCCCAAATCTGTAATCGGAACTTCACGACTCTCAGAAGTGCGTTTTATCAACACCTGATACTGACTGCCATTCTCAAGCAGCGGATTGGTTCGGAAAGAATGAACTAAACCCATGCGTTTCAACCAATCTGCAATTTTTTCCTCCAGCGTTATCCAACGTCTTCCTTCCTTCAAAATTTTATCTCGACCAGCTGTGACCAGTGTCGCTACAGCCAGTTCTCCCTTGCGACCAACGTCATCGGGTCGATTTCCCAATACCTGGTAAATACGTTTTGGATCATCACGCAGCGGACCGAGATAAAATACATTTCGGAATAATTCTTCAAATGCGCCATTGAGATCGATAAGATAGTCAGCATTCTGATAATATTGCAGCGCTTCGCTCGGAAATCCATAGCACTTAATCGGCTTAGAAATATTAGGTGGACGCCCTTGGATCCGTGCGGGGTTTTTATCGGCAACACGAACTTCGATTTTGTATTTCTCTTTTGATCCTTGCTGCATGGATGCAATGAACTGGTCGCTCGAATAACTCATTTTTTGAACATCGGGACCGTTCGAGGTTCGTCCAATGCTTGATAAAAAAGTCAGGTGATCGATATTTTCTTTATCGTTCGAGCCTTCAATCGGAAGTGACAATGTTTTTTCTAACCGCCAATCGAGCATCAATTCCAAAGATGTCGATTCTTGATGCAGAATATCTTTCACTGTGCCTAAACTTACAATACTTCCTTCTGTTTGTAATACCATATTGCGATCACTTGATGCAGCAGTTTGCTTCAGTAATAACAGCATTTGAAGTAAACTGGTCTTGCCAGAACTATTTGTCCCAAAAAATCCAGTGAGTGGAGCTAAACGAATTACACCCGTGTCTACCCAGGATTTGAAGTTTTTCGCAGACATTTTTGTAATCATGTTTAGCTCCTGTATCCGTTTAGTGATTATACTACGTCCTATCCCGCGACGCGCGCCCGCTCAACAGCACGTTGACGATCAACGCGACGAACAGCACGATCCCCGTGATGAACTCTTTGAAGAACACGCCCGCGCCCGTCTGCAACTGCGGCAGATTGTCCAACCCGTTGCGCAGTGTGCCGTAGATCAGCAAGCCGCCCACCGTCTGGATGATGCCGCCGCGCCCGCCCGACAGCGACGTGCCACCCAAGACGACCGCGCCAATCGTATCGATCAAGAAGCCGTTGATCACCGTCGGCTGGGCGCTTGCCAACCGTCCGACGTTCGCCAAGCCCGCCAGCCCCGCCGTGAAACCGCAGATCGTCAGCGCGGCGATCACCATCATGTCCGTATCGACGCCCGCTAACCGCGCCGCGCTCTTGTTCGCGCCGGTCATATAGATGTAGCGCCCGAAGCGCGTGTAGCGCAGCACCAGAAAGCCGATGAACAGGCAAATCGCCGCGAGGATGGTCAGCACGCGCAGATTGATGCCCGCTTCGGGGATGATGAAGCGCCCGCTGCCCAAGGTGCGGATCACCTCTGAATAGTCAAAGACGATGCGCCCTTCGGTGATGCCAATCGACAAGCCCGACGCGATCAGCGACATCGCCAAGGTGACCATAAAAGTCGGGATGCGGAATTTTGTGCTGGCGAACCCGCTGACGAAGCCCAACAGCGTCGCCACGCCTAACGGGACGACCGTCGTGAACGGTTCGCGCAGGTCGAGGTTGGCGAACAAGTGCGCCGACACCACGCCCGACAGCGTGACCATCGCCGCGATGCTCAAATCGATCTCGCCCGTCAGCAGGACGAACGTCATGCCCGTCGCCAAGATCGCAATCGTGGAGATTTGCACGAGGATGTTGTTCAGGTTGATCGGGTTGTTGAACGTCGTCGTCGTCACACTGAAAAACAGGAACAGCACGATCAGCGTCAAAAAGGGCGCGATGATCGGCAGCAGCGCGCGGAATTGGCGTCGGCTGTCGCGTTCGGGCAGCATCCGTTCGGCGGTGTTGGCAGGGGTCGTCATAGTAGCCTCATCAAGGTATCTTTGTTCACCGCGTCACTGTTCACCATCTCCGCCACGATTCCGCCGCGCGACATGACCAAGATGCGATCACAGACCGCCAGCACCGTCTCCGGTTCGGACGAGACGACGAGGACGGCGTAACCATCGTTGCGAAAATTGCGCAAGATGCCCAACACTTCGTTTTTCGCGCCGACATCCATGCCGCGCGTCGGTTCGCTGACGATGAAAATTTTCGGCGGATAGGTGATCCAGCGCGCGATGGCGACTTTTTGCTGATTGCCGCCGCTCAGTTTGCCGACGGCGCTTTTCGGTTCGTTGGGCTGCACGTTGACGCGCGTCATGGCGGGCGCGGCGAACGCCAATTCGCGGCTGGCACGTGGAGCGATGCCGCCAATGCGTGCCAGATGCGGCAGCGTGATGTTGCGATAATTGGCTTCGTCTAAAAATAAGCTCTTGCGCCGCGATTCAGTCGCATACGCCACGCCGCGCTTGATCGCATAGCGCGCGGAGAAGCGGCGCGGGAAGATGTCGCCGTCCAGGCTGATTTCGCCAGCATCGATCCGGTACATGCCGAACAGCGCCTTGGCGACGTTGAAATGTCCCGCGCCGACCGCGCCGTACAGCCCGACGATTTCGCCCGCGCCGACTTCGAGATTGATATCGCGGAAGGCATCGCTGGAAAGGTGCTTGACCGACAGCATCACTTTTTCGCTCGTGCGTACCGCCGCCGTCGGAAGCGTGGCATTGATTTCGCGTCCGAGAATCAGCGCGATCAGATGATTCATGTTCGTCTCGTCGCGGCGCAGCGTGGCGACCTTGCGCCCATCGCGCAGCACGGTCACGCGGTCACAGACGCGCATGATCTCTTCTAAAAAGTGTGAGATATAGATGATGCTGCGTTTTTGCTCGCGCAGCGCCGCGATCAGCCCGATCAAGTGATCGACTTCCGACGGCGACAGCGCCGACGTGGGTTCGTCCATGATCAGCACGCGCGCGCCCGACAGGATCACGCGCAGCACCTCGACCACCTGCTGAATCCCCAACGGATACTGTTCGAGCGGGCGGCGCACATCGATATCGGGAAAGCCGAGCTTGGTCAATTCTTCCGCCGCGACGCGATTCATGCGCCGCCAGTCAATCGTACCGAAGGCGGTCAGCGGTTGGCGTCCCAGAAAGACGTTCTCCGCGACCGACAATTCCGGCATCACGCTCAATTCTTGATGGATCATGCCGATCCCGCGCGCGAGCGCGTTGGCGGGCGAGTTGAGATGGACGGGCTGCCCGTCGAGGCGGAATTCGCCCTCGTATTCAGCGTAGACGCCGGACAGGATGCGCATCAGCGTGCTTTTGCCGGCGCCGTTTTCGCCAACGAGCGCGTGCGTTTCGCCTTCGCGCAGGTCGAAGTCGACATTATCGAGCGCCTGCAAACCGCCGAAGCGTTTGCTGATGTGCTTAAGTTCGAGAATGGGTTGATCTGTCATAGTTCAGTACTGAGTGCTGAGTAGTGAGTGCTGAGTCAAAGCAAGGGCTGCGGCTGCGGGACTGATGGAGAACCAAAACAAGCTGACATCCCTGTAGGAGCGCGGCGTGCCGCGCCCCAACGTTCGCGTCAATTCTGCTTCGTTTTTTCCATGCGGACTGAGAAACAAGCGTAACGGGTGCAGTTTCTCAGTCCTTTTCACGCCGTCCTCAGTCCAATCCCTTACTCAGTCCTCAGCACTCCGTCCTCAGTCCTTCTCTTAGAATGCCAACTGTTCTTCGAGCCAGCGCAGACCCTCTGCGGTGCTGCGACCATAACCGCGCAGCTTCCAGGGTTCGCCTGCCAAGTCGGGGTTGCTGTCCACCGACGCCGTGATGGCGGGCCCGTCCGCCAGCAAGAAGTTGGGGACATTGGCGCGCGCCTCGTCCAGACCAACCGTCGCCGCGTACCAGCCAAGCAAGACGGAGTTGCCATGAATGCGGACGGAGCTGTTGCGCGCCGTCGCTACCAAATCGCCATTGACGACCGCATCGATAGCGGGGAGCATCGCGTCGATGCCGCCCAAGAGAACCTGATCGCCCAAGCCCGCGTTGACCACAACGTTGCGTGCTGCCAACGCCATGTCGTCGTTGTGCAAGAAACCGGCGCTCAAATCGGGGTGACGATTCAGGATGCTCTCCCAGATTTCAGCGACGCGCGTTACGTCCCAGTCGGCGGGCTGATCATCGACGATCTCGATGTTCGGGTACTGCGCCATGATGTTATAGAAGCCCTGCGCGCGTCCCTGTGCGCCCGTGTGACCCTGCGCGCCCCATGTGTGCGCGATCTTGCCTTCGCCGCCCATTTGGCGCACGAGTTCGGTGACGACCGATTCGGACATGAACACGTTGTCCGGCGCGATGAAGCTGAGGACGCCGATATCCGGCAGTTGGTCAATCGGGGCGAGCAGCGTGTCCATATCGATGAACGGGATGCCCGCGCCGATCATCGCGCTGACGGGTTCGACCAGCGTGCCGATGCTGAACGGCTGAATCGCCACGAAATCCCATGATTGAGTTGCGATCTGATCGACGGCGGCGCGCTGAATGTTGTTGTCCAACTGTCCATCGAACCACACGATTTCGACGCCCAAGAACCGACCCCACATTTCGGCGGTGTCTTTGCCTTGCGCGCACCATGTCGCTGCCAAACCAGCGTTGCTCATCGCGGCGCGCATGGACATATCTTGCGCGGAGACGCGGCGATATTCCAGTGCGTTCATCACGCCAGCGGCGGGGATGCCCGCGCCCAACAGCGACGCGCTCATCATAAACTCGCGGCGGCTTAAGCCCTTGTCCTGCTTCGATTTCAACAATTTTGCCATGATACGTTGCTCCAACGAACTCTATTGAACTTTATTGCGACGCTCCGGGTCGATACTGCCCGGCGAATCACCCCTTAGGGATAGTATTGAACCTGAGTTTTGGATCACTTCACCTCACCCCCCACCCCCTCAGCCACGCTGTGGAGAGGGGGTGAGGTGAACAGTTTAGAGCCTATCCAAAACTCAGATTATTGAGGACTGAGCGAAAACATTCATCATGACTTCGCGTTATGGAAATCCGAAAACAAAGTCAAATGATGTAGGGTGCCGCCCCACTCAGTCCTCAGTCCTATTTTTCGATCTTCCAGCGCGCCGTCCCCTGTCGCAAGTCTTTCCATGCGCCGCCGTCGGTATAGCGTTCGGGGTGCAGGATTTGGGAGCGTGGGTCTTCGGCAACGTTCAACTGCAAGTGCATCCACTTGGGATACGGCGTGCCGGGATGCGATACTGCGTCGAGTTCCGCGACATCTTCAGCGGTCAGCTTCAAATCGATAGCCGCGATGTTATCTTCGAGATGTTCCAATTTGCGCGCGGCGATGATCACGCTGCTGACCATCGGCTGGCGAACCGTCCATGCCAGCGCAACGCGCGAGGCGCTCACTTCATGCCGCGCGGCGACGGCTTTCACCGCGTCCACGATGGCATACGAGCGATCCAAATCTGCGTCGAACGGGACGAAGGGGCCCGACTCACGGAAGCGCGTCGCTTCGGGCGGCAGCACGCCGCGCTCATATTTGCCAGACAGGAAACCACCCGCCAGCGCGCTCCACACGAGGATACCGACGCCCGTATACTCGCAGAATGAGACGAATTCATGCTCCAATGTGCGCTCGACCAGCGAATAATACATTTGCGCTGTGACGTATTTGTGCAGGCTCAACTGCGCTTGCAGCGCCAGCGCCGCCATGCCGTGCCACGCCAGATAATTGCTGAAGCCGATGTAGCGGACTTTGCCCGCGCGCACAATATCATCCAGCGCGCGCAAGGTTTCTTCGAGCGGCGTGTTGCTGTCCCAGCCGTGCATCTGGTACAGATCGATATAGTCGGTATCGAGGCGGCGCAAACTGTCGTCCACCTCGCGCATAATGTTATGGCGCGTTGCCCCGCTGTGATTGAAGTCGGTATCGCTCATCGGCAGGCGCGCCTTGGTGGCGATCACGGTCTGCTGACGAACGCCGAGCGCCTTGATCGCGCCGCCGATGTATTGTTCGCTCTCGCCGCGCGAATACACGTCGGCGGTGTCGATGAAATTGATGCCGCGATCCAGCGCGAACTTGACCATCTCGGTGGTGGCGGCTTGGTCAAGCTGTCCGACCTGCCACAACTGCCCAAACTGCATCGTGCCGAGCGACAGCGCACTGACAATCAGCCCGGAATTGCCTAAACGTCGATATTCCATATAACCCCTTTATTGGACTGAGGTGAAAGAACTGAGTAAAACGAATGCGCCGAAGCATCCTACCTCACTCAGTCCTCAGTCGTGTATTTTGCCGCTGCATCCAACATGAGCGCGATTGCGCGCCCGCCCGCGTCCATCTGCCCGATGGAGCGTTCGCCCTGCCAACTGGCGCGCCCGATCATCGACTGCATAGATTTGGTCTTGTCCGCCCCTTCAATTGCCGCGTCCGCCGCCGCGCGCAAGGCAGTCGCAATCGTCGGCGGGGATCCGTCCGGCGCGTTTAAGGCGCGGATGGCTTGGATCGCGGGGTGAAGCGCGTCGAGCATGGTCTTGTCCCCGATGTTCGCCTTGCCGCGTTCCATCAGCGCATCGAGCGCCGCTTGCATGGCATCCGCAATATCGGATGCCTGCATCTCCGTCTTACCCTTTAGTGTCATGCCGCCCTTCATCAGCGCCGTGCCGAACAGCGCGCCGAAGCTGGACGCGGCGGCATCTCCGAAGGTCTTGCCGAGCTTGAAATACAGCTTGCCCAAGTCGGTTTCGGTATTCGCCGCCAACTGGTCTTTGATCGCTTTGAAGCCGCGTTCCACCGTGCGACCCAAATCGCCATCGCCTAACGCAGCATCGAGCGCGGTCAATTCGTCTTTGCCCGCGATCAGCGCGTCCGCGACGGCGTTCATCAAAGCAATAGCTTGCGTAAAACTCAATGTCTCATTCATGAAAGTGCTTTTCTAACCGCCAAGCCGCCAAGGTCGCCAACATTTTCGCTCTACGTGCTTGGCGGCTTGGCGGTTCACATATATTGCGCGTTATCGAAGAACGGCGACGACGCGGGCGCGTCCAATAGGCGTTTCAGTTCCGTGTCCAGCTTCATGACGGTGATTGACGCGCCCGCCATCTCCATCGACGTGGCGAAGCGCCCGATGTACGGACGATAGACGCGCACATCGGCGGCGCTGAACAGGCTCAAGACGCGGCTGTACATGATGTACAGTTCTTCCAACGGCGTCGCGCCCAAGCTGTTGAGCATGATCGTCACTTCCGCGCCGCGCAGGTCAATATCGCCCATGATGCGCTCAATCAGCGTCGTGGTGATCGCGTCGGCGCTCTCCAGCTTGCTGCGCGCGATGCCGGGTTCGCCGTGAATGCCCATGCCGATTTCCATTTCGTCGTCCGCCAGCGTGAACGTTGGCTTGCCGATTTGGGGCAGGATGCACGGCGAGAGCGCCACGCCCATACTGCGCGTATTGGCGAGCGCGTGTTCGGCGGCGGCTTTCACATCTGCGAGCGAACCGCCTTCTTCGGCGCGCCCCCCCGCGATCTTGAAGGCGTAGATCATGCCGGCGACGCCGCGCCGCCGATCCGCGCGTTCGGGCGGGGCGCTGGCGACATCATCTGCGACGAGGACGGTGGCGACCTCGATATCGTCCTCCATCGACACCAGATCGGCGGCGGTGGCAAAGTTCATCACGTCGCCGCCATAGTTGCCGAACAGATGCAGCACACCTGCGCCGCCATGCACGCCGCGCGTGACCGCCGCCATCTGGTCAGCCGTCGGGGACGCGAACACGTCGCCCACCGCGCAGCCGTCGAGCAAGCCCGCGCCGACATAGCCGAGAAATACGGGCAGATGTCCGCTGCCGCCGCCCGTGACGATGCCAACTTTCCCTTGTTGGGGCGAGTCTGCGCGAACGATACAGTGGTTATCGCCAGCGACCGCTTTCAGCCGATGAGGATGCGCCGCAAGCAAGCCAGCGAGCAAATCGGGGACATAATTCTCTGGATGGTTGAGAATCTTTTTCATGGCGTAAACGATTTCCTGAAAAGAACGCTATATGTACCAATGCGAGTCATTATAGCGCGGTGGCAAGGTTTGGCAAATTTTATGCGCCCCGGTCGTAAAGGCTGTGACAACGTTGAATACGCGCTGTGCTGCCACCAGAAAGTTGATATAATCTTTGTCATCGAATCTGGGTGCGTTCATGCCCTGATTTTAGCCCATTTTATCAAAGTCGTAAGTTCAAGTCTAGAAGAAAGGTAAAATCTCAGCGTCGCCCCTGCTTAAAAATAGGGATATCCGCTGAGTATTCTCATGATCCCTGATTCGCACAAGGATTTGTTCGAGCGCCCCGTGATCGTCTCGTTGGCAACGGTTCTCCCCGACGGGCAGCCGCATGTCACGCCCGTCTGGATCGCCTATGACGGCGAATTTTTGCGCGTCAACAGCGCCGCTGGACGCCAGAAAGACAAAGATATGCGCCGCGATGCTCAAGTCACCGTCTTGGCGCTCGATCCCAACAACGGCTACCGCTGGATCGAAGTGCGCGGTACGGTGACGGAAATCATCGACGGCGATGTCGAGCAGATCAACGCCTTGAGCTTGAAGTATCGCGGTCAAGCGGATTATTACGCTGGCAACGAGGCAGGGCGCGCGTCCGAAGTCCGCGTCACCTATAAGATTCAGCCGACGAAGATCACCAAGGGCGGTTGATGCGCGCGGGTGTCCCCCACCCGTGCGGCGCGTAGCAACCTCACCCCAAGACGAGTTTCACCCGTCACCCTACTCGCTTGGGGTCGAGTGTAATCGGGTTTGGCGTGCCAAACCCCGACAAAACGCGCGAAAAGATTTTGATGCGCTAACCCCTACCCGTATGATCAGGGTTGATGCGTTTCTAACATTCGCAATGCTATAATTTGCGCTTATAGGGGTTTGCGATGCCAAACCCGCTTCAGTCCACGAAAATCGAGTTATTGGGAGAAGATTCACGATGTTGACGATGAAACGCGCATTTTCGTTCGCTGTCGTGCTGCTGTTGGCACTGCTTGCCGTGTCGGCGGTATCGGCACAAGAGTCCGCGCCGGTGATCGCGCCGGTTGCGTGCGATGAACCCGGCGCACTGACGATGTGGGTGTGGGATGAGAATTGGGCGACGGCGATTGGCGCGTCGATTGACGAATGGATCGCGGATTACTGCCCCGGCGCGAGCGTCGATTTGCAAGTGCAGCCTTGGGGACAATATTGGGATTTGCTCTCGACCAACGCGGCGGGCGGCGACCTGCCAGACGTGTTCAATATGTCGCAAGATCGCTTCTTCCAGTATGCCAGCAACGATGCGCTGCTCGATTTGCAGCCGTACTTGGATGCCGACAATGTAGATCAGACGGTCTGGGGTTCGGGCATGATCGATCCGTACCGTTGGGGCGAGAACAATGATCTGTACGCCGCGCCCGTGAACTGGGATACGGTTGCGGTCTATTATAACAAAGACCTGTTCGACGCGGCGGGCGTTGCCTATCCGACCGCTGATTGGACATGGGACGACTTCGCCACCGTTTCGGCGGCGCTGACCGACCCCGCAGCGGATGTGTACGGCTCGGCGGTCTACAGCGAATATCAAGCCGGCTATGCCAACTGGATCGCCTCGACGGGCATTCCCCCGGTCGTTGGCGCGAGCCGCACGCAATGCACGCTCGATGATCCGGCGTCGCTGGATGCGCTCAACTATCTCAAGGGACTGTACGACGAAGGCTACATGCCCTCGATCTCGGTGATCGGCGGCGCGTCGGCTGACGACTCGTTCAACTTCTGGTTGGCAGGGCGCGTGGCGATGGTCAGCGGCGGCTCGTGGAAGCTGCCCGCCGCGTTGGAACAAACGACCTTCAATTGGGATGTCGTCCAACTGCCGCTCAACCCCGAGACGGAACGTTCGCGCTCGATGCTGCACGCAGTGGGCTATGTGGCGTCGAACCGCACCGAAACCCCCGCGCTGGCAGCGAATTTGATCGTCTTCCTCGCCAGCGATGAAGGACAGCGTTACTTTGCCGAAGCGGGCGGCGTTGCCCCTGCCAATCCCGGCTTGCAAGATGAGTGGTTGGCGTCGTTCGGGGATGCGGACGTGAATATCGAAGCGTTCGTCGCGGCGACCAACGATTCGCAAGGCGTGACCGTGTTTGGAGAAATCTGGGACACGATCAACGCTGAACTAACGATCAACATCTTCGATCTCGGTATGAGCGTCGAAGAAGCGTCCGCGCAAGCGTGCGGCGTGATCGAACCGTATTTGGGTTCGTGATGTTCACCTCGCCCCTTTCTCCCCGCTCCATGTCGAGCGGGGAAACACCCGATAGCCGACGAGTCGGCGCTCCAAATTGAGCGCGCAGCGCAAGCTCGGCGATCACCCCCGCTTCGCACAGAGCGGGGGGCGAGGGGTGAGGTTGTCTGTGTTTACCCACTTGCTCGGACGAACGCCGCTCGCCCGCCGTCGTGCTATGTGGGGGATTGCGCTCGTCGCGCCGAATGTCTTGGGGCTGTTGTTCTTCTTCGGTGTCCCCGTCCTCATGGCGTTTTTCACATCGCTGCAACGCTGGAATGCGCTCAGCCCGCCGGAATATATCGGGCTGGAGAATTTTCAGCGTCTCGCGTCTGATCCGGCATTCTGGCAAGCGTTGGGCAATACACTCAAGCTGATCCTGCTGGTCGTGCCGACGGGGATGGCGCTCTCGCTGACCGTGGCGCTGATCCTCAACGAACGCTTGCGCGGACGCTCGTTCTTCCGTGTGCTGTATTTTCTGCCCGTCGTGACCTCGACGGTTGCCGCGTCGGCGGTGTGGGTGTGGATTTTTCAGCCGCGCTATGGCTTGGTCGGCAACCTGCTGGCGGCGTTTGGCGCGCGCGATGTCGGTTGGCTGACGCGCCCAGATTTGGTGTTGATTCCCATCGCCATCGTGACGATCTGGCAGCGACTTGGCTTCGACATGGTTCTGTTCCTCGCGGGGCTTCAGGGCATCCCGCGCACCCTGCGCGAAGCGGCGATCATCGACGGCGCGACCCGTTGGGATCAGTTACGCTTCATCACGCTGCCGCTGCTGTCGCCCACGACCTTCTTGGTCTTGGTACTGTCCACCATCAGCGCGTTCCAAATCTTCGATCAGGTCTACGTCATGACGGCGCGCACGTCGCGCGGCGGCGTCGGCGGGAGCGCGACCACGCTCACGTATTTTCTCTACGAGACAGCGTTCATCCAATCGCAGTACGGCTATTCGTCAGCGATTGCGCTGGCGTTGTTCGTGATCACGTTGGGCGTGACGGGCGTCAACCTCGCCTTGCAGCGGCGTTGGGTCTACTATGAGGCGGAACAGGAATGACCACGACCATCACGCGCGCCGAGCCGATTCACGCCTATGACCGCCTGCCCGCGCAAATGCGCATCTTGTTCTACGCAATCTTGATCGTCGGCGGGATCGTGATGTTTTTACCGTTCGCGTGGATGGCGTCAACCTCGTGCAAGCCGCCGACCGAATTGGCGACGCTGCCGCTCCGCTGGGTTCCCGCAAATCCCGTTTGTTTAGAAAATTTGGCACAGCTTTACGAAACCTCTCCAAATTTCAATCGTTATTTGCTCAATTCGGCGGCGCTGACCATTGGGCGCACGCTCGGACAACTGCTGACGTGTTCGCTGGCGGCATATGGCTTCGCGCGCTTCAAGTTTCCCGGACGCAATGTACTGTTCGCGCTGTGTCTCGGCTTGCTGATGGTGCCATTCCAAGCGATCCTGATCCCCGAATATCTGCTCATGCGCGAGATCGGCTGGCTGAACCGCTTCGCCGCGCTGATCGTGCCGGGAACGTTCAGCGCGTTCGCCATGTTCCTGCTGCGCCAAGCCTTCTTGCAAATCCCCGCCGAACTGGAAGAATCCGCCATGATCGACGGCGCGAATCCGCTGCAAACGCTGTGGTTCATTGTGCTGCCGCTGTCGCGCGCGGCGCTGGCAGCGTTCGCGGTGATCACGGTGCAGGCGGCATGGAATGATTTCTTGTTCCCGCTGATTGTCGGCAATGCGCCCGATATCCGCGTCGTGACCATCGGCATCGCGCTGCTGCAAGGCGAACGCAGCACGCCATGGAATTTGCTGATGATGGGGTCATTCATCGCCACGATGCCGATGCTGATTCTGTTCATCATCATGCAGCGCCAATTCATCGAAGGCGTGGCGCTGACGGGGATTCAACGCTGATGAACGGAGATAAAATATCGATATATAATAAAATTAATGTCATATTGAACCAGGATAACGATGATGTCCCTTATTTCTCTGATCTATCTCAGTTTCGCAACGCAAACGTGGAGCGATACTGATTTGAAAATGCTCTTGCAGAGCTGCCGCACGAACAACACAGCGAAGAAAATTACGGGAATGCTCCTGTATCGGGATAAATTCTTTATGCAGGTACTCGAAGGCGACGCCGCCGACGTTGAGCCGTTATTCGAGCAGATCAAGCGCGATCAGCGCCACATGGGCGTGCTGGTTGTCCACAAAAAAGCGATCAGCGCGCGCAGTTTTGTCGATTGGTCGATGGGCTTCAACAAGATTGGGGACGCCGCCGCCGCCCAACTCCCCGGCTTCACCGATTTTTTGGCACAGCCGAACGATGGCGCGTATTTCGCCCAGAAACCCGATCTCGCGCACAAGCTCTTGCTCAGCTTCAAAGCGAAAGACGGGTTTTACGAATTGGTCTGAGTCGGGCATCGATAAAGTGCGCGGATGGGTCGCCCTTTGCAAAATTTGGACGATAATTCAATCTACAGAAGATAGAGCGCGGAAAAAATGAAACGAATCGCAGTTTGTCTCACGATTTTGATCCTGATCGTCGGCGGCGTTGTGGCACAAACACCGATTGAAACCAGCATTTTTACCCTGTACCGCAGTAATTTTGCGCGTACCGGACTTTACGACTCGCCACCCATACTGACACAGCCAGATATTTTGTGGTCATTCGATCTCCCACGTCCGAACCGTTCCAGTATCGCCATCGCCAATGGACTCGCTTATACGGGGACTGAAGCCGGCATCTTGTTCGCGCTCGATGTGAATACAGGCGCAGAAGTGTGGCGCTTCGAGGCGGGCGGATCGATTGTCTCGACCGCACAGGTTGACCACGATACGCTGTACGTCGCTTCGCTCAATTCGCGGGTCTATCGCTTGAACGCGCTCACGGGCGAACTCATCTGGGAATTTGCGACGGGCGGTGAGGTTTACGCTTCCCCGCTGCTGTATGGCGACCGCATCTTCATCGGCAGCCGCGATGGAATGCTGTACGCCATTGATGTCACGAGCGGCACAGAGCAGTGGCGCGCCGACATGGGCGGCGAAATTTGGTCGAGCGCGGCGCTGTTCCTGCCGACGAGTACGCTGATCGTGGGCGCGCGCAGCGGACGGGTGAGCGCCTTCACCTACGACGGCGTTGTGAACTGGACGACGGAATTGGGCGGCGCTGTCGATGCCGCGCCCGCCATCGATGGGCCCAGTGTTTATGTGGGGAATTACGATGGCACGCTGCACACCTTGAACGCGGTATCGGGCGAGATCATCTGGCAAGTCGATCTCCCAAGCGCGATTTATGCGTCGACCGCCGTCGGATCGCAGTATATCTACGTCAACGATTATGATGGGAACTTGGTCGCGCTGGATAAAGCGACAGGCGAGGAAAGTTGGCGCTATGACATTGGATCGCCCGCCTATTCGTCGCCATCGGTCAGCCGTGATCCCATTACGGGCTACGAAATGGTCTACGCCCTCAGTGAAGAAGGCGGCTTGATGTACGGCATCGACGCGCTGACGGGCGAAGAACTGTGGCGCGTGCAGACGGGCGAGCAGGGCGATTGGCGTTCGTCGTCGCCCGTGATCGTCGATGGGGTGCTGTTCATCGGCAGCAACACCGAAGGCGTGATTGCCTATTACAGCGGCACGGATTGAAGCCCTCAGATCGGGGATTCAGATGGAACTTTTCGCATCTGTCCAGCGTCTAACAGTATGGATGTGAGATTTTCTATACAAGGAGTAGCTTCACATGAAACGCAATTTGATGTTGGCTGCCGCGTTGGCGTTGCTGATCGCGGTCGGTCCGTCTGTCGCACTGGCACAGGAGGCGCCGATGACCAACACGATCACCGTCACGGGCGCGGGCAGCGCGTCGGGTGAACCAGATACCGCCTTCTTGCAGTTGGGCGTCGAGCGGTTGGATGCCGATTTGGGCGTCGCGTTCAGCGAGACCGGGACGGTGATGCGCGCCGTGATCGATGCCGTGGTGGCGCTCGGCATCGACCGCGCCGATATCCAGACGACGGGCATCAATGTCTATCCGCAGGATCGCTACGATGCGTCCGGCGCGAACCCGACGCGCGCCTTTCAGGTGAGCAACGTCGTGCAGGTCAAAGTCCGCGATGTCAGCCAAGTCGAAGCCGTGATCAGCGCGGCGGTGGCAGCGGGCGCGAACACGCTCTACAACCTGACGTTTGGCATCGAGGACAGCACCGCATTGGCGGCGCAAGCCCGGCTCGATGCGGTGGCGGATGGGCGCGCCCGCGCCGAGCAACTGGCAGCGGCATTGGGCGTGACCGTCGGGCGTCCGCTGGCGATCCGCGAGGTCATTGGCGGCAATGTGCCGTCCCCCTACATGGGCGGCGGCATGGCGATGGCGGATATGGCGGCGGCGCAGCCTGTGAGTCAGGGACAGTTGAGCATCGGTGTGACCGTCGAAATCACGTTCGCGTTAGAGTAACATCGGGCTAACCCGCAAGCAATTTTCAATGCGGAGCGCGCAGAGGACGCATAGAAAAGATGAGGATTCTCATTTTTTCTATGCGTCCTCTGCGTTAAAATCCTTTTCGGCTTTTTGACCTCTCATAACGTGAGTTTTGGATCGCTTCACCTCACCCCCAATCCCCTCTCCATTGCATGGCTGAGGGGAGGACACCTTTTCAAGAACCTCACCCCCTGACCCCCTCTCCACTGCGTAGAGAGGGGGAACACAAGGCGGAGACTCCCCCTCTCCGGTACGGAGAGGGGGTTGGGGGGTGAGGTGAATCAGGGAGAAAACCAAACATGTCCTCCCCCTTTCAACAGCGTGGAGAGGGGGTTGGGGGGTGAGGTGAAGCGATCCAAAACTCACGTTATCATCACTTCGGCGTTGCGTCTTTTCACGATTTTCAATTTATCATTAGGTCTGTAGCGACTACGGTTTCGAGTTTCCAAAGGCATACCGCATGAGCCAGCATCCCCTCGACGCGCTCGCTGATCTATCGCGCACCACGCGCGATCACCTGCGTGCGCACGGCATCACAACGTTGGACGCCATCGCCGCGCTCACGCCCGATGATTTGAAGCGCGTCAAGGGCATCAAGACGCGGGCAGTCGCCATCCACGCGGGCGCGCGCGCCTATGTCGAGGGGCAGCCGATTCGTTACGCGCCCATGCCGCCGATCTGTCAGTGTCCCGGCATCATGTTCGACCTCGAAACCAATCCGCAAACGGGCGTCCCGTGGTCGTGGGGCTGGATCGATACCGACGGGACGCCGCACACGCTGATCACCGCGCCGCTGGAGTCCGCCGCGCCCAACGCGGCTGCCGTCGCGCTGGCAGATGGACGCGCGATCCAGCTTGCGCCGGGTTCGGATGCCGCATGGCGCGCGTTCGCGGATGCGCTGTCGGCGTCGGACTGCCCGATCTACCATTGGACACGCTTCGATCAGGGCGTGCTGCGCGCCACCGCGCCGCGCGATGTGATCGCGGCGCTCGATGGGCGGATGCACGATTTGTATGCCAGCTTCAAAGGGACGGCGCGGCTGCCGATTCGGAGCTACAGCCTCAAAGTGGTGGCGGCGTATTTTGGCTATTCGTGGTACGAGTACGATTCGTGGTGGATGGCGTGGGAAGATTACCGCGCGTGGCTGCGCACGGGCGATCCGACGCCGTTGGCACGCGCCTGCAATTATCAGCAAGCTGACGTTGAAGGCTTGGCAGTCGTGTGGAACTGGCTGAACGACCTTCAAGATCGGACTGAGTAAAAACAGGACTGAGGGGAAAGCAAAAAACTGATTTTGGGCTTGCTTAGTCCTCAGCCTTTTGATTCTGGGACTTGACCCCCTTTGAGCCATGCTGCTATATTATCGCCCCCCTGTTGGGCATGAGGAGACGGCGATGATCGGCTTCGATTTCGGCACGACCAACTCCGGCATGGCGCGCGTGACCGATGGCGCGCTGACTGCCTTCCCTATCGACCCGTACAACGCGCTCAATCCGGCGGTCTGTCGGACTGCCATCTACATCACCAAGCGGTTCGATATTTTCACGGGCAGCCGCGCGATTGACCGCTATTTCGCGGACAATCTCGGACGCCCGGTGAAATTTCAGCGCGTGCGTGTGGGCGAAATCACGCAGACGTTTGCAGATGTCGGCTCGTTCGTCAAAGATGTGGAAATCGACATCGACATTTACGATCCGGGACGGCTGTTCGTATCGTTCAAGAGCGCGCTGGCGGAACGCGAATACGACGGGACAAACGTTAACGGCTACCGCTTCGCGCTGCAAGACCTGATCGCCACCTATATGCTGAGTTTGCGCTACCAACTCGAAGCCCTGACGGGCGAAGCACAGACGCGCGTCGTCTTGGGACGCCCCGTCCATTTCGTCGGCAGCGACGGCGACGCGGGCGACCAACTCGCGCAAGCGCGGCTGGCATCAGCGGCGCATCGCGCGGGCTTCAGCGACGTGTACTTTCAGTACGAACCCGTCGCCGCCGCCTACAGCTATGCCGTGACCGTCGAGCAGCCGCAAACGGTGTTCGTGTTCGACTTTGGCGGCGGCACGCTGGATACAACGGTGATGCGCATCGAACGCGGCGGGCGCACCCATTTGCTTGGCATCGGCGGCGTGGCGCTTGGCGGCGACCGAATCGACGCGAAAATCGTGCAGAGCATCCTGCCCAAACATCTGGGGCGGACGATGCCAGCATCAAACTGCCCGCCTTCCTGTACGAATCGCTGTCCGACTGGCGCAGCACGCTCGAACTGGCGACGAGCAAGAATATCGAGATGTTGGAGACCACCATCCGCCAGCATCCATCCAAACGGGCGATCCGGGCGCTGTTGGAATTGATTTCGAGCAATTACATTTTCAAAGCGTTCGATGAGGCACAGCGCGTCAAACGTCAGCTTTCCACCGATTACGCCGCGACGTTCACGCTCGATGGGCGCGAACATCTGCACATCAGCGAGTTCATCACGCGCGCCCGCTTCGAGTCGTTGATCCGGCGCGAGGTCGAAGCCGCGCGCGTTTGCATCACCGCGACGCTGGCGAACGCCGATGTGCGCGCCGATCAAATCGATGCGGTCGTCTATACGGGCGGCTCGTCGCTCATTCCCGTGTTTCAACGCTTGTTGGCAGAGACGTTCGGAGAATCCAAGCTGATTCCCCTCAGCCCGCTCACGTCGGTGACCAGCGGCTTGGGCTTATCCGCGCGCTATGTGGACGAGGGCAAGATCGAACTGGCGCATTATCCGCGCCCCGCGGATGCAATGATGGACGCGCCGCCGTCGGACGATGACCGCGCGATCCGCTTGCGCACCATCGACGCGCAGTTGGTTGCTCAATACCGCACGGACAGCGCCGCCGCCGATGATCGCGCCTACATGGTTACGAGTACGCCGGAGGGCAAAATCGCCGTGCAAGCCTTGGACGCGGGCGCGCGCGTAGACGCCGGATTCCATGCTGCGGACTGGGCGATCCGCCCGACGATCCTGCGCGCGGACGGCGCGGCGCTGATCATCACGGACAGCGGGCGCGTGCAAGCGTTCCCATCGGCATATCTGTACAACTTCCAAATCTACGATCCGGCGGAGTTCGCGGCGTTCTGGCGCTTGGACGTCATCGACATGGAACACCTCTACGCGGCGCAAGCGTGGGCGACGGAGGGCTATCGTTCCGTCGTGCAGGTGACGACCCGCGGTTATGCGCGCCGCGTGGAATACGACGAGTTCGCGGCGCTGCTGCGCGCATCGATGGCGCTGCGGCTGCCGCCGAGCAAGCACGGCTTGATTCGCGCGCTCGTGCCGTGCAATCGCGGCGACCGGATCGCGCTGGCGGCGTCGGACGGGCGCGTCGCGCTGTTGGACGCGGACAAGCTCGACGGCGTGTACCGCGCGGGCGTCTCGGTGCGCAAGGACGCCACCCTGATCGGCGCGCTGCGGTTGACGGACGGCGAGACTCTGTGCGGTGCGAGTCGAACGGGCGCGTTCAGCGTGACGAGCGCGGCGCTGTGGAACGCCACGCGCGCGGGCGAGAACGATATCGCGCTCGTGCGGGCGGCGGACGGATTGCGCGCGATCTGGCGCGCGGATCAGATCAGTTACCTGTTGATCGATGGCGTGCCGACGCCCATTCGCGTCCCCGCGCCCGCCGCAAAGCTGCCCATCGGCAAAGCGGACGTGGTGACGCTGCCGGATGGCGTGGTCGCAGCGTAGGGGGCGGTCGCCCGATTAGGGTCTGTCTGCAACCTCTGAAATTTCACCCCCCAACCTCCTTTCCGTACTGGAGAGGGGGAGCGCAGCGGGGGTGAGGTCGAACAAAACACGCGAAAATCGAGTTTGCAGACACGCGCTAGCCAAGCGGATTTCCATATTTCCCATACGAAAAAACTTCAGAAATCGCCTTCCGGTTCTTTTTTCCCTGACCCAGTTGTTTCACGGGATAACCCAAAGGCAGAATGGCAAGGACATCGAGGTTGTCAGGAATATTCAAAAGCGAATTGACGCCCTTTACGTTGTATCCGACCCAGTTGCTACCAATCCCTTCAGCCCATGCCGTCAAAAGCATCGATTGAATCGCACGACTTCCGTCAGAGACCGCTAACGGTGTCCGTTCGATCACGACGACGATGGCGACTGGCGCTTGTGCGAGATAGGGGCCCGATCTTGCAAGTTCGGCGAGCTTCTGCAGATCGGTTGGTTCATCGACAACGATAAAATGCCAGGGCTGTTGATTCGACGCACTACCCGTCAATCTTCCAGCATCAAGGATAAGCCGAATCTTTTCGGGCGACACTGGCGTTGGCTGATAGGCGCGCACTGCCAGAATGGTGCTTACGGTCTCGAATACATCCATTAGTTGTTCCTCAGCAAAGATGATTTATCGCACGATTTTCGATGACCCCATCGCCCAAAATCTTACTTGACCTGAGTTTGGGATCGCTTCACCCCGCGACCCCTCAGCCATTGCATCAAGAGGGGGCTTTCAGACCCATCGTCAGCTGTCCTGCTCTCCCTCCAAAACTCGCGTTAGCATAAAGCTGGTGCAAGCGATTTACCTGAATTTACTGCTGTGTCCGCGGCGTTGAAATCCACGCTGGTTAGAATTTCGTTCGATTTTCACAGACGGCAACCGCACATCTGCGCGCATTCGATTACAATGGAGTCACGATTGGCAGCTATCGCATAACGGGTGAATGACAATGGCGGAACACGGGATGGATTACGAACAGGCGCTCGATGTCTTGAAGCGGATGCACCAAGCCGCGCCCAAACTCGCCAAGTCGAAGCTCGAAGGCGTGATCGGGTTGTTGGAACAGCTTCACCACACGAGTGACGCGCCCGCCGCCGCGCCGCCGAGCAATCCGCCGTCCGAATCGCTGCGCGCGCTGACCCGCAATACGGGCAAGCTATCGACGCCGACGCCGAAAGCGCCGCCCGTCGATATCTCGCGCCAGCGTACCGTCGAAGTCCCGCGCATCATGCCCATCGCCCCGCCACCACCTCCACCCCCCGACGACCAAGACAGCGACAGCCAAGACAGCCGTTCGTTCAGTCGCCTGCTCGGACGGTTGCAAAGTGCGGGCGTGCCGACGAACCCAACGACCTCTGCCAAGCGCGCGACGGGGACGGTCGATTATGTCTTTCAAGACTTCGATCTTGACCAATATTCCATCGAGAACATGCCAGATCGATCCGATTCGCGCATCAATTTCTCCGATTTGTCCCCATCCGATGCACAGTTGGACGACCATTCACAAGGCGGCGTACCGGGTACGGGCGATTTGTTCTCGGACTTGCCCGAATTTCAAACGGGCGCGGGTTTCGATCCGAACGCCTTCTTGGTCGATAACATTTTGGGCTTGGCGCGTGAGATGGAAACATCCTACGATTCGTTGGATGGGATCGACGAGTCCGAACCCGTCGATTTGTTTGCCGTCTTGGGATTGAATGCGAACACGGGCGCGCTTGATGAAGATGCCGATGCGCCGCCCCCTGCGCCACGCCTGTTCGACGATATGACGCCCCCCTTGACTGCGGATGGGCGAATGTTTGCTGAGGATGTGGGCATCGATGATGTCACGGGCTTGCTGCGCGGCGCGGACAATCTCGACTCCGACGCGCACGGCACATGGCGCGTCACCGATGTGCTGCGCGATTTGGGCGCGGAAAGCGACCGTGCCGCGCTGGCATCCATCGCGTCCGACACGGGCATCGAGTCCAGCTTCGATCTCAATGCACTTTACGCCGACATGCGTTCAATCGAACAGAATTGGGTGACGACGGATGCCGCGCGTGCCAGCGGCGACGTGTCTG
Source organism: Anaerolineae bacterium (assembly GCA_034437055.1). Lineage (GTDB taxonomy): Bacteria > Chloroflexota > Anaerolineae > Aggregatilineales > Phototrophicaceae > Flexifilum. Next base: position 42,193 of record DAOTUQ010000020.1, read on the forward strand.
ACGATTCAATTCCCGACCCTGCGCAGTTTAGCGCGGCAGCTTGGGGAATGACCGCGCCGCTGCCTAATTACGACGCCGAAACCGACCTTAGTCCATCGCAATTTGGCGTGACCACCATCCTGCCCGAACTGCCTGAATCGCCATCGCAATGGGGCGCAAACGATATGCTCAGCGGCGCGGGTGGCAATACATGGGGCGCGACGGCGATGCTCAGCGACGCGCCCGATCATGAGCTGCCTGTGGACGATGCGTCACGCCGTTGGGGTGCAACCGCGCGCTTTGGCGCTGAACCACTGGACGACTCCATGGCGGAAGAAATGCCGTCCGCCCGTCTGTGGGGCGCGACGGCACCGCTGGCAGACGGAGCGCCGCCCGCCGCGTGGGATGCGGTGGCGGACGAAATGCCATCCGCCCGTCTGTGGGGCGTAACTGCACAGTTCGCGGACGCGCCGCCCGAAACGGAATGGGATGCGGACGAAATGCCGTCTGCGCGCTTATGGGCGTCCCCCCTGCCAGATACGGCGGGCAGTGACGACGCAGGGCTGAACGCGCTGGAAGAAGCGTGGATGATCGAAGACGACACGAATCCGCCGAACATCACCGATATTGGCGATCCGACGCACGCCCGTTGGAGCGAGCCGCCAACGTGGTTGGTCGATGCGCCGCTGGCGTCCGATCCGACGCGCCATCATCAAGCAGGCGCGGATTGGGAACCAACGGACGGGGAACACGGCAGCGGATTGACCGCCTTCAACGGCAATGTCCATATGGCGCAGCGCGGCGCGGGGACGGATCGCCTTGATGAAGCGGCGTGGAATGCAGCCTATCAGCCCAATGGGGCGGACGACGCGCAAGCTGCCAGTTTGTACCACCTGTTCGACGGCGTTGACAACCATGGCGGCGTTGTGCCGGATGAATATGGCATGTACGACGCGAACGTACTCAACGGGCAAGCAGCGTTAGAAAATATCGTCGCCTTCGCCGTCGGAGAGTCGCCCGCCCAAGTCGGCGGCGCACAGGCATCCGATTTGCCGGGTCCCGCCGCGCTGCTGACCAACGTCCGCGAAGTCCTGAAGCCGTCGCTGCTGCTCTTGCGCGCGCAGACGGCGCTGATCCGGGATCGCGTCGATGAGACGCTGGACGAGCGCGACTCCGAGATGGTGCGGCTGATGCAAGACAACGCCGAGATGGCGCTGACGCTGCTCGAATCCTTGGAACTCATCATGCAGTTGAGCGAAGGCGCGCTCAATCTACAAAACGATGTGTTCTCGTGCATCGATTTGCTGCGCGAGGCGGGCGAACGGATGCAAGACCGCGCCCGCGGCTACAAGCATCGCATCACCGTCCAGTTGGATCGGGGGCTGCCACCGCTGCGCGCGGATTATCGGCGCACGTTGGCGATCTTGGTCGATCTGATGGATAACGCCGTGCGCTATACGCCGGAAGGCGGCGCCAGCCGGATCGCAGTCGATAATTTGGGCGGCTATGTGCTGTTCACGGTTGCGGATAACGGCATCGGCTTGAACGAGCAGGAAATGGCGTACCTTGGGCAACCGTTCTGGCGCGGGCTGCACCAACCGCTGGTGCGGGCGCATCGCGGGACGGGCTTGCGGCTGTATTTGGCGCGGCGTGTGCTGGCGATGCAGGACGGCGAATTATTCTTCAGCGGCGAATCGGGACGCGGGAGTACGTTCAGCTTCACCGTCCCGACAGAGCAAGCGATGTTGGGGTAGCGCAGCGGGAGAAACGAGGGAATATGCCCGGCGTCGATAACTGTGAACCACAGGTCATGCGCGCATTGGAGAAAGAGAACTGGCGGATTGTCGAAAAACAGCGCCGCCTCACATTCAAGCGCCATTTTGTCTACATTGATTTTATTGCCGAGAAAATCGCCAATGGCAGCCTCCAAGAGATGATGTTAGCAGAGGTGAAATGTTTTTCGTCGGGTCAAAATATCACGACTGCGCTTTACAGCGCGATTGGATAATACCTCATCTATCAGGCGTTTCTAAATGAAGTGGACGACCTCACACCGTTGTATTTGGTCGTTCCCGAACCGATCTATGAGCGATATTTTGACGCGATTGTAATGCGTGCCATTCACACACACGGAATTAAGCTGCTTATCGTCAATCTCGAAGATGAAAGGGTTGTATCGTGGATTGGTTGACAGAAAACCTTGAAACGATTGTCCGGCGTGAAGTACTGAAATTTCATGGGTCGGCGTATAAGGCGAAAACGTTCTTCATCGAGGATGCCGCCCAAAAAATGTATGTCGTTTTGGTTGTTGTGGATGATCATTATCCGATCCGCGATACGCCAACAGCGCAAATCGTTGTGATGGCGCGGATCGAGAACGAGAGGGTCATTATCGATGAGGATATCAGCGATAGACCCCTGTACGAGGCGCTCGAACGCGCTGGCGTCCCCCGCGACAAGATCATCGCGCGCTATGCGGGCGAACCGCTGCCCGCCGCGCTGGCGCACCCGTAACCCGCTGGCGGACAGCGCAAAAGCGACAGCGATGCCGCTGTACCGCACGCTGTCCGCCGTTGACTTCCCTCAGTTCGATGCCGACAACGATTGATCACCCGCTGCTTGGGCGGCGATCAGCGTTTTGGCGATTTGGTCGAGGTGATTTTGGCTGTGGCGCACATAGCCCGTCAATAACCCTTCCGCCGTGATTTCCTTCAGATGAGGGTGCAAGCCTTTGCGCTCCCACTGCCCCTCGCTGAGGGTCGCCATCAAGCGCGCCCAACGGTGATGTAACCCGCGAATGATGAGCAGCGAATCCTGAACCGAAGCGTCGAGCGCCTCTGGCGTTTCTGCCCAATCCACCTGTTCATACGCTTTGAAGGTGGGGTAATCCTCGACGAGGATCAGCTTGAAACGAATGAACGCATTCATGTGCGCATCTGCCAGATGATGCACGATTTGGGCGACTGTCCATTCTCCGGGCAGCGCTTCCAGCGTCAATTGCGCGTCGGAAAGCGGTCGTAAGGTGTCCTCAAGCACATCGGGAACGTGACGGAACGTTTCGATCAAGGCAATGCGTTCTTCGGGTGTCATCTGCGCCTACATGGAGTGTGCATTTTAGAGTCTGAATGCGGATGATACCCTGTGTTGCGCCAAAGTGGGAGACCCGTCAAGAAGTTCTGCATCCGCAACTTGATCCCCCGCGCGCATACCGCTACAATCGATGCTATCAACAAGCCTGTCGATCAGCTCGGCAACCCCTTGCAACGTTTCTCGATCATACTGAACGGGCGACTCCGCCCGTCCTATTCCCATGAGGATTTGAAACCATGCTCATCTGCGTCGAAGCAGCCCACATCACGTCGGAAAGCGTACGCAAACGTGTTCCTTTGGATAATGCCGCACTCGGCATGATCTTTCCCGCGACGCTGACGGGAAACGACCGCGATAACTTCAACAAAATCAGGGGCTATCTCAAGCAGTACCCAACCGTCGTCTTGTTCTACGACAGCGGTTCAACGATTGCCACCGACATCAAAAACATGGTCGCGCGCCTCACAGTGACGCCCTTATCGCCCGCCGCTCGCACAACCATCACCAGTCTAGAGGAATACCTCAAGATTACGGCAGTCGATGGGCGTGTCGAGACGTGCTATAACTAGCGACGGAACGGGCGTGCCGGCGGCGCGCCCCTACTAAATCTGCACGTATAGCCGTCCGCCGAACTCGTCCACCAACCGATCATCCAGTTCATCGGCGTATGCCGCCACGAGCGTGATCATCGCACCAATTTTATAGTTAGCAAAAAGATAAATGAGTATTTCAATTGACATTTATTTTATGTTTTGATACGATATAAAAATTATCGTTAAACCGTTTTGCCAAACTCAAAGATGGTGCTTTCGATGAAGTCCAACTATAGCGAGATGTTTGGGATTATCCCCCCATACATCATTCGTGCAATTGAACAAAATAGCAATGAAGAAGAAGAACGCAATGTCGCAAAAGCAAATCTCAAGTTTGACAATGAGTTTCGTGAGCAGCGGGCAGCAACTTCAGAAGTTATGAGCAAGGGCGATGTCTATATCAACCGTGAATGTATTCAAAAACAGCGGTTTATTTACGATGCTGATAAATCCTTGAACCCCATGCCGCTCGTTCGAAGCGAAGGCAGCGTAACCGTGAACGATGTTGCTGTAAACGAAGCTTATGATGGTTTCGGCGCGGCGTATGATTTCTTTTGTCATGTGTTTCGGCGTAATTCGATTGATAATCATGGACTGCCGTTAAAAGGTGTCGTTCATTATAAGGCTAACTTTTATAATGCGTTTTGGGATCCTGTCGAGACGAGAGTTCTGTTTGGGGATGGAGATGGTAAACGCTTCAATCGGTTTACTATCGCACTTGAAGTGATTGGACACGAGCTTACTCACGCTATTATTGCTCATGAAGGCGGTCTCGCTTATACAGGGCAAACCGGCGCGTTGAACGAGTCCATAGCGGATGTCTTTGGCAGCTTACTCAAGCAGTATCATTTGGGACAAACGCATTCCGAAGCGGATTGGTTGGTTGGCGTTGGCATCTTCACCAATCAAGTCCAAGGTGAAGCATTGCGGTCAATGAAGGCGCCAAGAACCGCCTTCGATGATAAAGTGCTGGGCAAAGACCCACAACCTGCACACATGAAAGGGTTCGTCACAACGAGACGCGATCATGGCGGCGTCCATATCAACTCTGGTATTCCCAATCGCGCCTTTTATTTGGCGGCTAAGGAAATAGGTGGAAATGCTTGGGATCGTGCAGGTTTGATCTGGTACAATACATTGTGTGATAAAACGCTCAAGTTAAACATCAACTTCAAGAGTTTTGCAAATCGAACCTTAAAGCACGCCGACATTCTTTTTGGATCCGAAAGCCATGAACGCAAGGCGGTCAAAGCCGCTTGGGTTGATGTTGGTATCTTGGCGTAAACGGGTCGGTGTCAAACGTGCCGCTTAGGAGGGTTAAAATGCGTATCTCGTTGAGAACTGATGGCGGCTTCGCCTATTTTCCGGGCTTGAATCGTCCAATCGTGATTGACAGCGAAACGCTGCCAAATGAAGAGCAGAAATCGCTGAACACCCTGCTCGATCAAGTGAAATTTTTCACCTTGCCTGAAGTTGTGGCAACGCCTGCGCCGGGATCGGCAGACATAATGCAGTATACGATAACGATCAAAGATGGTCGTCAACGGCATACCGTTCAGTTTGTCGATCCCATCAAAAACGAGCCGCTTCAGGCATTGGTAGAATACATCCAGACGAAGGCGCTGGAGAAGAGTCCATAAGCGGTGGAACCGCTAAATCCGCGCGTACAGCCGCCCGCCGAACTCGTCCACCAGCCGATCATCCAGTTCATCGGCGTATGCCGCCACGAGCGTGATCATCGCGTCGGTTTCGGCAATGTCCAGACCCTCCAACGACCGCTCGCTGAACACATAGACCACATCCAGATACACGCCCAACGCCGCGTCGGTCAATTGCAAGTTCAGTTCCAGCAAGTGTCGATACAGCGGCAAGAGTCCCGCCGTCGGCAGATGGAGGATCGGCGCGAGAACTTGCAGATAGCCGACGCCCTCGCGCTGTGTGACGTAGATTTCGATAGTGGCAGAACCGCGCCGAAAGCTGTAGCCATAGCCGTCCTGCGTATTGATGCGCGCGGCAGCCGGATCGACGCCGATGCCCGCCAAGATGCGCTCGACTGCGCCCGCTTTGTCCATCATCGCGGCGACCGCGCGATTTTGAAATTGTGCTTGTCCCATCGTCGTTTCGCTCCAATTAAAAAAAGGACTTCAGTCCTTTGCCTCAGTCCTCGAATACAATCACGCCGCGCGCCACGTCGCCTGTCAGCATCACCGCGAATGCCTCGTTGATATCGTCCAGCCGCCACTGTTGACTGACCAGTTCATCCAATTTGAGTCTACCCCCCATGTACAGATCGAGCAGCAGCGGAAAATCGCGCCGCGCATCGACCGAGCCGTAATAGCTGCCCTTGATCGTCTTTTCCTGCCGTGTGATCACCGCGCCGGGTAAATTCGTCGCGCTGCCCATCGGCGACAAGCCCGCCAGCACCACCGTTCCGCCCGGACGCGCCGCCGCGAACGCCAATTCTTGCAGCGCCGTCAGCCCGACCGCCTCGAAGCTGTGATCCGCGCCGCGCCCGCCCGTTGCCTCGCGGATCGCGCCCAACACGCGCTCGGCGTTGCCATCGGAGTGGATCGTTTGCGTCGCGCCAAACTGCATCGCCAGCGCCATCTTGTGCGCGTTGGTATCGACGGCGATGATCGGGTACGCGCCGCACAACGCCAAGCCCTGCACGACGTTCAGCCCGACGCCGCCGACGCCGAACACGACCGCGCTTTCGCCCGGACGCACGCCCGCCGTGAACAGCACCGCACCGACGCCCGTAGCGACGGCGCAGCCCACCAACGACGCGACCGCCAGCGGCACATCGCGCCGGATCGGGATACAGCTTGGCGCGGGGACGACGGCATATTCTCCGAACGCTGCCAGTCCACAGTAGTGATAGACCGGCTGACCCTTGAACGATAAGCGCGGTGTGCCATCGAGCATCGTTCCCGCCCAAATCGGATCGGTGTAGGTGTCGCACAGATTCGGCTGTCCGTGCTGACAGTAGAAGCAGTCGCCGCACGCCGGACTCCAGTTCAGCACAACGTGATCGCCGATTTGGACATGCGTCACACCGTCGCCCACCGCATCCACGACGCCCGCGCCCTCGTGTCCGGCGACGACGGGCATCGGGTGGCGTGTGGTGCCAGCGACCAGATGCCAATCGCTGTGACAGACGCCGCACGCCGCAAGTTTGACGCGGACTTCGCCCGCGCGCGGTTCAGCCAGCGTCAGCATCTCGATGGTGAATGGGGTATTCGGTTCGCGCAAGAGCGCGGCGGCGATTTGCATGGGTTATCCTTTGGGACTGCGTGATCATAAAAATCAACGGCGCACAAATTTTATTTACTGAACCTGAGTTTTGGATCGCTTCACCTCCCCCCCTGCCCGCTCTAGAGGGGACTTTCAAACCTGTTGTGACCTGTCCTGCTCCCCCTCTCCACAGCGTGGAGAGGGGGTCGGGGGGTGAGGTGAACGGTTTAGAGCCTATCCAAAACTCAGGTTGCTGATGTTACGCACCAGCCCTCACCCCTCACGTTCTCCCTCAGAGCGAGTCGTTTGGTGGGCGATCTCCCCCTCTCCGGTACGGAGAGGGGAGGACATGTTTGGTTTTCTCCCTGATTCACCTCACCCCCCAGCCCCCTCTCCACTGCGTGGAGAGGGGGAGTTTCCGCCTTGTGTTCCCCCTCTCCACTGCGTAGAGAGGGGG
>DAOTUQ010000021.1:0-2138 GCA_034437055.1 Anaerolineae bacterium
TCCTCGCGAAGTTTCTTCTTCAACGCACTCGTGAACAGCGACGGGCGCAGCCACTTGAAGCGCTTCTTGTAGCGCCCCGCGAACAAATCGTAGGCGGCTTGTGCGCGTTGTTGATAGGATGAGCGAGTCGTGTCGCCGCTTTGCTCCACCTGTACTGCATTGGCTTCGCCGCCGTTCTCGTCCACATCGTCCGCTGTCAGAATCGAGTCTTCATCCTCATCCTCGGCGTTCGGATCGATGGTATCCGCATCGAGTGTGCCAATCGGCAGCGGCAGGTCATTTTCAATCGCGTGGAGATAGACGTAATTACGCAGGATATGGCGGTCGATGGATTGCAGAAAGGATGCGCCGCTGCTCTCCAGCCGCTTGAATAGATTGGTGCGGCAGAATCCCATCAGCCGTTCGCCCGCCCGCGAGAGGTTGTCGAGCAACTTCTTTTCGTCGGCATTGGCGCTTTTAGCGGCTTTCTCCGACACATACTGTCCCAACCCGTAGCGCGGCAGGCTGAGCAGGTTGATCCACGTCACCACGTCATCCGAGTACATGCGGACGAACTGATCGTTCGTCGCAAAACCGACGGTTTTCGGCACGCGCACCGGGAAATACGACAGCCGTCCATCGCGCAGCCGCAAGAAGGATCGCCCATTGGTCGAGTCGGTTTCGGCGTAGTTGTTGATGATGAAGCTGCGCGTACGCCGCACCATATAGAGGCGCATGAGGTCGCGCCAGTCGTCGGCATGTTCGCTTTTCTCGAATGCCGCCAACGAGCGTGTATTTGCCTGATGCCGCCGCGTGAATTCGAGTTCGCCGATCTCGCCGATATACCGTTCGGGACGAATACCGATGTCCTGATCTTCGGGGATGAACAGGCGAAGCTGCGCCGACAGGTCAAGATAGCTTTTGTTGTAGGGCGTGGCGGAAAGCAGGATCACCTTGCTCTCATTCGCCTCAATGTAATCGCGGATCACGCCGTAGCGCTGCCCCTCACGGTTGCGAAGGTTGTGGCTCTCATCGATGATGATCAAGCGATAACGGCGCAGTTCTGGAAGTTGGCGCACCACCTTGCTGATTGGCAGGACATGGGCGACGAGACGATAGTCGGCGACGTATTCGCGCCACATCCTTTCAAGATTCTTGGGACACAGGATCAGCGTTTCATAGCCATAGTCATCCTGAAAGATGCGAGCCAGCGCCGTCGCCATCAGCGTCTTGCCCAACCCGACGACATCGCCCAGCAGCACGCCGCCGCGCTTGTTCAGGTGATGCGCGGCGATCTGGACGGCTGCGGACTGATAATCGAACAGGATCGCGGCGATCTCACTGGGCAGCTTGAATTCGCCGCTCAGTCCGGCAATCGCTTCCTGCGCGAGGTGATATGCCATCTTCAGGTAGACTTCATAAGGCGTCAGGGCTTCTTCACGCGCCCAACTTTCATCAATAACCTGAATCAAGTCCTGCGTGATGTCCAGACAGCCCCGATCCTGCCAGCGATCTTCAAACCATGCCGCCAGTTTCGTCGTCGCATCGGTATCGGTGACTTCGGTATTCAGTTCGCCATTGCCCGACAAGCCCGAAAAGGTCAGGTTGCTGCTGCCGAGGTAGGCATGGATCGGGGCACTATAATTGGTCGGCTGATGCAGCAGATACAACTTGGCGTGAAGCGCATAGCGCAGGAACAGCTTCACAACCAACTTGCCTTCGCGCAGTTGGCGTGCGAGATCGCGCAGTCCTTGCTCATCGGCGTTTGTCGGTGCGCCCAACATCAACTGCTGGCGGAAGTCCTCGACGATCTGCCGTTTCAGGCGCACCAACTGCGTGTTATCGATCAATCCGCTCTCGTCGGCGCGATTGAGGCTGAACAAGGCGCGAATGTCTTCTTGCGGTGTGCGGTGCATCCCGATTAGCAACCGCACCCGGCTGGACTCGTCGCCCCGCCACGTTTCGATGCGCGGACTGAGCAATCGCCACCCACGCAAATTGAAATAGCCCACGCAGAAATCCGCACGTTCGGCATGGTCGAGCGTGCGAACAAGGGCGGATTGAAGCTGGTCGGTGATGTTGTCAAAAATGCGCGGCACGGCATAACCTTCATCAAATGGGAGCGTGTATTTTAATCCCCATAAGCATAACGTACATTG
>DAOTUQ010000022.1:0-16376 GCA_034437055.1 Anaerolineae bacterium
TTTTATCTACTTTCTTGACGGACACCTCGCACCGAGAAAAACCAACGCAGAGACGCGGAGAGATTGCCTGGATGTATTTCTCTGCGCGCTCTGTCGTGCTGCGTTCTCTGCGTTAAAATTCTTTTCGTTCATCATCGATTGAGAGGCATGTATGACGACTGCCGCCCGCGCCGCGACCGCTGGCTTGACACCCCGCAACCGCGCGCTGAAATTATTGGCACAACTCTGGTCATGGCTGTTCTTATTGGCGCTGATTATTTTCTTCTCCGCCACCGGACAAGGCTTCTTGTCCGTGCGCAATTTTGGCAATATCCTCGTCGCCAGTACGCTCGTGATGTTGATGGCGATTGGGCAAACGTATGTGATCGTCACGGGTGGCATCGATCTCAGCATCGGCTGGACAGTCGGCTTGGCATCCGTGATCAGCGCGACGACCATGCGCAACCTTGCCAACGGTGGGATGGACGTTTCGCTGTCGATCACGTTGGGCGTGTTCGCGGGGCTGGCGGTGGCGTTGATACCGGGCATCATCAACGGTGCGCTGATCACGCGCGTGAAAGTGCCGCCCTTCATCGCCACCTTGGGCATGTTTGGCATCGTGCGCGGAGCGGCGTTCTTGCTCACCGACGGGCAAAACGTCGTCGGGGACTTGCCCGCCGCGCTGCGCGACTCGCTGCGCGCCATCGGCAACGGCAGTTTGCTCTATTCGCTGCCCGACACGGGACAGTTGTACTGGTTCAGTCTGCCAGCAGAGGTCACCGGACAGCAGCTTCGCATCGTGCAGCGTCTGCTCCCGTATCCGGTCTTGTTCGTCGTGCTGATGCTGATTATCTTCGGGTTCGTGCTGGCGCGGACGCAGTTCGGGCGGCACACCTACGCCATTGGTGGCAACGCCGAAGCCGCGCGGCGCGCGGGCATCAACGTCACGCGCCATCTGACGTGGGTCTACATCCTCGCGGCGCTGACGGCGGGCATGGCGGGCGTGCTGCATGTCTTTCGCTTCACCGCCGGGTCGCCCAACGCGGGCGAGTCGGCGCTGCTCGATTCGGTGGCGGCGGTCGTGATCGGGGGAACCAGTCTGTTCGGCGGCGAGGGCAAACTCAGCGGGACGGTGGTCGGTTCGCTGATCATCGCGGTGCTGCAAACCGGACTCGTGATTCTGGCGATTGACGGCTTGTGGCAGTTCATCGTGGTGGGCTGTGTCATCATCATCGCGGTCTTGGTCAATCAAGCGCAAGAGCTGATCATGCGCAGACAGGAGTCGGCGCTGCATGGACGCTAAAACAACCGAGCGCACGCCCCTGCTTCACGTCAAAGGGGCGTCCAAATATTTTGGCGGCTTGACCGCGCTGGACAAGGTGGATTTCGTCGTCTATCCGGGCGAAGTCGTGGCGCTGTTGGGCGACAACGGCGCGGGCAAATCGACGCTGATCAAGTGCATCAGCGGCGTGTATCAGCCGGACGAAGGCGCGATCACCTTCGACGGCGTGGCGATTCATGGACGCTCGCCCGCCGACATTCGTGGCGCGGGCATCGAGACGATCTATCAAGATTTGGCGCTGGCAGAGAATCTGGATATCGGTGCGAATGTGTTTCTGGGCAAAGAGCGCAAGCGGCGCGCGTTCGGCGTGATTCCGGTGACGGATGACGAATTCATGCGCTCCGAGGCGGCGAAAGTCTTGGAGCGCTTGGATATTCACATCCCATCGCTGAAACAAAAACTCGTGCGCCTGTCCGGCGGGCAGCGGCAAGCCGTCGCCATCGCGCGGGCGCTGTACTGGAACGCGCGCCTCGTGATCATGGACGAACCAACGGCGGCGCTCGGCGTGCCGGAACAGCGCAAGGTCTTGTCGCTGATTCGCTCATTGCGCGAACAGAACATCCCGGTGATCCTGATCAGCCACACGATGCAAGACGTAATGGAGGTCGCGGATCGGATGGTGGTGATGCTGCGCGGGCGCGCCGTCGCGGACGTGCCGCGCGCGGCGGCGACGGTCGAGGGCTTGGTCACTGCCATCATCGGCGCGGGAGAAATGGGCGGATGATGATATAATTTTTAGACAGCTATTCGCATGGAGGCGCACGATGGACTTTGTGATCAACGACTACGCGGTGCCGTTGCGCATCGATGAAAGCGGCGTCGTGCGCGTGGTCAAGACGCGCGTCACCATCGATACGGTGGTCAACGTTTTCAATCACGGCATGACGCCAGAAGTCATCGCGGAGAATTACGACACGTTGACCTTAAGCGATGTCTACGGTGTGATCGCCTACTATCTGCGCAACCGAGAGTCCGTCGATGCCTACTTGGCGGCGCGGGAACAGCGCGGGGACGAACTTGAACGTGAAATGCGCGCGCGGTTCCCGATGGATGAACTGAAAGCACGAATTCAAAAACGCCACGAGCCAGTGGCTAAATGACAATTCGCCTGTTGTTCGATGAAGGCTACGACAAGCAGATTATCGCCGGCTTGATAAAAGAACTGCCCGATCTCGATGTGCTGCGCGTCCAAGACGCCGATTTGATGAGTCAAAGTGACCCAGATATTCTGGAATGGGCAGCACAAGCGGGACGGATCGTTGTTAGCAATGATCGCGCAACGATGATCGAGTTTGCGAATGAGCGTCTGCGTACAAATAAACCAATGCCAGGCTTAATCATCACGCGCGACAAGCCGATTGGCGCGATTGTCGAGCAGCTTGCGGTTGCTGTCAGCGCGAGTCTGCCCGATGAATACGAAAATCGTGTCGTCCATCTCCCCCTGTAGGTAAATCCCATGTCCCTTGACCTGCTCACCTTTGGCGAAGCCCTCGTCGAAGTCATGCGTACCACCGTCGATCAGCCGCTCGACCAGCCCGCGCCGTTTATCGGTCCGTATCCGAGCGGCGCGCCATTCATCTTTGCCGTCCAAGCGGCGCGTTTGGGTGTCCGCGCGGCTGCCATCGGCGCGATTGGCGACGACTGGTTCGGCAAATGTCAGCTGCGTCAGCTTGAACACGATGGCGTCGATACGCGCGGCGTCCACATTTTGCCCGGCTACACTACGGGCGTGGCATTCATTGCGTATGCGTCCGATGGATCGCGCGAATATGTGTTCCATGCGCGCCACGCCGCCGCCGGACAGCTCAACGTCGCTCTGCTCGATCACGACGATACGCGCGCCCTGTTCGACGGGCTAAAATGCCTGCACATCATGGGATCGGCGCTGTCGATGAGCGACGGCGCGTATGAACTCGGCTTGCGCGCCGTACAAATCGCGCGCGAGGCGGGCGCGAAAATCAGCTTCGACCCCAATATCCGTCCACAGTTGATCGATGCAGCGCGCGCGCGGACGCGCTTCGCGCCGTTCGTGGACGCTGCCGACGTGCTGATGCCGACGGACGCAGAGGCGCTGACGCTGACGGGCGAGACGGAACTTGACTTCGCAGTCGGGCGCTTGTTCGCGGGCAAGCCGGGACGCATCGTCGTCATCCATCGCGGCAAAGCGGGCGCGGTTGTGTTTCAGCGGACGGCGGACGGCGTGCGCGCGGACGCGATTCCGGCATACGCTGTCGAAGAAATCGATCCGACGGGCGCGGGCGACTGCTTCGCGGCGGGCTTCTTGGCGCGCTGGCTGGCGGGCGATGCGCCCGAAGTGGCGGCGCGTTTCGGCTGTGCGTGCGGCGCGCTGGCGGTCACGAAAATGGGTCCGATGGCGGGCGCGCATGACCTCGAAGCGGTGCAGCGTTTTATGGGTAGATAGTCCTGTGCTTTTCCGCCTGTGCTATAATCGAATGGCATGATGGAAGGCGGATCGTAATGCAATCAGAACCCTCATTGATGTGGCTGCCCTACCCCCAAGGCGTGACGCGCTGGCTGCTGCGTTCGCCCGTGCTGTTATATCGTTTGGGCTTGGGCGCGCTGGCGAACCGCGTCCACATCATGATTCTCGTTACACGCGGGCGAAAAAGCGGATTGCCGCGCTACACCCCCGTCGAGTACCGCACGCACGGCAGCAAAATGTATATTTTGTCCGGTTGGGGCGAACGCGCCCACTGGGTACAGAACGCCCACGAGCATCCGTCTGTCGTCACCCAACAGGGCAGCGCGACGACCAGCGCGTGCGCGGAAATCGTCACGAACGAGGGTGAGGCACTGCGGGCATTGCGCTTGTTTCGGCGTCCCGCGCCGTCAGTCTACGATGCGATCATCGCACACCGCACAGGACGCGACAAAGCCGACGAACACGACCTGATCGATATCGCGCGCCGCGTCACGGTCGTGCGCCTCGAACCGCACGCCGTCACGTCCGATCTGCCGCCGCTGCAACCCGATCTCGGTTGGGTGCTGCCCGCGTTCAGCGTCGCGCTGCTGATCGCGTGGGGGATCGTGCGGATGGCTACCGCCAGAAGATCAACGCAGAGATAAACGGATGAATTAAACACGACGGCGATCCATCGCTGCTCGCCGTCGTGTAAAGTTATTTGATTTTGCTACTTGACCGTCGGGGGATGGGTCAAATTACGCGGGCATTTCCGTCATCGCGGCGAACGGCACACCCGTGGCGAAGCCGATCATTTCGAGGTCAGCGCGCACGGCGGCGATATCATCCGCCGTCGGGGGCGCAACCGGACCAACGAAGCCATCGCCCGATCCATCAAGGAAGGGTTGCAGGGTGGGGACGACGCTGGAGACGTTGAACGCATTATATTGCGCATACGACTGGTCATTCGCCAGACGACCACCGATTTGGCGGACGAGGGCGCGGTGCGTCTCTTCAACACACGCGATTTGCGCGCAGGTCACGGCAAACGGGGTGGTTTCAGCCGACATCGAGAAGATGCGGACGGCGGCGAGGTAGGCGGCAACGAAGGCGGTTTCTGCCACTTCGGTGATCGCGCTGAACAGCTCGACATCGCTGAACAGGGTCGGTGGGACATAGAATTCGGTCACGACGGGGGTCGCGCCCAAGCTCATCAGCAGTTCGAGGTGATCTTGTTCCGCCGCGAAGCCCGCCTTCAGATAGTTGACCTGCACTTCGCCCAAGCCCATGTCCGCCGCGCCGTTGATGGCTGCGAGGTAGTGGGTGGTGGCGAACAGTTCCGCCGTCGAGGCGAGGTTGATGATGGTCTGGAGATCGTCGTTCGCCATTTCCTGACCGAACACGCGGCTGAAGCCCCAAATCGAATTGAAGGTCAAGAGTCCGCCGCTTGCGACCGCGCTGCCCTTCAGAAAGTTACGCCGAGACAAACCGTTCATCGAATCTGTTCTCCCATCTTATTGTGCATTTCAAACGAAAAGGTGAATGACGCCCCCGTTGCGCGCGAGGGTGTCGTTTTCCAACGCGCTGGTACAATCTGAGTTACGCGCAGTTGAGTTCGTTAGATTTCTGAGGATCGGGGAGTTTAGATGAGAATTTTGTTAGCTGTCAGCGGCGGCGACGCGCCGGGCATCAATGCTGCCATCTGGCACATCGCGCGGCGCGCGGCAGCGGCGGGCGATACGATCCTAGGCGCGCGCGGCGGGCTGCCCGCTGTCCTGAACGGCGATATCATCGAGATCACGCCGAATATGGCGCTGCCGTTCGCGGCGCTGCCCGGATCGTTGCTGCCGTCCAGCCGCGATCCCGTGTTGGCGCGCGCCGATGCCCAAGCGGTGTTCACAGCCGCCATTGCACAGCGGCAGATCGACGCCCTGATCTTATTCGGTGGCAACGGCACGCTGCGTTACATCTTGCCGCTGATGGAGGCGTGGGGTGTACCATGCGTTGGCATCCCGACGACGATTGATAACGATGTGCCGGGAACGGATTACACGCTCGGCTTTGACAGCGCCTGCAATTTCGCCTATCACGCCATCGATGGCGCGCGCGCAACCGCCAACGCGCTGCCCGGACGGATTTTCACCGTCGAGACGCTCGGCGGCGACAGCGGCTATCTGGCGCTGGCTGTGGCGCATGGCGCGGGCGCGGATGCCGTGCTGCTCCCCGAATACGAATACAAGGATGAATGGCTCGGCGCGCGCCTCGAAGGGGCGGTCAAACGTGACGGCTACGCGCTGCTCGTCCTCAGCGAGGGTGTGAAGGCGGCGCGGACGTTGGTCGATGATATCCCCAAATGGACGGCGATTCGCGTCCGTGATATTCGCTTGGGACACGCCCAGCGCGGCGGCACCCCGACGCACACCGACCGCGTGATGGCGGCGAACATGGGCGATTTGGCGTTTCGGCTGTTGAAAGAGGACTTTGGCGTTGGGGTGTTGATTGTGCGACGGGGAATCGTGGAAATCCACGCCGGAACGCTCGAAAAAATGGATCGTTTGCTGCCGAATCGCGCCTTGTACGACCGGATCAACGCGCTGTGAACGCTGCATCGGCATGACTTCGCCTTATTTTCTGATGAGACCGCCCGCATGAATATCCTCGCGCTCGACTTCGGCGGGACACGGACGCGCGCCGCGTGGTTCGTCGATGATCGCTTGATCCAGCGTGGCGAACAGCCTACGCGCGTGACCGATGGACAAGACGCCGTGATCGCACGGCTGATCGCCACCGGGCGCGCCGCAATCCCCACCGGGATGCAACCGGACGCCATCGGCATCGCTGCGCCCGCGCCGCAAGATGCGCCCAACGGCGTGATTTTGCGCTCCGAGAACTTGCCCGGCTGGTCGAATGTCCCGCTCGGCGCGCTGTTGAGCGCGGCGTTCGGCGGTGTCCCCGTTTACATGGGCAACGACGGCGATTTGGGCGCATTGGCGGAATATCATCGGGGGGCGCGCGCGGGGGCGAACCCGCTAATTTACATGACGATCAGCACGGGCATCGGCGGCGGCGCAATGATCGACGGGACGCTGTTCACGGGCGCGCGCGGGCTGGCGATTGAGCCGGGACATCAGCGGTTCATGCTCCCCGACGGGCGCGTGCAGCGGCTTGAAGAACTGGCGTCGGGAACGGCGTTGGGGGAGACGGCGCGCGCCGGATTAGTCACTTCGGACGTAAAGTCCAGTTTGCGCGGCGTCGCCATTGTGGACGGGAAAGCTGTCGGCGTGGCGGCGCTGGCGGGTGACGCCTTCGCGCTCGATATTGTCCGCACGGCGGCGCGCTGGCTCGGACTCGGCATCGCCAATCTGCTGCATCTGTTCAATCCAGCGGCGTTGGTCTTGGGCGGGAGCGTGACGGCGTTAGGCGATATCTGGTTCGCGCCGCTGCTGACCACGATCCGCGCGAACTTGACGCATCCGGCGTTCTGCCCAGACGATCTGATCAGCATTTCGACGTTGGGTGATGAAGTCGTGCTGATCGGCGCGGCAGTTCACGCGCGTCAAGGGACTTTAGGCGGAACTTCGTCCTCATCGTCCGTACAGGATGCGCGATGCTGAGATCGCGCTATGGTTAATGCGAAAGAGCTGTGCGGTGGGCGCGGCGTGCCACGCCCCTATAAGTCCTATCTCGATGATGATCTAATGAGGATGAATGGCGATGCGTTACAAATTGTTGGGCAAGAGCGGTTTGCGCGTCTCGGAATTGTGCTTGGGAACCATGACGTTTGGTGAAACATGGGGCTGGGGCGCGTCAAAGGACGAAAGCCGCGCGATGTTCGACCGCTTCACGGATGTGGGCGGCAACTTCATCGATACGTCGGTCAATTATACCGATGGCACGAGCGAAGACTTTTTGGGCGAATTTTTGGCGGGGCGGCGCGACGATTATGTGGTCGCCACCAAATACACGCTGACCAAGCCGGATGATACCCATCCCAACGGCGGCGGCAACAGTCGTAAGAATATGATGAAGTCGGTTGAACGCAGCCTTAAGCGCCTCCAGACCGATCACATCGACTTGTACTATTTGCACGCTTGGGATTACATGACGCCGGTCGATGAAGTCCTGCGCGGTCTGGATGATCTGGTGCGGCAGGGCAAGGTAACCTATATCGCCATCTCCGATACGCCGGATTGGATCGTGGCGGAGGCGAACGCGGTGGCGGAACTGCGTGGCTGGTCGAGCTTCGTCGGCTTGCAAATTCCCTACTCGCTGACGGGGCGCTCGGTCGAGCGGGCGCTGCTGCCGATGGCGCGGCATTGGGGGATGGCGGTGCTGCCGTGGGGGTTGCTCGACGCGGGTATCTTGACGGGGAAATTCCTCACGAAGCCGAACGAACCAACGCGCGTCAACGCCGACCAGTTTCAGATGAGCGAACGCACGACGAAGATTGTCATGGAAGTGCAGCAGATCGCCCAAGAAACGGGGCATTCAATGGCACAGGTGGCGATCAACTGGGTGCGTCAGCAGCCCGCCGCGCAGATGCTCCCGATTTTGGGCGCGCGAACGGTCAAGCAGTTGGATGATAACGTGGCGTGTCTAGAATGGACGCTGACGCCGGAGCAGTGGGCGCGCTTGGATGGGGTGTCCAAGATCGACATGGGCTTTCCGCACGACTTCTTGCCGCGCAACCCCTATATCTTCGGCGCGAGCTTCGACGAGATCGACAATCATCGCGCCTAGACGATGATTCATGAGTGTGAATCAATCCGAACCATTTGGCGGTTGATGGTGGCACCGTCGCTCGACAAACTGACCCTATAGCGGCTGAGATGTAGGTTGAATCCCAATAAGTCAATCGGGCGTCGAGTCGCCTAAATAAAACGAAACCGCCGGAGTAGAGTCTCCGGCGGTCTTTTAACGGTGCTTAAGGGGGCGTCGCCGTAGCGAGGGTGCCCACCTCAGAAGGTGGAGCTAGCTTTGGGACACCCCCAAAAGACTGCTGATACTCACTGATCACCTCCCCTTCACTCGTTTATCGATAAAAAACATGATAGCACATCTTTTTTGAAACAAATATGAGAGAATTGTGATCTTTAGTGGGTCAGGACGCGCCGCGATAGACATGCCGCCGACATCGTGACTTTCACCGTCATTTGTTGACACACGCTTAAAATGCGCATAAACTAGTTGTAATAAATACGCAAAACGACGGACATAACAGCGACGTGAAGTTGATTCTCTTAAAACATCTTCAAAGCGAGACCTTCGCTAGTCCACGAAAGCACGCGGGCGCATCAACAACGCCGCGTGCTTTTTGTTTGTCTTTCGTTCAATCCCAGTAGAAAGGGTAAATTGCTCATGGATTACGGTATGATCGGCAAAATCGAGAAAGCTAAACTATACGCCGCCGAACCCGAACGGGTGACATTCAACAACTTGGTCGTTGAATTTCACGGCGACAACAACGACTATCGGATCACCCTCAGCCCGGACGGATGGGACTGTAGCTGTGCCGGTTTCCGCACGTACAGCATTTGTCCGCACATCATGGCGCTGGAAAAACGACTGCGCCCGATGCTCAAGCGTGCGCCGCTGCCGTATGCTCCCGGTCAGAACGTGGTCAGCGACATCGAAAAGGCAAAACGCTACGCCGACGAGTCGGATCGGATGCGCATCGTGAGCTTCGACGCGACCTTCAGGGGCGACAACGACACGCATCAAATCGCCTACGATGCCGATGGCTGGCACAGCGATACGTCGTTCTTTCGCAGTCGTGGCTTAGACGCGCATACGATGGCGTTAGAAAAGATGCTCAAGGGGTTGCTGGTCGTCAAGACGCCGCCGCAGCCGATCATCGGAATGTAGGGAGTCGTCCTAGATAAAAGCAACCTCACCCCCCGACTCCCTCAGTCGTACCGGCTGAGGGGGAGGCGTTTGGTGGGCTATCTCCCCTTTTGCAGTACGGAGCGCAATCGGGGGGCGAGGTCTTTATCATGAACTACATTTTCTATTTACCTGCCGCCAACGTGCGTGTGATCTGATCGATGTGCGCGTGACAGTGGTTGTGGTAGGTGAGCAGCAGATCGTCGAGGCTGATTTCACCATTCTCCGAATGTGTCCCCGTGCGCCCCCAATCCCCGTCGCTGAGTGAGCGCAGCAGCGCCGCCCAACGGGCGTGCAGCCCGCGCAAAATGTCCAACGACGCGGCAATCGGCACGCCGTAATCGGCACTGCGCGCCCAATCGTCTTGATTGTAGCCTTTGACGGGGGGATGATTTTCGAGCAGGATCAACTTGAAACGGATGAAGCTGTTGAGATGCGAATCCGCCAGATGATGGATGTTTTGCGCGACTGTCCATTCATTCGGCAGGTAGGCAGTGTTCAGTTGTTCCGGCGTCAATCCAGCGATCAGGGTGTCGAGCGTGGCGGGGAAATCGGCAATCGTGCTGATGTACGTTTGGCGACGTTCGGGCGTGAGCATGAGTGTATTGTCCTTTCTGAGAACGCGCATTCATCATATAATGATTGAATAGCGAAACGGTTAAACCAACCAGACCATGAACGATGATTCTCTGATCCTAATTGACCCACGCCCGACGCGCGCCGACGCCGTGAAGAACCACGATTTATTGTTGCAGACGGCGGCGCGCTTGTTCGAGGAAGCGGGCGTCGATGCCGTGTCGATGTCGGCGGTCGCGCAAGCGGCGGGCGTCGGCAAAGGCACGCTGTATCGCCACTTTCCGAGCAAAGAGGCGCTGTGTTATGCCTTGCTCGACGCCGACCAGCGCGACCTACAAAATCGCGCGCTGGCACAGATGCGCACGAATACCTGTGCGCGTGAAAATCTGCGCTGGTTCTTGGGCGAGGTGGCAGCGTTCGTGCTTCGCAACGAAACGATGCTGAATCCGACCGCAGACACCGTGATCGAACATCAGGCGCATTTTTGGTGGCGGCAGACGATTCGCGGCTTGCTGTCACAGGCGCTGCACAGCCACGATCTGACCGCCAACGATGTGCGCGGAAATTTCTCGCTCGACACCGCGCACGCCGACGGCGATCAAGTGTTGGACGTGGAGTACGCCACCGACGTGCTGTATCTGATGCTGAGTACGCGCACGCTGCGCTTTCAGCGGTACAGCATGAATTATCCGGCGGAGCGCATCATCGCGGGGCTGCTGGATATGGTGGAGCGGTTTCTGAAATGAATCGTTCGATCCGCGCCTACATTACGGCGGCAGGCGTGGCTGCACGCGCGTCATACTCGCGGCGCGCCGCTTCGACGATGGGCAAATAGTGCTTCGACCAGTGGCACAGCGCGGCGATCTCGGCGCTCAATGACTCGCCAGTGGGTGTGAGCGCATATTCAACGCGCGGCGGCATTTCCTCGTAATCATGGCGGCTGAGAATGCCGTTCCGCTCCAATTCGCGCAGTCGCTGTGCCAGCATCTTGCGCGTGATGGTGGGAATCGCGCGGCGTAGTTCGCCATAGCGATGCGCGCCATCGAAGACCGCATGGATGATTTGGATTGTCCACTTGTCGGAAACCAGCGCCAATACAGCTTCCGAACCCAAACCCTTGACTACTTTCGCATCGCATTTTAGTTTGATACGCTGAGTGCGTCAAATCACATGAGAGGCGAACAGATGCAGACTCCCATTCCCCATCACGAGTCTGAAAAAGAAACCGGACGCATCGAGGCGTTCAGCGCTGGCGTCTTTGCGATTGCGATCACGCTGCTGGTGCTGGATATCCGCGTGCCGTCGGTCGAATTGGCAGATGAAGTCGGCTTGGCGACGCTGCTGCTCGAACGCTAGCCCAATTTTCTGGCGTTCTTCGCCAGTTTCTTGTTCATCCTCGTCCCGTGAATCAACCACCATCGGCGGTTCACGGTGATTCGGCGCAGCGATAACAATCTGCTGCTGCTCGGCGTGACGCTGCTGCCATTCCCGACGGCGCTGGTCGCGGAATATTTGCAGCACCACGATCAAGGCATCGCCGTGATCGTCTATACCGGGTGGTTCTTGATCGTGACGATCTTTTTCAATCTGTTGTGGCGCTAGGTCGCGCACAATAACCGTTTGTTCACCGCCAAAACCGATCTCAACCTCACTGCGCAGATTACCCGCCAGTATTCGGTTGAATCCTTCTTCTATCGCGGCGCGTTGTGGGTGGCGTTGGTTAGCCCAATGTTGAGTCTGGTGGTGAGCCTTGTCCTCGCGGTATTTTTCGTGCTGCCCAGCAAGGCGGCAACGATGTTCATGGAATCAGCGAGGGCAAGTGAAGACGAGCCAGCGTAACACTATAGATCGTTCGCCGTCATGACTTGGTACGAAGGGATTAAAATTTGATGCGATAGCGTGATGGATTGGCACGCCACAAGTGGCGCACGCGGGCGTCTCAGATTATCATCGTCGCCATTCGCATCCCATTTCATCAGAATAAACCACATGATCGACTATCGCTATCAACTTCTCGACGAGATCGGACATGGCGGCATGGGCGCGGTCTTTCGCGCCCAAGATCGGCTGACGGGCGAGATCGTCGCGCTCAAGCAGGTGTTGACGCGCGCGGATCAGCCTTTGGGCAGTACCGAAGCGCAGACCGACTCGCAGTTGGCATTGGCACAAGAATTTCGCACCGTGGCATCGCTGCGCCATCCGCACATCGTCAGCGTATTGGATTACGGTTTCGACGAGCCGAGCGCGTCCGATCAGCCGTCCGGTGAGCGCCAGCCCTATCTGACGATGGATTTGATTGTGGGCGCGCGTACCCTAACGAGTGCCGCCGCCGCGATGCCGCTCATGGAGCGCGTCCGGCTGTTGATCGAAATCTTGGAGGCGCTGGCGTATTTGCATCGACGCGGCATCCTCCATCGTGACCTCAAGCCCGCGAACGTCTTGGTCACGCAGGGCGATCAGGTTAAGGTCGTGGACTTTGGCTTGGCGCTCGCGCGCGAAGATTGGGCGAACACAGATACCGCCGGGACGCTGGCGTATATCGCGCCCGAAGCGCTGTTGGGTGCGCCGTTGAGCGAGGCGACGGATTTGTACGCGCTTGGCGTGATGGGCTACGAAATCATCGTTGGGCAGCATCCGTTTCACAACCTCGATGTACAGCAGTTGATCCGCGATGTCCTCAGCACCGAACCCGACTTAAACGCCTTGCAAACCGCGCTCGAAAAACTCACGACCGAGACTGAACCCGTCAGCGCGCCCGCACATCCGTCCGCCGATTTCGCTGCTACGCTGGATGACGATGCCCCGACGCTGATCATCAATGAGCTGATGAGCATATTTGCGCCGACGGGCGCACCCGCCGCGATCATGTCGTCGGATACATCGTCCGCATCGCCGCCGTCATTGATCGACGTGATCGCGCGGCTGATGAATAAAAAGCCGGAGACGCGCTATCCGAGCGCCGACGCTGCGATTGCCGCCCTGTATCGCTTCATGGGCGACGCGCCGCGCGCCGAAAGTCATGCCGTGCGCGAGAGCTTCTTGCAAGCGGCGGCATTCATTGGGCGCACTGACGAATTAAAGCGGTTGACCAGCTCGCTAGAGGTTGCACACGCCGAGGGGCGCGGCAGCGCGTGGTTGATCGGCGGCGAAAGCGGCGTCGGCAAGTCGCGCTTAGTCGATGAACTGCGGACGCTGGCACTTGTGCGCGGCGCAACGGTCGTGCGCGGGCAAGCGGTCGAAGACGGCGGCTTGCCGTATCAAGTTTGGCGCGCGCCCGTCCGCCGCTTGGCGCTGTCGGCGGCGCTGTCCGATCTCGAAGCGGGTATCTTGCGCGAGTTTGTCCCCGATATCGAGGCGCTGCTCGACCGCGTCATTCCCGCCGTGCCGGAATTGACGGGTGCAGCCGTCGCTCAACGTCTGACACTCACGCTGATCGACCTGTTCCAGCGGCAAACGCGCCCGATTCTGCTGATTCTCGAAGATTTGCAATGGGCGGACGACAGCCTGCCACTGGTTGCGGCGCTCACGCGCATCGCGGCGGAAACGCGGCTGATGATCGTCGGCACATACCGCGATGATGACGCGCCCGATCTGCCGGACAGGCTGACGTTGGCGAACCCGATGAAGCTGGAGCGCCTGACGCCCGATGGCATCGCCGCGCTCAGTCAAGCGATGTTGGGCGCGGCGGGTGGCGCGCAGCCCGTGATCGACCTGATTCAGCGCGAGACGGAGGGCAACATCTTTTTCGTGGTCGAGGTGGTGCGCGCGCTGGCGGAAGAAGCGGGCAGTTTGAACGCCGTCGGCGCGGATACACTGCCTGCGCGCATCGTCAGCGGTGGCATCCGCGCCATCATCGAGCGCCGCCTCGAGCGCGTCCCTGCGTCACATCAGCCGCTCTTGCGCGCCGCCGCCGTCGCCGGACGCGAGATCGATCTGCGCACGCTGCGCACGCTGCGCAGGCTTGCCGACGACAGCGCATCCGCTCTTGACACTGAAACATGGTTGTTCGATTGTGCCGATGCCGCCGTTCTGGATGTGGCGGACGGACGCTGGCGTTTCAGCCACGATAAGCTGCGCGCCGCGCTGCTCGACCGCCTCGCCGATGCAGAACGCGCCGCGCTGCACGGGCAAATCGCGGGCGCTATCGAGCGTGCCTATCCTGACGATAGCGCTTACGCTGCCACGTTGGCAGAGCATTGGCGCGCGGCGGGCGACGCGACGAAAGAAATCCACTACGCGCTGATCGCAGGTGAGCAAGCCAATCGCACCAGCCGTTTCGTCGAGGCGGCGGCGTACTTCGAGCGCGTCCGCACGCTCGCGCCCGACGATGCGCGCGCCCTCGTGGGCTTGGGCGAGAGCCTCGAAAAGCGCAGCGACTACGAAGGCGCGATCCAAACCTTACAGGCGGCAATCGACCAATTGCCGCCGGGCGAACCGCGCATCTATGCTCTTACCCTGATGGCGAACACGCTGTTTCAGCGCGGCGAACACGCGGCGGCGGCGCTGTGGGGCGAACGGGCGCTGGATGCCGCGCGCGCCTTCGAGGGCGATCCGCGCGCAGGTCAACGCTTGATCGCGCTCAGTTTACAGTTGATCGCTAATTCGGCGCTGCGGCGCGGCGATATCGACCTGAGCGAACAGCGCGCGCGCGAAGCGTTGGAGATCACGCGCGCCATTGACGACCGCGTGCGCGCGGCGTGGGCGCTGACGATGCTGGGTGCGCTGGAATATGATCGCGGGCATTATGAGGCTGTGCGCGCTTATTGGAACGATGCGCTGATCATGCGCCGCGAACTGGGCGATTCGTTCGGGATCGCGCTGTTGCTCGGCAATATGGGCGCGGTGGAGATGGCACAGGGCGATTATGGCAAAGCGCGCGCGCTCTATAATGAAAGTCTGCTGCTCAAGCACGTCATGGGCGACCGCAGTGGCACAGCGATTACGCTGATGAATCTGGGGATTGTTAACCGTTATGAACGCGATTTTGAAACTGCGCGCGTGTACTTCGAGGACAGTCTCGCCATCATGACGGAAGTCGGTCACAAGCGCGGCGTCTCGATGAATATTTCCAATTTGGGACAGTTGATGGACGATATGGGCGATCATGCGCGCGCGCTGCACTACAACCAAGAGGCTGTGCGCATGGCACGTGAGCTGGACGACCAGTATACGCTGTCGATTGGGCTTGGCGCGGTGGCAGCGACCTATGTCAATCTCAATCAGATCGAGGCGGCGTGGCTACCGTTGAACGAAGGCGTCCAGATCGCGCGCGCGATCCAAAGTGAATTCGCCCAAACCAGCAATCTCGCGGTGATGGCGAAAATCCGTCTTGCGCAGGGCGACCTCGAAACGACCGCGCTGTATTTCGGGCTGATCATGAACCATCCCGCGAGCGATGCCAGCATCCGTACCGAAATCGAGCGGGTCGATCTGCCCGCGCTGCGCACGCGCATGGATGGAGCGGCGCTCGATGCAGCCTTGGCGCGCGGGGCGGCGTTTACGCTTGATGACATGCTTAAAGACGCGAATTTTTCATGAATTTTGAGCGTTGAGATGTTGTCCTAGCTCGTAATCTGTCGTAATATAATTGCTATACACATGATGAAGCTGAACTCATATTGGGTTCCTGAGCCAAAGCGACTCCTATATGGCAAACTTACGCCGGAACTATGTTTTAGTCGGCATGATCACAGTTGTAATCATCTTGATCACACAAGGCATCGTGTGGTTTAACCTTATAAACGATGCCGGTGATGCGCTGTTGGTCAATCTTGCTGGGCGGCAGCGCATGTTGAGCCAGTATTTGACCAAAGATGTTCTGCTGATCGTCTACGAAGGCGAAGGCAGCCGCTACGCCGCTTATCTGGACGAAACCGCCGCAGCCCTCGACTCGTTCGAGCGCGTCCATGTTGGGTTGCAGAACGGCAGCGCGGAATTGGGGCTGCGCGGCGAACTCTCCGATGCGGTGCGCGCCTCGTTTGTAACCATCCAGCCCTATTTTGACACGTTATCGACCAGCGTCGCCTGTATTTTGAGCTTGCGCGGCTACGACGACAGGGTGCATTTCACTTTAGTGCAAAAAGAGGTAGGCTAAAGTATGAGAAAAGTGAGGAGGTAGGAAATGGCGACAACTCGGCAAGAACTTGAACAGAAATTGGTGGAACAGGCACAAGA
>DAOTUQ010000023.1:0-28963 GCA_034437055.1 Anaerolineae bacterium
TACATTACCAGTCTACCTCCCCAAGCAAGCTTAATTCTCGCCTCTATCCGCGCTCATTGGGGCATTGAGAATAGCTGTCATTGGGTCTTAGACGTTGTTTTTCGAGAAGACGAGTCGCGCACACGCACTCGCAACAGCGATGATAACCTTGCCCTCCTTCGTAAAATCGCCTTGAACTTGCTCGGTCGGCATCCTTCTAAACAATCTCTTAAAAACAAGCGCTATAGTTGTGCTGTCAATGAAGAATTATTATTATCCGTTCTCCAATCTTAATTCTATCTCATGCGTCCGCCCTTCCCCCTCTCCACTGCGTAGAGAGGGGGAGTTTCCGCCTTGTGTTCCCCCTCTCCACTGCGTGGCGAGGGGACTTTCATATCCATCGTGAGCCGTCCTGCTCCCCCTCTCCACTGCGTAGAGGGGGTTGGGGGGTGAGGTGAAGCGATCCAAAACTGAGGTTACTTACGCTTGTTCCGTCACACTCTGCAATTCGTAGACCACCGCTGATTTATTGCGCCCCTTGACTTTCAATTCGCCCAACGGGATCGCTTGTACGATGTTGCCCAAGTGCGTGACGACGCTCTGTTCGATCAAGATTTGCCCCGGCTTGGCGGCTTCTTGCAGTCGCTTGGCGAGGTTGACGCTATCGCCAATCGCCGTGTAGTTCATCGCCGTCTCCGTGCCGATGTAACCGCAGATCGCGTCCCCAACATGGACACCAACGCTGAACATGAGTGTATGCGCATCGGAGCGTTGGGCATTCATGTGGCGCGCTGCCTGCTGAAGCATGATTGCCGCCTCCATCGCCATGTAGACGTGATCGGCTTGATCGTTGGGCGCATTGAACAACGCCATCAGCCCGTCACCGATGTACTTATCGAGCGTGCCGCCGTAGGACATCATGACGTTGGCGGCGAGACTCAGATAGTTATTGAGCGTAGAGATTACATCTTCCGGCGGCGCATCCTCGCTGAACGCCGTGTAGCCGCGCAGATCGACGAAGATGATACTGACTTCGCGGCGGTTGCCACCCAAGCGCACGCCGTCGGGATTCGCCAAAATTTGATTGACGACGGGTGGCGGGACGAACCGCTGGAAGGTATCGCGGATGCGCATCTTCTCATCTTCTTGCGTCTGCTTAAGCGCCGCGACATTGTGCGCATTTTCAATCGCAATCGCGGCATAGTCTGTGAGCGCGCTCAACAACGCGGCGTCATGCTTAGTGAAGGCAGGCGCGCTGGCAGACACGTTGCGCGTCCCTAACATGCCAATCACCTGATTACGCACCATCAGCGGCGCGCACGCCAGCGACGTTGGCTGCCCATTATTCTGCGCCGCGGCGTCGGGTGTGAGCAGAATCGGGTGTCCGGTTTCCACGATCCGCGTGAAAATCGGATCGGTCACCTCCGTGTTGACGCTCTCCGCACGGGCAGCGCGCTGCCGCTTCTGAGCGCGCGCGGTCAGCGTGCCATCGTCGTCGACTAAATAAATATAACCTTCTTCGGCGTTGGTCAGCTTGACGGCGGCATCGACCACGCGCATCAACAGTTGGTCGAGTTCCATTAGGGACGACACCGACTTACCAACGCTGTGCAAAATGTTGAGTTCTTGGACGCGCGCCTGCATCTCACGATTAGCAAAAATCAGCCGCTCGGTCAGCGCATCTTTCTCTTTACGGATGCGCACTTCGCCCAAACTCCGTTCGACCGCCATCATCATTTCATCGACGGAGAACGGCTTTTTGACGTAATCGCGCACGCCCAAGCGGTAAACTTCGACGGCAATTTCTTCCGAGCCGTAGAATGTCATCAAAATGACAGGCAAGTTGATGTTGTTGGCGGAAAGAGTCTTCAGGACATCGATACCGTTCATGCGCGGCATTTGATAGTCCAACAGCATCAAGTCGGGTTGATGCTTGGTGATGAGATCGAGCGCTTCTTTGCCGTCCCGCGCGACCAGCGACCGATACCCGTTAGGGTTCAAAATGTACTCGACGATGAAATCACGGTTTTCTTGTCCGTCATCGACGACCAAGATCAGTTCGCCAGCCAATTTGCGCGCCTCACTTCTTGATCTAACAACTTTGTGATATCGATTATAGTCCAATCCAGTTTAATGCACATCCCACCCAAATGTCCGTATGGACGCTGCCAACAGGCAAGTCCAAATTGTGTCCCTGCACAAGACGGTCTATAATGCTGACATTCAATCCACACTGGAGAGTTGGTCTGTTGCCACGCCCATCGCTGCAAAATCAGGGTTTTCTGCGTCTGATCCGCGAACTGCTGGAGACCGCCGCGTTGATCGCCGTCTTGTACGGGCTGGTCAATTTGGCGACTGCGCGTTATGAAGTTGATGGACAGAGCATGGAGCCAAATTTTCACACTGGACAGTATTTGATCGTCAGCCGCTTGAACTATCTGTTCGGGACGCCTGAACGCGGGGATATCATCGTCTTTCATTACCCCAACGACCCTGACAAAGACTATATCAAGCGCGTGATTGGGCTGCCCGGCGATGTGGTGGAACTGCGCGAACAGCAAGTTTACGTCAATGATATGGCGCTCGACGAGCCGTACATCAACGAACCGTGCATGGTCAACGTCTCGCTGTGCCGCGACAACCGCTGGGAACTGAGCGCGAGCGAATATTTCATGATGGGCGATAATCGCAATCACAGCAGCGATTCGCGCGCCTTCGGACCCGTCAACGAACGCTTCATCGTCGGGAAAGCACTGCTTCGCTATCTCCCGATCCAAGATTGGGGGCTGTTGACGCATGTCGGCTATGACAACGCCCGCTGACCGAGATCGACCCAGCGAAGCGGCGCTGCTGCGGGTGCCACGTCTGCGTCAAAGCAGTTGGGGCGGCTTCTTTGAACTGCTCGGCATGTTGGTCGTGATGTTCACGTTGGTCAACTTGGCGACGGTACGCTTTTACATCGACGGACCCAGTATGCAACCAACCTTCTATACTGGACAGTTCGTGCTGATCAGCCGATTGAACTATCTGTTCGGGACGCCAGAACGCGGCGATGTCGTCGTGTTCAACGCGCCCGGCAACGACGCGAACGACCCACCGCTGATCAAACGGTTGATCGGCTTGCCCGGCGAGACGGTCGAATTTCGGGACGCGCGCGTTTACATCAACGGTGTCCTGCTCGATGAACCATATTTGAACGAAGCGTGCCTGCGCTGCGATGATCGAAGCATCACCATCGACGCGGACGAATTTTTCCTGATGGGTGACAACCGCAACAACAGCCATGATTCGCGCGCGTTCGGCGCGGTCGCTCATGAGCGGATCATCGGAGAAGCTATCGCGCGCTATTGGCCACCCAATCAATGGGGCGTGATCGCGGGACACCGTTACGAGTCGTAATGCTGCGCATAGACGCCGGTGAACCTTAGAAAATGGAGGTCGTATGTCTGCCAAACCATCCCCCACTTGCCCACATTGTCATATGGGCTATTTGCAACCCGCTGTCGAAACGTATGTGGCTGTGTACGAGGGGACATTGTTGAGCGCGCCCACGATGCACGGCTGGAAATGCGACATTTGCCAGTATATCGAGTTTAACGAAGATGCGCTTGTGCGCTTGGATGCGTTGATCGGCGGCTTAGACGCATCCGCCGAGTTTTCGCGCACGGGGGCGCGTCCTACGCCGCTGGAATCGGACGCAGCCACCAAGCCCGATGGCAAACCCGCACAGCGTATCAAACCGTAATCACCGCTTTGTACGAGGAAGACAGACTTTCGATGATCGCCCCACCAAACCGACGCGAGGCAGCGTAACATCGTGGAAACCACCCTTTCGCTTCAGAGCGCCGTGATTGCGATTGCCAGTTTGGTGACGTTGTGCGTCGTCAGCGGTTTCATGACCGCGATCTTGGCGCAGCGCAAACGGGATCGCGTAAATCTGTATTTCTCACTGTTCTGTTTGTCGTTGTTGGTCTGGAGCTTGACGGCGCTGTTGGGTCCCCTCCAGTCGCTGCGCTTTGGCATGACCGACTACGTGCGCTATTACTTGCTCAGCACCGCTGTAGGGCTGAACGCAGTCATGTTCT
The DNA here is from genome assembly GCA_034437055.1 of Anaerolineae bacterium. Classification (GTDB taxonomy): domain Bacteria; phylum Chloroflexota; class Anaerolineae; order Aggregatilineales; family Phototrophicaceae; genus Flexifilum. Next base: position 4,065 of record DAOTUQ010000023.1, read on the forward strand.
ATATTTTCATCGCGCAGTTTATCCGCGATGAGGGCAAGCTCGAAATCCTGCTGCGCGCCGCTGCCCCATTCGTCTTGGGCGTTGGGCTGATCATCGTCTGGACAGGCAACGCCTTTGAGCAAAATGGAGACAATTTCCCGCTGACGACGTTGGGCTATGTGGCGATTGGCGCGATGGTCGCTTATGCTTTCATGGCGCTGCGGATGGTTGTGGTGTCAGAAAATGAACGCGCACAACCGCTGCGGGTGTCCGCCTTGGTGTTGGTGTTGGCATATATCAGCGTGGCGATCACGCCGTTGAACCGGACGCCGCTGGCGATCTTGTTGGCTACAGGGGTGGCAGCATGGGCGGGCTGGATCGTCTTGCGCTTTCAATGGTTCGATCCACTGCACGACATGAGCGATGAACTGCGCGTTGTCAGCCGCGATCTCCGGCAAACCGTGACCGAACTGGCGGGCGAACGCGCCAAAACCGACGCGCTCAATCGTCAACTTGCCGCCGCTGGACAGATCAAGAGCGATTTCTTGGATAATCTCGGTCACAAACTGCGCACGCCGCTCAATCCAGTCGTTGGCTACAGCGAATTGATGTTGAGCGGCATCTACGGCGAACTCAATGATAAGCAGTTGGATCGCATCCAAAAGATCAATCGCAACGGGCAAGAGTTGATCGAACTGATCAACGACATGCTCGACTTGAACCGGATGGAGGCGGGGCGGATGAACTTGCAGTACATGCCTGTGCAACTTCGTCCCATCTTGGAACAAGCGTTGGTGCGCCTAGAAACACGGCGCGCGGAGAAGCCGCTGTCAGTCGAGTTTGCGCTGCCGCCAGACTTGCCGCCGATCTATGCGGATGATGCACGCGCGTGCCAAATTTTCATCAAACTGCTGGATAATGCGCTCAAATTCACGTTCACAGGCGGCGTCACGCTGCGCGCGGTATCGGCGCGTGTGTCGCAGGGCAAATCGGCACAGTTTCGACTGCCCGTTATTGGCTGGTTGGCGGATGGCGACTGGGTAATCACCGAGGTAATCGATACGGGCATCGGCATCCTGCCAGAAGAACAAGCCAAAATCTTCGACGAGTTCTATCAGGTCAGCGACGAACGAACCAGTGAACTCTACGGCGCAGGCTTAGGGCTGACGGTAGCGCGCAAACTGGTCGAATTGCAGCAGGGAACGATCTGGGTCAAGAGCATTCCGAACGGTGGCAGCACATTTTTCGTCGCGCTGCGCGTGCATCCGAGCGCGCGGAACGATGGCGGCGAGCCGACACCAGCGAAACTCCCGATTCCGACGCCCGCAAACGTTTCGATGTGACATACTCCGCATACCTATAGGCGGGGGCTTCTACCGCCTACATGAGGCTCCCCCAAATATGGATTTATGCTCCGGTCATGCGTGCCAACCCCGATGCGGTGCTGTTCGCCTTCGACCGCACCGATACCAAATAAGTCCAATTCCATTTTGACAACCCCAATTCATGGGTTCAAATACCACTCGGTATGTTAAGTATTGTTACACAAACTTGCTTTCGTTCGATTCGCTATGCGAAGGATTTGTGGAGCCGATCAGCCTATGCCGACCACGAAAAGCACCCTACTACAGCATCACCATGACAACGTTCTGCTCAATGTTCCCCTGCCCGCGCCGATGATGCGCACGCCCCATGACCTGAGCGCCGATGAAGGGCTGTTCCCGCTCGATGAACACGTGATCGAGGGCGCAGTCACCGCTTTGGAGTCCGGGCAGACGCATTACGTCGATGTGCCGGGCATCGCCCCGCTGCGCGAACAGATCGCCGCCGATCTGAACGCGACACAGCACAGCAGTTATCAGAAAACCAATATCGTTGTCACGGCGGGCGTGCAAGAATCGCGCTTCCTCACAATCCAGATGATTGGGGAACGCTTCGAGCGCATCGCCATCCCCGCCGTCATCCATCCGGGCGCGTTGAAGGCGCTCGGCGTGCGCCCGATGCCGCTGGATCGCATCCCCGTCGAGGCGGCAAATGGTTACTTGCCGACGGTCGAAGCAATCCGCGCGACGCTCGAATCGGGTACACGCTTCTTGTATTTGGAGTCGCCCTCGCGCTTGACGGGGCGCGCGTACAGCGCCGACGAGGTGCGCGCGATTGCCGCGTTGATTGTCGCCCACGATGCGGCGGTCGTTTGGGATCAAGGGTTATCCGTGTGGACGATGGGGGACGCTTACACCGCGCTGTCCGCACAGCCCGACATGGCGGCGCGTACCGCCGCGATTGGCGAGGTCGTTCCCGGTATGGGTTTGGCGAGTTGGTTCATCAGCTATATCGCCGCGCCCGAAGATTGGATCACGCCGATGCAGTCGCAGAAGCAGATTATGGCAATCTGCACCAGCACCGCCAGCCAATACGCCGCGCTCGAAGCGGGCAAGCTGTTCGCGCAGACTCATCCATTCAACGCAGCACGTTTGAAGGCGTCGCGGATGACATTGATCGGGTTGGCAGCACGCACCAACCTCGATGTTATCGACGGACAGGCGGTGAATGTGCTGGCTTTACGACTGTCGCCCGATGCGAAAGCACGCAGCTTGGCGACGCTGACTGACGCGGGCTACACTGTCGCAGATGGCGCGGACTTCGGCGCGTCCGATACATTGCGCATTACCGTCACGGCGGAAGCGACCGCCGGACATGCACTCAGTCGGCTGTTGGTCTGAAATGACGAGGATTTGAAACCATGACCCAGAAAAAACAGGGGACGAACCTCCTCTACAGCATGATGGCAGAAGCACGCCAGTACAGCGACGTTATCGTTCTCGGACGCGGCGATCCCGATTTCGATACCCCTCCACACATCGTCGCCGCTGCCAAAGACGCGATGGTACAGCACGCCGCCGAGAACGTCCCGCCCGAAGGGATCGCGCCGCTTCGTCAGGCAATCGCGGCGCGCGTCAAGCGCGTCAACAACATCGACGTTGACCCTGAGACCGAAATCGTCGTGACCAATGGCGGACAAGAGGCGCTGTTCCTGATGGTGGTGGCAGTTCTCGGCGCGGGCGACGAATTGATCGTGCCAGAGCCGAATTACAACACCTATGTTGATTCGCTCAAGTTCGCGCGCGGCGTGAAAGTCGGCGTGACCACGCATTACGAGACGAATTTCCGCGTCTTTCCCGACGAAATCCGCGCCGCCGTCACCGCTAAGACGCGCGCGCTGCTGCTCGTCTCGCCCAATAATCCGACGGCGGGCGTGATTCCAGCGGAGGACATGCGCGCCTTGATCCAGATCGCACACGATCACGATCTGATGATTATTGCGGACGATATCTACGATCAGTTCGTTTATGACGACGTTCAGCATGTCAGTTCGGCGTCGCTGCCCGGCGGCAAAGAACGCACACTGACGTTGAATGCGCTCTCGAAATCGTATTCCATGACTGGATGGCGGCTCGGTTGGATCGTCGGCGCGGCGGATGTGATGGCGCGCGTCAAGGCGCTGAAAGCGGCGATCAACGGCGGCACGTCGGTCATTGCGCAATACGCCGGACTCGCGGCGCTCACAGGCGATCAAGCGCCCGTCACGATGATGCACGACGCTTACAAGCGCCGCCGCCGGATCGTCTTGGACGCGCTCGACGCGATGGGCATCCGCTACGGCGTGCCGCAAGGCGGGCAGTTCGTGTTCGCAGATATTTCGTTCACGGGGTTGGACAGCGCCACCTTCGCGCAAACCGTCCTGCAAGAGCAGCATGTACTCATCTATCCCGGCGCGGCGTTCGACAGTGTGCGCGCACAATACATTCGCATCACCTTCTTGCAACCGGAGGAAAAGTTGCGCGAGGGGTTGGAGCGGATGAAAGTCGCCGTGCAAAAGATGATGGCGAACCGCTGATCGTCGTTTCGGTCGTTTTTCGTCAAGTCGAGCTTGCTTACAAGCTTATCGATGGCAGCGTCCGCCAACTAATTGTAGACAATCGACAAAAAACTATACATAATCTAGAGGGGAATGAAACAATGGTAGATGCGCTGACAATCGGTACGCTTACGATCAATCCGGGTGAAATGAAGCGAGGCGGCATCCCAATTGGCGGCGATATGGTCGAGCCGACGCGGCAGATTCCGATCATCGTGCTACATGGTGTCGAGCCGGGACCCGTCTTGTGGCTCAACGGCGCGACGCACGGCGACGAGCCAGAGGGGCCCTTTTCGATCTTCTTGGCGCTTCAGCAGATCGATCCGCAAAAACTGCGCGGCACGGTCGTGGCTTGCCCCGTCATGAATGTGCAAGCCTTCACCGCCGGGACGCGCGGCGATCCGCTCGATACATTCTCGTATGATATGAATCGGCTGTATCCCGGCAAGGCAGACGGCTATCCAACCGAGCGCGTCGCCCATGCGCATTGGCTGGCGATGAAAGACCAGTGCGATTTGCAGATTGCCATCCATTCTGGCGGCGAACATTCGTATCTGGCGCACATGATTTTCGCCTCGAACAACCCAGAAAGCCTCGAACTCGCTGCCGCGATGGGCAAAAACTGGACGCTCGTCTTTCGTTCCGGCACAGGCGGCGGCAATCCCAGTTCGCAGATTGGCGCGCTCGGCAAGGGCGGCGTCACGGTGGAATTGGGCGGCAATTGTCGTACCCTGACGAGCGATTTTCATGGTATCGCGCAAGATTTGGCGGACGGTTACCTGAACGTGATGCGGCATTACGGCATGATCGACGGCGCAGCAGAATTTGCACCTGCATGGCGCATGGGCTTTCAGATCGCCCTGCTCGCGCCCGCAACCGGGATGTTCGTCGGCAGCGCCGATCTGCCATTCGAGACGACTATCGCGGCAGGGACGCTGATCGGGCAAATCTACAATCTGTACGGCGACGTGATCGCGGAAGTGCGCGCGCCGCGCGAGGGTGTGATCTTCGGGCTGCGGTCGCGTCCGTCGGTCTTGGAAGGTCAATGGTGCTGTTTCTTCGGCGTGATCGAAGAAACGGTCGATAACTTGATTCCCGTACGGTAATGGATGAACATAACCATGCAAACGGATTCGATCAACCAAACGCGCGAACGCCAGCGCGGACTGATTTCCGAAGACCTGATGAAATTTCGTTGGTTGGACGAGATTGCCCTCGCGCCCGATGCGGTGACGTTGGCGTACACGATCAAGCGCCCGCACAACGAGTCGAACGGCTATCGCATCGATTTATATGTGCGCGATCTGGCGACGAGCGCGATCCAGCGGATTACGTCAGGCAACGGAAACGCTACATCGCTGGCGTGGAGCGCGGACAGCGGGCAGTTGGCGTACAGTTGGAGCGATGATGCGGGCGACTCGGTGCGCGTGTGGTCACGCGCGACGGGGGACGAGCGCGCCTACCCCATCGACGGGGCGTCATTGAGCAGCCTCGATTGGTCGCCGGACGGAACTAAGCTGGCGGGTGTGCGCTGGACACATGCCAGCCACCTCGACGACCGCCGCGCCGCGCCTGGAGTCCCCGATCCGACGATCCGCGTCGTGCGCCGCTTGCGCTACAAACAGGATGACGTGGGCTGGGTACACGACCGCTTTGCGCAGATTTGGGTCTTGGAACTGCACACGGGCGATCTGATTCAGGTCACGGACAGCGAGTGCGATTACTCGATGCCCAAATGGAGCTTGGGCGGCGACAAATTAGCCTTTGTCGGCGTCAGCCGCGAGATGGATGTGCCGACGGGCAACGGACAAATCTACATCTGCGCTTTTCCGTCCGGCGTGCCGCGCCTCCTGCTGAAGGATTGGAACGGCGCGGCGATCAGCCCGGTCTGGGGCGACAATGATGCGCAGATCGCCTTCGCGGGACACAACTATACGCCACCGGTGAATCGACGTAACTTCATGCAGCCCTACCTCGCAGATGTGGCAGCGGGGACGGCGGTCAAACTGGGCGCGGATATCGATGAAGAAGTCGGCAATTACGCCGTCGCCGATCAGCGCAAGGGCTTATCGAACATCACGATGAAATGGGCGGCGGGCGACTCGTGGATTTACTTCCTGCTGACCGAAAAGGGCGCGACCAACTTGTTTCGCATCGATACGAGCGGCACATACGAACGCATCGTCAGCGGCGACAGCGTAACGTTCGAGTATAGCCCGGCAGCGGGCGGCAGCGTCGCTTACGGGCAAGCTGATCCGAGCAATCCCGGCGAATTGTACCTCTGGAAACAGGGTGCATCGGAGCGGCTGACCGATCTCAATCCGTGGCTGCGCGATCATCGGCTGTCGCCGCCAGAGTCGTACTGGTACGACGGCGTAGACGGCGCGAAAGTCCATGCGTGGCTGATCAAGCCGCTCGACTTCGATCCGGCAATTCAGTATCCGATGGTTGTCTACGTCCACTGTTCAATGTTCTCGTGGGATTTCAACCACGAATTTCAAGTCTACGCCAACGACGGCTACTTGGTCGCCTACTTCAACCAGCGCGGTACGACGGCGGGCTATGGGCAAGCGTGGACGCGCGCCAGCGAGGGCGATCAAGGCGGCAAGGATTACGACGAAATCATGCTCGGCGTCGATGATCTGGTCGCACGCTCGTATGTGGACGCGAAACGCATGGGCGTGACGGGCGGGAGCTGCGGCGGTTTCATGACCAACTGGATCATCGGGCATACGGATCGCTTCGCTGCCGCCGTGACGCAGCGTTCGATCACCAATCAGATCAGCATGTTCGGCACATCCGATATTGGACCCGAATGTACGGAAGGCGAAACCGGCACGAACGCATGGAAAGACCTCACCGCCAGTTGGCGGCAGTCCCCCATCGCCTACGCCGAACAGATCAACACGCCGCTGTTGATCCTGCACGCCACCGAAGATTATCGCTGTGCGCTGGAACAAGCGGAAGAATTTTTCTCGATCTTGCGCTGGCTCGGCAAAACGGTCGAGATGGTCATTTTCGAGGGCGAAAATCACGGGCTGACGCGCGGCGGACGTCCGGGCAACCGCATCGAGCATCAGCGGCGCATTCTCGGCTGGTTCAACAAATATTTAGTATAAGCGAGGGGGACGTATGTTGAAAGTCGGTACACTAGAAGCACAGCCGGGCGAACACGTCTTCGGCTATCTCAAAACGGCGGCGTCACGCTCTGGGCTGAGTCCCGATATTCCGGTGCATCTGTTCGCGGGCGCAGAACCGGGTCCGACGCTGTTGGTACAAGGGGCTATTCACGGCGGCGAGGTGATCGGCTCGATTGCGATCCTGAATTTCATCGGGCGGCTCGATCCGACGACCTTCAGAGGCAACGTGATCGCCGTTCCCGTCGTCAACCGCGCCGGATTTGAACTTGGCGAACGCGGATCGCGCATTGATGGTAAAGATATCAGCCGTTTGTTTCCGGGCAAGAAGAACGGCAGCGTCTCGGATCAAATCGCCTACATCTACTTCGAGGAAGTGATCAAACAGGCGAGTGTGATGGTCGATTTCCACGCGGGCGCGCGCACAGCGTATGAGCGTTATGTGCTGTTCAGCGCGGAAGGCGATCCGGCGAACTTGACCGAAGTCGAGCAGATGCGCCGCAAATTGATCGTGGCGTTCGGGCTGGATCAGGCGGCATTCTTCCCGGCGGGGACGTTTGGCAACAATTCCGCGAAAGAAGCGGTCGAGAACGCAAATGTCGCCCAAATCACGCTCGAATTTGGCGGCGGCACGGGCTGGTATCACAACGGCGCGGACAATGTGCGCGACGCCGAGCGCGGCATCTGGAACATCATGAAGTCGATGCGCATGATCGATGGGGCGTTCGAGACCGACGGTGATCTGTGTATCGTCTACAACGCGGGCGTCGTGATCTGGAAACCCGATGTCGATGGGCTGTTCGTGCGGCTGAAGGCGTTCAAGGACGAGCTGAAGGCGGGCGATGTGTATGCGCACTTGGTCGATCCCTACACGGGCGCACTCTTGGCAGCGATGAAAACGCCAAAAGACGGCATCGTGATTCCGAGTGGGCAAGAGTGGCCCACCGTTGGCGCAACCTCCATCGGCATCTTGGGGTCGATTGATCGCATCGAAGACCGGCGCACTGCCGATTTGTACGTGTATTGAGCCGGAGGGAGACGACGCGATGAAATTTGGAACTATCGAAGCACAGCCGGGCGAAAAAGCATACGGCTTCTTCCAGACGGGCGAGACGCATGGGCGCTTTCCTGTGCATATCCCCCTGCACCTGATTGTCGGCGCCCAGCCGGGCAAGCTGCTGGTGGTACAAGCGGGCGTGAGCGGCTTGGAGATCGAACCCGCCTTGATTTTGCCCAAAGTCGTTGACGAAATCGATCCAGCGGCGCTGTCGGGCGCGGTTGTGGTCGTCCCGCTGATGAACACATCGGGCTTCGAGTTCGAGCAGGTCAAGAGTGTCTGGGATGATAAGCATCTGAATCGCATCGGGCGCGGCAGTGCCGCTGGCAGCGTCAGCGAGCAGATGATTTACCACTATTTTGACACGATCCTCGCGGGCGCGGATGCCCTGTTGGAGATTCGCACGGGCGCGCAGTGGGGCTATCATCGTTATGCGAGCGTCTACCACGCGGGTGACGTAGCCGGTTCGCGCGCATTAGGCGTCGCGCTCGGATTGCCCCATGTCGTGATCGGGCAGCCCGACGATCTGTCGATGGCATACGAGTTGGCGAAACTAGGGAAAGCGGTTGTCGCGGCGCATATCGGCGGCGGGCCCGGCTTGCGCGATTTCCGCGACGACGATTTGGGGCGCACGCGCCGCGCCGTGCTGAACGCGCTGAAACACATGGGGATGCTGTCCGGCGCAATCGAAAGCGAACCCACGACGGATACCGTCGCGGTGATCGACGCGCACACCGTCTTGATACCGAGCGGCGAACGCGGCTTCACCTTCATGGACACGGGCAAGCGCGGCAGTTCCATTGCGGCAGGCGAACAAATTGGTATCGTGCGCCACCCGTTCACGGGCGAAATCATCGAGCAGATCACTGCGCCGCGCGCTGGAATCATGGTTCATGCGGGCGCATCGTGGCCCGTGCCGTTGGAAGGCGAAATGCTGGCAATGTTGGGCGATCTCGTCGAAGAGGTGCGCCTATCATAGGGGCGCGCCGCTGGTGCGCCTGTCCTAAACGATTTATTTGGATGAAAGGAACAACCATTTCATGTTGACTCACGAAGGTCTCAAGCACGATGTCGCGCGGCGCATCGAACGTATCCAAGCGATGATGGCGCAAAAGGGACTCGACGCGCTGATCATCGTCGGGCAGGCACAGCCGGGCGGCATCGGCGGCATCCGTTACATCACGCACGCGCATCTGTGGGGCGGCGCGGCATATGCAATCTTGGGCGCGAGCGATCCGCATCCGTGGCTGCAAGTCTGGAGTTCGTATCAGGGCGTGTGGAGTCGCAACGAGACGACCACGCTGCCAGAGCGCGTCGAGTCGCCGGATAACATCGTCGCACGCACGAGCGACTTGGCGAAGGACTATGCGGCGGCGAACAAGCGCATCGGCATGGTGAACATGAACAAGCTGATGAGCATCGGGGAGTATCAGAAGTTCGTCAAGGCGCTCGACGGCTACGAAATGGTCGAAGTGACCGCCGATTACGACTCGATCCGCCAGATCAAAACACCGTTTGAACTGGAAGCGATCCAGCAGAACGGCGCGATCCTCGATGCCGCGATGGATGTATTCCGCGATCAGGCGCGCGTCGGCAAACGCTATTGGGAAGTGTGCGCCGCAGTCGAGGGCTATATCAAATCGTTCGGCGGCTTTTGGGGGCGCACGAAATTGTCGCTCGACTGGTCGCCCTACACCGTGCCGACAGCGAAGGATTTACGCATGGGCGCGGACGATATCATCAACTTCGAGATCGTCTACGAGTCGCCATGGGGCTACTGGCTCGAATTGACCAGCGTATTCGCCTTCAAGCCGCTGCCAGCAGACGCCCAAGCGATGCTCGATGGCTATCTGATGGCGGTCGAAAATTCGGCGGCGGTGGCAAAGGCGGGCAATACGTTCCGCATGATCTCCGAAGCCAACGACAAAACGCTGCGCGATCTCGGTTTCCCTGTCGTGGGTAAGCATACGCCCGACTGTCACAGCACGGGCTTGGACGGCAGCGACGGACCCAGCGCCGCCAGCAATCCCGATTTTGTGCTGAAGTCGAACATGATCCTGTCGTATCATCCGGGAACGATCTTGGAAAACAATCGCGGTTTCCTCGTCTCGGACAATTTCTTGGTCACACCGGAGGGCGCGGTGCGCCTGTCGCCGCATCATGCTAATCGGTATTTCATGCAGCTTGAGGCTTAATCGTCCGGTCACGTTCGCTTCGATAGATCGAGGGGGACAACATGAACACTGACTCTGTTCCGAATGCCGTTTCCAAGCTCGCGCGCTACGCCGCGCATCTGACCTATGCCGATTTGACCGATGAGGTCATTGGGCGGGCGCGCCAGATCATTTTCGATACCATTGGTACGATGTTGGGCGGCTATCAGACGCCGCTCGGCAAGCGGGCGGCGGATTTTGCCGCGCAGCTGCGTCCCGGCACTGAAGCATCACTGATGGCAGACGGGCGGCGCAGTACAGTCGAAGGCGCAGCGTGGGCGAACGGCGTGATGGGCAAGTTTCTCGGCATGGACGACTCGCATCGGACGTGTGGACACGTCGCCGCTGAACTTGTCCCCGCTGTTTTGGCGCTGGCAGATCAGCACGCCCTGAGTGGCGAACGTGTAATCACTGCGTTGACCGTCGGCTACGACGTGATGGATGCGATTCAGCCCGCCGTCAGCGCGTGGCAGCGCGAACGCGGCTACGATCATAAGGGGCAAGTCGGGACGATTGCGGCGGCAGCGACGGCGGCAGTCGCCATGGGCTTGTCGGAGGCGCAGATCGCGCACGCGCTGGCATTGGCGATGGACATGGCGTGTGGCACGGAACAGTACGTCTATGACGCGGGCAAGTGCGATACCAAAGATTTGCTGGCGGGCTATGCCGCTGCCAATGGAATTTACGCCGCCAAGCTCGCCGCGTTCGGCTTTCAGGGTCCGCCCGGCGCGTTGGATGGGCCCTATGGCTACTTCAATGCGTTCGGACCCGGCTATGACCCGGCGTTCTTGGACAACATCGGCAAGAAATTCGCCATCGTGGATACAGCCTTCAAGCCACATGCGGGCTGTCGTCAAGTCCATTCGTGTGTCGATGCCACGCTCGATTTGATGGGCAAAGGCGCGCCGCCGCTCGATCAGATCGCCGCCATCGAAATCGGCACCTACAAGAAGGCGATCACGCCGTCGTTTCGCGTCAACCCCGCGCCAGAGACCGTCGGACAGGCAGGTTTTAGCTTGCCCGTCACTGTGTCGGTCGTGCTGACGCGCGGCGGCTGGTACCCCGAGGATATCGAGACCTATGATGCGCCCGAAGCGCGTCGCTTGCGCCAGCTCGTGACAGTGAACTTGGACGAGGCGATTGAAGCCGACTTCCCGAAGAAAAACGGCTGCGTTGTGCGTATCACGACGCGCGACGGCGCGGCATACAGCGGGCGAGTGGATTATGCGAAGGGTGAACCGGAGAATATGCTCACGGACGACGAATTTGAGCAGAAATTCCGTCGTTTAGTGGGCGACATGCTGCCAGAACCGCAGATCGCCGCGCTGATCGACTCGTGCGCACGCCTCGAAACCCTCGACGACGTGGGCGAGATGGTGCGGACGACCCACCCGATAGTACAGCACGCCGCAGTCATGGCGTGACCAAGCTGGAGTTTTATGAAGGGGGTGATCGCCGGATCGTGAATAGGGTGCGACAACAGCACAGCGTTGTTTTTTTGATACGCGTAGGTCAAACGAGGAGACTGCAACATGCACGCTAAACGGTTTCTAAAATTCATCATGGTCGTCCTGCTGCTCACGCTCGCCGTCAGCGTCAGCTTGCCCGCGTTGGCACAGGACGAGGTATCGGAGTTTGTGTTCGCACATCCGGGTCCGATTCGCACGATGGATGCGCCCGTCACATGGTTCGGTTCGACCCATTGGCTGACGAATATGCTGTACGACTGCCTGATCTGGCGCGCAGCGGACGGCAACGGCTACGTTGGGCAAGCGGCGGAAAGCTGGGAGAACATCGACCCCTTGACATGGCGCTTCCATCTGCGCGAGGGACTGACGTTCCAAAACGGCGAGGTCTTGGATGCTGAAGCGGTCAAATGGAACATCGACCGCGTGCGCACGCGCGAAGATTTCTTGGTCTATCCGCAGTGGCAGTTCATCAGCGAAGTGGTCGTAATCGATGATCGCACGCTCGATGTCATCACCGGACTGCCGCATCCGTACTTCGAGTACGATGTGAGCTTCAACGGCTGCCAAATCCTACCGCCGGATTACTTGGAATCGGTCGGTGAAGAAGAATTCGCGCGTACTCCCGTTGGTTCGGGTCCGTATCGCCTCGCGGAGTTCACTGAGAGCGACCGCTACGTGTTCGAGGCATGGGACGGTTATTGGGGTGGCGCGCCCGAAGTGGATCGCGTCATTTATCAAGTGATCCCCGAAGCATCCGCGCAAGTGGCGGCACTGCTGGCGGGACAAGTCGATATGATCTCCGCTGTCCCCGTACCCGACCGCGCATTGGTCTCTGGCACGGAAGGCTTGGCGCTGGCGACCGAAACATCAAACCGCATGGCGCATTTCTATCTGCGCGTCGAGACCGAGACGGGCGCGATGGCGGAGACGTTCCCCGGCTACGAACCCGCGACGCTGGATAACAACGTGCGTTTGGCGATCAGTCACGCACTTGACCGGACGCTGTTGGCGGACGTGCAAGGAGCGGCAGAACCACGCCTGATCCGCGTCTGCGATTATTATCCCGAAGGGGCTATCGGGCAATACGCTTCGCCCGAAGCCGTCGCAGCGTGGTACGATCCCGAATTGGCGCGCACGCTGCTGACCGAAGCGGGTTACAACCTCGAAGGCGGCGCGGGTCCCACCGTCTATATCGACTCGCCGACGTTCCAATCCGGCAACGATAAAGAAGTCGCGGAAGTCGCCGCCGTCATGCTGCAAGAAGTCGGCTTCAACGTCGAAGTCAACGTTCTCGATAACGCTGCTTACACCGAGCAAATCTCGTCGGGCGGCAACAATCGTGACATGATGTTGGCGACGCTCGGCTGTTCGCCGTCGCTCGTGCCGAGCTTCTACCGCTGCAACTGGGTGCAGGCGAACTACAATGTCTGCGTCGAAGAATGGGACGCGCTCGGCGGCGAAATTTTGACGACCGTCGATCCCGAAGCGCGCTTGGCGCTGTGGGGCGAATGGTGGGACTTTTATATGAATTACGCGCAGACGATTACGCTCTACGAGACCGACAGCGTGATCGGCTACAACAGCGCCGAGTTCGACTTCACGCCGCGTAAAGATGGTTGGTTCACGTTCCGTGAGCTGACGCCGCGTTCGTAACATCCAATCAAATCAGGGCATGGCGTGCCATGTCCTGATACAGAAAAACACATCGGGGCATGGCGCGCCATGCCCTACCCGGATGATAGGAGTCCCCATGCAAAGATTGATCGTTCGGCGGTTGCTCCAAATGGTGGTCACGATCTTTGTCGTATCGCTGATTGTGTTCTTCATGGTGCGCTTGCGCGGCGATCCAATCTCGGTGATGGCACCGCCGACCTTCAGCGAAGAACAGATCGCGCGCCTGCGCGAGGCATGGGGCTTCGACAAGCCGCTGATAGAACAATATACGCTCTTTTTGAGCAAGGCGATCACGGGCGATTTCGGACAGTCGATCCAAGCGCGCCGCCCCGCAATGGAATTGGTCATCGAGCGGATGGGCTACACCTTTTATCTGGCAGGGGTGTCATCGCTGATCGGGCTGGCAATTGCGCTCCCGTTGGGGATTGTATCGGCACTCAAGCGCAACAGCTTTTTGGACTTGATCACGTCGTTTTTCGCATCGCTCGGCACAGCGATGCCGAGTTTTTGGCTCGGTTTGATGCTGATTATCGTCTTTTCGGTCAATCTGCGCCTCTTGCCCGCGTTCGGCGCGCTCGAACCCGCCGCAATCATCATGCCGTCCGCCACACTCGCCGTCGGCATGGCGGCACGCCTCTCGCGTATCACGCGCTCTGCGATGCTCGAAGTCTTGAGCCAAGATTATATCCGCACCGCCTACAGCAAGGGGCTCAATCAACGGGTTGTCCTCACCCGACACGCGCTGCGTAACGCGCTGATCCCGATTGTGACGATCTTCGGCTTACAGTTGGGCTGGCTGTTGGGCGGATCGGTCGTGGTCGAGAGCGTATTCTCGTGGCCCGGACTGGGACGCTTGATGATCGAATCGATCAACGTGCGCGATATCACCGTTGTCCAAGCGGGCTTGTTCTGGTTCGCGCTGTCGTTCATTTTGATCAATTTCGCGGTCGATGTGGTCTACACTTTCATCGATCCACGCATCACTTATCGATAGAAAGATCAACGATGAGCAGTCAAGCAAAACCCAAACCGCAACCTGTAACCCGGCTTAAGGTGCCAACTGATGCCTACAAATCGCCGTCCGGCATTGCCCAGTTTATGGGCGCGCTGCGCCGCAGCCCGGTCGGCTTGATCGGCGTGATCATCATCGCGCTCGTGCTGTTCTTGGCGATCTTCGGCGCGGTGGTCGTGCCGTTCGCGCCCGACGACAACAACTTGCGCGCGCGCTTCATGCCGCCGGGCTTCATCAACGCCGACGGCGAAACGCATTTACTCGGCACGGATCAACTCGGGCGCGACATCTACAGCCGGATGATCGTTGGCAGCAGCGTCAGCGTCCTGATCGGCGTCGTGTCGGTGCTGATCGCGGGGACGCTTGGTGTGGTGATCGGGCTGGTTGCGGGCTTCTTCGGCGGCTGGATCGATGATCTGCTGATGCGCATCGCGGACGGGCTGTTGAGTATCCCATTCATCATCCTCGTGGTGGCGATCTCTGGCATCCTCAGTCCGGGCTTGGCAACGCTCATGTTTATCTTGGGGCTGACGGGTTGGGTGACCTATGCGCGCGTGATTCGCGGCGAAGTGCTGAAGGCGCGCGAACTCGAATACGTCCTCGCGGCGTATGCCATTGGGCAAAGCCGCTTCAAAGTGATTTTCTTACACATCCTCCCCAACGTGATCTCGTCCGCCGTCATTCTCGCGGCGTCACAAGTCGGCGTGACCATCCTCGCAGAATCGTCGCTCAGTTTTCTCGGCTTGGGCGTCCGGTCGCCCACTGTGACTTGGGGATTGATGCTGGCAGATGGACGCCAATACATCAACAGCGCATGGTGGATGACCACCTATCCCGGTCTTGCCATCACCGTCACGGTTTTGGGCGTCGTCTTTCTGGGCGATTGGCTACGCGATGTGCTTGACCCGAAGGTGCGCGGGCGGAATTAGAGCGTGTCTGCAAACTCGATTTTTGCTTGTTTTGTTCGACCTCACCCCCGCTGTGCTGCGCTTCGCTCCCCCTCTCCGGTACGGAGAAGGGGTTGGTGGGTGAGGTTTCAGCGTTTGCAGACAGACGCTAGTGTCCCGAACACGGCGCGGCAAACTCAACTTGATGCACCAATCTTTCACTGTGGTTACAATCTAAGTGACAATAATCGCGGTGGCGCTCGATGCAATCCGTCACCGGCATCAGTAGCCTACAAGAAAGCGTTCCAATATGATCCGTTTGACCGTGCTGTACAATTTGCCGCCCGGCACTGACGAGGATGAATTTCTGCGCTGGCGTTTGGGCGAACATCAACAAGACAACGAATCGATGGACGGTGTTGTTTACACCGATTTCGGGCGTATAGACTCACAGTGGACGGCAACCGACTCCAGCGCCCCGCCGCCGTATCGCTTCATGACGACTGCCGAATGGCACGACCGGGCAGCGTTTGAGGCGGCATTTCTCACGCCCGAAGCGCAAGCCGACCTGCGTGGCGACCTCAACCGCATTGCTGACCCCGTTTTTCTGATCTCCGAAATCCTCGTCACATCGAAAAAGGATGGTGACGCATGATCTACCGAATCGCCGTCGATATCGGCGGCACCTTTACCGATTGCAGCCCGTAACTCAACGTCACGGGCTGCAACTGCACGCCGCAATCAGGCATTGGGCGGCGTTTCCGCCGACTGCCCGTTCGACACTTCCGGCGACGGTATATCGGACGTTTCCGCCGACTGCCCGTTCGACACTTCCGGCGGCGGTATATCGGACGTTTCCGCCGACTGCCCGTTCGACACTTCTGGCGGCGGTATATCGGACGGCGTTTCCACTGATGGGACGTCAGGTGACGGCTCCTCAGGCGGTAGTAATCCCAAGCCGCGCAGCGATGCTATTTTTCGCTTTTGACGCAGGGCTTCTACGGTGAGTTTGCTCTGCACACTCGTCGCCAAGATCGTCAAGGTGACATTCTGATTGTCCAGCATCAAATGCCCCTCGATAATCATCATGTCCTCTGGATTGTCCAAGATCGAGGACACCTTGCGCCACTGCTTGACCCCCATATAGACGATACAGCGTGATACGGTGGGCGACGGAGTCGGTACGCCTCGCGGCAGGGTAACGGGCTGAAATGTGTAGTTCATGCCCATCATCGCCAAGTGACCGATAATCTCGACATGTCCGGGACGTCCCATGACGGTGGTCTTGAGCAGGGTCGCTGTCCCCATTGCGGGCAAGATGACCGCAATCTTCTCGCGCCGTCGCTTCCAATCGATTCCAAGGATGGGTTTGGGCAGCGGTGGTGACGGTGGGGGCAGCGGCGGCGGTGGTGCCTCCATTGAAAACGTGGGGGCGACGCGCTCGGTCAAGAGCTTTGCGATAGCGGGCATCGGGCGGTCGTTGAACTTGACGACTAATTTCAAACCATCGATTTTATAGCCATGCAGATTTTTGATTGCAGCGACCGCTTCTTCGGGTGTAGACATCGTGATGAAAGCAAACGAACGCAGTTCGCTCGTCTTTTTGTGGCGTGGACGAAGGGTAGCAATCACCGTGCCGTATTGATTGAACAAGGCTTGCAAATATGGAAGTTCCAACGAGCGCGGAATATGCGCTACGAAAAGACTACTGCTTATGCCCACTGCGCGTCCCTCTAACAGTCGTTTACCATCAACAACTTGTTGAGTGATTGTAACATATCGTGATTGGGGTCAACAAAAGACGACCAACACCAAGTTAGACTGGTGTTGGTCGTCAATGTGCCTTACTTCAGTTGATGGGGAACCCATCCCCAGTCGAGATCATTCGCTGCTTGTGCCTTCGCCGGTTGTCGCAGGTTCAGCGACGGGGGCAAACGGTGCGGCTGCCTGCTCCGAAAGCACGCCTGTGATTGCGCCATCCGTCACGGTGATCTGTACGGCATCGACTGCGCCAAGCACATCGACCATCGTCGTGCCATCAGACACTGCGACCTGTACGGCGATGGTATATGTCCCCTGCGCTACCGCATCGACAGCCGGCATCAGGGCAACGGGTTGATACATATTCCAGTTGAATTCATTGAACATCAACTGCACCGGTGCCAGAGCGACGCCGGGCAAGCTGTTCACCGTGATATAGACGACTTCGCCCACACTCGGCTGCCCTGCCAGACGTACACCGAGCGCCGTTTGGCTCGTGCCTTCCGCGATTTGAACGCCCGTCGGCGCGATATCCAACCACGCCGCCAACAAGCGCGCATCGCTCTGTGCTTGCGTCAGGGGTTCGCCTGCCACAAGATCATTATCAGCAATGCGAATGCGCTCACGCACACCCGGCACATTCGGACCCGAACCACCATAGCGGCTGTCATATGTCGGATTGACGACATTCGAGGTCGCATTGTGGAGGATCGAGTTGTTGTAGATCACACCGTAATTGATGTTATCGTCGACCGCATTCACCGTGACGGTATGGGCGGCATTCACTACATTCCAGTTCGCGCGGTTGAATGTCAGAGTCGTAGGCGATGGCGTGACGAAACGCATGTTATAACCGACCAGACTCGCGGTGACGGTCTCGATTTCGCTGGCATTGCGCAGACCGGGTGGCGCGTTCAATGTCACCGCATAGGTGCCGCTGCTGCCTTCTGCCACTGGGTTAGGAACGAATGGCGTGAGGTTGAAACCTGGATCGTACACAAACACGACGGCGCTTTCGCCCAACGCATTGAAGGCTGCATCGCCGCTGGTTGTGGTAATACTGACGATATGAGGTTCGGGGTCAACTTCGTCGAGGTTATCGAACAACGCTTGCACGTTGACGATCACCCATTCATTCCAATCCGGCTTGCTGACCTCATCGTTGTCGCCTTCAAACGTGACGTTGAACGAATTCACGAATGAGAATCCAGCAGCGAAACCGTTGTCGATCTTGATTTCCGCACCATCATCAACCGTGAATGTCACAGTTACATCGAAACTCGGTTGGGCTGCGAGGCGGAAAGCGAACTGATCGCCGACGGTCGCGCCCTCTGCGACTTGGGTACACGGATCGGTGAAGATGATCCCCGACGAGGCGTCGGTGGTGGTCAACTCAAGGTTCGGAGACGGAATAGTGACCAAATTGGTGGCATTGCGCGCGAAAACGAAGCCGATATCCGCGTCGTAAAAATTGGCGATTAAGCCACCAAACAGCGTATCGATCTGATCGAGCATGGGCGGGCGATAACGCGGGGTTGTGCCGCCCCCGACGTAACCATAACCCGATGAGGCGAACAGATCGGTCGTCAACATCTCGTAGAATTCGACATATTCAAAGGTCGAGCAGGTGTTATAGCCGAGATCGGACAGGTCGAAGGCAGTCAAAAAGTCGCCAATATCGCCACCCGCCCCCGTCGCGCCATCATCGGTGCTGTTGGTATCTTGAAACGCATCTTGGGGTGAATAGTAGAAGTTGCTCACCACATCATCGACCGGCTTGACGCGAATGACATAGTATTCGACGCCGCCCGCGCTGCCATTGTCCGTCACAATCAGATCATCACCCGGCAGGTTGACCAGATAGCGACCCGACCAGCTCGACCGAATGCCCGTGCGCGGCGCGGTACCCCCATTAGCGGGACCGTTGGTGAGGTCAATCGCTGCGCCATTCACATTATTGAAACTTAAACCGCCAATGATCTCCCCCATGCCGTGGTCGAGATTGACGCCCGTATAAAAAGCTGAACCCAACACGCCAGAACTGAAGGCAACATTCGGCACCAAACCGCCTTGCGCGCTGCCCGTATCCGCCGTCAGCGTCGGATCGAATGTGATACTATTCGGATTCACGTTCACCGGACTCCCGCCCGTTGGAACGGTTACATCCGCCGCCGAAACCACACCAACGGCGATCAACAGCGCGCTGATGACGACAAAACTTCTGAATGAGCGAGTGGATAACTTGGTTCTCATAACGTCGATATGCTCCTCGAATCGCAATGAAGCAGTCAATTGAACTTGAAAACTGCTCCAGCAAGGTAATTTACTTCACTTCAGTCTATGCCATTTGGGGAGGTAAGTAAACAAACGATTCATGACAACTGTGTAATTTTACGTTTTACCTTTTTTCTAAGCTCAGATTTGCGTAGGGGGATGTCGGCTCGATTCACGCCGTCCGCGATTTAACGCGCTGTTAACCCTAAAACATCACGTTTTTGGATTTTGTACAATATGGGCGATGAATGATGCCGAGTCAGATTTTGATAGCGGAGATTATACCGTCATGCGACATGGGCAAGACACGTACTTAAGCCTTAACGGTCAATGGCATTGATGTGGCGCTCAATGGCAAGCAAGCGGTCCTGATAGCAGGGCAGCGGTCGCCAAACATGGTCAATTACATCGATGCAAAAAACGAACTAACCGCCAGTCATCGCGCCCTACGGGACTTGGCTGCAATCATCACCGGTGGTTGACTCAAGATTCGCAGACGCAATGTTGACCAGATTGGCAGCATTACGGGCAAAGACGAAGCCAATATCGGCATCGAAGAATTGGCTGATCAAGCCGCCGAAGATCGTATCAATCTGATCCAACAGAGGCGGACGATAGAACCGGGTTGTGCCACCTCCAACGAAGCCATACCCTGTACTATCGAACTGATCCGAGGTCAACATCTCGTAGAATTCGACGTACTCGAAGGTCGCGCAGGTCGCATAGCCAAGATCGGATAGATCGAACGCGGTCAAGAAATCGCCCACATCCCCGACGGGACCAGGTGCGCCATCATCAATGCCATTGGAGTCTTGGAAGGCATCTTGCGGTGAATAGTAGAAGTTGCTCACCACATCATCGACCGGCTTGACGCGAATGACATAATATTCGATGCCACCGGCGCTGCCGTTATCCGTCACGACCAGATCATCGCCCGGCAGATTGACCAAGTAGCGTCCTGACCAGCTCGAACGAATGCCTGTACGCGCCCCAATGCCGCCATTGCTGGGACCGTTGGTTAAGTCAATCGTTGAACCATTATCGTTGTTAAATCCGGCGATGATCTCGCCCATGCCATGAATAAGGTTGACATCTGTGTAGTAGAAGCTGCTTTGTACGCCTGAATTGAACGCGTTATTGGGTACCAATCCGCCTTGTGCGCTGCCCGTATCCGCCGTGAGCAGCGGATCGAAGGTGATACTATCTGGATTGACGTTCAGCGGGCTGCCCCCCGTCGGAACGGTCACATCCTCTGCAGCGACCACACCGACCGCGATCAACAGCGCACCGACGACAGCGAATTTAGCGAATGACCGCGTGAATAAGTTGGTTTTCATAAGGTCGATATTCTCCTCGAATCGCAATGGAGCAACCGATTGACCGCAAAATCTGCTCCAACAAAATAATCTATTTCAGTCTATGCGATTCAGGCGCAGAAGTAAACAAACGGTTCGTGACAATGCGTATCCGCTTCAATTTCAGTCTAAAGTCGGATGAATGTCACCCCGTTTTCCATCGTCTGCGATCCAACATGATGTTATCCTTAAACCATAACGTTGTGCCGATTTGGGTTATAAGGGAGATGAAGGATGCCGATTCGGATTTTAATCGCGGATGATCATGCTGTCGTGCGGCAGGGATTGCGCATGTTCTTGAGCCTCGACCCCGATCTCGATGTCATTGGTGAGGCGGTTGATGGCAAGCAAGCCGTCCTCATGGCACGCCAACTATCGCCCGACGTTGTGTTGATGGATTTGCTGATGCCGGGCATGAACGGCATCGAAGCGACGACCGCGATCCGCCAATCGATGCCCGATGTCGAGGTGATCGCGCTCACCAGTGTATTGGAAGATAACTCCGTCGTCGGCGCGATCCGCGCGGGTGCGATTGGCTATTTGCTCAAAGACACCGAGTCGGACGAATTGATCCGGGCGATCAAATCCGCAGCGGCGGGGCAGGTGCAGCTTTCCCCGAAGGCGGCGGCGCGCCTTGTGCGTGAAGTACGCGCGCCCGAAAGTCCAGAATCGCTAACAGAGCGCGAGACGGAAGTGCTGCGTCTGTTGGCGATGGGCATGTCGAACAAAGATATCGCACTGCACCTGACGATTGGCGAAAAGACCGTCAAGACGCACGTCAGCAACGTTCTCAGCAAACTCAATGTATCCAGCCGGACGCAAGCGGCGCTCCACGCACTGCGGATTGGCTTGGTGGACAGCCTGCCGAATCGCTGATTCTCAGTTATAATTGAACATCTATTCGTGTAAGTTTGCCGGGCGTAAGACGATGGCGTTTCGCAGCGTATATAAAGACGAAATCGATATCCTGTACGCGATATCGAACAAGCTGGCGGGCGCGTCGACGCCGGATGAAGTTCTTGACGCGGTGCTGGCATATGCCCGCGAACATGGGGCGACTGCTGCGCGCTTGCTCTACACGCATGGCGAACGCGAAGATGCCCCGCGCGTGGGGCGGATCATGGCGGAATGGGTCGCAGAGGGCGCGGTGGCGCGCGGCGTCGGCGGCGAATACCGTGAATATGGCGAGGTCGGCTTGCCGAAAGGCTGGCTCGAAACACCCGATCAGCCGCTTTTGCTCAACGATGCGCCCGGCTATCGTCATTTTCACCCGTTGATGCGCCAGCGACTGGCTGAAGATCACGAATGGAGTATGGCGCTGCTGCCGCTCAACAATCGCGGACGTTGGGTTGGCACGCTGATTTTCAGTTGGAGCGAACCGTATACCTTCACCGCGCGGGATCGGCGCATCTATACGGCGCTGATCCGCCAAACCGCCCCTGTGATCGACTCGCTGCGACTATTGGAAGAAAATCGACGGCGGGCGGCGCGCGCGGAACACCTCGTCCGCATCAACACCGCCCTCTCGCAAGCCGTCGATGAGATGCAGATCGTCGATGCGGTGGCGCTCTACGCGCGGTTGCACGGCGCGGATCGGATCATCTTGAACTACATTGACCCTGATCCGGACGAAACGCCGATCCCGATTCGCTCTGATGCGATTGCCATCTGGCAGGGCGACGCCGCCGAGATGTTCGATGAGCGCCGCCATATGTTCTATCCCATTGGCAAATACGGCTATGTCAGCTTGTGGTACGACTCGCCCGATCAGGCGCTGTTGATCGAAAATATCGAAACCGAGGGGCGGATCGCGCCTGATGTGCGAATCGCCATCACGGACTCGATGCCCGTGCGCGCCCTTGCCACGCTGCCCCTGTTCAACGGCGGGCGCTGTCGGGGCGTCATGACCGTTTCATGGTTCAAGCCCCATACATTCAACGATGAAGAACGCTACATCTACAATTCGCTGCTGCGCACGCTGCCGTCGATTGTCGCCTCGCGCCGCGCATATCTGGCGGAGCAAGCGGCGCGCCGCGAACAAGAGCTGCTGTATCGCATCAGCGAGGCAGTCAACGCGGCGCACAACTACGAAGAAATCGCAGACGCCCTCGCCCGCTTAGAAGTCGGAGACGACGCCGGTTTTTCGCTGCGTATCTTCAACGACGACGACGATCTGCTGCCAGATGAACTGACCGAACAGGAACACCGCCTGAATGCGGCAATTGGCGAAATGGTCTCGTCGGCGTTGGAACGCATTCGCTTGCGCATGGAGACGGACGCATCGCGCCGCCGCGCCGAGACATTGGCGGGCGTCAATGCCGCCTTGTCGCAAGCGCGCGACGAACAGTCGATCCTCGCCGCCGTTGCTACGTTAGCCGAACGCTACGGCGCAACGCTGTCGATTTTGTCGTACAGCCAAGCGCGCGACAGCGTAAACATTGTCGCCTTGCGCGCGGAGGACGGTGACAGCCCGATCCCGCTCAGTTTGCTCCCGCTGGCATCGTTCCCGTTGAGTCAGTACCCGATCCTCAGCCTCATCTACGATTATCCAACGGAGATGCTGTTCATTGAGGATACACTCGACGATGGACGCTTAGATTCGGCGCAATCGCGCGAATTTCTCAGCCGCGTCGGATGGGGCGCGGTGGTGATGGAACCGCTGTACACCAACGACGCGCTGCAAGGCGTACTGACGTTCGTCTGGCGCGAACCGCGCACCTTCGATCAAGAGATGCGCGATCTATTCGCCGCTGTCCAGACGACGACTGCCAGCGTCGTGACCAGCCGCCGCGCCTATCTCGCGGAAGAGGCAGCACGCCGCGAGACGGAACTGCGCGCGCATCAACTCCAGACGATTGCGCGCATCAGCGCCGCCGCCGCCAGCCGCCTCGATGTCGTGGAGTTGGTCGAAACGGTCTATCATCTGGCGCAAGAGAACTTCAATCAGTATCACATCGCCATCTATCTCGTGGGCGACGAACCGCGTCCTGTCTTGCGCTGCGTCGAACGCAAACCGTCGGGCGGCGTATTGGAAATGTGCGAGTCGATGCCGCTGGACGCCGATTATTCGGTTGTGGCGCGCGCGGGCAAGACGCGCAAAAGTGTGATCGTCAACAACATGAAAGAGGCAGAAGGTTTCACGCTGCTCCCCCACATTACAGACTTGCGCTCCGAAATCGCCGTGCCAATGGTAGCGGGGGATCGGCTGATCGGCGTCTTGGATGTGCAGTCGAACAAAAGCAATCGCTTCACCGATACCGATGTGTATATCATGGCGATGCTGGCGGACTTGATCGCTGTCGCCGTCCAGAACGCGCGGCTGTACACGCAAGCGCAAGAACTGGCGGCGCTCGAAGAACGAACGCGGTTAGCGCGCGAACTTCACGATTCGGTCTCGCAAGCGTTATACGGCATCGGCTTAGGCGCGCGCACGGCGAAAATGCTGCTCGACCGCGATCCATCGCGCGTGCGCGAACCGCTCGATTATGTGCTGTCGCTGGCAGAAGCCGGACTCGCGGAGATGCGCGCGCTAATCTTCGAGCTGCGCCCCGAATCACTGGAGCAGGAAGGTTTGATCACGGCGCTGGTCAAGCAAGCGGCATCGCTGCAAGCGCGGCATAACATCCGGGTCGTGACGGAGTTCTGCGACGAGCCAACGTTTAGCATCGAGGCGAAAGAGACGCTGTATCGGATCGCGCGCGAGGCGCTGCACAACACGGTTAAGCACGCGCAAGCCAGCGATATCGAACTCAAGCTGACGATCTGCGACGACGGCTACCTGCTGTCGATCAAAGATAACGGCGTCGGCTTCGATCCAAGCGGCGCATTTCCGGGACATTTGGGCTTGAAGTCGATGCGCGAACGCGCCGAACGCATGAACGGAACCTTTGAAGTCCACAGCCAAACGGACGCCGGAACGCATATTCGGGTGACAATCCCACAGCCACTGTATTAGATGAGGGACTGAGCAAGAGAAGTTGCCGTCTTTTCATTACTTTAACCTGAGTTTTGGATAGGCTCTAAACCGTTCACCTCACCCCCCAACCCCCTCTCCACGCTGGTATTTATTCACCTACCCGTGCAGACCGCATTTTGCCCCAGTCCTATTGGGTTCATTATGTGTTTCTTGGGTTCAAATTTGTGGATTTTGAGCTTAATCCCA
>DAOTUQ010000024.1:0-32000 GCA_034437055.1 Anaerolineae bacterium
TCTGCGCGGCGTGAGCGATTTCGCGGGCTTGACGGGTGTGTTGAGCGCAGACGGTACGGGCGAAATGTCGTCGGCAGACTTTGGTATCTACCAAGTTCAGAGTGCTGTACTCGTTCAGACGATGACGGGAAGTTTGGCTGAGGGCATCGTCACCCTCGAAGCGATGAAATAAGGTTTAACCTCACCCCCTCTCCAGACGGAGAGGGGGTTTTTTTATGTCCCCGTCGTGTACTGCATTCGGGTCGCCGCTGTCGCCTCGCGCTGTGCGGGCGAGAGCAGCGACCAGAAATCCGCTTCGCTCACAACGCGCCCCGCGCCCGAATCGGCATAGCGCCGCAGCCAGTCGAAGAACGCATCCGTCCCCAGTTCGGCTCGTAGTTGATGCAGCATCCGCGCGCCGCGCAAATACACCGCATTGATGTACTCCCGCGCCGATGTGAATTCGTAAACGCTGCTGTTCACGGGTTTGGCGTCGTAATCGCGCGGCAAGAACGTATCGACGCGGAACGTCCACCACCAATCCTTAAGTTCCGGGTGATATTCCTCGTAGTAGATGTATTCGCTGTAGGTTGCCAACGCTTCATCCAGCCATGGCGTGAGCGCCTGATCATTGCCGACGCGCGCGTACCACCACTGATGCGCCACTTCATGCACAGTGATGATCGTCAGATACGACGCTGGACTGCCCGGAAATGTGCGAAACCATTCCCCACCGACGAACACCAAATCGCTGAACTCCATGCCATCGCGGAAATCGGCTTGGATAATCACGAAGCGATCATACGGGTACGCGCCGAACAAGTCCGCATACATGCCGAGCGCTTCCGTCGCTACTTCGAGCAGATGCGCTGCACCATCAACCGGGACGTTCTCGCTGTTGACAAGCGCATCGTTGAACGTGTACGCCTCGACCGTCACACCGCCCTCCGTCTGGGCGCTGGCGACGCGATAATCTGGGCTGAGGCTGATGGTGACTTCGCGCGCGGCGTTATGGCGGATGCGCCAGCGTTCTGCGTCCACTTGGACGACCGTTCCCGGCGCAGCGGCGATCAAATCTGGCGGCGCGTTGGTGACATGCAGCGATACGTCCCAGTCCGCGATTCCATAGACCATCGGTTCGCCCACGAGTGCCGGATCGGGCGTCTGCCACGCACCATCTCGGTAGACGGCGACCGTCGGCAGCCATAAGCCGAGATTGAATTGGCGCGCGCTGTAGCCAAGATAGCCACTGGTGGCGCTCAGGACTTGCCCAATCGGCGTGATATTCAGCCGGAAGTCGAGTTGCAGCGCTAACGCGCAGCCCATATCGAGCGGGCTGGTCAGTTCCACATCGAGCCGCCGTCCGGTCAATTCATAGGCGGCGACCGTGGGCGCATCGCCATCGACGGTGTTTACGCCCTCAAGCGTGAAGATGCCCGGATAGCGATTCGGCTCAATCATGAATACGACCGACATCAGCGCGCTGCCGGTCGTATTGATCGTGCGCGTCCGTTGTTGGACGGCGACGGTGTGCGCGGTGTAATCGAGCGTCGCTTCGACCGTGTGCAGCGGGATCGTCGCTTCTTCGACGCAGCCCATCGGCGTCTCAGCGGTCGGGACAGGCGATGCTTCAATCGCTTGGATCGCGCGCTCGACCGTTGGTTGGAGCGGCGCGGCGGTTGGGAATGGGGCGGCTTGCACAACACGAACCGTCGTTGCGGTCGGAGGCTGCGTCGCGGGGATCGCGCGCCCTTCACAGCCTGCGATCACGATTGACGTCAGTAAGAGAAAATGAAACCATTTGGTCAGGATCATGAACCGTTTAATTCCTGTATCGCTCAACTTATCGTTACGCTTCAGCGCGCAGCCGCCGCGCCAACAGTGCTGCCACGATCAGCGCGTGCTGGCGGCGCGTGACAGACAAAAACTTTACCGTCGTCAGTCGCAAGGCGATGAAGAACAGCATTGTCATATAAATGCGCCATGACCGTGCCGCCTCGTCGGGTGTACCGCGCACAACGTGACGGCGAATCACCTTGATCGCGCGGTGTGCTTTCTCGATGGTTACGTCTTGGACGACTTCGGTCGGAATCGGTTGAAAGGCTTCGACAGTGAGCGATGCCGCCCATTTATACAGCGAAGCGATGTCGCTGCATTCGCAAACTTCGATGCGGAGCGACATTTCGAAGAAGGCATGATCACTGAATAACGGTGCGGCGTCAGCATTGGCGAAGTCGATCAGCCACGCATTATTTTGATCATCGATCAGCACATTATGAACGTGCAGATCGCCGTGATTGTTGGTCTCGGCGTAGCTGGACATCATGGGCGTATTGAGGGCGAAATCGACCGGATCGGGCAGCGCCATCATCCCGTCGAGCAGCAGCGCGCCGTCCTCGATGCGCAAACGCACGTCGCCGCTGGTGAGCGCGTCGCGTTTCTCGATCAACTCTTGCGGCTGTAAACGCAGGCGCGCGAAGAACAGATGGCGCAGATCGACGGCGGGATGTGGCTTGGCGATTTGATGTACCTGCCAACTGAGCGTCCGCCGGAACAAATTTTCGACCACGCCTTCGATGAACGCCGGATCGTTGGCACGGAAGTACTCCGCAAAATCACGGATCGCGCCGCCCAATCCTGCGTAGGTATAGACCATGCCGCCCAGACTGCGCGTCCGCCATGCAGGTTCAATCGCCGTCGGGACAAAGTTGCCTGCCATGCCGCGAATACACTTGCGATAACCCTTTACCTCGCGCTCAATCAAGGCGCACGAGCCGATTTTGGCGATGATCATATCGCCTTGTCCGCGCGCACCGCGTGGAATTGCCTTGAATACGATTGCGCGGCTGTACCCGCTGTAATCGGCGGTCACGGGTTCGATGGACAGATAATCCCAGTCCGCGAACAGCTTGCGCACGAGTTCATCGACTTCTTCGCGCAATTGATCGGTGGTGAGCATCCCGGCGACCCCTGTGCCGACGCGCTCGATCACCGCGTCCATGAAATCGGGCGGCGACTCGATCTCCAAGCGCAAATTGCAGTGATGCACCTGCCGGAATGCCTCGCGCACGGTATCGGGCAGATCGCGCAAGTTCTCTGCCGTCTTGGTGCGAAATCGGAAAGCGGGGGATGTCCACAGGCGGAACGACGACTCTTGATTGATGGTTTGTTCCATCGCCTTCAGCGCCGATTGCACATCGGAGGTCGCCGTGAGGATGATCACCGCCAAGGTTGGGTCAATTGCGTGCAGCGCTGTGATCAGCGCCAAGCCCGCGCGGTCATCGTTGTCGAAGTCGTTGAGGCGCAGATCAACGATGCCGACATGAAAGCGTTCCGTGCGCATGATTTCGAGCGCATCATCGGCGTTCGCGGCGGTGCGGACGTAAAACCCTTCGTCGCCCAACGATAATTCAAGCGCGCGTAATGCCATCGGATTATCGTCCACGACCAAAACGCGATAGGTGAAGTGATAGAAGGGCATGGTTTGCGTCATAGTTCGCCTCCAGATGAAACAGTTTGGACGGGGAGGGTGATGATAAAGATGGTGCCGTGCGCGTTGGTCGCTTCTAATGCAATTGTGCCGCCCATCTTGGCGAGGAT
Organism: Anaerolineae bacterium; assembly: GCA_034437055.1. Lineage (GTDB taxonomy): Bacteria > Chloroflexota > Anaerolineae > Aggregatilineales > Phototrophicaceae > Flexifilum. Next base: position 3,580 of record DAOTUQ010000024.1, read on the forward strand.
CAGGCGGCTCAACCACAGCCCTAACCCCGACGATGGTATCCCGTCCTGACTGAGGGACGGCATCGGCTTGATGAACAAATTGGCTCGCACTTTCGGATCGATACCGGCACCATTGTCCTCGACACGCACGACGATTTGATCGGTGGTTATATCGTAGTTGCCGGAGAAAATTACGCGCGCATCCTCGCGCCCATAGACCGCGCGGCACGCATTCTCGACCAAGTTGGTGAAAATTTCGGTCAACTGCGCTTCAAACGCGATAAAAGCGGGCAGATCGCTGTCCAGATCGAGCGTGAACGCCACACCGCGAAAGCGAGAGGATGCCATTTCGACGATTTTCTGGAAGATCGCGCCTAATGCAATCCGCGTCGTCCCGCCCTCGGTCGAAAGTCCGCTGAGGCGTGAGATCAACGTCGAAGTGAAATTGACATTCTGTTCGATATCGTCCAAGATTTGTCGCACAGTTTCGTCGCGGACATCGATCCGGCGGCGCAGCCCCGCGACCAGCGGCGCGATGAAGGTCAACGTATTGTAGACGCGATGCTGGATCGCACCCATCGCCGTGCCGAGCGTGGCGACTTTTTGCGCGGCGATCACGTCGCTGCGTGCGGCACGATACAACTGTGCGTTGTAGAGCGCAATGCCCGCATAGCGCGCCAGCGGTACGAGGATATCTAAGTCGGCATCGGTGAAGGCGTATTCCTGTTCGGGGTGATACAGCGCGATCACACCGATGGTCTCGCCGCACGCGGTCATGGGTGCGCCCAGGTACGACGAAAAAATGACGGGCGCGGCGTTGTGGCGCTCGACTTCGGAGTACCATTTTTCGCCCGCCTCGCGCGTATGATGGATGAGCGGCTGTCCGTTGAGGATGATCCACCACATGCGGCTGGTGCCGCCCGCCGTCGGCATCCAATCATTGAGGCGGGTTCCGTTTTCGTACACCAGCCCGAAGCGGATTGGCTGCGTCTTGTCGTAGAGCGCGATATACATGTTGTCCGTGCGCATTAACGGGCGAAGCTGCGCACGGATCAGCGCCAAGACTTCATCTTCGTTCAGTTGGATGTTGGACGAGAGTTCGCGCCCGACTTCGACCATCGATTTCAGTTGCGCGTTGACCTCTTTGTTCTCCAGCGCGATGGCGGCGTAATCCGCAAGTGCTTGTAGATGGCTCAAATCTTCGTCATCATAGACCCATTCTTCGCTTGGATGATAAGCGGCGACTGCGCCCAAGACCTTGCTGCCCACCATCATCGGTGCGCACACCCACGAGCCGACGTTGAGCGTCAGCGCGGGATTCCAAGTGCGAAAGGCGCGCTTATTCGGCAGCAGCAGTGGCTTTTTCTCGCTCAGACTCCAATGGAGCAGCGTTCCGACACCGCTGGCGTCGGCGTGTTCGCGGATCGCTTCGTGCGTGGATGCGCTGCTGTCATTCGCGCCGCTGATGGCTTCGCCTTCATGAACCATCAGCGCATAGATCGGTTCATCGGTGCGACGGTTGTACAGCGCGATCACCATGTGGCGCGAATCGAGCAGATCGCCAGCGTGCTGATACAAAATCGCTAAGATTTGGCGTTCGTTCAGCGATGTATCGGACGAGAGCAGCCGTCCGACGCGGATCAACGTATCTAAACAGTACGATTTTTCTTTCGCCATGAGGTTCGTGTTCGCCCTGTTTCATCGTCTTTCAAATAATGATAGACTATTGTGTACGATACGCCATAGGTTATCACGTATGTCCCCAACCCCGATGTCGCCGGTTGATTATCAGCCGGTTATGGGCAGTTCCCCGCCGCCGCCCGCGCCGTTACCGAGCGCAGGACGCCGCCGCATCGATCCCAAACGGAGCAGCCGCGACCGTGTGCTGCTGTTGGTCGTGGGCGCTGCGGGCTGTGTCATTGCTTGGCTGCTGATTGTCGTGTTGATCCCAGCGGTGGCGGGCTTGACCATTATCCCAACAACGCCACTCTGGATTGCGATGATGGTGCTGCTGTTGTGGGTTGGCTTTGCTATATTGACCAACATCGATGAGCCGTTCTTCGCGCGCTTGGCGGCAACGGGCGCTTTTGCAACTGGCGTGTGGGCAGTGATCGCGGCGCTGTTGATGCTGGCGAGCGTAACACCCTTGATAGCAGGGTGGGTCAGCATTGGCTTGGTATGGTTTGTCTCGCTGACGCTGCCCGTGTGGGTCGTGGAGATTGAGCCGGGCGAAGTGCTGTATTTTCGCCCGATCACGCACCGCCCTTATAAATACGAATTGGTGAGCTGTCCGGTTCAGCGCATCGAGGCGGTCTTACAGCCGAACGAGCGCGGTAATCTGCGCCCCAGCGGCGCGGTGGCATCGATCTTCCAGTTCATGGATTCGGCGGCATCGACGCATCAAGTCTCGCAGATCGAACTCGCCATCGACTATCTGTGGGTGCGTCCAGTCGATGAACTGCGCTTGCTCTGGAAGATGGAAAAGAACATCATGGTCGAGACGCAAATCCGCGATATTGTCACGCGCGATCAGTCGGCGTTCACGCTGTGGCTGAAAGTCGGCGCGACGCTCGACCCGACCAAGATTCGCGGGCGCAATTTCTTGCTGCAAATCCCGCGCATCGAGACGCCCGCCAAACTTGAAGCGACGATGAAAGGGATCATCCAAGACAACGTTGACAAGGCGGCGCGCGAATACTTCATCCAGCGGTCGTCCGTCGAGGCGCGCGGCGAAGCGGGCGTGACGGGCTTTCGCTCGCAGGTGGCGACGTTATTGATCAGCTTGAGCGACAATCTGGGACTGACGTTCGTTGAATCGATGATCAATTCGACGCCCGTCCTATCGCAAGAACAGCGCGCCGCTGCTGACCGTGCCGCCGCTGCGCCAGAGTATGCGCGCGCAGAACTGGCGACGACCGACGCGCTGGTCGAGCGCGCGATGGGCGGCAGCGCGCCGCATCAACTTTATCTCTACACGCGCATCGTGGAGAAGGGCGGGCAGTTCCGCTCGGTTCCAGCCGCTGAACAGATGCCGCAGGTCAATCCGGTCGATCAATTCTTGTGGCGCGTCTCGCACAACGATGCCCAGTCATTAGAACTACTCCGCGCGATGGCGTCCGCCTATCCTGAACTGCCGCTGCCGCCTGCACTTGCGCCCTATGTCGCGGTCAGTGCGCCGCCGGCGCTGGCACAGCCGCTCGCGGCACTCCCCGCGCCCGCACCCGCGCGGTTGCGTCCGCCGGACGCACCCCCGCCGTTGGAGGCGACCCAGCCCATGATGCCGCCGGTGGGCGCGCCGCCGATGCCGAGCGGGGCGATCCCGGAAATGCCACCCGTGCAACCGTCCAATCTGCCCGAGTCGCCGTCACAGACTTCGGCACGTCCGCCCGCCACCCGACTGCGCCCCAATATCGATATTCGCGGGGCGATCCAGACGCGCCAGCGCCCGGATGGGTCGTATGAACCTGATTTTGACGATGATGATGAGGATAACTAAAAAAACATGGCAACCATTCCCTCGCCGCGCCAACCGCTCCCGGTGTGGTATCAAAAAGACGATTTGACCTATATCTTTCGCCAACTGCGCGCGGGCGAGTTTTGTTCGCTTGTCGGCATGGGCAGCGCGGGCAAGAGCAACCTCGTAAATCTCGTCGCCCGCGACGACGTGCGCGAACATTACATCCCGCGCGAAGAAGCCATGTCCTATGTGATTGTGATGCTCAATCCGCATCTGCTGATCAGCCTGAGCGACGATGCGCGCTATCATACCGGGCATGGTTGGGCGGGCTACGAAATGATGATTAGCCGTCTGCGGCGCAAGCTGATTTCCCAAGCGTTCTATCCGCATTTGCGCGACGCAGGGCGCGAGGATGTGATTAAGCAAATCGACAGTTATTATGCCCATTTGTTCGACAAGCTGTCCGCGACGGCGCAGACGGGCGTTCGCCAAGTTGAGAATGCGCTGTATGAAGTGATGGCGTTGGGCGAGGCGTGGCGTGTCACCTTCATCTTCGACGAATTTGAGCAGTTTATCGCCACGCTGCCGCCGGATTTTTTCCAATCACTGCGTGGGCTGCGCGATGAATATAAGGGGCGCGTGATGTACGTCACGACCAGCCGCCGCCCGCTGTGGGAATTGACCGATGAGGCGTTCCCCGAAGAAAAAGATCGGCTGGTCATGGAAGGTTTCGTTGAATTATTTCATGGCGGGATGCGCTATGTCAGCCCGCTCGATCTGCGCAGTGCCAGCGAGACGGCGCGACGCTTGGGTGAGCGGTATAATGTTCAGCTTGACGGACGCGCGCAAGAAAATCTGATCTCGGTTACGGGTGGACACGCGGGGATGCTGCGGCGCGGCTTCGTGCCGACGATGAAGCAGCCAGACGTGGCGCGCGACGCGGTGACGCTGATCAATCTGCTGCTGGATGATCGCGGCTTGTCCGATGAATGCGGCGTCCTGCTGCGCAGCCTGCCGCCGGGCGAACGGCGCGTCCTGCGGCAATTGTTGGACAATGAACCCGTCACCGATACGATGGCGTGGAAAAGTTTGGTCGATAAGCACATCGTCTACGAGGACAACGGGCGGAAAAGCTGGCTGATTCCGTTGTTGGCGGGGTGGGCGCGTAAACACAAGGCGGAACTCTAAATGCAGGTGGACAAGACCGCTTCGGCGGCGGGGTCGTCCAACCGGACGGCATGGCTCGATTGGATTCTCAAGCATACGCTACGCAGTCCGCTTCGATTGGCGGGCATCCTTTTACTGGTCTATTTGATCGCGCTGGCGCTCGCGCGGATCATTGGCGGCGACTACCGCCCGGATCAGTTCGCGCGTCAGTTAATCTTCGGCTTGGCACAGGGCAGCATCTACGCGCTGATCGCGCTTGGCTACACGCTGGTATACGGGATTCTGCTGATGATCAACTTCGCCCATGGCGAGGTGTTCATGGCAGGCGCGTACATCGGTTTCTTCGTGATTTCGGCGCTCGATAAGATTGGCTTGTTGGCGAATCAGACGTTGATCGCGCTGTTGATCACGATGTTCAGCGGCGTGGTGGCGTCGGTGATCGTCGCGCTGTTGTTGGAGCGCATCGCGTACCGTCCGCTGCGGAACGCGCCGCGCCTCGTGCCGCTGATCACGGCGATTGGCGCGTCGATCTTGTTACAGCAGCTCTTTTTGCGTTTGTTCGGCGTCAGCACGCGGCGCTATCCCGACGTGAATCTGTATGCGTTCCCACAGTTGTTCCCAACGTTGGAATGTGCCGACGTGAACGGCGAACAAATCTGTCGTGGTATCGATTTGATCGGCGGGCGCTACGATGTGGTCGTGTTCGGACTGGAACTGCGCATCTTGCCGATTCATTTCCTCGTGTTTTTCCTCGCGTTGAGCTTGATGGCGGCGCTGTGGTTCATCGTGCAGCGGACGCGCGTCGGCAAAGCGATGCGCGCGGTGGCGGAGGATAAATCGACAGCGGCGCTGATGGGCGTGGACGTGGATCGCGTGATCGTGATCACGTTTGTGTTGGGCGCGGCGCTGGCGGGGGCGGGCGGCGTGCTGTTCGCACTTTACAATCAGCAGGTATCGCCCTTCATCGGCTTCATTCCGGGCATCAAGGCGTTCACTGCGGCAGTACTCGGCGGGATCGGCAATATTCCCGGCGCGATGTTCGGCGGGCTGTTCTTGGGCGTGGTCGAATCGGTCGCGCCGTCGCTGTTGGGCTTGTCGCAGCAGTTGAAAGATGTGATCGCGTTCGGGATGCTTGTCCTCGTCTTGATCTTCCGCCCAACGGGTATCTTGGGCGAAGTCCTCGCACAGAAGAAGGTTTAGCATGATCCGCGACTCTGTGCGGTATGGATTGATCGCGGCGGTGGTCGCCGTGATCTTGGCGCTGTCGGGCATCTTCGCGTCGTTTGCCGGGCGCGAGGTGATCGAAGATCGGCTGAATCTCGACGCGGTGACGTTGGCGCTGATGGTGGGCGGCGCGGGCTTGCTCACGGCGGGACGCGCGCGAAAATACGGTGCATCCAGCGTCGTGATTGCGGCGCTGATCGGCGCGGTGATCGTGGGCGCGGCACTGGCGCTGTTGGTCGTGATCGAAGCCAACGTCGATCTGACGTTCGTGTTCCCGAACTTGGTCAACCCAATCCGTGAGACGCTCACCTTCGGACAAGACCTCGCGCCCGGACTGTTGATTTTGCTCGGCGTGAGCGCGCTGCTTGGACTGGCGGCGGCGGGCTTGGCGCGGCTCTCAGCGCGGTTGCGCGGCGCGATCCTGTTGGCGGCGATCATCACAGTGGTCATCGGCTTGTTGCAGCAGCAAATTCGCTACGTGATCGCGCTGCCTGATGCGCTGACTCTGGCGGTGGCGTTCGGGGTTGGCTACCTAGCGGTCACACTGATGCGTCCATCCGCTCCGGCAGCGCGCGGGATCATTGGCGCACTTTTGGGCGCGATTGTCGGCGCGATCCTCGCATTCGCTGCGTCGGGCGGGGCGCTGTCGGAGGACGGTTGGATGCGCGGCGTGGGATCAGCGCCCGTGATTCTGGCAGGGTCGATGATTGGCTTGATCGCGCTCTGCGCTGTTGTCGGCGCTGTTGGCGGGATTGTCACAGGGGCGGCGCGCACGATGCACAATGGCGTACTCCAACTCTTGGTCGGCGTACTCATTTTGGGCATCGCTAACTGGCAGCGCGGCAATACCATGAGCGATATCGGTGCGATCCTGACAGCGGCGCTGACGGTTGCGGCGGCGTGGCTCGTGCCAGCGGCGGGCGTATCGGCGGACGCGCGCTATGTGGCGCTGCCGCGTGTGGGTCAGCGCAACGTCGCGCGTATCGTGTATTTTGTCGGGCTGTTGGTGTTGATCGCCGCGCCGCCGTTCTTGGGCGTATATATCACCGATGTACTGAACCTTGTCGGGCTGTATATCATTCTTGGCATCGGACTGAATATCGTTGTCGGCTACGCGGGCTTGCTCGACTTGGGTTACGTCGCATTTTTCGCCGTCGGCGCGTACACTGCGGGCTTGTTGACGACCCCCAGTCTGTTGACATGCGGCGGCGTCCCCGCGCGCGAAATCGCGCCCGATCAAGTCGTCCAAGTCTGTACCGGAATCATGACGTTCTGGGAGGCATGGGCGGCGGCAATTGGCATATCCGCGTTGTTTGGCGTCCTGCTTGGCATCCCGGTGTTGCGCTTGCGCGGCGATTACTTTGCGATTGTCACGCTCGGATTCGGAGAAATTATCCGCTTAATCGTGCGCTTCGACGATTTCAAAGACTTGTTCGGCTCGGCGCAAGGCATCGCAAATATCCCGCGTCCCGTGATCGATTTGAGCGCGCTCAATCCAGCGTGGCGGGTCGAATTGACAGGTGCGAGCGGGATTTACTATTTGGTGTTGGGCGGAATTTTGGTCGCCATCTTGCTGTCGTCGCAGTTGTCAAAATCGCGTTTGGGGCGGTCGTGGATGGCGATGCGCGCGGATGAAGATGTGGCGCAAGCGATGGGCATCAATCTGACGCGGATCAAGCTGGCGGCGTTTGCGATTGGCGCGGCATTTGCGGGCATGGCGGGGGCGATCCAGTCTACGCGCTTGTTCGGCGCGTACCCCGACAGCTACACCCTGCTCGTCTCGATCAACGTCTTGAGCTTGATCATCATCGGCGGTTTAGGGTCGATTCCCGGCATTGCCATTGGCGCATTCGTCTTGGTGGGGCTGCCAGAGGCGCTGCGTGAACTGGCGGATTATCGCTTGTTGGCGTTCGGCGCGCTGTTGGTCATGGCGATGCTGCTCAAGCCGGAAGGGTTGATCCCGCCGTCGATCCGAAAGTGGAGCGAGGTCGCGTTCGAGCGCGGCTATCCGAAGAAGGACAATCCATGAACGATATTTTGTTGGACGTGCGTGGCGTCGTCAAGCGCTTCGGTGGGTTGATGGCGGTGCGTCGGGTCGATCTGTGTGTTCCGCGCCGCGCCATTGCCAGCTTGATTGGACCCAACGGCGCGGGCAAGACCACGTTTTTCAACTGCGTGACGGGCTTTTATGTGCCAGAAGAGGGCGATATTGTCTTTGCGGGCAAATCCATTCGCGGTGCATCGACCGACAAGATCATGCAGCGCGGCATCGCGCGGACGTATCAAAATATTCGACTGTTTAATGGCATGACCGCGATTGAAAATATCCTCGTGGGGATGCACAGCCGCCTCCACGCCAGTTGGGTTGGATCGCTGTTGGCGCTGCCGCGCGCCCGCCGCGAAGAATACGCCGCGCTCACCCAAGCGATGGACTTGCTCGACACCATTGGCTTGGCGGGACACGGCGATACGCTGGCGCAAAATCTTTCGTATGGCTTGCAGCGGCGCTTGGAAATCGGGCGCGCGTTGGCGTCGCAGCCGGAACTTTTGCTATTGGACGAACCGACGGCGGGCATGAACCCTCAAGAAACCGACGAGATGATGGACTTTATCCGCCATTTGCGCGACGAGCGCGGTTTGACGATCTTCCTGATCGAACACGACATGAAACTGGTCATGACGATTTCCGATCAGGTTAGTGTGATGGACTACGGACAGAAGATCGCGGAAGGATCGCCCGCCGAAGTCCAGCGTAACCCGAAAGTGATCGAAGCCTATCTCGGATCGGGTCCTGCTGATGATGTGATGCAGATGGTGAAGAAGAAAAACGTATGAGCCTGCTTGAAGTCCACGACATTCACACGTTCTACGGCAATATCAACGCGCTCAAAGGGGTTTCGCTGAACGTGGACGAGGGCGAGATCGTCACGCTGATCGGCGGCAATGGCGCGGGCAAGACGACCACGCTCAACACGATTTGCGGCATCACACCTGCCCGTTCGGGGCGCGTACTGCTGGACGGCGACGATATCACGCACTTGCGCCCGCACCAAATCGTCGAGCGCGGCGTGATCCAGTCGCCGGAGGGACGCAAAATCTTTACGCGGCTGACGGTGCGCGAGAACTTGGAGATGGGCGCGTTCATTCGCAGCGGATCGAAGCGCGACTCGACGGGGATTGCGCGTGATATGGAAATGGTGTTTGAGCGTTTCCCACGCTTGAAAGAGCGCCAGAAACAGTTAGGCGGCACGCTGTCGGGCGGCGAACAGCAGATGTTGGCGATGGGGCGCGCGTTGATGGCGCGCCCGCGTATCTTGCTGCTGGATGAGCCGTCAATGGGGCTGGCACCGCTGCTCGTGCGCCAAATCTTCAACGTCGTGATCACGCTCAACAATGACACCCAGACGACAATTTTGCTGGTGGAACAGAATGCGTTGATGGCGCTGGCAGTGGCGGATCGCGCGTATGTGCTGCAATCCGGCTATATCACGCACGCGGACACAGCGGACAAACTGCGGCACGATCCGGCGATCATCGAGGCGTATTTGGGCGGATAGGGTTCGATAGTCGCGGGAGAAAACGAAAGAGACGCTTCGTTAAAGCGTCTCTTTTTTTGATCATGGAGGCGTTCAATTGAACGCCTCTCCACATTCAGTCAATCAGTGACGGACTCAGCCGCCTTCGGAGATACTGCCCTCGCCCGGTGATGCTTCGCTACCCGACGGCGCAGCGGTCGCCAGCGGCGCGATTTCCATTGGCGCACCGTCTGGGACGAACGGCGCAAACATCGTTGCCGTTGGCTCAAGTGTCGGCTGTAACGCTGCTGGAAGGTCTTCGCCGCCCGCCGGGAGGATCGAACCAGGTTCGTAGCAGCCCGTGCCAATTGCCTTGACGGCTTCCGCTAAGTGCACGTCAACGTTGTCCAGCCGGATATTGCCAGTCGGCGCACCGCTGACAACGGTCGATGGATAGAACGAAATCGACGCGCTGGGCCACGCTTTTGTCGTATAGGTTATGATGCGATAGTTCGCCAAGGCGGCACCCGGCGGCAGCCAGAAGGTGCAAGCTTGTAGGTCGCTGAAGTCGTTGGCGTGCAGCAGCACCGTCACACGCATCGTACTTGCGCTGCTGTTCCCCAATTGGAACGTTGCTTCAAGGCTGTTGCCCGCTGCGGCTGCTCCCGCCGTGTTCTGAGCGACCACACCGGCGGGTGTTCCCGACGGACGATAGAACTCCATCACGCCGCCCGCAGCGCCGTTGGTGATAATCTGCCCGAAGGTGAACCACGATGCACTACCGCCAGCAAACGTGCCGTTGGTGACCAAGTTTGCACCGTTGGCAACGCCAACCATTGCTGGTGCGAATGGATCCATGCACAGCGTTTCGTTCACGTCTGTCAGATCGTCGCGTGCGATCAGGCGAACGTTATCCACCTGTGTCCACGGAAGCCCATCCGCCGACGACGAATAGATCGAGACGGTGGCATTCGTCCACGCTTCGCGCGTCTTGCCGACCATCTTGAACAGCGTCAGCGGCGTGTTTGGTTGCAGCCAGAACGAGCAAACCCGAAGATCGCTGAAGTCACCGTCATGTACCAGAATGGCGACACGTTTGCGTGCGGCAGAGGTATTTCCCAACTCAACTGCCAGATCGTAGGTGCGGTTGGCAGGCAGCGCCGCCCCTGTATTCTGGAATACGACGCCGCTGGTCGAACTGGCAGCACGGTAGAACTGGAAGACACCGCCAGTAACCTGATGAACCATCAAACTCGCGTTCGGTTCAGTGAATGTCAACCAGTTCGTCATGCCGCTGCCGAAACTGCCATTCTGAATCAGATTAACGTCGTTCTGGGTCGTGATGGTCAGGTCCCAGCTTGGTGTGATGAAGCCAGTATCGCCGCTCGCGTCGTCTTGAATGTACAACTGCCAGTTGCCGTTCGGGTTCATGCCATCGAAGGCGGACATACGGGCATGATATGGACCGGCTGGTGCTGGACCGGGCATCGTCTCATTGCTCTCGAAATTGCTTGGACGGATGGAGAACGGGTCGCACCCGGCGATAACGTCGTCGGTCATCGTCGAGGGGGCTTCGTCGTCGAACGTCCACTGATAGTCAAAAGTATCGTTGCCGCCGCAGGCATCGGACATCAGCATCACTTTGACGCCTGTGGGACTGACGAGCAGCATGTCCACGTCGTCTGGATACAAATGATAGAACTCGTTGATGGTCACGTTCACATCAGTGATGACGCCTACCAACCCCGCAACATTTTTGATGGCGGGATAGGGATCAGCGACGCCGCTGGTGTTCGGTGCATTCGGGATTTCGATCAATGGCGCGGCGACTGATGCTTCGATGACAGGTGGATTGATCAAGAAGCCTGCATCGCTACCTGCATCATCGACGATGTAAAACTTCCACTGACCAATAGCGGCTTCGCCGTCAAAGGTGGCAAGACTTGCCGTCGTGATCGCGCCGGGACCGGGAGCGAGCCAACTATCGCCGATGCCGTAATTTGTCGGGCGGTTATTGAAGGGGCTGCACACATTGGTTGAACCGTTGTCCGTCATCAGCGCTGCCGCTTCGTCATCCCAGCGCCAGATGTAACTGGCGATGTCGAAGCTGCCGCAGGCGTCGGACATCAGGATTGTGGCGGCGCCATCTGGTGAGACGACCGCGATATCGAGGTCGTCTGGATGCGAGTGGGTCAGTCCATCGAACATGACGTTCACATCCGTGATCACGCCGAGCGGCGTTTGCAGATTGACTGTGTATGGATATGGGCTGGCATTGCCGCTCGTGCCAGAGCCGGGGATCAGCGCGACAAATGGTCCCGTCGTAATGGTGATGCTCCACCCGAGTTCGATATCGCCCACATCGCTGCCCGCATCGTCACGGACATAAAGAGACCACGTCCCGTTGGCGTTCTCGCCGTCGAAGCGAGACAGCGTGGTGCCATGCGATCCGGGGAACGCAGCGGGCCATGTATCAGAAGCGCCATCATAGGAAGATGGTTTGTAGAAGAACTCTACACATGCTCCAGCAGGGCTGTCGGGCATGAGAGTTGATGCTTCATCGTCGAATGTCCAGTCGAAATCGTCGAAGTCGGTGCTGCCGCAGGCATCGGACATCAAAATGGTCGAGTCGCCGCTGGGCGAGACGACAATGATATCGAGGTCGTCGGGATGGGTATGCCCGATCTCATCAAACATGACATTGACATCGGTGATCGAGCCACCCAGCCCGCTGACGAAAATGGTGGATGGATACGGGGCGGCATTGCCGCTCGTCGTGCCGGGCGCGCCTGCCGGGATGGTGATGAAACCCGCATTCGTGAATGTGCCGCTGGCGCGGGTTTCGCCGCCTTGTGCTTGGACAAGATATTCAGGGTTGGTTTCGTCCTCAAACTTGACGACCGTCTCCGGTATCCTGTCAGCATCACTCGGTTCCCAGTTGCTCTCGCCCGCTAAAGGAATACCATCTTGACTCGGATCGATACCGCCTCGATCCGCGCCGATAGTCGGCGTGACGAACGACGACAGCGCCAGCAGGACGATGCCTGTGACGGATGCCCGCCGCGCTGCTTTGAGAAGATGTATTCGACGGTGAAAATATTGCTGTTTCACTGTTTTCCCTTCCTTGCATTACCCGCATATTTTTTGAAGATCGAACGATTTTATGACTTTCATCTGATCTTTAACTTTATGATACTCATTCTTAAAAAATCTGGCAACATCGCTTGGATGGATTTCGGATACATCTTTTGACGGGGAAAGGCGGATAGACTGGACGGTAGACCATCGTCAGTTGACAAATTGAACTAATGTTCGTAGACTGGATCAATGAACATACACCGCACGCCCGACACGCTCGAAAAACTCACCCGCATGGGGGATGTCACACTCTACGAACCCGCGGGCGACGCGCCCCATGCCGAGGCGCGCACGAATACGCCGCGCGAACGCTTCCAGTCTACGAGCCTCGCGGAATGTATCAGTCATGTCAGCACGCCGATGGGCAGCAAGCCGATCCTCAAGACGATGGTGACGACAGCGTGCGAGAAGAACTGCTTCTACTGTCCCTTCCGCGCCGGACGCGCCAAGACACAGCGATATACGTTTAAACCGGATGAACTGGCGGGCGCGTTCGACCAAATGCAGCGCGCTGGGGCAGTTGATGGACTGTTCCTGTCGTCGGGGATCATCAAAGGTGGCGTGACGACGCAGGACAAAATTATCGATACCGTCGAGATCATCCGGCGGCGCTATGCCTATTCTGGCTATGTGCATCTGAAAATCATGCCCGGTTCGGAGTACGACCAGATCGCGCGCGCGCTGCACGTCGCGGATCGGGTGTCGATCAACCTCGAAGCGCCGTCGCAAGCGCGGATGGATGCCCTTGCGCCGAAAAAGAACTTTGAGGAAGAACTGCTCAAACGGTTATTGTGGGCGAGCGAAATCCGCCAAAAACAGCGCGCGGAAGGACACAAGGTCGCCAGTTTGGTGACGCAGTTCGTCGTCGGCGCGGTTGGCGACACGGATATCGAACTGCTGTCGATGAGCGAACGCTTGTATCGTCAGGCGCGCTTGGCGCGCGTGTATTATTCGGCGTTCCATCCAGTTTCGCAGACGCCGCTGGAGCATGTCGCGCCCGTGCCGTTGCTCCGGCAAAATCGGCTGTATCAGGCGAGCTTTTTGCTGCGCGATTATGGCTGGGAGGTCGAGGATTTGCCGTTCGAGGCGTCGGGCGATCTGCGCTTGGATGTCGATCCGAAGCGCGCATGGGCGGACGCGAAACTGCTGCACAATCCGATTGATATCATGCGCGCGGAACGTCAGGAATTGATGCGGATTCCGGGCATCGGCGCGAAGGGCGCGGACGCCATTGTACGCGCGCGGCGGCGCGGGACGCTGACGGACTTGGGACAGCTCCGCGCGCTTGGCATTCGCGCACCGGAGCAAGCCGCGCCGTATATTCTGTTGGATGGGCGGGAAGTGGAGCGACAACTGCGCTTGTTTTAACTCTATGTTACAATAGCGGTATTCGCTTTCACTGCACAGAGATCGCTTACCAACATGAATGCCAATACCTTAAAACAAATTGTCAATTTGTTGATTTCACATATGCAAGATGTGAAAGAACGTCGCGCACTCGTTCGCTTGGCGTTGCATGGATGCCCTGTATTAGAGCAAGGACAAATTGACTGGGAAGGAACACCGCGCAGTTTCACGGTCAGCCTTATCGAGGCGTTGGATCGATACGGGAAATGGAACGGTGAATTAACTGTTGTTATGTTACTCAACGAGTGCCGAGAGAACATAGGAATTGATGGACAGCAGCAGATTGACGAGTTTATCAAGGAATTGACGCCACAACCAACCTTACCACCGATGCCAATTGTCACTGAGCGCCCAATCATCAAGCCATTGAACCATATTGAAGCGCCTAAAACGGACACATTGATGTTGGAAGAAATGACGAAACGCACGTTAGTCGTGCTACCCTCACCATTTGCATGGCGCGAAGTTCCAGCCGAAACGCAGCTCAATACATCAGCGTTTTTCATCGCCAAATATCCGATAACGAACGCACAGTTTGCAATTTTCGAGCGTGCCAACGATGGCTACCGTAATGTCAAATGGTGGAATTATAGTAGAGCCGCAAAAGAGTGGCGCACAAGCACCAAAGAAGAAAAATCTTATTCGCCTGATGCTGAATATCCACGTACAAACCTATGCTGGTTTGAGGCGATTGCATTCTGCGGTTGGTTATCATCGCGTGTGGGTTTCAAGGTTCGTTTGCCGACAGAAACAGAATGGCAGTATGCTGCACAGGGAAATGATGGACGAAAATATCCGTGGGACAATGACTTCGATCCGAATCGCTGTAATGCTGGCGATAAAAACGGAGGTACGACTCCAGTCACACAGTATGATTTACCGTTGCCCGATAAAAGGAGTGGCTTGAGTCCATTCGGGGTAGCGGATATGGCAGGAAATGTGTCTGAATGGTGTCTTGACGCCACATCAAATGAACATATAGAGAGAGCTATCCAAGAAAAAGGTTCTATTCTTTGCGGCGGATCATACTATGACAATCAGGTTGTGGCATGTGTGACTCAACGGATCACTTCTCATCCCGCTCATAGTCGGGGCAAGCGATTCGGTTTTCGGATATTGCATCCTTTGTCACCTTGACCGCACGTTGCCGCCCCCCGCATTTTCCCCTATAATCCCCCCATATCGACTGGACACGCGCATAGGAACAACCCACAGTGCGGATACTGATCACGGGCGCGGGCGGCTTCGCGGGGCGTCACCTCGCGGAATATCTGTCCGCGCATGTCCCCGATGCGGCGCTGTACGGCACAACGGTCAACGCCACGTCCGATGCGTTTCCGGTGGGTGTCATGCCGCATACCGTCGATTTGCGCGACCCTGCCGCCACCCGTGACCTGATTGCGTCCCTGCACCCCACTCAGATTTATCATCTGGCGGGCAGTGCGCTCGTCCGCAATTCGTTCGATACCGCGTGGGAGACGCTCGAAACCAATCTCCGCGCCACGCTCAACGTGATTCAAGCGTGTATCGATGCCGAAATCGCGCCGCGTGTCCTCGTTGTCACCTCTGGCGATATCTATGGCGAATTACCAGCGAACGATAACGATTCTGAAAATCAGGCGTGCGCCGACGAATCCGCGTCCCTCAACCCCACCAGCCCCTATGCCGTCAGCAAGATCGCGCAAGATTTCTTGATTGTGCCGTATGTGCGCCGCTATGGGCTGCCGATCATCCGCGCGCGCGCCTTCAATCATATCGGGCGCGGACAGCGGATAGGATTCGCCATCCCCGATTTCGCCAGCAAAATTGCAATGATTGAACAGGAACTTATTGAGCCAATTTTGACCTGTAAAAATATTCAAGCCGAGCGCGATTTCACCGATGTGCGTGATATGGTTCGGGCGTATGCGCTGCTGATGGAACGCGGAATCGCCGGAGAGACGTACAATATCGCCACTGGGCGGCTCGTTCCGCTCCGAACGGTGTTGGATATTCTGATTGCAAACTCGACCTACAGCGGACGGATCGAAATTCAACCGAGCGGCGATCAGCGCGTGGATCGGCTGTGTGGCGATCCATCCAAACTGCGCGCACTGACCGGATGGACGCCAGAAATCGCGCTCGAAGTGACGTTGCGCGACGTGTTGGACGATTGGCGAACGCGCGTCGCCGCCGAACTGCGCACCAATAGGACATGACCATGAAAGCGATTTTGATCGATCAGCCGGGCGATCCCGAAGCTATGTATGTTGGGGATGCGCCCGATCCACAGCCCGGCGCGGATGAACTGCTCGTCCGCGTGCGCGCCATCGGCATCAACCGCGCGGAACTGCTTCAGCGCGCGGGCAAGTACGCGCCGCCGCCGGGCGCATCGTCGATACTGGGCTTGGAATTGGCGGGCGAAGTCGTCCACGCCGCGGGCGCGTTTCGCGCGGGCGACCGCGTGATGGCGGTCGTCACGGGCGGCGCGTATGCCGAATATGCGGTTGTTCCCGTGGGCATGGCGATTCGCATCCCAGAGGCGTTCACGTTCGAGCAAGCTGCCGCGATTCCGGAAGCCTTTTTGACTGCCTATCTGAACTTGTTCGCGTTGGGGCGCTTGAGCGTCGGGGAGCGCGTCCTCATTCATGCGGGCGCATCCGGCGTTGGGACGGCGGCGATCCAACTGGCGAAATCGGCGGGCGCGCAGCCCATCGCTACGGCGGGGACGGACGAAAAATGCACCTTTCTGCTCAAATTGGGCGCAGAGCGGGCGATCAATTACAAGCGCGAGTCGTTCGTTGATGCCGTGAACGCGCATACGAACGGACTCGGCGTCGATCTGGTGTTGGATTTCGTCGGCGCGCCGAACTGGAATGACAATCTGAGCGTCTTACGACGCGGCGGACGGCTGACGTTGATTGGCTTCTTGGGCGGCGCGTCCGGCAGCCTGAATTTGGGCGCGATCATGGCGAAAAACTTGACCGTGACCGGGACGACGCTGCGCGCGACGCCGCTGGCGCAAAAAGTGGAGTGGGTCGAGGCGTTCACCGCGTTTGCCATGCCGCGTTTCGCGCGCGGCGAATTGAGTCCGATCATCGACAGCGTGATGCCGTTCGCGGACGTGACCGGGGCGCATGTACGGATGGGTGCGAATGCCAACATCGGCAAGATTATTCTGCGTGTCGATTGAGACACGTTTGAAACACGGAGGCAACACATTTTGGTCAGTAATTTGGATACCCCGCACTTTGTCGTTCCACTGGAGCAGCGTATTCCGGTCAACGGCTATCCCGGCAGCATGGCGACGATCCCGCCGTCGCGGATGTTCCTGATCCGCGACGCGCTCAAGGCGTACAAAGACACTAACGGCGCGGACGCGGTGACCTATGACGCTTCGCAGGGTGACGGCGGCGCGAGTCTGCCCGGCGTGCCGCGCGAACTGTTGGAACGCGCGCTGCAACTGCAACTCGAACATGGATCGGCATACGATCAACCGTGGGGGACAGTGCAGTTCCGTAAAGCGGTCGTCGAAAAATATTGGAAATTCGACGCCTCGACAGGGTGGGGGACGGACAACATCGTCTTTGTGCAAGGTGGGCGCGATGGGCTGAACAAGGCGTATCAGGCGATGATTGCGCTCGGCACGAAGGAAATTGGCAGCGTGTTCGTCGTCTCGCGCGTGCCGTGGATCACCTACAACTGGGGTCCCTATGCGATGGGCTTGAACGTCTTGCTCGCGCCCGGTCAACCGGAGGACGGCTGGAAATATACGCCGGAGGGCATCCGCGCTTGTGCCGACGCCGCCGCGCGTGAGGGGCGTAAGATTGCGGGCATCGTGATCACGTCGCCGGACAATCCAACTGGGCGCACCATCAGCACGGATGAACAGGTCTTGTTGGCGAAAACCGCGCTTGATGCGGGTATCGCTTATGTGTTGTTCGACTGGATTTACCACTGGGTCACGGATTCGGGGCCCACTGACATCAACGCCGTGTTGAACGCCTTTACACCCGCCGAGCGCGAACGGCTCATTTTCCTCGACGGCTTGACCAAGAGTCTCGGCGCATCCAATGTGCGCAGCGCACATATCGTCGCAGGGAAAGAGGTCGTCAAATATATGACGAGCCAAGCCTCGCACGGCGTCCTGCCATCGTATTTTTCACAAGCGGTCGCAATTGCAGCTTACGAAATGGGCTTCGAGACAGCGGCGGCTTCGATCATCCAGCCGTGCAGCCAGAGTCGGCGGGTGCTGCGTGAAGCGCTGCTGCGCGAAGAAATCCCGTTCATCATGGGCGATGGTTACTACGCCTTCATCAACTGTGCCGACGCCATCGCGCGCGGCGGCTTGGGAAACAGCGAGGACTTGCTCAAGCATTTGGGCGAAAAGCATGGGGTGGCGGTTGTGCCGGGCATCTATTTCTCGGATGCGGGCGCGACGTGGGTTCGCTTTTCGTATGCACTGCCGCCCGCCGTGACGCAAGGCGCGGTGACACGCTTGTTCGAGGGGCTGAACGCGCTGAAATAATGCTGGTATCGGGACGATTGCGCTTGAAGTCGTCCCGATTTCCGCCCCTGGTTATCGACAAAACCCCCAAAAAATAGGTGATCTTTACCTGTCACCGTCCCCTATAATTTCAATATTCCCAAAGTCAAAGAATAAATGAGGTGTCGGTGATGGCATTTTCAACACAAGGCATTTTCGATAGAGCGCGTGACGTTAGCTCGATCAACTACGCCGAAGTCAAACCGTTTCTGAAATGGGTTTATGCGTGGATGTTCGTCGGTTTGCTGACCACGGCGGGTGTAGCCGCATTCGTCGCGTCCACGCCGTCGCTGGTGGCATTGGCATTGAATCCGATTGTGGCGATTTTGTCGTTCATCGTGCAAATTGGCTTAGTAATCGCCCTAAGCGCGATGATCAAGCGATTGTCACCCACCGCCGCCGCCATGATGTTCATGGTCTATGCTGCCTTACTCGGCTTCTCGCTGTCGATGGTGTTCATCGCCTTCAGTCTCGGCTCGATTGCGGTGGCGTTCGGTACGACGGCGCTGTTGTTCGGCGCGATGACGATGTTCGGCTTCACCACCAATATCGACTTGACGCGCTTTCAGGGCATTTTCATGATGGGGCTGATCGGGCTGTTCATCGCCATCATCATCAATGTGATCGTCGGGTCGAGCTTCTTGCAGTTCATCATCAGCTTGTTCGGCGTCGTGTTGTTCATGGGCTTGACCGCCTATGACACGCAGAATCTCAAGCGCATGGCGACCGCGCCCGAACTGCAAGCCGATGGGACGATGGTCGCCAAATACGCGATCTTCGGCGCGTTGGGGCTGTACATCAACTTCATCAACATCTTCTTGTTCCTGCTGCAACTCATGGGCGGCAGCAGCGACTAATCTGCGCGCATTTCAGAAATCTATCGAAGAGGCGAGTCCAGCGGACTCGCCTCTTTTGTTAAAACTTAATCTGTAGATTTAAGGTTTGTGTGCATTAACCTATTCCCCGTTGTTCCGCGCCGATTGCCACGTATGATTCAGCGTGCAGCTTTTGTCGGCAGTGGAGGACACTCGAATGAACTTTGCGCGATTGCGCTTGGTTACGCTCATTACATTCATCTTTGTGGCTTTATCGGCGGGAATCGGCGCACAAGCGGCGGGCCCCTTTTTCATCAATGAACTGCTTCTGAATCCACCCGGTAGTGACAACGGTTTCGAGTATCTCGAAATTCGCGGCACGCCGAGCGGGGCGGTGCCGAGCGATTTGTATTTCGTCGCCATCGAAGGCGATAGTACGAATGCAGGTGTGGTCGATGTGGTGTGGCAAATTTCTGCCAATGCGACGACAGTTGGTACGAACGGCTACATCGTGCGGCGCGATAGCAGCGCCAACTGGACGAATGCGCTGATCGGCGCGGGGACGAACATCGTCACGCTCGATTTCAACCCTGACATCGAGAATGGCTCGAATACCTACATGCTGCTTCAGGCGACAGGTGTCAATATCCCGGTTGCAGGTACGACTGACATCGACGCGAACAACGACGGCACGATTGATGGCACAGTCTACGGCAATTGGACGGTGCTGGACTCGGTGGGCATCATCGAGGACGACGGCGCGAGCAACTTTGCCTATGCTGCGCTTGCCTTCCGTCACAGCAGCGGCATCGGCATCAACCCGACTGGGACGGTGACGACGGTCGGATCGTACAATCCCGATTACTTGATGCGTCAAGGCGACTCGACCGGATCGACGGCAGCCGATTGGGTGGCGGCGGACGTGGCAGGGACGGGCGTCAGCTTGACCATCGACGCTGCCAACAGTGTACCCGTTAGCTTTGGCGGCGAGGCGCTCGATCACTTGGGCGCGACCAATCCGGGCGGCGCGGTCGTGGGCGATCCGCCGACGTTCGTTGACTTGGTGGACGGCGTGGCGGGCGTGGTCAGCGCGGTCATTGCACCCGATTATAGCGGCGTCGGTCAGGGCATCGAATTCAGTGTGACCGACACTACGACGGCTGCCGATGCGATCACGGTTGCGATCACGGGTAACACCAACACGGGCGTGATCCCGAACGCGAACATCAGCCTGGTGGATACGGGTGTTGGGACATGGCGCTTGGATATCGGTGATCCGACGGCGGTTGGGCGTGCGACGATCACCCTGACGGCGACCGATACGGACAGCGACAGCGCGACGTTCGACTTCAAGTACGCTGCCAGCGCGGCGACGGCAGGACGCCCGAACGTGACCTATCAATTCGGTATGGCGGATGCGTCCACGTCGCTCGATTTCTTCTATCCGATCATCGCGGTCGCCAACGACGAAGATCAGGTCATTCGCGCTTATGATGTCTCGATTTCGGGCTTGCCATACAACCGCTACATCGATGGCACGCCGATCTCGGGCGCGCCGCTCGATCTCGACGGCACGGGGCGCGAAGTGGATGTCGAAGGTTCGACCTCCCGTCCAATCGATGCCTTCACCGAGCGTGTCTACGCAACAGCATCGCATGGCAATTCCAGCGGCGGCGCGATCCGTGTCAACCGCTACCGCATCTTCGCGGGCGATTACAACGCGATCAGCGATACCATCACCTTCATCGGTCACTACGATTTCCTGCGCACCGATTTGTTGGCGTGGGACAGCAGCAACGCGCATGGCTTGGGCGCGAACTTCTTCGGTTTGACCGCCAGTGCAGCCGCACCGACGATCCCGGAAGAGCCGGATGGCAGCGGCTTCAACATCGAAGGCTTGACGTTTATTCCGGGCAGCACGACGCAAGCGTACATCGCGTTCCGCGCCCCGATTGTCCCGGCGTCCGCTCGTACAAAGGCGCTGATCGTCCCGGTCACGAACTTCGCGGCGTTGGCGGAGAGCAACGATTTGACGGCGGGCAGTGCGACGTTTGGCGCGCCGATCCAGTTGGATTTGGGCGGACGCGGCATTCGCAGCATCGAATGTACGACGGGTATTGGCTGCTTGCTCATCGCGGGGTCGGTTGCGTCTGGCACGGACTTCGGCGTGTTCGAGTGGTCGGGTGTAGCGGGCGATCCAGCATATCCGATTGAAGCCAATCTGACCGGATTGACCCCTGAAGGGCTGATTCCGTTTGATGATGGCACGGACTTCACCGACATCGCGGTTGTCAGCGACGATGGCGATCTGCAACTGTACGGCGACAGCGTGATTGCCAAAGATGAAGTCGTTGAAAATCACCGCCGTTTCCGCGCAGAACTGATCCCGCTGGGCGATCCAACGATTGGTACGACGTGTCCGGCGTTGAACGTGGCGCAAGGTGCGGCGGGCAGCGTGGTGTTGAGCGCGCTCGACCTCGACAGCATCGTCAACGGCGCGTCGATCACGAGCGCGGCATATCCGGGCATCACGCTCTCCAGCTTCACAGCGGCGGTCGCGGACGGCGGTACGGCGACGGTCACCCTGAACGCAGCGAACTTCCTGCCCATTGGGGTGCGCAGCGTCACGGTGACGTTCACGAACAATGATGGACAGTCCGTGCCGTGCAGCGCGTTGGTGACGGTTACGGCGACGAGCGGCTTATGCGCGGTAACGAATTTCATCTCCGAAATTCAGGGGACGGGGACAACCTCGCCGTTCGCCACGCAAGTACGCACGGTACAAGGCATCGTCGTCGGCGACTTCCAGACCAGCGCGCGACTCAGCGGCTTCTTCATCCAAGAGGAAGATGCACAGACGGACGCTGATCCGCTGACCTCTGAAGGTATCTTTGTCTTTGACGGTGGCACGCCCGTAACGAGCGTGAACGTCGGAGATCGCGTCTGTGTCAGCGGCACAGTGACGGAGTTCAACACCGGCAGCGGCACGACCTTGACGCAGATCGCGTCACCGACAGTCACGGTCAACGCCAGCGGACAAGCCGCGCCGACGCCCGCGTCGGTCACGCTGCCGTTTGCCAGCGGGACGTTCTTGGAACGTTACGAGGGCATGTCGGTCATCCTCACGCAGTCGCTGTATCTAACGGATATGTTCGGTCTGGCGCAGTTTGGCGAAATTTCGCTGTCGTCGGTGGATCGCTTGTTCACGCCGACGCAAATTGTTGAGCCAGGCGCGCCTGCTATTGCTCAGTTGGCTGCCAACAACCTCAATCGTATCCTGATCGATGATGGCACCAACAGCCAGTACGTCAACCCAACGGCGTTCTTGCCGCCCGGTGGCACGCTGCGTTTGGGCTGGACGACCACCAATTTGACGGGTGTGCTGTCGCAGGGTTTTAGCAACTACCGCGTACAACCGTCAACGAATTATCCGACCTTTGACAGCACGCCGAATCCGCGTCCGACGGATGCGCCGGATGTGGGCGGCAATGTCCAAGTGGTCAGCTTCAACGTCTTGAACTACTTCAACGGCGATGGCATCGGCGGCGGCTTCCCGACCTCGCGCGGCGCGGAGGATGCGGCGCAGTTTGCGCGTCAACGCGATAAGTTGTTGAGCGCGCTGATCGAACTTGACGCCGATATCTACAGTCTGATCGAGATCGAAAACGATGGTTTCGGCGCGAACAGCGCGGTTCAGAATATCGTCAACGGCTTGAACGCGAGTTTTGGCGCGGGGACATTTGCAGCAGTTGATCCGGGAATTGGTCAAATCGGCACGGATGAAATCACTCTGGCGCAGATTTACCGGACGACCGTCGTGACGCCCATCGGCGCGGCGATGATCGACCTCAACGCGATCAACAACCGTCCGACGTTCGCGCAAACCTACAGTGTGGATGCCAGCGGAGGCGTGTTCACGGTCGTCGGCAATCACTTCAAATCGAAGTCCTGCACGGGCGCGACGGGCGGCAATACCGATCAGCTTGACGGACAATCGTGCTTCAATCCGCAGCGTATCCAACAGGCGCAGCGGCTGTTGACGTTCATCAACGGCACGGTCATTCCGACGAGCGGCGACCCCGATGTGTTGATCACGGGCGACCTGAACAGCTACTTCTACGAAGACCCCATCGATGTGCTGTTGGCGGGCGGGATCATTAACTTGATCAACGATCCATACAGCTATTCGTACCTGTTCCAGCGCCAATCGGGTTCACTCGATTATGCCTTGTCAACTGACAGCCTCGATGAGCAGGTCACGAGCGTGGAGAAGTGGCACATCAACGCTGATGAGCCGCCATTCTTCGACTATGACGATAATTTCGAAGCATCCTATCACTACAGTCCGGGCTTGGAAATCAATACTCCGTTCTGGACGGCGGATCACGATCCGGTCGTCATCGGGCTGAATATCGTCGCTGGGATTATCATCGCCCGCACAGATGCGGCATTGGTCAGTGACGCGGCGGGCGATGTGACGGCGGTCGCAGAGGGCGCGACGGTGGGCGATCAGTTCTGCGTCAAGCTGCCTGACGATCCAGCGGCGGATGTCACCGTGACGGTGACGATTGATGCGGCGTTCACGGGTGAACTCGACTTGGTGAACTCGTCGCTGGTCAACGTCGGCAACAGCTACAACTTCGTTATCCCATCGGCGGCGAACGCGACGCTGTGCAACGCCAATCAGATTGTCGGCGTGTCGGCAGTCAATGACGGCGTGGCAGAAGGCGTAGACCTGCTATCCGATGCGATTGAAATCACCGCAACGGGCTACGCTCAAGCGTCGGAAAATGTGACCGTGTATGACGCCGGCGCGATGTTTAGCCCGATTCCTATCCTTCAGGAAGGCGGGAACGGCAGCTACACGGTCGCCTTGTCCGCACCTCCAGGCATTCGTCAAGTCAATCCGAGCGGCGCGTTCGAGACGGTAACGGTCAATATCGTTGGTTATAACATCCGGTTCAATACGATCAGCCCGACAACGTTGCAGTTCACGCGCGCGAATTGGAGCGTTCCGCAGACGGTCAATGTGACGGCAGTCAACGATAATATCCATCGCGGCGAGCGGTACATCAACAGCGCACTGCACAACTTTACGTCGAATATTGCGCCGCTGAACAGCTTGTACGGGGGTGCTGCCCCCAACTTGGCGGGAATTCGTCAGCGGTTCATCATCTACGATAATGACCAGATCGACGGGCAAACGCAGTCACAGGAATACTACGACGCGCTGAACCTTGCGGCGTGGTTGGATATTGCGCCGAGCAGCACGCCGATCCTCGAAGGTGCGTCAGGCGTCGGCTTGAGCGTTCGCTTAGCGGGTCAGCCTTCTGAAGGCGAAATCGTGGTCGTCAGTCTGGTGTCCCTGCCGAGCGTGGCGGTCAGTCCGGCAACGCTGACGTTCACGTATCACAATTGGGATGTGTCGCAGCTCGTCCAGATGGTCGTTACACCCAACGGCGTCGAGAACGGCGCTTACAGCGTGACGGTTCAGGTGATCATCACGGATGAGACGACGGCGCTAGAATTTGTCGGTGCGGTCGATGCGGTCAATGTGACGGTCACGGATACGCCGGTTGGCGCGCCGCCCGTCGCGGAACTGCCCGCTGCGTCGTTCGCGCCCGCGCCTGATGCCGCAAACACGGGCGAAGGCACGGTCAGGGAGTAAAGTACAATGAAAGGGCGTTCCAGCGAGAACGCCCTCGAAGCGGTTCAAAGATGAAGGGTGTCCATGAGGACGCCCTTCATTGCTATTCTACCGTAACGCTTTTCGCCAGATTGCGCGGCTGATCCACGTCCGCGCCGCGCCGTACTGCGACAGCATACGCCAATAGTTGCAGCGGCAAGACGGCGATCACAGGCGAGAGCAGCGGCGGCGCATCTGGAACGTAAAGGACATGATCCGCTTTCGAGGCGATGAATTGATCGCCTTCCGTCGCAATCGCAATCACGATCCCGCCGCGCGCTTTCGCCTGTTCGATCTGGCTGATCATCTTGTCGTAAACCGCATCCTTGAGCGCAATCGCCACGATGGGCATACTCTCATCGATCAGCGCAATGGGACCGTGTTTCATCTCGCCCGCTGGATAGCCCTCTGCGTGGATGTAGCTGATCTCTTTCAGCTTCAGCGCGCCTTCGAGCGCAATGGGGTAGTTGATCCCGCGTCCCAAATATAAAAAGTTCGTATAGTGATATAACAATCCGGCGAGATGTTCGATTTCGTCGCCGCGTTCCAGTGTGCGCCCGACAATATCGGGCAAGCGCGCGATGTCGCGGATTGCTTGGCGTCGTTCAGCGTCCATCGTGCCGCGCTGCTGCGCCAGATACAGCGCCAGCAAGAACTGATCGACGATGCTGGCAGTGAATGCCTTTGTGGACGCGACGCCGATTTCGGGTCCCGCGTTCATCGTGATATAGCCGTTGGACATACGCATCGCTTGGCTGCCCATCGCGTTGACGATGCTCCACAAGCGCGCGCCTTTGCCGTGCGCTTCTTCCATCGCTGCGAGCGTATCGACGGTTTCGCCGCTCTGTGTGATCGCCAAGACGGCAGTGCGCTCATCGATGATCGGATCGCGGTAGCGGAACTCGCTGGCGTAATCCACTTCGACGCGCAGCCGCGCCAGATGCTCAATGAAGAATTTCCCGATCAAGCCGCTGAAATAGCTGGTGCCGCACGCGACGATGACCACACGGTCAATCTGGCGCGCTTCATCGGTTGACAGATGCAAATCGGGCAGGATCACCGTCTCATGCTCGAAATCGACGCGCCCGCGAATTGTGTCCGTGATCGAGCGCGCCTGCTCGAAGATTTCTTTTTGCATGAAGTGGCGATATTCACCCTTCGCCGCGCTGACCGGATCGTAAGGGATGGTGTGGACGACGGGCTTGAGCTTCGCGCCGTCAAGTCTTTGCGCGCTCACGCTGTCAGCGGTCACGGTCGCCATTTGACGGCTTTCGAGGAACAGCATTCGCCGCGTTTGTTCGAGAATCGCTGGAATATCCGACGCGATGAAGTTTTCGCCGTCACCAAAGCCAATCGCCACCCCGCCCGCGTTGCCGATGCGCACCGCCACGAGGCGATCCGGTTGGCGGCGGCTCATCACGACGATGGCGTGCGCGCCGCGCAAACGTCCGACTGCCATGCGTACCGCTTCGGTTAGATCGCCATGCGCGCCGTCGTCCGCGAACCGCGCCACGAGCTGGACAATGACTTCGGTATCCGTCTCGGACTGAAAGACGACCCCTTCGGCGCTGAGTTCTTCGCGCAGTTCGAGGTAATTCTCGACGATGCCGTTATGCACAACGACAAAATCACCATTCATGCTGATGTGCGGATGGGCGTTGCGCTCCGCCGGGACGCCGTGTGTCGCCCAGCGTGTATGTCCGATGCCGATGTGTCCGCTGAGGGGCGATTCTGCAAGTTTGGCGCGCAAGTTGGCGAGCTTGCCCACATCGCGGCGTAGGTGAATCGCGCCATCTTCGATGACTGCTACCCCTGCCGAGTCGTAACCGCGATACTCCAAGCGTCCCAAGCCCTCAACGATGATGGGCGTCGCGTCTTGCGAACCGATGTAACCGACAATGCCACACATGGGCAATCCTCCATATGGGATAGGAACAGCGACTGACGCGCGCAGCGAACGCCGTTTGGCAAACCCGACTCACGGGTTGGAGTCAGCATGATTGAAGTTGCTCATCCATCGATGAGGGCTGCTGTGCCAATCCACTCGCGCGCCGCGCTGTCGAGTCCGTTGCCGGACGGTTTTAGCGGCACACTTCGGTTGTAGGGGGGGGCAAACTGAATAGGACGGTGGAAACGCCCTGGCGGCATCCGCTGATCTATCGATTTTTCCCAGCGGATAATCCGGGTTAATCTCTCATCGCTGAGAGAAACCGCCACCTCGTCACCTTGGTATCATGAGTGGTGGTTCGGGCGAGCGAGCAGCTCGCCGCTACGAAATCAACTCATGCTGCAAGGTCATGCGCTGTTTGCCCCGCTAGATTGTCGCTGCGCGCGATCTCCGCTGTCGATACGATAGCGGTATGCTACACGAGGATGTGCGCGCACACAATGAAGGATTCAGCGTGTCGATGTGAAATGGCAGCGCCGACGCGGCGCGCCGTCTTACGTCATACATTGGTATCGCGCTGCGCAATCGATTGGGCGCGTCGTTGGGGTTGACTGCGCGATGCTCGAACCGACCACGGTCAGCAAAATCAAACCGATCAACAGTCGAGACATCGCGCGTCGCATGACCTCACTCACACAAATTCGAGATGTTCGGTCGTCGCCTTGCTCAAGTCGCTGTACACACCACGAAGCGTGGGGTCTTGGATGGCAGTCGCCAGTTGGTACATCGCTTCTTCGCTCATCGCGCCGAGTTCGTCGCGCGGGATACGGGCGCGTCCGTCCAGCTTGAAACGGAACGGACGCCCAAAATTGACGTTGATGCGCGAACGCCGCAAGCGTTTCAAGTCGCTCATCCACGTTTGCGCGCCAGAGATCGCCGCCGGGATGATGATCGCATCGGCTTTGGTCGCTACGAACGCAAGACCATCTTTCGGCTGCGTCAAGCCGTTGGTTTGCCGCGTACCTTCCGGCGCGATCAGAATCAACTGCCCACTCTTGATCAATTCAATCGAATTGGTCAGTGCCTTGCGATCTACTTCGCCACGATTGATGGTATAGGTGCCGTAGAAGCGCACGAGGGGCCCAATGATCGGATGGCGCGCGTTCTCGATCTTGCTCATCGGCACCACAAAACGATTTTTTACGGCACCAATACACAAAAGTGGGTCGAGCAGCGAAATGTGATTCATGAGCAGAATCGACCCACCTGTATCCGGCACGTTTTGCGTATTCGTGAAACTTAATCGGAACGCCACCGTGAACAAGGCACGCCCGATGCTGCGCATCAATCCGCGCCGCCATGCGTAGTGCGGCTGCATGGCGACGTATTCGGCAACCGACATTTCAGCGGCGGATGTCGAGTCCGTTTTTGCTGGCTCGATCATTCGGTGTCGTCGTCCTTCGGCTTACGCGGGGGACGATCTGTACTATCACGGCGCGGTGGGGGACGTGAGTCACCATCGCGGCGCGGCGGTGGACGTGAGTCACCATCGCGGCGCGGCGGTGGACGTGAGTCACCATCGCGGCGCGGCGGTGGACGTGAGTCACCATCGCGGCGCGG
>DAOTUQ010000025.1:0-4152 GCA_034437055.1 Anaerolineae bacterium
ATGTGTTGATCGAATATTTAAGGCTGCATCCGCTTCTGCCAGCGCGCTGCCGCGTCGTCCACGGGAAGTAACGCCAACGGCGGCGGTTCGACTTCGAGATCGCTGGCGCGCGCCGCTGCCTCCGCAAGGTACAGCATCCGCGTGAAGATCGGCAAGCGTGATCCGGTACGGCGTCGCGTCCTTTTCTGGTTGGACGCCCGCGCGTCGCGCTACATAACTCGGCACGTTCACCGTTGGCGGCGACTCATGCAGCAGGTCGATTTCCACGAAAACCAATTGGGCTTGCAGCAGCATTTGGCGTTTCGCGCGGTAGGCGTCGAAGTGCCGTCCCAGGGGTTTGTTGGTCGGGGAAAGCAGTTCGATCCACGCCACCAGATCGCCATGCGGTTGATGGCGCTGATAGATGGCAACGGCGCTGTACCAATCGTCCTCATCGGACAGCCGCATAAGGTCGGCAATCGAGCCGATACGGTCACCGAGCGTTGCGGTGAGCGCAGCACCCTGCGGCGTTGTGGGCATCTGGGCGCGGAAGGGATCCGTAAATCGTCACATCCGATTCGGGCTTCAAGGAACGCCCCTCGTGCGCGATTTGCAGCCCACTTTCGAGGACGGCGTTGTAACCCAAAGGGCGAAGTTGGGCTTGGAGCGCGCGCGCCAAATCATTCAATAGTATTTGTGAAACGGCTCCCAGCCAGCGTCATGCTGCAAGCGGCTGTGCAGATGCGCGTTCACCCCGCGATATTGATTTTTGACCGTGCGGATCGGCGGCATGGCGTCTCCTCGTTCACTTCCACGCCCATTATAGCCCGAACCTGCCCGCGGGTGAGGTTAGTGCCGCTGCACCGTCGCCAGCATCGGCGCGGCGAGGGTCAGCGTCAGCGGCGCGTGAGCGGAACGGGGAAATGCGTGCGGCGCGACGCGAACGCGCGCTGCCAGCGTCGCCAGCAGCAGCGGCGGACATCGAATAACGAGACGGTACGCAGCGTTTTGACCATCATCATCCCTTTCAATAGCAGACGCGGTTGATGCGGTGCGCGGCGGGTGCGGGACGCCATGCCCCGACGATGTTGGCGCGACGGGTGCGGCGTGCCTCGCCCCTACTGCTCCGACACGCGCGTATCGCGTCCTTCGTAGGCGTCGTCCGACAAGAAGCGTTCGTAGGCTGGATCGAACGCAATGGGCGGCGTGTGTTCGGTGTCCGCTTGATAATCGGCGTCGCCGCCCTCGCGCTGATCCGTCGGGCTGTCCAGTTCGCTGCGCACGCTCATCTCGGCAAAGTCGGTGATCAGCGGGCGAATCCGGCGCAAATCGACGGTATCATCGGGATCGAACAATTCGCGCGGCGTCTGCAAATACAGATCGCCGCCATCGCCCTCGATGGCAATCACAATCACGCTCACATTGTCCTCGCCGCCGCGCGCGTTCGCCAGATCGACTAACGCTTGGCTGGCAATTTCGGGATCATCGATGCTCAACGTGACTTCCGCGATCTCGCGCGATTTGACGTGGCGCGTCAATCCATCGGAACACAACACCACGCGGTCGCCGGGATTTAAAAACGCCTCGTAGACATCGACATCAATATCGAGGTTTTGTCCGAGCGCGCGATACAAAACGTTGCGCATCGGATGATCTTCCGCTTGATCGGGCGTCAGATGCCCGGCGGCGACCAGCGCCTCGACAAAGCTGTGATCGTCGGTGATCTGCGTGATGCTGCCCGTACCGCCCTCGACCAAGTACGCGCGGCTGTCCCCGACGTGCGCGACAATCGCCCGCCCCGTGCGCACGAACGCCAGCGTGACGGTCGTCCCCATACCGCGCAATTCGGGTTCGATAGCTGCACGGTTGACGATGTTCTGATTGCCGCTGCGGATGGCTTGGATGAGCTTGTTGGCGATCAATGCTTCAGACGTGGCATCGAGGTCGGGGCGCGGTGTGTCCAGCGGCGCGTTCACCGATACGCCGTGCGACACCAATCCCGCTTCGATGGCTTCGACTGCCAGTCGGCTGGC
Organism: Anaerolineae bacterium; assembly: GCA_034437055.1. Lineage (GTDB taxonomy): Bacteria > Chloroflexota > Anaerolineae > Aggregatilineales > Phototrophicaceae > Flexifilum. The sequence goes on from DAOTUQ010000025.1 coordinate 2,013, forward strand.
TTCTTCGCCCGCCGCGGCACCGCCCATGCCATCCGCGACCACCGCCAGCACATAGCTGGACGCCGCCCACAGGTGGAGGTTGTCTTCATTGTTCTCACGAACTTGCCCGATACTGGTGTAAGAGCCGCTGCGAAGTTGAGTTTCAGACTCCGTACCACCCATAAGCTGTCTTCTCCGGCGTGTGCGCGCCGCCGATGTCGTTCGGCGCGCCCCGCCTTGTATAATCGATGTGGATAAAAAGGTGGATGCAGTGCGGGCGCTGATAGACTGCCCGACCCATCCGTGTTGTTCTATCTACACTTCATTCTATGGATACGGGCAATTGAAGCAAGCACGAACGTGACAAGGTTTCAAATAATTCAGAACTCAACGATCCCATCGGCTAAAGCGAGGGGCATGGCGAGGGGTAAGGTGAGCTTGTCAATTGAGACCTCGTATCTTGATGGGATAGACTTGGGCTTGGGAGGTGACATTTCTTTCGCGCCGATCTTTGTGAAAAAAAGTACTTGCGTAAATCAAAAATGGGCATATGCTAAGTTACTGCTATTTTTCACAAATTGGAGCCATTCCTCATGAACCGTGTTCCGCCTGCGCCCAAGGGACACCCTCTACTTGGCAATATCCCCGACTTCACGCGGGATACGCTCAAGTTTCAACTCGATATCCGTCAGTACGGCGATATCGCCAGCTTTTGGTTCGGACCCTTCCGCGCTTATATGGTGAATCACCCTGATGCGATTCACCAAGTCTTGGTCACAGACGCCGACAAAATGCACAAGACGCGCGGCTTGAAGCGCGCGCTCGATCCGATTCTCGGACAAGGCTTGTTCACCAATGACGGCGAGTTCTGGAAACGTCAGCGCAAACTGGTACAGCCCGCCTTCCACACCAAGCGCATCGGCGCGTATGCGCGGACGATGGTCGATTATGCGTCCGATACCGCTGATGGCTGGCACGCGGGGCAAACACTCCAGATCGAGCGCGCGATGGCAGAACTGACGATGCGCATCATCGCCAAGACGCTGTTTGATGCCGATGTCGAGAACGCGCCGGAAGTGGGACACGCCGTCTCGCAGGTGCTGGAAGATGTGAATGAACGGCTGAATCAACTCGTGCCGCTGCCGCGCTGGATGCCGACGGCGGGCAATCGGCGCTTTTACGCAGCGGTGGATCGGTTGAACACGACGATTCAGGGCTTCATCGATGAGCGCCGCCGCACCAACGACGACCAAGGCGACCTGCTCTCGATGCTGCTGTTGGCACAAGATGCCGACGATGGCGGCGTCATGACCGACAAGCAGGTGCGCGACGAAGCGATGACGCTGTTCGGCGCGGGACACGAGACGACCGCCGTCGCCATGACGTGGACATGGTATTTGCTGGCGCAGAATCCCGACGTTGAAGCGCGGCTGCACGCCGAAATCGATGCGGTGCTGGGTGGACGGACGCCGACGCTCGAAGATTTGTCGAAGTTGGTCTACACCGGACAGGTTATCAAAGAGGTGCTGAGGCTGTATCCACCTGCGTTCGCGGCGACGCGCGCAGTGAGCGCCGAAACGTTCGAGATGGGCGGCTACACCTTCAAGCAAAAAGAAGTCATCATGATCAACATCTACGGCGTGCAGCGGGACGCGCGCTTCTTCCCCGATCCAGACCGCTTCGATCCGGATCGCTTCAGCGCCGAGAACGAGAAGCTGATTCCCAAATATGCCTATCTTCCGTTCGGCGGGGGCCCGCGCGTATGCATCGGCAACGCCTTCGCCATGATGGAGGCGACGCTGCTGCTGGCGACGCTGGCACAGCGGTTTGCCCTGCGCCTCGCGCCGGGACAGGTGATCGAGCCTGTGCGCAAGTTTACGCTGCGCCCGAAGTATGGCATGAACATGATTGTCACACCGCGCGTCGGTGGCGCACGGGGAGATGATGTTTAGTATAAAGACCTCACCCCAACCCCTCTCCATGTGGATTCACGTCACGACACTTTTAAAGGTCGGGGTATCTGGAGCAAGATACAGCTCCAGATAGGCTCGACCAGTGGGTTGAAAGCGGGCAAAGAGTTCATCCAAACCGAGACGAAAGATGCTGAGACGTTTTTGGCGTACAGTCAGGGGGTAGAGGAACAGCACTTGGGTACCTTGCG
>DAOTUQ010000026.1:0-23707 GCA_034437055.1 Anaerolineae bacterium
AGTTTGGCAAATCGGAGCGCCAAATCTGGTAGTGGTTAGGATCGTCTTTCCCTCAGACATTTGAGGTTCCATGATCAAAACAGCCAATTCTTCCCTCAAATGAGGGCTGAGTAGTTACGATTTAGCGTTATGATAAGGGTCACGCTAAATACGATTTGGTTGAATATCCATGAAGTCAAAATATGGTGTGCTGACTGCGCTGCTCGTTTCGATTCTGGTCGGTGTGTCGGTGGGTGCGCTGCAATTGTTCGCCGCTACGAGTGAACAGTCGCTTGCACAGACCGATCCGAAAGCCGCTGCATCACCCGACGTTCGCTACGAAGGCTGGTTGAACGTCACCTATGGCGACCCACCTCCGAACGCTGGCATCGCGGGACAGCGCATCGTCGAACTGACGGACGCCGATGGTGTGCGGGTGATCGCGCTCGTCATGGCGGAGGGGCTGATCCAGCAGTATTACGGGAAGTACATTACGGTCACGGGCGTTTTACGTCCGGCAATGAACGAAATGGAGCGCCAGATCAGCGGCGATCTGATCCTGAATGTCAGTTCGGCAGTCCCGGCAACCACCACACGCGGACAGGCACTGCCTGATGCGCGTCTTGTCAGTGGATCACAGAGTTGGGTCAATCTGCTCTGTAAATTCTCGGATATTCCCGCCGAACCCCATGTGCCATCGTTTTATGAGGGATTTTACGACGCTGGTTATCCAAGTTTGGATGATTATTGGCGGCAGGTTTCGTATGACAACATCAATTTGAATGGCTCAGTCGTGATGACCGCGTGGCGCACCTTACCGGCTGCCCGCTCAGCCTATATTCCCAGCGGTGGAAGCGCCAATCTGACGAAGCTGCGCACAGACTGCGCCGCAATTTGGGATGATGTCGTCAATTTCCCCACGTATGTTGGCATCAACTTCTTCTTCAATCAGACATTGGACTGCTGCGCGTGGGGTGGCAGTGCATCGATGTCGCTGGACAGCGTGTCGAAAACCTATCGCACGACCTATCTGCCGCCGTGGGCAGCGACCCATAGCGTGATTGCGCATGAGATGGGGCATGGGTACGGCTTTCCACATTCGACAGGACCGGACAATAATCCGCCAACTGAGCTGAATATTTATGTCTCGGAGTGGGACGTGATGAGTGACTCGAATGGAACGTGTGCCGCCTCCAGCACCACGCTTGGCTGTTTGGCTGAAGGGACAATTGGTTACAATCTGCGCAACGCGGAATGGATTCCAGCCAATCTGATCGCCACGGTTGGGATGATGGAAAACGTCGATTTGACGCTAGAGCGGACGGTTTTGCCACAAAATTCAACCGACTACCGGATGGTCGTCATTCCGATTCAAGGGCAGGCGAGTAACTATTACACCGTCGAAGTGCGGAACATCAATGCGGGGTACGATCAGAATATTCCAGCATCAGCGGTCATCATTCATCATGTCGATACCTCACGCAGTGGCAACGGTGGACCTTCCTACGTCGTGGATGCCGACACCACCAATACCGATACCAACGATGCGGGCGCGCGCTGGCTGCCGGGTGAAACATTTACCGACAGCGTGAATGGCATCAGTGTTCAGGTGTTTAGCCAATCGGGCAGTCAATTTGCGCTTCGCATTATCAACAATAGTCAGCCAGTCCAGCCGCCCCCGCATGACTTGTTCGCCAATGCGATTGTTGTTGCTCCGAACAACGGTTATTCCCATCCATGGTATCCAGCCACCAACAGCCCCACCGATCCGGCGAACTCGTGTGCGTTGCTGGGCAAAACCGTCTGGTATCGACTGACTGCTCCCACCACGGGCGTCATCACGGTTGATACCAACGGAACACTAGGGGGGATCGACAGTGTTTTGGGTGTGTATACCGGAACAGAGGGAAGTTTTACACAGGTGGCGTGTGATGATGATAACGGGGATGCGAACCTTTCCAGAGCGGTCTTCAATGTCCAAGCGGGAACAACCTACTCGATTGTCGCTGGTACCTACAACGGTGTCCCGCTTCCGTCAAATACTGTCATTCAACTCAATGTGAGTGCGATTACGAGTTCCACGGCAACGCCGACGCGCACGAACACCGCAACGCCGACGCGCACGAACACCGCGACGCCGACGCGCACGAATACAGCCACGATGACGCGCACGGCGACGCGGACGACCACCGCGACGGCGACGCGCACGGCGACGCGGACGACCACCGCAACAGCCACCCGCACGAATACAGCCACGATGACGCGCACGGCGACGCGCACGCCAACCCGCACATCAACGAGCGCCCCATCGACCAACTTGTTGCAAAACGGGGCTTTCGATGCGGCAATTGGCAACGGATCGGGCAATTGGGGCATTTTCCCCGACAATGTGCAGTTTCCGAACCAGCGCAACGGCGGCGTGTTCCAGTTCTATCGCACGACTGCCAGCACCAGCGGCGTCGTGTTCCAACAGTCTGGGGCAGCGTTGAGCGCGGGAACAGGCATCGAAGTCCAGTTCAATCTGGGCAACAACAGCAATCAGCGCAAACGCGCCACCATTATTGCGTGGGATGCCGATTTCGATGATCTGCGTGTCTGTACATTCTGGCTCGCGCCCAATACAGCGATGCGCGCATACCGGATGCTGTTCCGCACAACACAAGCTTGGAGCAATGCGACGCTCTCGATCTATGCGTCGAGCGCCGATGGGGTGGGTTGGTATCAGTTGGATAACGCGGTCATGCGCGTGGCGACCGTGACCAGCAATCAAACCCAATGTTTCGATCCCGATGCACCGCTTCCAAGTGGCGGCGCGAATGGTGCCAACTTGATTGCCAATGGCGGCTTCAGCGCGGCGATTGCGGGCGGCGTGGGCAACTGGGGCATCTTCCCGCAAAATGGTGATGTTGTGGCGCAAATTTCGGGCGGTGTGTTCGAGTACCGCCGCATTCCGAGTGCCGCTAGCGGCGTTGTGCTGCAAGACACGCTCCAAAATGTGCCGCAGCGGTCGATTTTGGAAGCGAGTTTCAGTCTGGGCAACAGTACATCGACCCGCCAGCGCGTGACGGTGCTGATCCGGTCGCGCGATTTCAGCGATTTGCAGGTCTGCTCGTTCTGGCTCGAACCGGGCGCGGCGCTGGCGACCTACGTGATGCGCACGTTCAATGCACTCGCATGGACGAACAGCGGCGTCGATAGAACGGCGGCAATTTCGTTCTATGCGTCCACGACTGCCAGCGCGGGATGGCTGCGCCTCGATAATGTTTCCCTGAAAGTGCGTCCGAGTTTGAGCATCATCGGGACGGAATGCTATACGCCGGGAACTGCGCCCGCCGATGTGCTGCTGCCGACGAGCGATGAAGTCGAAATCACTGCGACGCCGGACATTGCGACGGCGACGCTCCAACCCACGGCAACGATAGGCGCACCGTTACCCGAGCCAGTTTTGGAGATTACGGCGACACCGCCACCTGTCATTGATCCGGGTGAGGGCGGGGTTTCGGAAGGCGGTTGACGAAAGGGACAGGGAGCCGCGTCCGCTCCCTGTCCCTTTCTCGGCGGGTTATGCGCTCCCCGTTTCGGGAGCATAGTTGTGCGCGTTGTGCTGTGTGGGAACGAGATCGTCGCCAGATGCCATGTAATAGTACGGGTGGGGATGTTGCGGGTCATAAACGCATCCGACGGCATGATCGCCGCGTGCGTTGATTGCGTAAAGCGTGATGCCACTGCGCTGATCGCCGTGATAATCGATGTCCGCCAATGCGGTCTGGACTGCCTCGTTTACAGATTGCCCCATCTGCATATAAGCGACGGTGATGCGCGCCAAGCCAGAGCGGATCGAAATCTCGCCCATGCCCGTACACACTGCCGCGCCATAACGATTGTCAGCGTAGAAGCCTGCACCCGCGATGGGGGTGTCGCCCAGTCTACCGGGATATTTCCACGCCCATCCGCTGGTACTGGTGGCAGCGGCGATATCGCCGTTCGCATCCTGCGCCAGATACACGGTCGTGCCGCCGGAACGCTGCGGGTCTTTGCCGCGATATACGGCGTCGATTAACTTCTGACCCTCGTCGGGGTTGAAGCCCTGTTGGAGACACCATGCGCGCCAATTCTCGCGCATCGTATCGGTGAGCAGTTCGCCACGCTCCGCGCCGATTTCGCCCGCAAAGCGCATTGCCCCCTCGCCAACGAGCAAAACGTGGGGCAGCCGCTCCATGACGGCGTAGGCAATGCTGATCGGGTGCATGAAGTCTTGGATCGCCCCCACTGCGCCGCTGGCACGCGTGCGCCCATCCATCACGCCCGCATCGACTTCGACCACGCCCAACGCATTTGGATAGCCGCCGATGCCAACGGACTCATCCGCGAGGTTGGACTCGACCGCGCGGATGGCGGGTTCGAGCGCCTCAAGCGCGGATTTCCCGGCGCGCAATGCCTCCCACGCAATGGCGGTGCCACTATTTTTAAAGTCGCCGGCTACTAAAATCATGTGACGCTCCAATCATATGTATCCTATCGATGTAAAGTCGCCAATCCTACCCGATCTACGCGAATTTTAAATTGGGGTGTAGAAAGTGGTTTGGGAGCGGCGGCAGAGTCCTTGACATTGCCTGTCAACGCGCTATATTCATCATTGGTACGAATATTCCATCAATTAGCGTTGCAAAGAAAGAGAGAAAATCGTGTTGAGAAAATTCGTTCGTCCGATGTTGATCTTGGGCTTGTTGTTGGCGTTGGCACTGCCGCTGGTCACGAGCGCGCAAGATGCGCCGTCGGTTTTCTACTGGATTTCGCACGGCGCACCCGCTGATCCGGTGTGGACATACTTTTTGCAGGGCGCGGAACAATGGTCGGCGGACACGGGCAACACCGTGAACACGTCGTTCCACAGCGGCGATGTGCCGTCACATCAAGAAGCGATCCGCGCGGCGATTGCGGCGGGCGCAACGGGGATCGTCACCAGCACGCCTGATCCCGGCACACTCACGGGCGTGATCGGTGAGGCACACGCGGCGGGCATTCCGGTGATCATCATCAATACGGAAGATGCCACCAGCGGACGCGATGCCTACGTCGGCGGCGATAACGTCGTCATTGGCGCGCGTTGGGCGCAGTACTTGGTCGATAACGGCTTCGTTGAAGCGGGCGATTTCGTCTGGATGCCGGTTGAAGTTCCCGGCGCGACCTATCAGGTTCTCGAAACGCAAGGCATTTCCAGCGTGTTCGATCCGCTGGGCATCACTTACGAAATCACCGAAACGCAGCTCGATCAGGCGGAAATTATCACCCGCATGTCGGACTATCTGCTCGCCAATCGTGATCGCATTGACGCGATCATCGGTTTGGGCGATCTGGTGACGGGCAGCATCAAGCGGGTGTTCGATCAGGTTGGCGTTGCGCCCGGTGATATCCCCGTCGTCGGTTGGGGCAACTCGCCCGATACGGCGCGCGAAGTGATGGAAGGCTATGTCAACGCCGCGATGTGGCAAGACCCGCAAGCGACCAGCTATATCGGCTTGTCGATGGCGGCGATGGCGGCGGCGGGCATTCCCCCCGGTTTCGATGTGATCGTCGGTACGCTGTACGAAGCGGACACGGCGGAAAATTATCTGAACATCATGGAAGGTTCATAGGCGAGTACTTCGCCTGACGACAATTTGAACGCGATGGGGCTGGCGCAGGTGCCAGCCTCATTCTGTGTGGGTTTGGGCGAGACCTGTCTCCCCCTACGAAAATCGCATCCCTTTGATCGCGCAAACAAAAAACGTTAGAAGACCTCATGCAATCGACTTCATTGTTTCAACGGCTGATCGCGCGCCCAGAGTTTGGACCCCTTGTTTTGCTCATCGCGGAAATTTCGATCTTCGCCGCGCTCTCCACGACGTTCCTTTCGGCGGGCAACATCAGCAATTTGCTGGCGTTCACGCCGGAACTGGGCATGATCGCGCTCGGCATGACCATGCTGATGACCTCCGGTGAGTTCGATTTGTCCGTCGGATCGGTGTTCGGCTTCGCGCCGATCATCATGTGGACGGTCTACAACACGGGCGCAGCGCCGCTCGAATTCGGGTTCGTCGTGGCGATGCTCTTGGCGGTCGTGATCGGCTTCGCCAACGGCTGGTTCGTGACCAAACTGAAAATCCCATCGTTCTTGGTCACACTCGGGATGCTCCTCGTCGTGCGCGGTACGGCGCTTTACATCACAGATGGCTTTCCACAAGGCACATGGCAAGCCGAGTCGCCGCTGATGGAACTGTTGGTTGGTGACTTCACGATTTTCGGTTTTCGGATGTATGCGTCGCTGTTCTGGTTCATCGGCTTTGCGCTCGTTCTCGGCTATATCCTGACGCAGACCAAGTTTGGCAACTGGATATTGGCATCGGGCGGCAACGCGAACGCGGCACGGGCGCGCGGCGTGCGCGTCTCGCAGACCAAGATTTTGCTGTTCATCCTCACATCGGTGTTGGCGGCATATGCTGGCATCACCAGTTCGATTCGCGTGCAAGCGGCAAATCCCAACAGCGGCACGAGCTACGAACTGGAAGTCATTGCGATGGTTGTGATCGGCGGAACGTCGCTCACGGGGGGGCGCGGCACGATCATCGGTACGGTGATCGGCGTGCTGATCTTACGCATGATGCGCAATGGCATCGTGATGGTGGGCGTTCCCGGCTTGGCATACAACATTTTCATCGGCGCAATCATCTTGGGGATGATGTCGCTGCATTCGTGGCTTGAACGCCGCCATCACTCAGGGACGTAAACATGAACGATGAACTGGTACGGATGGAGCATATCAACAAGTTTTTCGGTCGTGTGCAGGCGCTCAACGATGTGACGTTCAGCGTGGGCAAGAGCGAGATCGTCGGCTTGTTGGGCGATAACGGCGCGGGCAAATCCACGCTAATCAAGATTTTGTCCGGTGCGCTGACGGCGGACAGCGGCGACATCTACATGCACGGCAAAAAAGCGGATATTCGCTCCACAACCGACGCCATCAGTTATGGCATCGAAACGATTTATCAAGATTCGGCGCTCGTGCCGCAGCTTTCGATTGCCCGTAATCTCTTTTTAGGGCGCGAACCGCTCATGAGTGGGCTGCCGAATCGGATGGATCAGGGTACGATGAACGAGGTGGCGCGGAAGCTGTTGAAGGAAGTCGGCATCAGCAAGGATATCCCGCCGACCACACCGATCAGCGCGCTGTCGGGCGGTGAACGCCAAGCCGTAGCGATTGCGCGCGCGATGTACTTCGAGAGCAACCTGATCATCCTCGATGAGCCGACCAACAATCTCGGCGTCGAGGAGACACAGGGCGTACTGCGCTTCGTGCGTAATGCGCGCGATACCGGTCATTCGTGCATCTTCATCGCACACAACATCTATCACGTCTTTCAAGTCGTGGATCGCATCGTCGTGATGCGGCGCGGGAAGAAGGTCGCGGACGATATTGACCCGAAGAAAACGACGATTGAAGCCGTCGAGCATGTCATCACGGGCATGACCGAAACGCACTAACGCAAGGTCGGGATCAATTTCCACCATTTGACCCCCATTGCGCCCGTTGACTGGCTCATGCGTCTACTGTCAAATCGAATGATGGTGAAAAGAACGGGCGAAGCATTCATCAGCATTGCCATGCCCATTTGCTCACGCTTTCATGATGCGAGGTGCAGTATGCACGGATTAAATCGACGTCGGGACATTGTTCGTTTGAAGCGGCTTCCGCGAAACATGCTTTGACCCTTCATCCAACCTGGATGAGGGGGTTTTTATTGGGGTTCGCTTTTAACAAAGCGCAAAAAGTCCCCCATTCGACCCCCCACCTGCCAGTTACTTGGCTCATGTAAGGGTGTAGAGCGCGCGGTATCGTTGGAATATGCCTGAATCCACGTTGAGATGACAATGTGGTTCGACCCAATTGTTCATGCAAGTTAAGAACGCGAGGTGTGACATGCAATCGATTAAACGGCGTCGTGAAATTGTTTTAGTCAAGCTCGTGGGCGTGATGTTCATTTTGCTGACTGCGTTGCTCGCCTGGGTCGCCGTCGTCAATATCGCTGGTGCATAGTTCAACCAGATCATGTTTAAGCCAATAATTGCGTTGATTTGTGGCTTCATCCTTGCGGTTTCCGTTGCTGCTGCGCCCGAATCGTCGATTCGCTTTGCCGTGATCGGCGATTACGGCAAGGCAAGCACGAGCGCGGCGGCGGTTGCCGATATGGTGATCGGCTGGAATCCCGACTTCATCATCACGACGGGCGACAACAATTACGATTATGGCGAAGCCGCCACCATCGACGCGAATATCGGGCAGTATTATCACGCCTTCATTCATCCCTATATTGGCGACTATGGCGACGGTGCAATCGTCAATCGCTTCTTCCCATCATTGGGTAATCACGATTGGGGGACAACCGACGCCCAACCCTATCTGGATTATTTCACGCTGCCCGGCAACGAACGTTACTACGATTTCATTCAGGGAGCGGTGCATTTCTTCGCGCTTGACGCCGATTTTCAAGAGCCGGACAGCATTTCCAACACATCAGTTCAAGCCGATTGGCTGCGTGAGGGGTTGGCGAACTCGACGGCAACATGGCAAATCGTGTATATGCACATTTCGCCGTATTCATCTGGGCGGCATGGATCGGCGCCGATCATGCAGTGGGATTACGCCGGATGGGGCGCGGACGCGGTGCTGTCCGGTCATGATCACATCTACGAGCGGCTGAGCATCGACGGAATTCCCTATTTCGTCAACGGTGTGGGCGGCAGCAGCCTCTACAATATTGCGTCGGTCGTTCCCGGCAGTATCTACCACTACAACAACAATTTTGGGGCGATGCTCGTAGAAGCGGACGATGATGCGATCACGTTCGAGTTTTATTCGATCTGGGAGGGCGGCACGCTGCTAGACAGCCTTACATTGACGGCGCAATAAGCGGTAAGCAATCCTTTTTTTTAACTTCTTTGTTTCTGGTTATAATCCTATTGCATCATGCTCCAATTCATCGGGAATAGTGTCAATTCCGACTTGCTCCCGCCGATTTTATTGGGCTGAACATGGATAACCTCAGCGGTCAAACGCTTAAGAGTTACGAACTCCGCGAACAAATCGGCGAGGGCGGCTTCGGCGCGGTGTATCGCGCGTATCAATCCGTCGTCGAGCGCGATGTCGCCATCAAGATTATTTTGCCTTATTACGCCAATCACCCCGATTTCGTGCGCCGTTTCGAGGTCGAGGCGCGTTTGATTGCGCGCTTGGAACATCCCCACATTGTCCCTCTGTACGATTATTGGCGCGAACCGGACGGCGCGTACTTGGTCATGCGCTGGCTCACGCGCAGTTTGCGCGCCTCGCTGCGTAAGTTCGGCGCATGGTCGCCCGCCAACGCCGCGCGCTTGCTCGATCAAGTCGCGCTGGCGCTCACCGCGACCCATCGTCGCAGTGTCGTTCACCGCGATCTCAAGCCCGATAATATTCTTTTAGACGACGAAGGCAACGCCTATCTCGCGGACTTCGGCATCGCTAAAGTTTTACGGAGTTTGACCGACCCCGATACCACCAGTCCCGGTACCATCTTGGGTTCACCGTCGTATATGTCGCCGGAACAGCTCAAAGATGAGGCGATTACTCCGCAGACCGATATCTACAGTCTTGGACTGGTGATGTACGAAGTCTTGACGGGCGTGCGCGCGATCTCCGAAGAACGCTCCACAACCGGAATGATCCTCAGTCATTTGAACGAGCCGCTGCCGTATCTTCGTGATCATGCCGCGCATCTGGGGGCATTCGACCATGTATTGCAGTGCGCATCCGCCAAGAAGCCGACGGATCGCTTTCCCGATGTGCTGGCGATGGCGGCTGCGTTTCGATTGGCGTTGTCCGCCGTTGGAATGAACGCTGACAGCGGCGCGCCGTTGATCATCCTGCCGCGCGCCGTCAGCGCGGACGATGCAACGATGAGCGTAGATTCCGCCTTGCAGCGTCCGACACGCGACGCGGCACTCCTCAATCCGTACAAGGGCTTGCGTGCGTTTGAAGAAGCGGATGCCAATGATTTTTTCGGACGCGACACCCTGATCCAGCACTTGCTCGGTGTGATGGGTGACTCGCATCCTTACAACCGTTTTCTCGCTATCGTGGGTCCAAGCGGCAGCGGCAAATCGAGCGTCGTTCGCGCGGGGTTGCTGCCCAAATTGCGCGGCGGAACGCTGTCGGGCGTGTTGTCCCATACGGAATCGTGGTACTACGCTGAGATTTTGCCAAGTGGTCAGCCGCTCAAAAGCCTCGAAAACGCCCTGTTGGGCATCGCGCGCAAGCCGCCCGCGCATCTGATGGAACAGCTTCGCGCGGATGTGCGCGGATTGCTGTGGGCGACCGAGGCGCTGTTGGCGGGGACGGATGGCGATCTACTGTTGTTTATCGACCAATTCGAGGAAATTTTCACGCTCTCCGAGGACAACGACGAGCGCGAACACGTCCTGAACTTGCTCTATCACGCGGTCGTCGATCCTGCCAGTCGCTTGCGCGTGATCGTGACGCTGCGTGCCGATTTCATGGATCGCCCGCTGCAATATGTCCCGTTTGGCGAACTGATGCGCGAACGCACCGAGTTTGTGCTGCCGCTGACGCCGGACGAGATCGAGCGCGCGATCAGCAGCCCGGCGGAGCGCGTCGGCTTGCATGTGGACAGCGAATTGTTGGCAGCGGTCGTGGTCGATGTGCGCGATGAGCCGGGCGCGCTGCCGCTGTTGCAGTACGCCATGACCGAATTATTCGAGCGGCGTGACCGTGATCGGCTCAGTCTGACCGCATACCGCGAGAGCGGCGGCGTGTTGGGCGCATTGGCACGGCGCGCCCAAGATGTGTATGGGGGACTGCCGCCAGATTGCGCGAACATTGCCCGTCAAGTGTTTTTGCGCTTGATTACGCTGGGCGAGGGGACAGACGATACGCGGCGGCGGGTCAAACGTTCTGAACTGCTGTCGATGGTCAACAGCCCCGACGCGCTCAAGGCAGTCTTGGACTCATTCGGCGTTTATCGACTGTTGACCTTCGACCGCGATCCCGAGACGCGCGAACCGACGGTCGAAATCGCGCACGAGGCGCTGATCCGCGAATGGGGGCAACTGCGTCAATGGTTGGAGACCAGCCGCGCGGACGTGCGTTTACAGCGCCAGTTGGCGACGGCGATCAACGAGTGGAACCATGCCACCCGCCGCAAAGACTTCTTGCTGACGGGCGGACGCTTGGCGCAGTTTGAAGATTGGGCGGCACAGACTGATTTGGCGCTGACGACGGGCGAGCGCGAATTTCTGGATGCCAGCATCGCGGATCGCCAGCGGCTCGAAGCGGAGGAAACCGCCCGCCTTGAACGGGAAGCGAAACTTGAACGGCGCTCGCGGACGGTGCTGCGCATCCTCGCGTTGGGATCGGCGCTGGCGGCGGTACTCGCCATTGGGCTGTCGGCGTTCGCGTTTTATGCGTCGCGGACGGCGCAGAGCGAACGCCAGATTGCGCAGAATGAGCGCGCTATCGCCCAGACGCGCGCCGAAGAACTCGAACGCCTCGCGGCACAACTGCGGCTGATCGCCTTGCGCGGCGGCGTCGAGGCGGCGCTTGATGCCGACGACAACGATTTGGCGCGTGCGTTGGCAATCGAGGCGAACGACCCGGATCAGCCGTCGCGCGAGGCGCAAGCGTTATTGGCAGAAGCCGTCTATACGCCCGGCACGATGCGCATGATGGAGGGACACAGCGCACCTGTCCTCGATATTGCCTTCACCCCCGACGGACGGACGGCGGTGTCCGCGAGCTTCGATGGCAGCGCGATCATCTGGGATGTGGCGACGGGCGCGATCTTGCATCGCCTCGAAGGACATACTGCTTGGGTGAGCGCATTAGCCGTCAGCCCGGATGGACTCACGGTCTTGACCGCTTCGACGGATCACACGTTGATTTTGTGGGACATCGAGACGGGCGACTTGATCCGACGCTACGAGGGACACAGCGATTGGGTGACGAATGTCGTGTTCAGTCCCGATGGGCGGCACGCCTTATCGAGTGCGGGCAATCTGTTGGGTATGCTCAATCCGCTGCAATGGTCGCGCGATAACAGCTTGATCTGGTGGGATATCGAGACGGGCGAGGTCGTGCGGCGCATAGAAGGCTTGAGCCAGCCGACGCGCGGCTTGGCGATCAGCCCTGACGGGCAGACGGCGCTGACGGCAGATTTGGCGGGCGTCGTAACGGCTTGGGATATTGAGACGGGCGAAATCCGCGCGCGTTACGAGGGACACGAAAATCTGCTCATGACGGTGGCATTCACGCCCGATGGACGCTATGCCTATTCAGCGGGCGCGGATACCAACGTGATCGAGTGGAATCTTGAGACGGGTGAGCGCGCGCGCACGCTGGTCGGACACACTTCGGCGATCACGGATATCGCCATCAGCCCAGATGGACGGTTCGCGCTGACGGGTGCAACCGACAATGTGATTTTCCTGTGGAGTCTCGAAACGGGGACGATCATTCGTCGGTTGTACGGGCATCCCGATCAAGTGGCGGCGGTTGCGTTCAGCCCGGACGGACGCTATGCCCTGAGCGGTGGCGGCAAGCTGTTCGAGGCGGCAGCGGGCGTGCTGTTCGCCAGCTCGATCCGCTTGTGGGACTTGGAAAACGGCGCGGTCGTCCAACGCTACGAAGCAGAGGGCATGGGGATCGCCCAAGTGGCATTCAGTCAGAATGGACAGGACATTCTCACCGCAGCGCCCGACGCGCTCATACGTTGGAATCGGGAGACAGGTGACGAAATGACGCGCACGGCGATCACGCTTGAATCGACGGGGCAGGGGATTGTCAACAACATGACCTTTAGTCCCAATGAACGTTATGCGCTGGCGGCGGACGGCGCTGGCGATATGACGCTGTGGGACATGACGACCGGCGAATTGGCACGTCGATTTTCCGGTCATACGCTCGGCGTGGGCGATATCGACTTCAGTCCCGATGGGCGGACGGTGCTGTCCGCCTCGAGTGACAGCTCGATTGTGTTGTGGGATGTCGAGTCGGGCGCAGAGATCAACCGTTATCGCATGTCGGAAGAAAGTCTGATTCAAGTGTGGAGTGTGGCGTTCAGCCCCGACGGACGCACATTTGTCAGCGGCGGACACGAGGGCAGCATCATGCTTTGGAATGTCGAAACGGGCGGATTGGTCAGCACGTTCCCGGTTGAACACGCGGCGGGCATTGTGCGGTTTGCGTGGTCGGCGGACGCCAGTCGTCTGGTGTCAGCGTCGGGCGACGGCACGCTGATACTGTGGGATGTAGCGACGGGTACGGTGCTTCAGCATTTCGTTGGACACAAGGCGACGGTGATGAGCGCGGCGTTCTCGCCCGACGAACGCTATTTGCTGTCCGGCAGCGGCGACAGCACCATGATCCTGTGGGATGTGACGGACGGGCAGCCGATTTACATTTATGCTGAGCATGACGCGGCGGTGACAACCGTTGCCTTCAGCGCGGATGGTCAATACGCGCTCTCCGGTTCAGCCGACGGCACGGCAATCCTGTGGCGGATCGATCCAACGCTGGACAGCTTGACCGCCTGGACAACCGCGAATCGCACGATCCCGCCGTTGGCATGTGACGAACGCCGCCGCTTTGGATTGGACGAGTCGATCTGTGAAAGCGAAACCGCATGAGCAAAATCGCGCTGTTGATCGTGATGGTCGCGCTGATCGTAGGCTTCACGTCCGCTGCGGGCGATCTCGCTATTCCCGGCTTGGATGGCGTGCGCGTCGAACTGGACGAATATGGTATCGCCCAAGTCTATGCCGAAACACCGCGCGAATTGTTCGCCGCACAGGGCTATCTGCACGCGCGGGATCGCTGGTGGCAGATGGAAATGACGCGCCGTCAAGCAGCGGGGCGGCTGTCGGAACTGCTCGGCGCGGACTTTGTAGAGCAGGATCGGCTCGTGCGCGCGATGGGCGTGCCGCAGAATGCTGCCGCTTCGCTGCCATTGCTCTCACCCGACGCGCGCGCACTGTTGGAGGCATACGCCGACGGTGCGAATCGCTGGTTGGCGGGCAAGACGCCGGGCGAAATCGCGCTCGAATACACATTCTTGGATGTGGACGCCGTTGAAGCGTGGCGCATCGAAGATACGCTGCTGCTGCAAGCGGTTCAATCGTTCGGATCGGAACAGCTCAATTTGACGTCGGAACTGCTCAAGACGGCGATTGCGCAAACGTCGGGCGGGTTAGTAGCGGAACTGATTTTGCCGCCGTATCCTGCGGTGCATCCGACGACGCTGCATCCGGGCGCGACGCTCGATGCGCCAGCCGCCGCGCTGCATGATACCGATATCGAGCTGGCGTTCGCGCCGTTCGATCTGCCCACCTTTGGCGGCTACGGCTCAAACGGGTGGGTCGTGAGCGGCGCACGCACGACCAGCGGGCTACCCTTGCTCGCCAACGATTCGCACTGGGTGATCGAAATGCCCTCCATCTGGTACGAAATCGGGCTGCACTGCACCGAACAGACAGACGCTTGCCCATATAACGTGTTCGGGTTGGGCTTCGCGGGCGCGCCCGGCGTAATCGTCGGACACAACGACGCGCTTGGTTGGGGGCTAACGAATGCGTTCACCGACGGCATCGATGTCTATTTGTTGACGCTCAACCCAGACGATCCGACGCAATATCTGCTCGACGGCGAATACGTCGATCTCGATGTGCGGACAGAGACGATCCAAGTGGCGGGCGGCGACTCGGTGACGTTCGAGGCGCGCACCAGCGCGTTCGGCGGGGTGTTCGATACGCTGTCGGGCGTCGATTTGGGGCAGCCGTTCGCCGTCCGTTGGAACGCGCAAGACGGCAATCGCAGTTTAGATGCGGTGCTGCTGATGAACCGCGCGCTGAATTGGGACGAATTTCAAACGGCAGTCGGCTATTTCGATGCGCCGGGCTTGCATGTCCTGTATGGCGACACGGCGGGCAACATCGGCTATATCAACAGTGGGCGCATTCCGCGCCGTGCGCACGGCGGCGATCTCGCGCGTGTCGTGGAGTCTCGCGCCGATGATTGGGCGGGCTATGTCGATCCGGCGGACAATCCGCGCCTGTTCAACCCCGACGCGGGCTACATCGTCTCCGCCAACAATGCGGCGCTCCCACCCGGCGAATATCCATACACGCTGGCGAGCGTACAAGATTTCGGCTGGCGCGCGGCGCGCATTGAGCAGCTTCTCAGCGAGACGCCGCTCCATTCGTCGCAGTCGTTCGCGCGGATGCAGCAGGACAATCACAATCCGGCGGCGGCGCTGCTGCTGCCCGTCTTGACGGCTATCGCCTTCGATGATCCCGAATTGAGCGACGCGGCGGTGTGGCTGGCAGCATGGGATCGGCAGGACGATGCGGATAGCCCACACGCGGCGCTGTTCAACGCTTTTTACGCGCGCTTCCTGCGTTTGGCGCTGGACGAACTGCCGATTTATGAAGGCTCACATAGTTTGTATTTGCTATCCACGATGCTGAATGTGCCGCATCCGCTGTGGGCGAACGCCGAACGCGGCTATACGCTGTTCTCGCGCGATCAAATTCTCGCGGACGCGCTCCGCGAGGCGCTCACGCTCATCAATGACCGTCTTGGCACGGATCGCGCGGCGTGGCAGTGGGGCGATCTGCACATCGCCCGCTTCGGGACGCATCTTCCGGCGGCGTTCGGCGCGACGGACACGTTCGAGCGCGTGGTATCGCTTAACGGCGGGTGGGCGACGGTCAATACGGCGGAATGGGCGTTGGGGTCGGATAATTTCGAGGTGACGAAGATCGCCAGTATGCGCATGATCGCCGATTTCAGCGATTTAGGCGCGTCGTGGTTCGTCAACTCGACCGGGCAGAGCGGCGATCCGCGCAGCCCGCACTACAACGATCTGATGGCGCTGTGGATGCGCGGGGCGTATCAGGGACAGGACTGAGGATAAAGGACTGAGTAAAGGCAAAAAATGGCATTTTGCCTTTAACGCAGTCCTCAGTCCTTTAACCGTCCTTCAGCATAGACCGCTTGTCGTAACCCCTTCAGATAGCCGATGGCGAACAAACGCCCAATGGACGAATAGCCCGCGTTCGCGTTATCGTCGCCAATCATGGTGGGAACGTGATCGGGGCGGCAGACACCATCGAAGCCGATATCACGGTAGGCGCGCATAGATGCCAGCATGTCAGTCTGTCCATCGTCGTGGAACGTCTCGACGAAATTTTGCGCTGTACCACGCACATCGCGCATGTGAGCAAAAAAGATTTTGCCCTGCGCGCCGAAGTGCCGAATCGCGCCCGGTAAATCGTCGGTCATGAGCGTGAAATTGCCCTGACAGAGCGTGATCCCATTAACCGGACTGGGCATCAGGTCGATCAACCGCTGAAAATTGTCGATGCTGCGCATAATCCGCCCCAAGCCGCGAATTGGGGAGAGCGGCGGATCGTCGGGGTGCATTGCCAACTTGACGTTGGCGGCTTCGGCGACCGGGATCACGCGCTCCAAAAAGTAGCGCAAATTCGCCCACAGCGTATCTTCAGTGACGACACCGTATTCGGTTAGCGGGGCATCCTGCATCAAGGCATGATCGTAGCCCGTGACCAGCGCGCCGCCGCGTGTCGGAGTTGTCGTGGACGTGCGCATCCAGTTGAACACGGGCATCCACTCGTAGCACCAGACGCCGATTCCGAGTTTGCCCATGTTGCGGATCAGCTCGCACGCCGTCTCGATTTCTTCGTCGCGTCCCGCCAAGCCAAGTTTCGCGCGGGTGAGCGGCGGACGGCTTTCCAAGACATCGAACTTAAATCCGGCATTTTCGTAAGCTGTTTTCAGCCGGACGAGCGCCATATAGCTCCACGGGCGTTCTTCGGGCGGCACATCGACGCCGCGACTGAAATCCATCGTGCCGACGACGTGATCGACCCCGCATTGTTTGACCAGCGTCCACAGCGACGATGGGATGGGCGGCAGCACTTCAGCAATTTGAATCATGGGTGTCTCCGCGCAGCGTATCAGCGTTTAAAAGGATGCCTTACTCACGGAATATTCCGGCTCGAAGCCGATCAGCGCGCGTGCTTTGTCGATGCTGACCATCCCAGATGAGTCGATAGGCGGCGTTTTCCAGCGCACACCCGGAAAGAACCATTGTGACAGCAGTTTTGTTTTGGCACCGAGCCAATTGTGCGCGTCCATGACGAATAACGGATGCGCGCCATCGTACTCCGCAGTGGCGGCTTTTTCCAACGATTGTGCCGCGTCGCGCTCATCAACGAACGCCCAAAAGTTGAATCGCTCGTATAAATAAACCCAGCGCAGTGGATGCTCCGCCTCAATGGATTCATCGAACGCCCCATTGTGGGTCGTGTATTCCAACGGGCGCGTGCGCCGATACTCCAGCACCCACGCGCGCGCTTCTGCAATCCGTTTTCGGCGCTCGGTCGGCGTGAGCGCGCTGAGTTCGTCCAGCAGCTTCAAGCTGGTACTGCGCCGTCGGAGAAATGTTTCGTCGGACAATGTGCCGCTTGGATACACCCACGGAAAGCGCATCGCCACGCCCGAAATCCGTGCGCGCCGCCAGTAATACGCGCCGATATCCTCGATCACCCCTTTGGACAACGAATACGCATCCGTCGTGTTGGTCGGATGCGCTTCATCGAGCGGGAAGTATTTGATATGCAGATCGACCAAGCTGTACGTACAGCCGACCGCATTGATCGAACTGGCTTGTACGACGCGCTTGATGCCGGCGGCTTCGGCGGCTTCAAACACATTGAACGTCCCTGCTGCATTGATGCGGAACACTTCATGTCCCGGCGCAATCGTCGGCGCGGGAATTGCCGCGAGGTGGATGATCGCGTCCACGCCGTCCATGACCGCGCGCGTCGCGGCGTAATCGTTGATGTCGCAGACGACATATTCCACGCCGTCCATGTCAAAATCTGGCTTCGTATCGATGGCGCGCAGCGTGTAGCCGTTCGTTACCAACCGCTCCAATGTGGCGCGCCCGATTCTGCCCGCGCCGCCTGTGACCAAAATTCTCATGCCGTGCCTTTCGTGTCCGCGAAGGTCGCACCGAAGAACGTATCCAACGCCATGTAGAGCCGCTGCTGATTCTTTGGCTTGCTGATGCCGTGTCCCTCGTCGTCAAAGATGAGCAGTTCATATTCGATGTTCGCGCCTTGCAGCGCCTTGACGACCGTATCGACGTTGTGCGGCGTCACATTGGGGTCTTGTAAGCCCTGTATGATCATCAGCCGCCCGCGAATGTCGCCCACAAAGTGAATCGGGCTGCGTTCGCGGAATTTGTCCGGCGCAGTTGTTGGCGTGCCGCCGAGCATTTCCTCACTGTAGGGGCGCAAATCGGGTCGCGTCGTCTCGTAGTCGATCACCAAGTCAGTCATGCCACAGACGGGCGCGGACGCTGCCAAAATATCGGGCGGAAAGTGGGTGATGCCGTGCCACGACGAATAGCCGCCATAGCTGGTTCCCGTCATGCCAACTTTGCCGCGTTCTGCGATCCCGTCGCGGATCAGCGCCTCGATGCCGGCGCGGAGGTCGGTCTGTTCGCGTCCGCCCCAGCCATCCACCTTGATCGACTCGCGGAATGCACGTCCGAAGCCCGTGCTGCCGCGATAATTCGGATCGAGAACATTGTAGCCCTGCCGGACGAAGAACTGAATTTCGGCGTTGATATCGTCCTCGCTGTGGTAGGTGGGGCCCCCATGCACGTAAAGGATCGTACCGCGCGCCGCGCCTCCCGGACGATACAACCAGCCTTGCAGCGCCAACCCATCGTCCGCCGTCCAGCGATAATCGTGCGCGTGTGCGAGATCATCGGGCGTCAAGGTCGTGCGTTCCCACACGCGGCTGATCGACGCGAATGTTTCGGGACGCGGATCGGCGGGATCGAAGCGTACCAAGTCGCTTGGCTGTGTGGCGCTGTAAACTTGCCCGATCCAACGTCCATCAGCCGCGGGCGCGATGGGGATGAGCGTGATCCCATCGGCGCGAATCGGCGTCTCGACTCCGGTATCCGGGTGCAGCAGCAATGCGTGTTTGGTGGCGTTGTGCGTCTCGATGACGACGATCTGATCGCTCCCGAACGGGACGTATGCGCCTTCAATATTGCGTGCCGGATCATCGATCAGCCAGCGCACGGCGTCTTTTGCGTCCCCGATGCGCCACACACCGAGCCGATCATGCGTCGATTGTTCGCTCAAGACGAGGACGCGCTGTCCGTCGGGGAACCACGACGCCGATGTTTTAATGTCGTCGCCAAAATGCAGGATTTCATGGTCATTCGCGCCGTCGATATCCACCAGCCAGATTTGATCGCCCGCCGGATGCCGATCCTTGCGATTGTAGAGGACATGCGCGCCCGTCGGACTCAACTGGGGAACGAGATAATTGCCTTTTTCGGGGCGGGCGCTGGTCGTGCGCGCGCCCGTGCGCAGATCGTGACGATAGACCCATGTCTGTTCAATCGTCTGACCTGCTTCATCGATGTTCGCGCCGTAGACGAGTGTTTGCTCGTCGGGATGCAGCGCGCCGCCGCGTAAAAAATAGGGCGGGTGCGGCTCGGTGAGCGGGTGCATGATCAGCGGCGCAGCGACATTGACGCGGAACAATTGGGCGCGTTCGTCACCGTCGTGATCTTGGCTGACGATCACGCCGCTGCTGTCGGGCAGCCAACCAATCGCAAATGTGTTATCCGGCGTATCGGTCAGCCGAAGCGGTGGCGTGCTGCCATCGGTCGGCGCGACGAAAACTTCAATCGTCGGCGCGGCGCGATACCACGACCACGCAATCCACCGTCCATCGCGCGAGACCAACGGGTAAATCACTTCGGGGAGCGCCATCAGCGCATCGAGAAAAGCGGTTGCAGCCATGTTTTCGCTCGAAAATAATCGACCCAATAGGCGCAGAGTATAACACGCGCGGTTGTCAACGCCGATTTTTCGGATCGAGTCAACGTAGGCGGGTGCTGTTGCGCGCGACTAAATATGTTTTCAGCACCGTCACGCCGCGAATCTGCACGCCGTCGATTTGCGCGATCAATTGGCGCATCCCGCGCCGCCCCTGCTCGATCACATCGGCGGCGACCGTCGTCAATCCGGCGGTTTCCGCTTCGATCCCGTCGCCAAATCCAGCGATCTGTACAGTGTCCGGCACGCGGATGTCCGCCGCGCGCAGAGCGTCCCATGCCGCGAGTGCTGTCAGGTAATCCGCAGCGATGATCGCGTCGAAATCGGTGCGCGTTTGCAGCAGTCGCGCGACGGCAGCGCGCGCGTGCGTTGGTTTGAAATCGCCATTGAGGATAAATTCTGGCGGCGGCATACAATTGTAGCGCATCATTTCGCGCTCGAACGCCGCTGCGCGCGCGCTGCCGTCGCTTTGCCCCATATCACCGCGCACGAACACGATCCGCTGTCGTCCACACGTTTCGATCATGTGTCGCACCAACAGCGCCATGCCTTGCGCATTGTCCGCAATCACGGCGGGGATCGGCGTGTCGGAAACGTCGTGGCTGATCAGCGTGAGCGGTTTCTTGGAGGCATGGATTTGACGCAGCATGGCGTCGGGGAGGACGTTGGCGATGGCGATCACGCCCGACAGCCCGTCAAAATTGAGCGACAGCGGGCGCGGCTGTGCCGGATTTTCGGCAATCGCATCGATTTCGACGCTGTAACCTTGTTCCGCCGCGACTGCCTCAATGCCCTGAATCACCTTGCTCTGAAAGACATCGTAACGGTTGTTGATGATCACGCCGACGCGCTGCATCACAGAATATCCAATTTTTGGTGGATCGCGTGTGCCAGCGCGCCGACTGCGCTTAAGCGCGCATCGTCTGCCAGCGAAAATGTCACCGCGTCCACGGTTTCGGGCGCGAGCAGCGCGGTCGTCTTGGCGCGCAAGCGGTCGAGCAGCGGCGCGCCCAACTCTGCGATTTCGCCCGCCAGCGAGACATGATGGGGATGCAGCAGCATGATCGCCCACGCGGTCACGGTTGCCAGCGCCTCGGCAAGTTCATCGATCAAGCACCATGCCAGCGGATCGTCATTGATGGCGGCGTAGCGCAGGTGGACGATGGTCAGATCGCGCTCTGGGAGCATGGTCGCGGGATAGCTGGCACGTAAGTCAGCAGCATGGTGCTGAATCGCTGCCCAACTGAGCGTTTCGTGAAGCGGTGCGCTCGTTGGTGTGAGGCGCAAGCCGCCGATATCGCCGCCATGATGATAATACGCCCCGCGCAAAGCGACGCCGATTTCGGCGGTGCTGTTGACCAAGATCGTGATCAGGTTGTGCGAACGGTCAATCTCGCCGCTGCGAAAGGCAAACTGTGCCAACGCTGCGAGTTCGGTGTTGTTGGCGACGGTGACGGGGCAATGGAGTACCGCGCTGAGCTGTTCCGCCAGTGGCAAGTGTCGCCAACCGAGCGGCGCACAATGTTCGACGATTCCGCGTTCGCTGTCTACGACACCCGGCACGCCGACGCCGATGCACAACAGCGGCGCGTCCAACTGCGCGATCAAGCCGTTGATGGCATCGATCAAGATATCGATTACCCGTGTGCCATCCAAGCGCGCGATGTGTTCCGCCACAATGCGCCCGGACAAATCCGCCAGCACGCCGGTGATTTGGTGTGCATCGATGGAGACACCGATCACCTGCCGCGCGGCTGGTACGAATTCGAGCAAGCGTGGACGTTTGCCACCATTTTCGGCTGCTTCACCCGTGCCGCGCTCGATCAGGAAGCCTTCCGTGATCAGTTCGCTGATCAGATCGGAGACGGTCGGTTTCGCCAAGCCAGTGATCTGTGCCAGCGCCGCGCGATTGTCCGCCAAGCCGTAGACAACCGCGCGCAGTAAGGTCGAGCGGTTATGGCGCTTCAAATCTTGGCGCGTCGCCTTGCGAACATCGATCATGAGACGCGCACGCCATCCACATGAGCGAACGATTCTGCCGGAAGGGCGCAGGGCAGCGCGCCGCGCGCAGTAATTTCTCCGAACAGGACGCGCACCGCCGCTTCCATCGACGCGGCGCGGATGCTGTATGTGCAAAGGTATGTGCCGACTGTCGGAAACGCCGCGATATCATATGGCGTGCGCATCGAGACGACGATGGGCTGTTGACCGCGTGCGATCAGCGCGTTCACGAGTGCGGCTTGCGCCGGATCGCGCTCCGCGCAAATTGTGCCGACGACGACGCGATCTGCATCCGCGACGGCAGCCAGCACGCTGCGAATGTGTGCATCGCTCGCTTGATGCGGCAGTTCAAACGCTTTGACACGCGGATGACGCCGGCGGATTGCGTCCGCAAGCTGGATGTTGACACTAGACGACGTGTCGGCGGGCGTTAAATCGGTGGGTGTCGGTGTAATCACCGCGATCACATCATCGTCGTCTGGGCGCAGCGGCAGATCGCCCGCGTCGTTCACCAGCGTGATCGATTCTTCGGCAATTGCGCGCGCGACTTGACGATGCTCTGCGCAGCCAATGACACTCAACGGCGGTAATTCGCTTGGGATGTGGGCGCGTGCGGCGGCGATGCGCGCGAGGGCGTCGGGGCGTTCCAGATGCTGCATTTGCTGATGCAGCGCCATTTGATCGGGCAGATGTGCCAATACGACGAGATCGGCGCCCGCGCGCAATGCTGCTTCGACCGCGCGCCCTGCGCCTTGGTGGGCGACCGCGTGCATATCCATTGCGTCGGTGAGGATCAAGCCGTCGAAACCAAGCGCGTTACGCAACAATCCGGTCAAAATCACGTTGGAAAGGGTCGCCGGGCGCGTACAGTCGAGCGCTGTGTAGATGACGTGCGCGGACATGATCGCGCCGACATTCGCCTTGATCGCCGCGCGAAAGGGTTGCAGTTCAACGCGCTCGAGTCGTTCCAACGGATGCGTTACGATGGGGACGGCATAATGCGAGTCCGTATGCGTATCGCCGTGTCCGGGAAAGTGCTTCGCGGCGGCGATCACGCCTTCGGACTGGATGCCGTCGATCAATGCCGCACCCAATTGCGCTACACACATTGGGTTGTCTCCGAACGCACGGCTGCCAATCACCGGATTGCGCGGATCGATGTTTATGTCCATGCACGGCGCGAAGTTCAGATTGATGCCCATCGCCAGCAGTTCGCGCGCCAAGACATTGCCCGCGTCGCGCGCTAATGCGGGCGATGCGGTTGCGCCGAGCGCCATGTTGCCGGGAAGTTCAGTCGCGCCGCCTGTAATCGCCATCAACTGTCCGCCTTCTTGATCGATGCTAATGATCGGCGGCGGTTGTCCCCCTTCAGCGGCAGCGCGGATCAACGATTCGTTGAGCGCACGCACTTGCGCGGGCGTTTCAATGTTGCGATAAGCGAACAGGCAAAAAGCGGTAATTTCGCCGCGTCGCACGGCGTCAAGAATCTCCGGTAGGGCGCTCGTGCCATCAAAGCTGTGCATTAGTTGGCGCACAATAAGCCCCCTTGTGGATCGATCAACAATTTTGGGTTCATGATCAATCTTTCAAGTTAGTTCATCTAACTTACTTTCTTGAAGTCTAAATCAAATTAAAAATGAGGGTGGGGCATAATTCCCTCTCAAGCCTGTTTTACACTATGCCTTCTGGTATTGACAAGTCATTTTGAGTAGGGCATAAAGAGGCGGCAATGGCTCACAAGGATTTATGCCCC
>DAOTUQ010000027.1:0-9672 GCA_034437055.1 Anaerolineae bacterium
TCATAGATGTCACTCGTTTGCGTGTCGTAAATATAGACGCCAAGCGATTCGTCCGGGTCTTCGCCTTCGAGAACGCCTTGCAGCGCCAGATAGCGGCTGTCGCGCGACCAAGCGAAATCAGGTGATTGCGCGCCTCGACCATAGTACGTGCCGTTTATAACAACGGAGTCTGTATGATAATAGCGTCCCAAACAAGTTAGGGTACTTTCTCCGGTCGATAAGTCGAAAATGGAGATCGGACGAAAGACAATTTCGTCGCCAAAATTCAAACCATAAGCCCATCGTTCTTCGTCGGGTGACCAACTGTTTTCATATACATCCATCAGTCGTTCGGTCGTGACGGTCGCTATTTGCTGAAGTGTATCGGTGTCGATGTCATAAATTTGGATTGGATGAACTTGTTCCTCAGTCGGTTCGATATGATCGAATGAGTTGTAATCGACGACCAAAAATCGATGGCTGGTCATTGAAGGCACACCAATTTGTGCATTCTCCAAGTCAATGACTTGTTGCGTGTGAAAATCGAATGCACCACGCCCAATAGTCAGCATGTAACGTCCATCGTATGTGAGCGTGTTGCCCAAATGATACAACTCAAGGGGGCGATCTCCCGCATAAAAAAATGGGCGTTCGTACTCGTCATAAGGCGGTTGGTAAACAATGTAGCTTCGAGCAAAAGGATCGATAATATAGTACGACAAGCGAAAGTACGAACGGAGGCGCGAATCACGTCCAGTAAAGGTATAGTTGAGACGTAAGATACGATCATTGCCGAGCCAATTGATGGTGCCGCTACCTCCCGAAGATGCGCCTCGATAAATGAGTTGACCTGAACGGTCAAAGACTACCACCTCTCCACGATAGGGCGCTACAAAGTACAACCCGTTCGGCGAAATCCGTCCAAAATATACGTCTGCAATCGATGGTGTAAAGCTTCCAAAAATGGTACGCAGTCTAGTTGCTTGAGAGTCTTGACTGTCGGCAGAAACATTATAGAGAAGCTCGCCAGCCTGTAAAACAAGTTCGAGCCTTTCAATCGGTTTTGCGATGCAGCGATCAACTCGCTGGAAAGAATTGCCATGAGTGATAGCAAAACCAGAAAAGGACGAAAATATCGTGAGCATAACAGCGAGAAAAAGTTTCATTCAGAACCTCGGGGTAGGCTTTGAGCCAAACCGAATTGTGCTGGTGTCATCAAGAAAACGCCAAATGGCGCACCGCCTTCGGCTTTATTCTTTATCACACCGACAAGCGGATAAAATTCAGTCCAACCTCCTACGCCTGTCCCATTCGCATTATCACCAATCAATTGATTTTGGCTTTGAGTGGTCAAATTGTTAAATTCGCTGCTGCCAAACGTTCGATTCGCCCCCTGACTGATTATGTACTGAAGTTCGGTTGTATATAAACTCGGATCGTACTGAGTCCAAGTAAAGTTTCCCAGCGATTCAGTCGCATATCCATTGGCATATTCCGTAACATCTGCCAACTGTGCGACAGGCGTGAGTATCTTGATCAAGAAATCGTAGGTTCGTTCGTCTTGATTCTGGGAGTTATTGTACTCAAGAATGATACTCGTCATTCCAGCGACGTATTCAACCTCGCGCGGCGCGAGGATTGTTTGCGTGGTGTGATAGATGTGGTGCAGATATTGGAACAGAGCTTGCCGTGCTGTTTCGTCAGGCAGGGCATCACCATGTTCAAGCAAGTTCACCAAGCGCGTCACTTCTTCGTAATCTTGATAAATGCCGATTTCAGCCCACAACGCAATCGTTCCACGCGCCAATGACCGCCGCGCTGGTGTACAACCAGTGATGATCGAACTTGGGAAAAACGGGAGATCGTTACTCCCTCGTGGAGATCCCGCCCACGACAAGGCAGTACGATTGGAATGCACCAGATTGTAGGCACCCGTTCGGTGACAATTACTCGTTGCGCGTGGACATAAATCTCCGTTGGAACCCGGACATTCAGGGCGTCCGACCGTGCCAGGTGAATTACCGTTTTCGACCCACAACAGCCATTCATTGAAAATGTCGGCTGGGCTGGTAGGGACAGGCAAACTGTGAACGGGATCAACACTGACAATCCCGCGTGCTTGAAAAGTATTTTGGAAGCCGTTCCAATCGGTTCGTAGAAGAACTGTTGAGGTAGGCAACCAATTTTGCTGGTTCCATAATCTTGGTCGAAAGCCAGCATTTGAAATTGCTTTATAAATATCCCAATCAATCTGAATCACACGGCGCGCGAACTTGGCGTAATCCCATCCGTAGAGGTAACCAAAAAGCTTTGTCGGATCGAGTGCGTACTTTGTTGGAGCAAGACGCGCCGGAAGGAGTCCGCCATCGGCGACAACATGACGAAAAGCAGCTTCAGGTGAGCTAGATGTACCATCGGGAGGTGGTCGTAGATTTTTCAAATATGCGCTAATAAACTCACTTGGAATCCCGCGAAGATTGCCTATATTTGTATCGCTCCATGATGTGATTTCTGTTTGTAATACTGCTGTTGCTGCCATAACGGCTTGCTGAAGCGTGGTGATGCGCGACAAATCGACGCTAGCAGATGAGAACCACTCGCCTAAAGTCTCTCCATCGTTTGCACCAGTCGGATCAATGCCATAAATATCCCTTAAATCTGTAATATTCTCCAAATGTACGTAACGTGCAACAAGCTTGTCGATATCTAATGCGCTAGAGTCGAAATCATTTCCCACAACCGCACGAATCTGTGCGATGTACCAGTCTCGCAACACAGTCTCAAACTCGGCAACCGTCGATCCCGCCAAACAGGTGCGGAAAGCGGCATCGTTCTGATTGGCGCAGAGTTCCAACGCCACGCGCGCCGTCAATACATACAGATAGTTGCGCCCTGTCCAGCCTGGTACTGGCGTCAAGCCGGGCAACTTGCTTTGCAGAATGGCATTAATTTGCACAATCAGCGCCACTCGCCACGCCTCGATGAAGGTGGGGAACTGAACTTGCAGCGCGTTGCCAATGACATTGATGTTGCCAGTTGGCAGCGGCTCAACCTTTTGCCACACATCCCACTTATCCGCGCCGCTGTCCGCCACCGTTTTCTCGAAGTCGAACCCCAACTTCGTGTTGATGACATTCTTCCCGTCCCGATAGATGTAATCCCCGCGCTTGAGCGCCGCCAGATAGTCTGCATGACGGTCGCGCACCGCATACAGCACGGTCAATTTCGCGCTCGGCTGTGTCGCCGCGTTCGCCGTATCGAGCGATTGTCGGTAGGCGGTCAGCGCCGTGCGCGCGGCGTACAGGTGGGTGAGCGTCTCAGCATTCCGGTTCGTCATGCACGTTCAAGGTCTCATCCATCTTACTGAACCCAGCATAGCGCAAAAAAAAAATACACGGAGTCAAGTCGTTCTCAGCAGCGGCGGGCAAACGTGAGGAACCAACTGCGCCCGTTACAGCGCGCCCGCGCCCAAATCGCCCTCGTCAAACCCCAGTACTTGGCTCATCAACAGCGCGCCCTCGTTCATCTGCGGCAAGCGATTCAAATAGCGTTCGGTCACTGCGACATTGCTGTGCCGCAGCAGTCGCGCGATCTTGTCGATGGGGATGCCCGCCTGATGCAATGCGCCCGCCACCGAACGCCGCAAATCGTGCGGGGCGACGTGTCCGATCTCGGCGTAGTCGGCGGCTTCCCCGACGATCAGCCAAATCCCCTCGGCGCTCAAGCCGTTCTTGCTCACCCCGCCACCTTTCCACAAGCGGCGCAGAATCGGCGTGGACGCGAGGTCGCGGTGATCGGCGGCGGTGACGGCGTGTTTCCAGCGTTCCAGCGCCGACACGACGATGCGCGGCACATCGATGGAGGCGACTTTGCGCCCCTTGCCATGCACGCGCAAGACCGCGCGCTGATTTTGCACGCTCAGATCGTCCCAGCGCATGATCGATAATTCTTCGCGGCGCAGCGCCATCGTACACAGCATCGCCAGTGCCAGATGATTGCGCAGCACTTGATTTTCGCTGGTGGCGATGGCGCGTCCCGCCGTCATGAGCTGATGAATCTGCTCCGGCGAGAGCCAGCGTCCGGCGCGCTGTCCGTCCTCCGCGCGCGGGATGCGGACGTTGTGCATTGCGGCGGGTGTGAAATCATCGATCCAGCCCGCCTCTGCCAGCAAATCTGCCAGTGTACAGATCGCCGCGTGCGCCTGTGACAAGCTCTGTTTGCCCTGCTTGTGTCCGGCGAGGATTCCCAACCATGCGCGAAGCTGCGGCGCACTCAGGCTGCGCGTCAGCACAGCGATGGGCAGCGCGCTCATGCGCATCAGGCGCGCTTGTCCGCGCGTCGACGGCAGCGCGGCGACATCGACCAGAAATTCATCGACCCAACGGAAGTAGGCGCGCTGCGAATGGCGGCTGCTGGCACGTCCGGGCAGCACGAGCGCGAAATTGAACGTCGCATCACTGGCGCTCGCCAGCGTGGGGGTGGATTGGGGGACAAGTCGTCGGCTCATCCGTTCGATGATACGCGAATTCTGGCAATTTGCCAGTCATGGTGTCGATTCGGGCAAGAGTCATTCGTCGTAAAAGGGTAAGCAGACAATCAAAAACAGGGAGAACCAAAATGAACCGTAACGCCATTCGCACGCTTGTCACTGGAATCGCCATCGTCACCTCCGCGCTGTTCGCCGTCGGCAGCCACGCCCAAACCGATATCGCAGCGTCGTGCAGCGCCGAACGCGATGCCAATCTCGCCGTCGTTTTGGGGCTGTACGACACGGTGCTGAACGCGCACGATACAGGCACCGCCGCCGCCTACATCGCGTCCGATTTCGTCTGGCACACGCAGCAAGCGCAAGGCTTAGAGGGCTTCATCGGCTTCTACATGGGCATCTTCGGTTCATTCCCGGACGTAGCGCGCACGCCCTCGCTGTGTATCGTCGAAGATGATGTCGTGGTGGTGTACAGCACGATCATAGGGACACACGAAGGTGATTTGCTCGGCGTGCCAGCGTCAGGCAACCCGATTGCCTACACCAGCATGGATGTGTTCCGCGTCGCGGACGGCATCATCGTCGAACAGTGGGATCAGGGCGACTATCTGACCCTGTTCACGCAAATTGGCGTCATTCCCCCGCTGGGTGGCGGACAGTAAACGCGAACACGACCGACGGAAAAGCGGGGTGTATGCCCCGCTTTTTGATTTGTCGCTCGTCGTGTCTACCACATACGCCGCTGCTGATACGACTGACTCGCGGTGTTTTCAGCCCATGCTTGGCGCTGATCGGGGGGCGGTTGCTTTGTGATCGCGTTGAAGACGAATGCCAAAATCACCCCCACGACGAACCCGCCAATGTGGGCGAAGAATGCCACGCCGCCCCCATAGGATGTGGACGCGCCGAGCGATCCAAAACCCTGCACCAATTGCAAGACGAACCACAACCCCAGTACGATGAAGGCTGGCATGGGCTGCAACGAGCGCACGTACCCCAATGGCACGACCGCCAACACCTGCACGCGCGGAAAGAGGATCAAATAAGCGCCCAAGACGGCGGCAATCGCGCCGGATGCACCGATCAGCGGGATTTCTGACGTGGGGTCGATGATCACTTGCGCGAACGCTGCGACGAACCCGCCGACGAAGTACAGCACCAGATAGAGGACTTTGCCGTAGCGGTCTTCGAGATTGTCCCCGAACAGGAACAGATACAGCATATTGCCGAGGATATGATCCCAACCGCCGTGAAAGAACATGCTGCGCACGACATCGAGCAGCGTCTCTGGGGCGAAGGGTGCGCGCGATGCCAGCGCGGGAACGACTGCCCACTCGACATACTGCCGTAGAAGTTCGGTTTCTGTCAGCGATAGCTGCCACAGAAAGATCAAGACGTTGATGCCGATCAAGCCCCACGTTACGTAGGGAACGTGTTTAGTCGGATTCAGATCGCGGACAGGCAGCATGGGTTTTCCCCTTTATTAGAATATCATCATTATGTCGTATGGCTCAGGTCGGCGAATGGGTAAGTCAGGGGATTTTTAGCGTCAGCCATTTAGTGTCTGTCTGCAAACGCTGAAACCTCCCCCCCAACCGCCTCTCCGGTACGGAGCGGGTGAGCGAAGCGCAGCGGGGGTGAGGTCGAACAAAACAAGCGAAAATCGAGTTTGCAGACACGCTTTAGCATGAGCGAATCAAAAAGGGCGAGAATAATTCTCGCCCTTCGCGTTACTCGAAACTGATTACGCGCGTTGATCCAGCGGCACCCACGCCAAGTCCAGCGCGCCGATGTACTTGACTTCCGGGCGCATCAGGCGGTTGTTCGCCCACTGCTCGATGATATGCGATGTCCAACCCGCCATACGGCTCATCGCAAACAGCGGCGTGAACATATCGGTGTCGAGATTGAGCGTGTACAGCACAATCGCGCTGTAGTAATCGACGTTCGGGTACAGATTGCGCTCGATGAAATATTCATCCGCGCGCGCCAGCTTTGCCAGCTTGTCCGCGATCTCGAACCATTTATCGTTACCAGAACCTTGCGCCAGTTTCCGCGCGCGGTCGTACAACACGGCAGCGCGCGGGTCGAGCGCTTTGTAGACGCGGTGTCCAATGCCCATGATCCGACGCTTACCACTCTTGATATTGTCAGTGAACCATTGATCGACGCTGGCGGGATCACCGATTTCAAGGAACATCTTCATGGCTTCGGTGTTCGCGCCGCCGTGCAGCGCGCCCTTGAGCGCGCCGATGCCCGCCACAATCGCGCTGTGCATGTCGGCTTGTGTGCTGGTGACGGCGCGCGTCACGAACGTGCTGGCGTTCATGCCGTGTTCGGTCAGCAGCACCATGAAGGCGTTGATCGCGTTGACCGCGTTCGCTTCGGGTTCGTTCCCTGTGAGCATGTACATGTAATTCGCTGCCAGCGTCAAGTCCGCGCGCGGCGCGATGACGTCGTGTCCGGCGCGGATGCGCGACCACGCGGCGACCAACGTCACCACTTGTCCGGTCAGTCGTCCGGCTTTACGGCGGTTGGCTTCGGGACCGTTGTCTTCGCTGTCAGCGTCATAGAATGCCAGCATCGAGACGGCGGTACGCAGCGCTGCCATCGGGTTGGCGGTCTTGGGCATCGCCTTCATCGCGGTGATCACTTCGGCGGGGATGACGGCATGTTCCGCGAGCGAATGGCGCAGTTCTTCAAGCTGTGCTGCGTTGGGGAGACTGCCGTGCCAGAGCAGGTAAACGACTTCTTCGTACAGCGCATATTCCGCCAAATCTTCGATCTTATAGCCGGAATAGATCAACTTGCCTTCCGTCCCGTTGACCAAGCTCAAGCGGGACTCGTCGATCACCACGCCATCCAACCCCTTGTAAATCGTCACATCCGACATCGCGTTGTCTCCTGACTTGCAGCCCGATTTTATTTGAGAATAATCCCACAATCGGGCGATTCTAGCACTGCTGCCCGCCTTTGGACAGGTGTGAATGTCCGCCGTAATTGAGACCAAGCGTCGAACGATTTACTCGCCCTTGTCTACCGTTAACGTTGAAGCATCCGCTGCAAGACGACTCCGAACATTCTGGCGCGCGGCTTCGAGCGCGTCCTCATAACGCCGGAACGGTGCCACCAATCGTCCGCCGAACTGGGGCAGACGCCGTGATTCGCTGTAAAGACGCGACATCGCATCGGTACCGACGACATACTGCGTGATGTAGGGCATGACCGTGCTGAACTGGGTTTCCGTTTCACCTGTGGCACGCAGCACATTGATGGTATCGACGAAATCGTTTTCGACCTTTTCCAGTTGAATGATGATATGCCAGCCCGTGACGCGCAAAGCATCATTCCAGAAAGCGTTGGTCGTTTGATAGGCGGTCTTCACATCTTCGCTCGATATTTGTCCTTCAAAATGCAGGACAAAAATTGGTTCTCCCGGCAGGGGTTCGATGTTGATGAAGGGCATCGGAGGTTGCTCCTCGTTTACAATTTCTCATTCCAGTGTAATCTGCAAATGGCGCGGTGAGCTAAAAGCATTTTCTTAGAAAAGGCGGCGGCGGGCGACTGGAAAAAGTCTGAACAATGCACGTCCCTATGCTCTCTAGTCGGTCAAATGTGTTATGATTCAAGTTGTGAGTTGATACAGAAGATGGAATAGGACAGCATGAGCGCCAAACTCAAAGCCGATTTAATGGCGAAGTGGATCGAGGCGGAGTGGATCCCCAATCACCCCGATCAAGACTGGGCGATCCTCTGGACAACGCCTTGGTGCGCCCATGATCGTGTCACGCCCAATCTCGACACTACGATTGCTCTCAAGAAGGGCTATACGTTTGACGGCTATGATCCGATTCCATGCCGGGTGATTCCGCGCACGATGCACCGTTGGCAGGGCTGGTCAGGGGCGTTCACGTTCAAATTTCGCAGCCAACAAGACCCTGCTGAAGTCGTGACCGCGCTGGTCACGTCGTCCTTTTGGAGCGACAGCGGCGGCATCGTGACGTTGGTTTGCATTCCCAAGGCGCACATCAAGCTGTGGTACGAGTTCGCAGATGAGTGCGAGCGGCTGTATCACGCGCTCAACCCCCAGCGCAAAATCCACATCATCGGCGGGCGGCTGGATTCGTTCGAGCCGACGGTCGAATGGGATGATGTCGTGTTGCCCGAAGAACTCAAAACGGATCTGCTGCACGATGTACAAGCGTTCTTCGAGCGCGGGATCGGCGTCTACAAACGCCTGAAGCTGAAGCCGTTCCGCAAGATGCTGCTGGCAGGCGTTCCCGGTACGGGCAAGACGATGCTCTGTTCGGCGCTCGGCAAGTGGGCGCTGGATCAGGGCTATCTGGTCGTCTACATCTCCAGCGTAGATATGCAGGGTGCCACCTTCCACAAGATCGAACAGGCGCTGCAAATCGTCGCCAATTCGCGCTATCCGTCGCTGATCCTGCTGGAAGAAATCGACGCTTATTTGCATGACAAGCAAAAGGCGATGGTGCTGAACGTGCTGGACGGCGCGGAGTCGGTGGTCAACGATCATGGCACGCTGCTGATCGCCACCACCAATTATCCCGAAGCCATCGATGAGCGCGTGTTGAAGCGTCCCGGACGCCTGGATCGCATCTTCATCATCCCGGAAGTGCGTCAAGAAGAGGACGCGGAGAAGATGCTGCGCCGCTACTTGGGCGAACTGTACCGCGATGAACACCGCGTGATTGTGCCGAAATTGGTCGGATTTCCCGGCGCGTTCATCCGCGAGGTGGCGATCTACGCCATGACGCAGGTCGCGCTGGCGTCGGATGATGCGGTTGACGGCGTGCTGCCAGAACTGCCTGTCGAGGCGCTGACCGACTCATTCAAGCGGCTGAAATCGCAGTTGGATATGCGCGACGACTTCTTGGTCAAGAAAGGCGCGATGGCGTTCAACCCGAACTCCAACGGCGGCACGAAGAATTAAACGCGAAAACAACGTATGATCAGGCGCTCCGAGAGGGGCGCTTTTGGGTTGCGATATGAACCCCACGCCTGCCCCCGATGCGCAGAATCTACTTGACTCCTTTTTTTTTTGCGGTATGCTGGGTTCAGTAAGATAAATGAGGGTGGGGCATAATTCCCTCTCAAGCCTGTTTTACACTATGCCTTCTGGTATTGACAAGTCATTTTGAGTAGGGCATAAAGAGGCGGCAATGGCTCACAAGGATTTATGCCCC
>DAOTUQ010000028.1:0-85256 GCA_034437055.1 Anaerolineae bacterium
AGGTTGTTTTCGACAAAAACCCTCAATCTTTTGAGGGAGAGCCTATTCTCATCGCAGACAAATTTGGCGTTTCAATTTGCCAAAATGAGGGGAAAAACGACCCCTGAGTAGTTACCTTCGCACAAATGCTAAAAATCAAACTTACACTTAAACGTTTAATTTAGCAACTTTAGCCAAGTTTGTCAATCGGTTATCTGGTGGATCATTCAATCCCCCGATTCATCCTTGCGGTGCAGTCGAAGATCAAGTACACTCTCTTTCACATCGGGGTGTGGCGCAATCTGGTAGCGCGCTTGCATGGGGTGCAAGAGGCTCCGGGTTCAAATCCCGGCACCCCGATCAATCATTTTGTGCGAAACGTCCCTCTAGAGGGACGTTTTTCGTTTCACACTAAATAACCTGAGTTTTGGATCGCTTCACCTCACCCCCCAACCAAGCCGAACATTGCGCCGTCCGGCTTGGACAGTTAGAATAACGTTCGATAGCAAATTTGAACCAACCGTTAAAACATGGCGTAATGTACATACCGACACCGCGCGTTGGCGGCTGGTTCAGGCACGCGCTGTCATTGGGGCAGCCATGCAGATGGCTCATGTTCGTTTTGTTTTTCAATAAGGAGTGTTCTATCCATGAGGAAAGCACTTAAGTTCTTGGCAGTGGGGGCATCGGCGGCGTTCATTGGCGCGCTGGCGATTGTTCCGGCGGTTGCGCAAGATGGCGCGGCGCAAGGTGGCGTCATTGTCGAAGCGACGTTCTCTGGCGATCCGGCGAGCTTCAACCCGATCATTGGCAGCGATACCGCCAGTCGTCGTATCACCAACTTGATTTTCCCCGGCTTTTTGGCGGCAGACCCGTCGCAAGGCATCATCGTTGGCAGCGACCCCGCGGATCCGTTGAGCGGACGCGCGATTGTCAGCGATTGGACGATCTCGGATGATGGTCTGGTCTATACCTTCAATCTGCGCACCGATTACGTTTGGAATGACGGCACGCCGATCACCTCCGCCGACGTGATCTATACGTGGAATGCGATCCAAGCCGGGACGGAAAATATCGTCGATACGCCCCTGACGTTCCTCGTCGATAGCATTGTCAGCGTCGAAGCACCGGACGCCAATACCATTGTCGTGACCTATTCCACGGCTGAATGCACCGCGCTCAGCTATGCGGGTTCCCTCTACCCGGTGCCGTCGCACGTTCTGCCCGCCGATCTGACGCTGTTGAACGATGATCCGTTCAATCTTGCGCCAACGGTCAGCGGCGGACCCTTCACGTTCGGTGAAATCCGCCCGTCGGAATTGGTCAGCTTGCTGCCGAATCAGGAATACCCGGATGCGGCGCTCGGCTACGTCAGCCCCGCCGGCTTCATTTACAAGCAGGTGCCAGATCAGACGGTCGTCGTCGAGCAGTTCCTCGCGGGTGAGACCAACGCCATCGACAATGCGCCGGTCAATCGTCGTTCGGATATCGATGCGGCGGTTGCAGCAGGTGAGAAGGAAGACTACCGCTTCCCCGGTCTGGCATGGGACTATCTGGCGCTCAACGTCGCTGACCCCAACAACCCGCAAAACGGTGCCGACGCCGATGGCAACCCGATCCCGCAAGGCAATCACCCGCTGTTCGGTGATGTGCGCGTCCGTCAAGCGATTGCCAATGCCATCGATGTCGATGCGATCATCCAAGCCGCGCTGTTCGGTGAAGGCGACCGCATGACCTCGTTCATCATCCCAGCATCGTGGGCATATAACAGCGACCTGCCGACCATTCCGTTCGATCTCTCAGCGGCAGCGGCGCTGCTCGATGAAGCTGGCTTCATCGATCACGATAACGACGTAACCACACCGCGTATCGCACAAGGCGCAATGTACGCTGAAGATGGCACGCCGCTGCGCTTTACGCTGTTCAGCAATCAGGGCAACAGCCGCCGCGAAGCCGTCGGCACGCTGGTGCAGGATCAACTGGCGCAAGTCGGCATCCAAGTCGATTTCCAGACCATCGAGTTCAATACGCAGCTCGATATCATGGACAGCCAGACCTTTGACGCCTTCATTCTCGGCTGGCGCAACGGCTTCCCAGATGATCCAGACGCGACCCAGTTGTTCACCACCGTTGGCGATGTGGTCGGTGGCGGCAGCAACGATGTCAGCTACTACAACGAGCGCTTCATCGAGTTGAACAGCGCCGCGAAGAGCGCGACCGAGACCAACGGCTGCGATGTCCCCGCGCGCACCGAGATGTATCACGAAATGCAGGCGATCTTCCAAGCTGATCTGCCCTATATTCCGCTGTACACCATTGGCGGTCACTTTGCGGCGGACGCCAGCCTGTCCCCGTGGACGCCCTACGGCGGCGGCGAGAATCTGTACTGGAACGTCGATCAATGGGCATTCAGCGCATCCGCCACGCCCTGATAATCCCGTAAAGCGTTAAAGATCGTTTCGTGGGCGAGGCGCATTTTCCAAAACTTGGAGATGCCCTCGCCTTGCTCATCAATCGATCCATCATCTGGCGGATTCAACGGACGGACGCGCGTTACGATGGTCAAATATGTTCTTCGCCGTTTAATTCAGGCGATCCCCACCCTTTTTGGTATCACCGTTCTCGTCTACTTATTGATGTCGCTTGCGCCCGGCGGACCCGCCAAAGCCCTGACGTTCTCTGCGAACACAACCCCGCAGCAGGTCGCGCGCGTCGAGGCAGCCCTCGGCTTGAACGATCCGCTGCCGATTCAATATCTGCGCTGGCTGTTGGGCGACGATTGGATGCGTTGGGACACCGACGGCGACAACATCGCCGATGCCAGCTTCATCCTCCCTCTGGATGCCGACGGCGACGGCGTGAATGAGGCACCCGGCACGCGGCAGGGTATTATTCGTGGTGATTTTGGACGGTCGTTCTTCTATCGCCGCCCCGTGTCCGAGATGATCGGCGAGCGCGTCGCTGCCACGCTTGAACTCGGCTTGTCCGCGCTCACCTTCGCGCTGCTCATCGGCGTTCCAATTGGCATCTTCGCGGCGGTACGCAAGGGCGGCGCGTTCGATAATGTGACGCGCGTCGCTGCCGTGGTCACCAACGCGATCCCGAACTTCTGGATCGGCTTGATTCTGATTTTGATCTTTGGATCGGCGCTCGGTTGGCTGCCGATGGGTGGGCGCGCCGATAATCCAGTCGCGCAATGCTTGGTACCCAATGCGCCCGCCGATCTTTGTCATTATCCCTACATCTATGAACGGCTGGAATATTTGATCTTGCCGACGTTTGTTCTCGGCATGGGCGCGGTCGCGGTCTGGTCGCGGTTTATGCGCGCGTCGATGCTCGAAGTGATCAACCAAGATTACATGCGCACGGCAAAAGCAAAAGGTTTGTCCAATCGCAATGTCTGGTTTGGACATGGCGCGCGCAACGCGATGATCCCGCTGGCGACGTTCTTGGGTCCCGCGATCACGGGCTTGTTGAGCGGCGCGGCGATCACCGAAACGATCTTCTCGTGGCCCGGCTTGGGGCGCTTCGGCGTACAAGCGGTCACCTCGCAAGATTATCCCGTCGTCATGGCGGTCGTCATTGTCGGGGCGGTATCCACAATCCTCGGTTTCATTCTCTCGGACATTCTGTACGCGATCATCGATCCGCGTATTCGCTTCGACTAAGGGGGCGCATTATGGCAACGCACGCGCAAGCAGTCGTCACAAAACTGGACGTACAACCAAAAGAAGTCCATGTCAGTCGGTCGCTCACGCAGATGGCACTGCGGCGGCTGCGCCACGATTACCTGACGCTGATTGCCCTCTCGATCATTATTGTCATCACGGCGCTGTCGTTTGCGGCACCCTTGGTCACGAATGTGCTTGGCGTCAGTCCGACGCGCACCCAAACGGACAAAACATTCCTGCCGCCCGGTTCACCCGTTCATATTTTCGGCACGGATGATCTCGGACGCGATCATCTCGCGCGCCTGCTCTATGCCGGACAAATTTCGCTGAAGATTGCCTTCTCTGCTGCTGCGCTCTCGCTCACGATTGGCGTTGCGCTCGGCATCATCACGGGGTATTACGGCGGCGTCATCGACGATATGATCAATTGGCTGATCGCCACGCTCACATCCGTACCCATCTTGTTCCTGCTCTTGATCATCTCATCCGTGCTGCGCTCGTTGAGCGATGCGCCGCCCTCCGACGTGACGCTGATCATCGCGCTCGGTTTTATCGGTTGGACGGGTACGACGCGCATTGTGCGCGGCGAAACGCTGTCACTGCGCGAACGCGAATATGTCCTCAGCGCGCGCGCGGTTGGCGCATCGTCCTGGCGGATTATGTTCGTTCACATGCTGCCCAATTTGATCTCGGTGATCATCATCACGCTGGCTATCGACATTGGTTCGCTAATTTTGGTCGAAGCGGCGCTCAGTTTCTTGGGCTTGGGCGTCATGCCACCCACCCCATCATGGGGCAATATGCTCTCAAATTCGCAGACGTTCTTCAACAAGGGCGTTTGGCTGGTGATCTTCCCCGGTCTGCTCATCTTCATCACCGTGCTGTGCATGTACGTGATGGGCGATGGCATCCGCGACGCCTTCGATCCGACGGCACGCAATTAAGGGAAACGTTGAGGGAAAAGGGTAAAGGACTGAGAAAAATCGGCTTGCACTTAGTCCTTTCCCCCCGTCCTCCTATTGGAACAGATTGCGCCGATAGATTTCATCCGGGCGCTTGTAGATGTGCCGGATGTCTGTGTCCGTCATGAAGGTTGGCTGTCCGACGGCGCACGCCCCGACGAAAATCCCCGCCGCTTTCACGGTCATTGCCGTCACATTGAGCGCATCTTTCGGCGTCTGTCCGAGCGCGATCAAACCGTGATTTTCCAACAAAATCGTGCGCGGAAATTCGCCATATTCGTCCATGTAAACGCGCACACGTTCCCGAATCGCCAGCGCCAGCGGTAAGCCCGGATCGGCATAAGGCACAAACACCGATACGGGCCCGCACAGCACGACCTGATCGGGGAACAGACGCTTGAGCGCAAAGTCCTCCGCGCGCGTGCTGCACATCAGTTGATTGACCAACAGGGGATGCGTATGCGCGATGCAGCGCACGCCGCAATCGTGCAGCAGCGCCGCATGGAATGTGACCTCCACCGACGGTTTAACTTTCACGCTCGCATCGACCTTCGCCAATTCCATCGCAGCGCCCATCGCCGTATGCGGATCGTCGGTCGGATCGGACAGCAGCTCCAACAGCGGTGCGAACCGCGCAGCCACGAAGCCCGCCGCGCTGATGCCGTTCATCCCCTGCCCACTCGCCTTAATCCAGAATGAGTCGGCGTCGATCCGATACGAGGTGTTGCCCTCACCGACAACGACGTAGTTCATCTCTGGTTGCCCGATAGTGCGCGTCATTTCAACCAACGCGGACAGTGCAATATCTTGTTCTGACACGCTACCCTCCCTTAAATTGATGTGACCAACGGGCGGAACCGCTGATACGCGGCATCCCACGCGCCCCCGTTTTCCGGCTCGTAGACGACCAGTTCCAACGACCCTGCCAGCATCGCGCGCGCCTCCGCGACATTCTTTAGTTCACCGAGCGCGATTAACTGCACAATCGCGTTGCCCAACGCCGTCGCCTCGACGGGACCAGCGTAAACGGGGCGTCCGGTCGCATTGGCAGTCATCTGGCATAAAAGGGTGTTCTGCGTGCCGCCGCCAATGATGTGCATCCGCTCCACCCGCTGCCCGCTGATGCTGATCAGATTGTCCAACACGAAGCGATACTTGAGCGCGAGACTTTCGTAGGCACAGCGCATGATTTGTCCGGGCGTCTGCGGGAGCGGCTGCCCCGTTCGCTGGCAAAATTCCACGCTGCGCGCGGGCATATCGCCGGGCGGCAGGAACAGCGGATCGTCCGGGTCGATCAGGCTGCGGAACGGTTCGGCGTCGATTGCCAGCCGCGTCAAATCTTCGTAGCTGTAATCCGTCCCCTGTGCGCGCCATGTCGCCCGGCTCTGCTGTGCCAGCCATAAGCCCATCACATTCTTGAGCAGTCGGAATGTGCCTTCGACGCCGCCCTCGTTGGTCAAGTTCGCCGCGTAAGACGCATCGTTGATGATCGGTTCAGGGATTTCCAACCCGATCAAGCTCCATGTGCCGCTGCTGATGTAACAGTAATCGCGTGTCGTCGTGGGAACAGCGACGACCGCCGATCCAGTATCGTGGACGGCAGGCGCGATCACAGTCGTGCCATCGTACTCGCCCAAGTGTGTTCCCGGCGGCACGATCTCCCCAAACAACGCCGTCGGGATGCCAAGCGCGCGCATTGTCTCCCAATCCCACGATTTCGCGCGCGGATCGTACATCTGCTGGGTCGTCACATGCGTGAACTCGCACGTTCGCGCGCCCGTCAGCCAATAGTTGAACAAGTCGCCAATCGTGATGAAGTGCGCCGCCGCGCGGAGCTGTGGACTGTCGTGGCGGACGAGGCTGGAGAGCGAAAACAGCCCGTTGATCTGCATAAATTGGATGCCCGTGCGCTCGAAGATCGTGCGTTTTGGCACTCGCGCGAACACCCATTCCATCATGTCATCAACGCGGCTGTCACGGTAATGGACGGCATTGCCGATCAGGTCGCCGTTGGTGTCTAACAGCGCCCAATCGACGCCCCACGTATCGATTCCGATGCTGGCGGCATCGCCGTCGCGTTTCGCCGCTGCGATCCCGTCTTTGATGTCTTGAAACAGCCGCAGTGCATCCCAATAGAGCGTATTTCTGGCGCGCACAGGGACATTTGAAAAACGATGCGCGACTTGGAAATCGAGCGCGCGCCCGTCGAAGCCGACGCGCAACGCACGCCCCGACTCCGCGCCCAAATCGATGGCAATAACGTGTTTTTTCGTCATGAAGTCACCTTAAAGTAATGAGTGAAAAGGGATGCGTAATGAGAAAGACAGCGTAATTTTTACGCATCACTCATTACGCATCCCGGTTGCTATCT
The DNA here is from genome assembly GCA_034437055.1 of Anaerolineae bacterium. GTDB lineage: Bacteria > Chloroflexota > Anaerolineae > Aggregatilineales > Phototrophicaceae > Flexifilum. The sequence continues at coordinate 6,984 of DAOTUQ010000028.1, forward strand.
TACGTATGCGCCCGGCACGCCGCCGTCAACGGTGATAATGCCGCCCGTCGTCTTGGAACTGCGCGGGCTGGCGAGAAATGCAATCGCTTCCGCGATATCTTCAGGGAAAATCTCGACTTTGAGCGTGTTTCGCTGGCGGTACACTTCGCCCAAATCATCGGCACTGACGCCATACTGCTTGGCGCGCGCCTCTTTCCACTCTCCGTCCCAAATGCTGCTGCCGCGAATAACGGCGTCAGGCAGTACAGAATTGACACGGATGCCGTGCGCGCCGCCTTCTTCTGCGAGACAGCGCGCCATGTGGATTTCGCCCGCCTTCGCCGCGCTGTACGCTGCCGCGCCCTTGCCCGCGAAGATGCTGTTCTTGCTGCCGACGAAGATCAGCGATCCGCCAATGCCTTGCGCCTTCAACACGCGGAAGCCCTCGCGCGCGACCAAGAAATAGCCCGTCAACAGGATGTCAATCTGGCGCTGCCAATCTTTCAGCGTCGTGTCCTCGATAGGGGCGCCGCCCGCGATGCCCGCATTGTTGATCACCACGTCGATCCCGCCGTAGGTCAAGACGGCGTGCTGGAACGCCTCGATCACCGCCGACTCGTCGGTCACATTACACGACACGAACAACGCGCGTCCTTTGCCGTATTTCTTCTGCAATTCGTCAGCGGTTTCGTTGCCGCCGTCAGCGTTAATGTCCGCGATCACGACGTGCGCGCCGTCCGCCGCGAGACGCTGCGCCGTCGCGCGTCCAATGCCACTCGCCGCGCCCGTGATGAACACCACTTTTCCAGCGAAGTCCCGATCCGGCGGCGCAAGTTTCAGCTTATACAGTTCGAGGGGCCAATACTCAATGTCATATGCCTCTTTCGCCGTCAAGCTGTTGAAGCCGCCGAGCGCCTCTGCGCCACCGATCACGGCGACGGCGCGATGATACAGTTGGCGGCTGACATCGGCGTTGACCACATCTTTCCCGGTGTTGACCATGCCAACGCCTGGAATCAGGATCACGCGCGGAGCGGGATCGCGCATTTCGTCGCCCGGCTCTTTGTTGGCATCAAAATACTCGGCGTAGCTTTTGTCATAAGCCGCAATGCCCGCTTTCAGCTTCGCTTTCAGCGCGTCCACGCCCTGATCCGGCGTCCAATCGACGTAGAGCGGCTGCCGCTTGACGTGGACGAGATGATCGGGACACGCCGCGCCCATTTGGCTGACCGTCGCCGTCTTATCGCTGCCCGCCATCTCCAACACCGTCTCGCTGTCATCGTACTGCAAGATTGCGTGCCGTCGCGCCGATACCGCGCCGCGAATCACGGGCAGGACTTGCGCTATGATCGCGCGCCGCTCGTCCGCTGGGAGCGCGGCAACCGTCAGATCGCCAAAGACGCGCTTGCCTTTCTGCTTGTCCGCGACGTAATCTTCGGCTTCTTGAATGATGCGAATGGCGATGTTGTACGCCGACTTGCTGTCGTTCGCCCATGTCACCAAGCCATGCTTGCCCATCACGACGCATTCGATGTTCGGGTTTTGGATTACCTTGTCGCCGATCCACTTGCTCATCGTGAAGCCGGGACGGATATACGGCACATACGCCATCCGGTCGCCATAGAGCGCGCGCGCGGCGGCTTCGCCATCGGGCGCGCACGCAAGGGAAATCACGGCGTCGGGGTGGGTGTGATCAACGTGTGGGAACGGCACGAAGGCATGGAGCAGCGTCTCGATGCTCTGGCGCGGGCGTCCCGGCTCGAAGATCGTGCGTTCGAGATATGCGACCATCTCTTCATCGGTCATGGCATCGCGCGCGAACAGCGGATCGATATCCTCCATGCGCAGCAGTGCGAAGCCGCCCGCCTTGATGTTGAGAATATCCGATCCCGATGCCTTGACCGCCAGCACGCGCACGGCGCGCCCCATGTGGTCAGTCAGTGTCAATTTCGTGCTGGTGTTACCGCCGTAGATGTTGACGACCGCGCGATCCCGTCCTAACAAGTTGCTGCGATAGACCAGCCCACCCAAATCGGGCAGCGCGGCGGCTTCCACATCATTCCATAGATTTTGTGGCATGGTTGTGACCTTTTTTCGTGAAATATCGAGGATATACGAATGAGAACGAACCTTTTTTGAGCGATGAAAACGGGACGGAGTGTAGCGCCGTGTCCAGCATGTGTCAAACGCGGCGGATGGGTGTGGTTTGCGACGTTGTGTGCGCGTAACGGCGTCCGATCTATCGCCCATGCGGCATGATCCAGCCTTGTTGACGTGATCCGACAAACACAATACACTCACGCGAGAATAGCGTGAAAAATGCTTATCGAATCAGGAGATTTTATGCCGAACGTTCCCGGTTACGATGCCCTCGCGGAACAATTGACCGCGCGCGGCGTCAATGTCGATGCCGTCAAAGACAAACTCAAGCGCCAACATATCGAAACACCATCGTGGGGCTACGCCAACAGCGGCACGCGCTTCAAAACCTTCGCGTGGAAAGGCGCGGCGCGCAGCATCCACGAGAAACTAGCCGACGCGGGCTACATTCACAAGCTGACGGGCGTCGCGCCGTCCGTCGCCATCCATATCCCGTGGGACAAGACCGACGACTACGCTGCTCTCCCGCAGATCGCCGCGCAGCACGGCGTCACGATTGGCGCGGTCAACCCGAACACGTTCCAAGACGAACAGTACAAGTTGGGGAGCATCACGCATCCGAGCGGCGCAGTGCGCGAAGAAGCCATCGCGCATCTGGTCGAATGCTGCGAAATCATGGCGAAAACGGGCAGTACGCTGCTTAGTCTGTGGTTCGCAGATGGCACGAACTACGCCGGGCAAGACAGCATCGTTGAACGCAAACATCGCATGGAGTCGGCGCTGGCGGAGACATACAAGCATCTACCCGCTGGATCGCGCATGTTGATCGAATACAAATTCTTTGAACCCGCCTTCTATCACACCGATCTAGCGGATTGGGGCATGGCATACGCGACGGCGCTCAAGTTGGGCGAACAAGCGCAAGTCTTGGTCGATACCGGACACCATGCGCCCGGCACGAACATCGCGCACATCGTCGCGTTCCTGCTCGATGAGGGGCGGCTCGGCGGCTTTCACTTGAACGCGCGCAAATATGCGGATGACGATCTGATCGTTGGAACGAACAATCCGATGGAGCTGTTCGAGATTTACGCCGAACTGGTAGCGGCAGGCGACCGCGCCAGCGACGTAGCCTACATGATCGACCAGTCGCACAACATCGAGCCGAAGCTCGAAGCAATGATCGTCAGCGTGATCAACTGCCAGATCGCCTATGCGAAGGCGCTGGTCATCGATCAGGCGGCGCTGCATCAGCGCCAGCTTGAGGGCGACGTGTTGGGCGCGCACGCCGTCATGACCGATGCGTTTCAAACTGATGTGCGCCCGTTGTTGGCGCAAGTCCGCGTCGAGATGGGGCGTCACGCCGATCCAATTGCCGCGTATCGCGCCGACGATTATGCCAAGCGGGTCGGGGACGAACGCGGCGCAGCGTCGGGCGCGGGCGGTGGCTTCCCAACGTAGTCGGAATCGAAAAGACTCAACGCAGAGATAAACAGAGACGCAGAGGAACTTTCAAAGTCTTTTCTCTCGGCATTTCTCTGTATCTTTGCGTTAACATTGTTCTATGTTTGCCATAAATCATCATCAAAAGGACACCACAAATGGAATATCGCGCGTATGGGCGCACGGGTTGGAACGTCTCGACCATCAGTTTCGGCGCATGGGCGATTGGATCGGCGTGGGGCGCGGTGGACGACACCGAATCGCTGGCGGCAATGCACCGCGCGCTCGATTTGGGCATCAATCTAATCGACACTGCCGATGTGTACGGCGACGGACACAGCGAACAACTGATCGCCAAGCTGCTCAAAGAACGCCACGACACCCCTTTCTACGTCGTGACGAAAGCCGGACGGCGCTTAGCGAAGCAAACACCCGACGGGTACAACCGCGAGAATTTGACCGCGTGGATCGAGCGCAGCCTCAAAAATCTCGATGTGGATGCGCTCGATCTCGTGCAGCTTCATTGTCCGCCAACGCAGGTTTATTACATGCCAGAGGTTTTCGGCATTCTCGACGATCTGGCTAGCGCCGGAAAGATCAAGTTCTACGGCGTGAGCGTCGAAAAAGTCGAAGAAGCGATCAAGGCGATTGAGTTTCCCGGCGTTCAGTCCGTGCAAATCATCTTCAATGCGTTCCGGTTGCGCCCGTCAGAAGCGTTCTTCCCGTTGGCGAAAGAAAAACAGGTCGGGATTTTGGCGCGCGTCCCGCTGGCGAGTGGCATGTTGACGGGCAAAATCACCAAAGAATCGACCTTCGCCAAAGACGATCATCGCAATTTCAATCGACACGGCGAGTCGTTCGATGTGGGCGAGACGTTCTCTGGCGTCGATTACGATATTTCGTTGGCGGCAGTCGAAGAATTGAAAAAACTTGTCCCCGAAGGCGTGACGCTGGCACAGTTCGCGCTGCGCTGGATTCTGATGTTCGACGCTGTGACGTGCGCGATTCCCGGCGGCAAACGTCCGTCACAAGTCGAGGACAACGCCCGTGCCGCTGACTTACCTGCGCTGACCGACGCGCAAATGGTGGCGGTCAAGCAGATTTACGAGGCGTCGATCAAGGGGCTGGTGCATCAACGCTGGTAGAATATTTGGCGCTCGGGTAGAACGAGTGCATTTTCGTAGGGGTTGGGCGCGTGACACGCGCCATGCCCCTCGTGTTTGGCTGTTATGAAAAGTCAAAAAAGAGCCTGTGATGCAAGCGTATCAAGCAAACGTCGTAAGGGCGACTCGATATTTTGCCCGTTTGTGGGGAATGAAGCTATGAAAAATCAGGCTGGGTGGTCAAGAGATGACGACAGGTTTCCATGACAGTCTGTAACGTCCAAACGACGGGGACGGCGCTGCTGAGTGGCGCTGCCATCGTGTCGATAGGCAGTCAAGCTGAGGAGACTATAGACCCAAGCCGACCACTGCCCGAACGCAGCGCGCTGTTGGCTCACCAGTCTCAGCATGTCCTTGACCATGTTCTCGCGCTGTGGCATGGCTTTCATCGGAAATGACTTTCGGTGAATGTTGATTTGACACTTCATTTCTACCGAATGTCATTTCTTCTTTCCACAAAGCGCCAAACATAGGGCGTCCCAGCGGCACGCCCTACGCAGCACTTTAACTTTGCGGATTGACCGTGAAGGCGCTCAAAATCGCGGGTTGCATAGCGATGATCGCTGCTGGATCGGCTTCGACAGTCTCGCGGTCATACGCCGGGACGCCATAGGTCGTGACGGTCAGCGCGCCGCTCTCCGCTGCAATGTCGAACTCCGTCCAACCGAAGCTGTGTCCAAGTACATAGCCGCCCGTCTCGAAGGTTGCATCGATCAGCGAGTCTTCCAAGCCGAGTTCGCTGTAGCCTTGCAGCCCTAATACGAACCGATTGAACAGGTCTTGCAGCACGCCATCTTTTTCTTCGAGCGTGCTGGTTTGGTACGCCGCGAACGCATCATCGTTCACCAAGCCGAAATCATGCGCGCCCTCGACCAACGCTTGTCCCGTGGGCGGGTAGAACGCCACTGAACCCGTGCTGATCTCGAACGCATGAGTCGGGATGTTGTCGCCGCCCGCTTCGGTCTGGTATTCGATCTTGTTGATGAAGGTCGTATGCACATCGGCGGCGACGAACACAACGTTGCGAATCGCGTTATCCTCGATGAACTGCATCACTTCCGTGCGTTCCAGCGCGAAGCCTTCCCAACGATCTTCGCCGCCGAACCAGCCGGTTTGCTGGGCGGGTTCGGGGATCATGACGAATTTCCACAGCACGCCCGCTTCTTGTGCCGCCAGCAGATCGCGCTTGAGCATTTCGACCTGCGGACGACCCAGCAGCGTGCGTCCCGCCTCGAACAGCGACGCCAGATACGCGGCAATCGCCTCTTGATTGAAAATGTCGAGCGTCGGCGCCTGATTCGCGTCACGGAACGAGCGCGCATCCAGCACGATCACGGCGGCATCGTCGCCATACGTCACGTAGCGATACAGCAGCGGACGCCCATCGACGCGCTCGTCGCCTGTATCAGCGTAAACGTCAGCGCGCAGCGGGTTGTATTCAGCGAACACTTGCATCCCGCTCTGATACAGCGCCGTCTGGTTGATGAACGCGACCGTTTCGTCCGCGAACCGCTCATCCGTCGAGGGAGACGCGCCGCCCGCGAAATCGTTGGTGACTTCATGATCGTCAATCGTGGCGAAAATCGACGTGGAGGCGCGCAAATCTGCCCAATAATTGCGCTCGTAACGGTCGCTGTACACTTCGTTGTGCTTGACGCGGTAATCGTCCACCGTGATTGCTTGTTCGCCGGGAAAATCGACCGACGGAATATCGCTGTAAATCGTATCGCCATGTGCCATGAAGAACGCGAGATCGCGCTCGGCGGCGTTGCTGATGGCGACATACGGACGCAGTTCGCCGCGCCAATCGCCGGACACGCCGAAACGCAGCCCTGATCGCGCGCCCGCTTCAGCAGGGGTGATGAAACGCCCGGTCAAGCTATCGCCGTCCGTATTCGTGACGCGATAGAAATACGACGTGTTCGCCGTCAGCCCTTCGACCGCGACTTTCGCCGGAAGCATTGGATCAACGACCTCCGCCGTCACAGTTTGCACGCTGCTGGCGAAATCCGCGTCCGTTGCTACGTCGAACGTCAGCGTTCCCGTCGCGGCGGCGCGCGCCCACAGCATGGTCGTGGTCTGGGTGGTATCGCCGGACGCGATGCCGTTGGGGAACGCGGGCGTGCTGGTCATGGTCTGGCGCGCGGGGATCGGCTGTGGCGCGGCGTTCGCGCTGGCACGCACACGGCGATTGCTGGCGACGACTCCACCCAAGGCAGCCGCCGCCGCGCCCGCGCTCATCAATTTGACGAAATCGCGGCGCGAAAGCAGATTGATGAAGTCGGTCACGGCTTGCGGCGAGGCGGCTTGGCGCACGGCTTCGCGCTCGATCCGTGACCACAAGGTTTGGTAGTTGAACTGAGGCTGAAGGGATTTGCTCATGAGGAGTCTCCAAAAATCGCATTGGATGGGTTACGACGCTCAGGATACCCCAGTGATTTGAAGCGAATGTTAAACGTGACGCGGAGAATTGGAAAATGGGGGCGGTGGGGCGCATCTCATCGTTAGAGCGCCCCAAACGTCATTATCGTTTGCGTGTGGTCAATTGCATCAGCGTCCCCGCCAACAAATCGATGCGCTCGTGCAGCATCGGCAGATAGATCGTCTCTTGCGGCGTGTGGATATCCGCCGTCGGCGCGCCCATGCCGCAGATCGAAGGCGTCCCCGCCGCGCTGACGAAGTTGGCATCGCTGCCGCCGCCGCGCGCAATCGGCACGACCGGATGATTCAGGCGTTTCGCCTCATCCAGCACGATATCGACGATGATTTGACTGCGTTCCGTGCGCTCCATCGGCGGGATGAAGGCATCGAGCGTGTAGGTGGCGCTGTCCCACAGATCGATCTGCGGGTTGCAGACGCACGACTCTTCGATGATCGCTTGGATCGCGTCGCGCGTTGTTTCGCCGTCGATCAGCCGCTCGAAGCGGAAACTGACGGCAGCATCAACCGAGCCGGGAACAGTGTTGGGCGAAATCCCGCCGCGCACCATCCCGACATTGACGTTCACATTGAGCGCGGGATCGTTGAGCGCGTGTAGTTTGATGATGCGCTGTGCCATCGCTTCGGTGGCGCTCAAACCCAACTGTGGCGTGCCAGAGTGCGCCGATTTGCCGTTCACGGTGAAGCTGAACGCGCCATAGCCGCGCCGCTGATAGACGACGCCAAGCGGGACGGTTGGCGTGAGTGCGCCTTGCGGGAAGCCGGGTTCGAGTCCGATGCCGTAATCCGCCTGTGCATGATTGGCGAGATACCAATCGCGAATGGTGGGCGATCCCGTTTCTTCGTCGGCGCTGACGATCATTTGTACATCGTAATCGGGGCAAAATTCGCGGATCGCGCGCATTGCCCATAAGCCCATGACGACTCCGCCTTTGATATCGCCAACGCCAGGTCCCCGCAAGAAACCGTCACCGAGCGGCTCGTAATGCAGGAAATCGCCGTCGGGCGGAAAGACGGTATCCATGTGACTGATCAACAGGACGCGCGGCGTGTTCCCGCTTTTGCCCGTCTTAATCAGCCGATGGCGTGTGTTGATCGGCTCGACGATCAAGCCCGCATCGGCGGCGTGCGCGCTCATGAGCGCCATCCCCTGATCGACGCCCGTTTCGTTCGCAGTGTAGGTGTTGATCTCCACCAAATCGCGCAAAAGACTTTCGACAGCTGCTTGCTGCGGCTCCAACCACGTTCTTACGTCTGCATGACCCACGATGCGATTTCCGTCCTTATCTTGCGAATGTGTTAAATTCCATTATAACGCTTCCGCCAAGTCTTAAAACGATCCACTTGCGAAAATATCCGCCATTGGACGGATGTGCGCGCACATCGGAATAGGGATAATGGTGAATGTTCGGCGATTTGGGTGAGGTACGATCTTCCCAAATTCCCGAACTCCATTCGTCCGAGCGAAAGGCGTGCAATGCAGCGTATGAGTGACCATCGCTAGTCCTGTTTGGGGCTTGCCCTGTCGCTGATGCGCATGATTCGACTTTCGCGCCGCTGATTCTGTGCGGCTGCACGCCGTTTTGTATCAAAACTGCGAATCCATGCCGTCGTGAGGGCTTGTCCCCGCGACGGTTTTTGATTCCACATGGACGAAAGGAAAACATCGCATGTCCGCTTTACTGCATCTGCAACACATCAGCAAGACATTCGGGTTGCATACCGTTTTGAACGATATTTCGCTCAGCCTGCATCCCGGCGAGCGCGTGGGTTTGGTCGGCGCGAACGGCGTTGGGAAATCGACCCTGCTGAAAATCATTGCGGGCGAGGTCGTTCCCGACGGCGGGGACGTGACGCGCGCGCCGTCGCTTCAAGTCGGCTATCTGCGCCAAGTCATCCTCGGACACGACGCGCGCACGGTCGCTGAACTGCGGTCCGACGCAGCGCCCGATCTGCGCCAGATCGAAACGGATTTGCGCCGCATCGAAGCGGGGATGGCGCGCGCATCGGGCGACCTACTCGCAGCACTCTTGACCCAATACGGCGATCTGACCGAGACCTTCGAGCGGCGCGGCGGCTACGATTTGGATCATCAGCTTGAGGCGATCATTGATGGCTTGGGCATCGCGCATCTTGACCGTACCCGCGCGTTCGGCACGCTGTCCGGCGGCGAAAAGGCGCGCGTGGGGTTGGCGCTGCTGCTGATGGAGTCGCCAGATGTGCTGCTGCTGGACGAGCCAACCAATCATCTCGATTTTCGCAGCGTCGATTGGCTCGAAGGCTATTTGAGCGTGTTTCGCGGTGGCGCGCTGATCGTGTCGCATGACCGTCATTTTCTCAATCGGACGGTCAGCGCGATCATCGAGATCGACGAGCATACGCGCGCCGCCAAGCGTTACGCGGGTGACTATGAGGCGTATCGCGCGGCGAAAGCGTTGGAGCGCGTGAAATGGCGCGCGGATTACGCAGCGGAGCAGGAAGAAATCAAACGGCTGCGACTCGAAGCGGCGGAGACCGCACGGCGCAATGAGAATTACCGCACGCACCGCGATAACGACAAGTTTGTGGTCAATTTGAAGAAAGCAACACATGAAGGCACGGTCAGTAAACGCATCCGCGTCGCGGAAGAACACCTGAGCCGCATCCTCGATCACCCGATTCCAGAGCCGCCGGACGATTTGCACTTCGCGCCCGCCGTCAACATCCAGACGTTGAGTGCGCGGCTGCCTCTGCGCGTTGAACACATCTCCAAATACTACGCTGGGCGCGCGATCTTGGACGATGTGTCGTTCGACGTGCCGCGTGCTGCGCGCATTGTGTTCGTCGGCGCGAACGGCGCGGGCAAATCGACGCTGCTCAACATCCTAATCGGCGCAACCGCACCCGATTCTGGGCGTGTCAGCGTGAATCCGGCGGTCAACGTCGGCATATTGGCGCAAGAGCAGCGCGTGCCGGACGCTTGGCGCGGGTTGACGCTGTTCGAGGCGTTCAAGGACGGCTTGCACGAGGATGCGAAGGTGCTGCAAGCGATGGTGATCAAGTCGGATTTGTTCCGCTACACCGATTTCGATAAGCCCGTTGCGTCGTTGAGCAGCGGCGAACTGCGCAAGCTGCACATCGCGCGGCTGATCGCGGCGTGCGCCAATGTGCTGATTTTGGATGAGCCGACCAACGATATCAGCTTGGATGTGTTGGACGGGCTGGAACGCGCGCTCCAAACGTTTCCCGGCGCGGTGATTGCGGCGTCGCACGACCGCTATTTCATCGCGCACATGGCGCAGATGCCCGGCGGGATGGTGTGGGAAGTGCGCGACGGTGCGCTGTGGCAGACCAGCGCGGCGCAGTATGCGAACGGGCGGATGCCTGTTTGAGCGCGTGAGCGATTGGTGAATGGGGTGCCGCAATCCGCTCCAAACGCCTATAATGACCAACATATAAGTTGGTAGGCTTTTAGGTTGCGAGGTGTATCACTGTGAGATTGATGGGCGCACTAGCGATGATCGGGGTGATGGTATGGGGTGGATTAAAATGGAGTGGGGTTTCGGCACAGGAGAGCGAAATCGTGAATGAGACGCTGTTCGACTTTACGAGTCAGGACGCGGTACTGGGTTGGAACATCGTCAACGACGGGGTGATGGGCGGCGTCAGCGAGAGCGCGGTCGAATGGATCGCTGAGGGCGCGGGGCGCTTTTCTGGCGTGGTGCGCTTGGAGAATAATGGTGGCTTCGCCAGCTTGCGGGCGCGCTTCACGCCGCTGGATTTGAGCGCGTATGAGGGCATCGAAATCAGCCTGCGCGGCGACGGTCAACGCTACGGAATGTATCTGAGCAATCAGCGTAGCGGCGTCCAGTACGATCAAAAGTTCGATACCGTTGATGGCGAATGGATGACGGTGCAACTGCCGTTTAGCGACTTTTATCCGGTCTATTTCGGTCAGCGTATCCCGTTCGTGCCGCTCAATGCGAGTTCGATTCGCGGTATGACGTTCATCATCGAGGAAAAGCAAGCCGGCGCATTCACGCTCGATATCGCGCGCATCGGGGTGTATCGACGCATCGTCTAATGGCGCGGCGATGCGCACGAATGAGCAAGTCGTGTCTTGCCGCATCTTGACGCCGCCGCCCGTTCGGATTATAGTCAACTGTAACAACCGCACACCATCAAAGTGGGGGTGCGCCGCTGCCCGGATGCACGGCGCGCAAGGGGGAAAGTCCGGTAGATCGTCGAACTCCGTTCGACATTAGTCCGGCGCTGATCCGCAACGGTAGGGGACTTTCGCTCGTGCGATGTTCCAAGCCCGAATACCCGCCCGCACTTTTGCTCGCGTGACCTTCGAGACTAAGGGATACGGGCGTGGCACGATCACTCATTCATCTGATGATTCGCCTTCGCTCCCGCCACCCGGCGGGATTTTCGTCGCTAGACCCTGTGCTGCGCGCAGCGTCTAGGATGCGTCATTCCTCTCGAATGCGGCTGCTATCTCGTTCGTTGGCATCGTACAAAGAGGGGAACATGCGTAAATCATTACTCGTTTTGTTCGTTGTGCTGTTCGTCGGCGTTGGCGTGTCGTTCGCTCAAACAGATAATCTCGTCGCGGCGTGCGTCGCAGCTTACGATCCGTCGGTCGATTACTTCCCAGATAAGACCGAAATCGAGTACGCTGACAATCTGTCCATCGAATATTTCAACAATTATAAGCTGGTGACGGTCAGCTCGGCGTGGACGGGCGCGACCGACGATTTCACCTACGCGCTCGTGCAATGTGGCACGCCCGCGCCGGACGGTTACGCGCCGGAACAGATCATCGAAATTCCCGCGACGCGCGCGCTGGCATTGTCCACCACCTATCTGCCGCATTTCGTTGCGCTGGACATGCTGGATCGGCTGATCGGTGTGGATAGTTTCTTGTACATCAACACGCCCGCCGTGCAAGAAAAAGTCGCGGCAGACAGTCTGATCGAAGTTGGCAGCGGATCGAGCATCAATATCGAGATCGTGCTGGCGTCCGAAGCCGATCTCGTCATGACCTACGGCAGCGGCGCGCCCGAATACGACGCGCATCCGGCGTTAATTGAAGCGGGCGTTCCAGTCGTCCTGAGCGCCGATTGGACGGAAACCAGCCCGCTTGGACGCGCCGAATGGATCAAGTTCACGGCGGCATTTTTCAACGCCGAAGCGGATGCAAACGCCGAATTTGACGCCATCGCGGGCGAATACGAGTCGCTCGTGGCGCTGGCGGCATCCGTCGAGGAGCAGCCGTCGGTACTGTGGAGCGCCTATACGACGTGGGGCGAGGCGTGGTTCATTTCCGGCGGGCAGAGCTATATCGGGCAGCTTTTGCGCGATGCGGGCGCGATTCAGGTGTTGGGCGATGCGCCGGAAGTCGTGAACGAAGTCGGCAGCGTGCCGTTCTCGTTCGAGGTGGTGTATGAAGCGGGCTTGAACGCGGATGTGTGGTTTCCGGGGGTGTACGCCGTGCCGACGCTGAACGACTTGATCGCGCAGGACGAACGCTATGGCGATCTTGCGTCGGTGCAGCGCGGCGCGGTCTACAACAATGACGCGCGCGTGAACGAAAATGGCGGCGTCGATTACTTCGAGACGGGCGTGACCAATCCGCAGATCATCCTCGCGGACTTGATCGCGATCTTGCATCCCGACTTGCTGCCGGATCACGAACTCTATTTCTTCCGTCAGATGGAGTAGGGCAGCGAACATGGCTCAACGAGTGTCCGCCAGCGTTCCCAGTGTCTCAACTGCGCCGCTGCAACGCGCGAAAACCGCGCGGATTGGCGCGCTGACGCTGCTGACCGGGGTTTTGATCGTCGCTTTCATCGCTGTGTTGGTGATGGGGTCGGTCAATATTCCGCTCAACGAGGTGCTGACCACCGTGTTGGGCGGCGACGCCAGCCGCGAGGCGTGGACAAACATCGTGCTGAAAGTGCGCTTACCGAAGGCGACGACGGCGGCGCTGGCGGGCGCGGCGTTGAGCGTGGCGGGTCTGCTGATGCAGACCTTGTTCCGTAATCCGTTGGCAGACCCATTCGCGTTGGGCATCAGTTCCGGCGCGAGCTTGGGCGTGGCGCTGATGGTGCTGTCGGCGGGGACGGCGGGCGGCGCGCTCTTGACCGGCTTCGGGCTGCGGGGCGATCTGGCGGTGACAGCGGCGGCGAGCATTGGCGCGGGCTTGGTCATGCTGTTGGCGTTGGCGGCGGCGCGGCGGGTATCGGGCAGCGTGACGCTGCTGATACTCGGCTTGATGTTCGGCTACATCAGCGGCGCGCTGGTGACGCTGTTGATGCACAGCGCGATCCCGGAACGGATTCAGGCGTATACCAATTGGACGTTTGGCAGTTTCGGCGGCGTGACATGGGGGCAAATGCCGATCTTCGCCGCCGCTGTCGTCACCGGATTGATCGCGGCGCTGGCATTGGGGAAATCGCTCAACGCGCTGTTGACGGGTGAGGCAGTCGCGCGCAGTTTGGGCTTGAATGTCCGCCGCGCGCGCGTTGGCATCGTGATCGCGGCGGCGCTCTTGGCGGGGAGCGTGACCGCGTTCTGTGGGCCCATCGGCTTCATCGGCATCGCCGTCCCGCATGTGTGTCGCGGTATCTTGCGCACGTCCGATCATCGCACGCTGATCCCGGCGGCGCTGTTGATGGGCGCGGCGGCGGCGCTGATCGCCGCGCTGATCGCGGAGATGCCCGGCACGCGCACCGTTTTGCCGCTGAACGCGATCACCGCGTTGGCGGGCGCGCCCGTCGTGATCTGGATCGTCATGCGGGGGCGGGCGGCGCGGGCGGCGTTTGGCGACGCATGAAGGTGGCATTACACGCGCGCGATCTAACGATTGGCTACAAGCGCGCAGGGCAACCCATTGCCGCGCATCTGGATTTAACGCTGTACGACGGCGAATTGGTGTGTTTGATCGGGCAGAACGGCATCGGCAAGACGACGCTGTTACGGACACTCGCCGGAATGCAGCCGCCATTAAGCGGAACAGTAGGGCTGCACGATCAGGATGTGCATCAACTCGACGCGGGCGCACTGGCGCGGCTGTTGAGCATCGTCCTGACCGAGCGCGTCGATCCCGGCGTGATGATCGCGCGTGAACTCGTGGCACTGGGGCGACATCCGCATACCGATTGGCTCGGACGGCTGTCGGCGCACGATCAGGCGATCATCGACGGCGCGATCCAGTCAGTTGGCGCGGCACATCTGGCGGCGCGTCCGGTGCGCGAACTGAGCGATGGCGAACGCCAAAAGATCACGATTGCGCGCGCGTTGGCGCAAGAACCCGCGCTGTTGATCCTGGATGAACCGACGGCGTTCCTCGATTTGCCGCGCCGCGTCGAGATCATGCGCCTCGTTCGGCGGCTGACGCGCGAACGCGGCATGGCGGCGCTGATTTCGACGCATGATTTGGATTTGGCGCTGCGGGCGGCAGATCGGCTGTGGCTTTTGGTGCCGGGGATGACGCCGGACGCGCTGCCGACCTTGATCGACGGCGCGCCGGAAGATTTGATTCTGAATGGCGCGCTCGCAGCCGCGTTTCAAAACGACGGCGCTCAATTCGATCCAGCGACGGGATCGTTTCAACTGAGCGCAGAATCAATCGGCGTCGTGCAGTTGACGAGCGCGGGTGGTGATGATCTGCGCGGCGTATGGACACGGCGCGCCCTTGAGCGGGCGGGATTTCGCGTCGTCAACGACACCCAAACCGCAAACACCCATATCGAGACGACTGAGGAGGGCTGGCGCGTGATGGCGGATGGAACGACCGTTCATATGGAAAGCATATCCCGTTTGATTGAAAAGCTGCGCACGCTGTAAGATTTCCTTCAGAAAGTTCTTCTATACTGTGCAAAACAGAAGGAATTTACCCAATGCGAATGATGGTATGTGGCTTATTGATGCTGTGTCTCGCGGCGTGTGGTTCAACTCAGCCGACGATTGTCACGCCTGCACAACCCGACCCAAGTGCCGACCGTACTTTAATGCCGACTTCCAGTCCAGCCAGCGAAGTGAGCGCGTCGGACGCCCCAGCCCAAGCGGCTTGGCTGTCGCTCCCGCTGGTCAATGCACGCACGCGCGAAACATTTACCTTCGCGGACTTCGCCGGGAAAGTGGTCTACGTTGAGCCGATGGCGACGTGGTGTACGAACTGTCGCGCACAGATGAACAATCTTGTTCAAGCGCGCCAACAAGTCGATAACACGAACATTGTCTATGTTGGCTTGAGCGTCGAGACCAACTTGACCACTGACGAAATGGCGAGCTATGCCGACTCATATGGCTACGATTGGGCGTTCGCTGTCATGACGCCAGAAATCTTGAGCGCGCTGACCGCGACGTTCGGTCGCAGCGTGAGCGTACCGCCATCGACGCCGCATTTCATCATCTATCCCGATGGCACGTTTTCGGCGCTCGACACGGGCGGCATCGAGACGACTGACGAACTCGTGCAGCTCTTGCGCGAAGCGACGGCATAGATGTGGGCTGAACTTGTCACGGGATTCACGCTGGGCGCGGGCGCAATCTTGACCAATGCGTGTATGCTCCCGCTGTATCCCGGCTTGATCGCGTTCATGGCGGCGAAGGCGGATGACGAACGCACGCGCCGCGCGTCGGGTTGGCTCGGCGTCCTCGTCTTGGCGGGCGTCTTGTCGATGATGTTGGTAATCGGCTTGGTGCTGCATCTGCTCCAAGCATCGTTTGGCGGGCTGCTGACGACGCTGCTGCCCATCATCTATATCATTGTGATCGTGTTTGGCGTGCTGATGCTGTTCGGGCGCAATCCGTTCGCGCGCCTGAGCCAAGTCCAGTCGCCTGTCGTTCGCAATCCATACCTCACCGCGTATCTGTACGGCGTGCTGTTCGCGCCGATGACGCTGCCGTGTACAGGACCCGTCGTCACGGCAGCATTTTTGCGCGGCGCAGCGGGTGCGGATGCCCTAGCAGGCGAACTGCTGTTCTTTCTCGCGTTCGGACTCGGCTTCGGTTTTCCGCTCGTGCTGCTGCCGTTGATCGCGCTGCCCTTGCAGCGGCGTTTCGTCGGCTGGCTGGCACAGAATCACGTTTTGCTCACGCGCATCTCTGGCGTGCTGTTGATCGCCATCGGGATTTTCGGCTTCGTGACCGAAATTCTGCCGAATCGCGGCACTGTCTAGATTTCAGCCCCCCGAGGTGGTCGTGACTTCGGGGGTTTCTGCAATCTCTGGCGTGACCGTTGACGTTCTTACGGTTCGACGCGGTGTTGCGGTGCGCGTCGCGGTTCGTATCGCACTCGATTCGACTTCCGGTGTCGTGACGGGTGCGTCGTCCGCTGTTGCACGCATCGCCGTCACCATTGCATCCCCGACTGCGTTGTCATCCACCGCGGGTATTACCTCAGCCGTTTGAACCGGAGCGCGGGCTGTCCGTATCGGACTGGGTTCGACTTCCGGCGTCGATACGGGCGCGTTAGTGGTTATTTCTGGTGTGGAGCGCGGTGCAGTTTCAGTAGTACGGGTGGGGCGGGGCGTGCGCGTCAGATTTGCTTCGACTTCTGGCGTAGAAATGGGCGTGTCGGCAGTCACTTCGGGGGTCGCATCGATTTCGGGCGTCGCGGCGGGCAAGCTATCGATTTCGGGCGTCGCAGCGGGCAAGCTATCGACTTCAGGCGTCAATTCGGGCGTTGACTCAACTTCTGGCGTGGCAATTGGCGGCGCGGCGGGGGATGCCGCGTTGCTCGAAAGCACGTCGTAGCGGATCAGATACGACACGACGCCGAGCGTCGCTGTCGCCAACCACAGCGCCAACGTGAGGCGCATGAACGATTTCGCGCGCGTAAAGAAATATTTCTTGAAGTCTTTTTCGCCGCGTTTCTTCGCCGCCGCGACCTGCGCATCTTCGCGCAGCATCCGATACACGTTGTAAAATGCCAAAACTTGCGCGGGCAATCCGATGATCGCATGAAGGGTAGGGAGCAGGTAACGCGCATTGCCCGGCTGCACGCCCATGTTGTCTCCAACATCGAAGCGATAGGCTGTGACCATCAGCACGCCGATCAGAATCGTGTTCACAATCGTGATGATGATCATCGTCCATTTGTGATACGGACGGAACATCTTTCGCCGCGCGAACACGAAGCCGACGATCATGGCGGGGACGATCAACAGGATGTAGGCGAGCAGCGTCAGATCAGCAAGCAGACTCGCGCCCGTGCCAAGAAAGCCTTGCGGTTGGAGATAGACTTCAAACGGCATCCCATGACCCCCTCATGTTCTGCAATGATTTCCTTACGTTACGGGAATAACGTGTTGTCATGCTCCGTAGATGTATCGCCTAGCAACGTTCAAAGCAAGTTGAGATAGGCGGCTTGTTCGTGCGAACAGAGCAAATAATTGCGTTCCTGACTGCGTACCAAATGATCGACACGTCTCGGTGGATTCTTTTCATCGATATTGAAGAATAGATAGCCTAAATCTTTCAGCAATGCTTCGATGGTACTGCCCGTATCATCGCGGTTGATCTCGATGAGGATGCCGGGACGGTGACGCTTCCAAAGATCACCACCGCCTGCAATGACAAATGGTTCTGCGCCTTCGACATCGATTTTAATCAAGTCAATGGTCTCAAGTCGTTCTTCCGCCATGATCGTGGTTAGGCGATGAAGTTGGATCGATTTGGAAATCAAAGTAGGCGTGAGATGCTGCACGACCTCGGGTCGGAGTGACGCCCTGTAGTGGTGCGTTTCTGGGAGATCGTAAATCGTTCCTTGACCATCTTCATCGGAAACCGCATAAGATCGACAAGCGATATCAAGCTGGTTCATTTGGCAGTTGGTGACGAACCGCTGATAAATGCGCTCGATTGGCTCGAATCCCAACACGCGCGCCGTTGGCTGGACGATTTTCGCCGTGATGGCGTAAATACCGGTGTTGGCTCCCACATCGAGGATGACACGAGCGTGTTGCGCCAACTTCATCCACAGCGCCATCGACTGCGGCTCATCAATTGCTGTGATGCCATTCCAAAACAACGCCGTTTCCAACGCTTTACCTGGATTGTACAAACGGACTGTCTGGTCTGCGATAGACGTTGTAAATACCCCCTCAAAATATAGATGGTGACTTAGTGATGGGGGTATATTAGCCAAACGGCGCACTGCTCGGAAGACAAATGGCTTCAGAGGAACAGCATTGTAAAGGCGACGGAGCATCTGTTTCAAGGCTTCACTCATCGTGTTTTACTCTATTTGCTTCGATACGAAACCCCGCCGTGCGCTGATCCTAAATTTCCAACTGCTTTAAGAGTTGTTCAGCCGTGAAGGGGCGCGCGGGCGCGGCTTGTGCTACGCTGGCAGTTGCTGCCGCCTCGAATGTGCGCTGGATATCGACGTCGCTCATCGGCGGCGGGGGCGCGGCGGGCGTGGCAGCCGTCGCTTCGCGCGTCACATCGTCCAAATTGAAGAAGTTCTGATACGCGGCGCGCGAGTCGATGAACATCTTCTTGTATTCCGCCGCTAACAGTCGTTTTTGGGTATCAACGATATCGGGCGACTGTGCCAGCGCGACCGCCAGCATCTTGAACTCTTGGCGCGCGTCGTCCTCTTTGCCCTCGGCGAGGTTCGTTTCCACTTGTTTCCAATGCAGCTTGTGGAAATCGAAGGTCACGAAGTCGTTGCGCGTCGCCAGTGGCACGAAACGCAGCAGCATGAAATCGGCGTCGTTGTACGGGCGCAAATTGTTTGGGTTGTCGCCATAGTGCAAGCGGCTCTCGTAGACCCAAAACTTGCGTCGTTCTGCCGGTGGAAACTGCGACGCCTCGGCGCGCAAATGCACCTCAAACGCGGGTTGCAGCACATCCGACGACGAATCATCGGGCGGAACCGCACCGCTGCCCTGCTGCATATAGGCTTTTTGCCGTCCGACGCGCATTTCGACTTCTTTCATGCCCAAGAAGCCTTCCAGTCCGGTCAAGAGCGGCTGCGCGATGTTCAAATACGACGACAGGCGCGTCGGATCGAACGCCTCTGCGACGGTCTCGAACAAGGACAGCGCACGCTTCGCCCAGTTGTTGACCTCGACGCGGAACAGCCCGGCGAAGATCGAGATGTCGTCGCCCTGATAGGGGTACGGACCCGCGATGCGCGTATTGTAATATTCGACCATATCGCCGCGCGCGACTTGCTGTGCGCTCGCCAAGCGTTCGGGACCGACGATGAGCGGGACAGTCGTTCGTTCGCCGTTGAAGATGAACTCGGTCATCATCGATGCCATTGGAATGAAGTCGCGCCAGTATTCGCGCTGATATTGGATGAACATCTGTGAGAGGCGGATTTCAAAATAGCTGGCGCGCGGGACAAATTGCGTCATCTCGCGCGAGGTATCTGTGCGCAAAATCCGATCCGGCGCGATGCGGAATGCCGCCGTCGTGAACGACTTCTCACGGATCAGGTTGTTCCATAAATCCATCAGGCTCATTGGATGCCCTTATGTCTTGGAATCCATCAATCCGCTGATATTAACGTAAAATCGACGCTTGTGGCAACCTGTAGTCGTGGCGATGGCACGTCATGCCGCTACGCGCTGGGGGTGGTCGCGCCCGCCATCAACATGCCGAGTCGTTCGGAGGTGGCGTCGGCGCGATCCATGATGCGGACGATGCGCCCCTCGTACAGCACGGCGATTCGGTCGGACAGCGCCAAGATTTCGTCCAAATCTTCCGAGATGAGCAGGATCGCCACGCCCGCGCCGCGCTGTGCCATCAGGACGTTGTGAATGTACTCTGTCGCGCTGATATCGACGCCGCGCGTCGGCTGTGCCGCGATCAAGATTGAGGGTTGGCGCGCGAGTTCGCGTCCTAAAATCAACTTTTGGATGTTCCCGCCCGATAAATTCTTCACGGGCGTGCGCGCTGACGGCGTTTTGATGCTGTAGCTTTCGACCAGCTTCTTGGCGTGCGCGTTGATCGCCGCGAAATCGAGCAGCCCGCGCCGTGAGTAGGGCGGGTCAGCGTGATTTTGTAGCACGGCGTTTTCCGCGACGGAGAACGCGCCGATCATACCGTGACGCATCCGTTCTTCGGGGATGAATGCCAATCCCGCGCGCAGCCGCGCCGCGACCGACGCGCGCAGCATGTCCACGCCATTCAGATGCAGTTCGCCGCGTTCAGCGGCGCGCAGTCCGGCAATCGTCTCCGCCAATTCGCGCTGTCCGTTGCCAGACACGCCCGCGATGCCGACGATTTCGCCGCTGCACACATCGAGCGAGACGCCGCGCAGCGCGGGCAGTCGCTGATCGTTCTGGACGTGTAGATCATGGATGTGCAGCCGCACAGCGCCTGTTTGCACCGCAGGGCGATCCGGCGCGAACTGGACATCGCGTCCGACCATCATCCGCGCCAACACGCGCCGCTCGACGTTGTGATTCGGCACCGTGTCGATGGCACAGCCATCGCGCATGACCGTGATCCGGTCGCTCAAGGCTTGCACCTCGCCCAATTTGTGCGAGATGAAGATCAGCGCGTGACCTTGTTCGCGCATCGTTTTCAGCGTGACGAACAATTCATCGACTTCTTGAGGCGTGAGGACTGCCGTCGGCTCATCCATGATGAGCAGCGCGCCGCCGCGAAACAGCGCCTTGACGATCTCGACGCGCTGCTGCTCCCCGACGGAAAGCTGCCAAATGTACGCATCAGGTTCAATCTTCAAGCCATAAATGGTGGAGAGTTCCAATAAGCGTCTGCGGATGGCAGATAAATCTAATCTTCCGCCGCGCGACGGCTTCATGCCGAGCGCAACGTTTTCGGTCACGGTCAGCGTTTGTACGAGCATGAAATGTTGATGGATCATGCCAATGCCGCGCGCGAGCGCATCGGCGGGGGAACGGAACTGGGCTGGCTGTCCGTCGATGCGAATTTCGCCCGTGTCGGGCTTGTACAGCCCGTACAAAATTTTCATCAACGTCGATTTGCCCGCGCCATTTTCGCCCAACAGCGCATGGATTTCGCCCGCGCGCACGTCAAAATCGACGGCATCGTTGGCAATCACGCCGGGAAACTTCTTGCTAATTGCGCGCATTTCAACGTGATCGATGCGTGTGTGACCGGAGGGGAGAATTGTCATTATTTTTTTCTCACGAAGGATAAAAAGTTGCGAAGTCAACCTCACCCCGAAATCCCCTCTCCATGTGGAAAGGGGACTTGAGTGGCACAACGGAAACGCCCCGCTGCACATCGAGAGGGGGTCAGGGGTCAGGTCATAAACACTTCAAATGGCTGCTTACGACGGTTCGGGTGTGACTTCGGGCAACGCCTGTAACACCTCAATATCGCCGGCGATGATTTCCGCGACAGCTGCTTCGGCGGCGGCGGTCACGTCTGCGGGGATTTCGACTTCCCCGAAGGCGAAGGTCAAGCCCTCGTTCTCCAGCGTCAAGTTATACGCTGTGCCGCCCAGTTCGCCCGCCTGAACCTTAGCGATCATGTCGGAGAGGATACCCGTCCAATCGTAGACTTGCGACGCGACGACCGTTTCCGCCCAATTGAGGCTTTGATCGCTCTGCGTGCCGAACCACAGCCCGCCTTCTGCCTCGACCACATCAATCGCGCCGACGACCTGCTGCGCTGATCCGGTCAGCACGTCCGCGCCCGCCGCGACTTGCGTCTGCGCGACTTCGGCGGCGGCGGCGGTGTCGCCAAACGATCCGGTATAGGCGACGATCACATTCGCATCGGCGTTAGACGCCGCGACGCCCTGCAAGAAGCCGTTGATGTACAACAGCGCATCGCCCGCCGCGACGGGTCCAACGATGCCGATCACGCCGCTTTCGGTCAGCAAGCCCGCCATCACGCCGTTGATGTAGCCGCCTTGTTCGGCAGCCGCCTCATACGCGAAAATGTTGGTCAGTCCGGCGTCGGTGCCGGTATCGGTCGCCGTTCCCCATGCGAACGCGGTTTCTGGATAATCCGGCGCGAGTTCAAACAGCGATGTTCCGTACTGGGTGCCATGCGCGATCACGAGATCGTAGCCGGATTCGGCGTAATCGCGTAATGCCTGCGCCGCGGCGGTCACGTCGAACATGCCTTCGGTAAAGGCGATTTCCATCATGCCTTCGCCGCCCATCTCGGTTTGGATACTGACCAACGCATCGAAGATCGACTGGCTCCACGCCAAATCGGTGGTGCTGCTTGGCATGACGATGGCAACGCGGAACGGCGCTTGCGCGTTGACGGCGGCGACGCTCATCAACAAGGCGGCGACAATGATGATCAAACGGGTGAGCTTCATCGTATTCTCCCTAAAGTGATCGATATTTACCGCAGTGATCACAGCGATAACCTTCTCTGCGATTCTCTGCGTTCTCTGCGGTTAAAAACAAATCTAGTTTTCGCCGCGCCGGAATGCTTTCGTCAGCGCGGCGGGTTCGAGACGGCGGCGCTGCCGCGCGAAGATCAGCACCGCAATCGTCAGCACATACGGCACCATGACCAGCAAATTCGGCGGGATCGGTGCGCCGCCAATGCGAACATCGAGAATCTGTACCCAGATTTGCAGATTGTTGGCAATGCTGAACAAGAGCGCGCCGAACATCACGCGCAGCGGCGACCAACCACCGAAATACACCAGCGCCACCGCGATGAAACCGCGCCCTTCGGTCATATTCTCTTGAAAGATATTGGTGAGCGCGATTGACAACGATGCGCCCGCGACTCCAGCGAGGACGCCGCCGAGAATGCAGGTCGAATAGCGCACGCGCACGACGTTCACACCCATGGCATCGGCGGCGGCGGGATTTTGCCCGACGGCGCGGATGTTCAGCCCCCAAACCGTCTTGTTGAGGACCCACATCGAAATCGGGACGAGTGCGAATGCCGCATAAGTCAGGATATTTTGCTGAAATAAGATTCTGCCGACGACGGGTAGATCGCTCAATACGGGAATGTTGATCGGGTCGAGACCATCCGCGACGATCACGCCGCCCGATAGCAGTTTGAATAACAGCGTTGAAAGTCCCAAGCCAAACAGCGTGAAGCCAATGCCGCTGATGCCCTGTTCCGCTTGCAACGTGACGTTGACGAACGCCATTGCCGCGCCGAATGCCGCGCCGACCCCCATCGCCACACCGAGTCCGATGAGCGGATGCGCGCCTTGCGAGACCGCATAGACCGCGCTGAACGCGCCCATCAGCATCATGCCTTCGACGCCGAGATTCAGCACGCCGGATCGCTGGACGAACACCTCGCCCAACGCGGCGAACAGATACGGCGTGGCGTAGAGCAGGGTGAGCGCCACCGCTTGTACGAGAATTTGATCGACGGTCAAGCCATTGTTCATCTGATGCGCCCTCCGGTTGGGAGAGTAGGGGATGTCATCGTCTGCGTTTTGGTTGTATTGGCGGTCGCACGCCGCGCCGTCAGCCGCCGGACGAACAATTCGCTGCCGACGACGAAAATGACGACCAAACCTTGCAGCACCGTCACGGTTGCCGATGGCACTTGGACGCTGCGCTGCATCCTGTCCGCGCCCACCAACAGCGTCCCGAACAACAGCGACGCTGGAATCGCGCCCAGCGGATGCAGCCGCCCGAACAGCGCCACGACGATGCCAGAGAAACCATAGCCGATTGCGAAGCCCTCGACCATGCGATGTTCTGCGCCAGCGACGTGTACAGCCCCTGCGATGCCCGCCATCCCGCCGCTGAGTATCATTGCCAACGTGAGATACCGTCCAATCGAGATGCCCGCATAGCGCGCGGCGTCACGGTTCAGCCCAACAGCGCGAATCCGATAGCCGAGCGACGTTCGCCAGAGTAAGACATAGGCGAGGACTGCCAGCGCCAGCGCGACGAAAAAGCCTGCGTGAAACTGGGAACGCGAGTCGAGTTCCGGCAGCCATGTCGTGGGCGGGAGCTGTGCCGATTGCGGGATGCGCGTGCCTTGTGCGACTTGCTGCGGGTCGATCATGGGCCCGCTGAGGAGAAAAATCAGCAGTTGCACGGCGATTTCGTTCATCATGACGGTGGTTAGGATTTCGTTGACTTCAAAGCGCGCTTTGAGGAAGCCGGGCAGCGCGCCCCACGCCGCGCCCGCGACTGCCCCCGCCGCGATGGTCAGCGGGACGGCAATCAGCGCGGGCAGCGCGTTTCCAAACGCGATGGCGAAGGCGGTTGCGCTGATCGCGCCGGCGAAAAGTTGTCCCTCCGCGCCGATGTTGGTCATGCCCGCGCGAAAGGCGATGCACGTCCCAATTGCCACCAGCAGCAGCGGCGTGGCGCGCGTCAGGACGCGCAGGATGTTGGTCGGCGTGCCGAACGCGCCTTCTATCATCGCCCCATACGCGCGAATCGGGTCTGCGCCGAGCAAAAGCAGCATGAACGCGCCGATCAACAGCGCGAGTAAGACGGCAATGATCGGGATAATGGCGATCAGAATGCTGCTGGTCGTGGATTTCAACGTGCGCTGTCCCTTGAGATTGGTAGAAGTCCACAAGCAAGATAGGATAACATTTACCACACCATAAAATATTTGTCGAAAACTGCTAAATTCGCCGCAAGGATTTCGGTGACTTGAAGCGGGGGTATTTGGTATGCTAAAGTCATGGAAATATTTGTAAGGGTGAGTTACCCTTCATCCTTACCTAGAACTTTGGATCAGTTTCAAGATGCGACTCTGGGAACATTACCACACGCCGCGTACCATCGATGATGCGCTCAAGCTGTTGGCGTCCTATGACGGCACAGCACGCATTATCGCGGGCGGCACCGACTTGTTGATCGACCTGCAAGCGGCGGCGAACGACAACAAATTAGGCGACCATCGACCAAGGGCGCTGATCGATGTGACCAAGATCGCGGAGATGACGGCGATCCGGCTCGATGATGGCGTGTTCATGGTTGGCGCGGCGGTCACGCACACCGCGATTGTGCGCGCGGCGGAACTCGAAGCGGCGGCAACCTGCTTGGTCGAAAGCTGCGGCGTGGTCGGGGGCCCCCAAGTGCGCAATGTTGGCACGCTCGGCGGCAACGTCGCGCACGCGCTCCCGGCGGGCGACGGCACAACGTCGCTGGTGGCGCTCGACGCTGAAGGCTTGGTCGCATGGGCAGACGGACGCCGTGAATGGCTGCCGATTGCGAATCTATACAAGGGCGCGGGGATATCGGCGCTCGATTCGCGGCGCGATGTGCTGGTGGCGTTCCGTTTTCGCGCATGTAATACGGGCGAAGGCTGTGCATTCAAGCGGATCATGCGTCCGCAAGGGGTGGCGCTGCCCGTATTGGGCTGTGCGGTGTGGATCGCCCTGCACGACGACGGCGTGACGATCTGCGCTGCGCGCGTGTGCATCGCGCCCGTTTCGCAGATGCCGACACGCGCGAGGGATGCTGAAGCGGCGCTGATCGGACAGGTTGCCAACGATGTGACAGTCGAAAACGTCGTGACGGTCGCGCAAGCGTCATTGAAGCCGCGCACGAGCAAATATCGCGCGACGGACGAATATCGCTACGGGATGATCGGCACGCTGTTACGCGGCGCGCTCCCGCTGGCAATGCAGCGCGCGCAAACCGGAATTGCACATGCCGAAGGTGTCGGCGCTTAGTGGAATTGAGGTTCAACATGAGCCAACTACACATTACCGTCAATGGGACGGCACACACGCTCGATGTGTCGGAATCGCGCACGCTGGCGGACGTTCTGCGCTACGACTTGAAGCTGACTGGGACGAAAATCGGCTGCAACGAGGCGGAATGTGGCATTTGTACCGTTCACGTCGATGGCAAACCCGTCAATTCGTGCATCTATCCGGCGTTTCGCGCGGACGGCGCGCACATTCGCACCGTCGAGGGACTGGCGAACGGACATTTGCATCCGCTGCAACAAGCGTTCATCGCGCACGGCGCGGTACAATGCGGCTTCTGTACGCCGGGCTTGCTCATGACAGCGGCGGCACTCTTGGATGAGAAGCCGAACGCGGACGATCATGATATCAAAGTCGCGCTGAAGGACACCTACTGCCGCTGCACGGGCTACGTCAGCGTGATCGCCGCGATCAAGTCGGCGGGGCGCGTATTGCAAGGCGAACCGCCGCTCGCGCCGAATGAACCCGACGTTGCCGAGAAGCTGAATCACATCAGCGTCAGCGAACCCGTGCAAGATATCGAAGATCGCGTCACTGGACGCGCGAAATACACCGATGATTACGTGTTCGACGGCATGTTGTTCGCGCGGACGCTGCGTTCGCGCTATCCGCACGCGCGCATCGTGCGCGTGGATACGACGCGGGCGAAGGCGCTAGCGGGTGTGCGCGCAGTGCTGACCGCCGCTGATGTGCCGGGTGAGAACATTCATGGTCTGGTGCATCTCGATTGGGATGTGCTGTGTGGTGTCAAAGTTCGCTACATGGGCGATGCCATTGCCATTGTCGCGGCGGACACGCAAGATATCGCGGATCGTGCGCTCGAATTGATCGAAGTCGATTACGAACCGCTGCCCGTCGTCGCTGATCCGGTTTACGCACGCACGCCCGAAGCGCCGCTGGTGCATGAGGGGCGCGAAGGGGGCAACCTGCTCAAGCATATCAAAGTGCGCAGCGGGGATATCGAACAGGGTTTCGCGGAGGCGGATGTAATTGTCGAGCGGACGTATCACACGCCGACGACGGAACACGCTTTCCTCGAACCCGAATGCGCGATTGGTATCCCGGCGGGCTACGATGCCGAACACAACAAGCTAACCATTTACGTGGGATCGCAAATTCCGTATCAGGATCGCAACCAGATCGCGCGTGCGATGGCAGTCCCCGACGAAGCGATCCGCGTGCGCGGCGTGCTGATTGGCGGCGGTTTCGGCGGCAAAGAGGATATCGCCGGACAAATTCACGTCGCCATGTTGGCGCAAGTCACTGGACGCCCGGTCAAAATGCTCTATTCGCGTTCCGAATCCCTGTTGTTCCATCCCAAGCGTCATGCGACCGTGATCCGCATCAAGACGGGCGCGAAACGTGACGGCACGCTGACCGCGATTGAAGCGGAACTGTACGGCGACGGCGGCGCGTATGCCAGCTTGTCGGATAAGGTCATGACGCGCGCCACCACCCACGCGACGGGACCCTACGTCGTGCCGCACGCCAAGATTGACTGCTACGCGATGTATACGAATAATCCGCCGTCGGGCGCGTTTCGCGGCTTCGGCGTGACGCAGAGCGCGTTCGCCGTCGAGCAGAACATGGACTTGATCGCGGAAATGCTCGATATGGACGCGGTAGAAATTCGGCGCATCAACGCGCAGCGCGTCGGCGTGGCGACGGCAACGGGACAAATCTTGCGCGAGAGCGTCGGGTTGCTCGAAAGCATCGATAAAGTGGACGCGGATATGCGGCAAGGCGCGTTCAAATGGGGTTGGCGCGAGGGCGATATCGCCTATGGATGGGGCGTGGCGTGCGCGTACAAGAACACAGGACTCGGCGGCGGCGCGCCAGATCGATCTGATGCCGAAGTCGAGGCGTTCGAGGACGGTACGATTGAAGTGCGCACCTCGTCAGCAGATATGGGGCAGGGCTTGCTCGCGGTCTTGGCGCAGATTGCCGCTGAAGAACTCGGCTTGCCCTACAAGCACGTCCGTGTGCTGTTGAGCGACACCGATTTGACGCCCAACGGGGGCCCCACAACCGCTAGTCGCCAAACCTTCATGAGCGGGAACGCCGTGCGCTACGCCGCCAGCAGCCTGAAAACGTTGTTGAGCAAGGTGGCAGCCGAAGAACTCGACTGCGCGCCGGATCGCTTGCGCTTCGAGGAAGGCTTAATCCGTGAGAACGGACACAGTATGCCGTTTGGCGATGCGGTGAAGGCGGCGCAAGCGCAGGGTTTGGCGACGCGCATCCTGCACGAATACTATGGACCCAAGACGCAGCCGCTCGGCACAGGCGGCGATATGCACTTCGCCTTTTCGTATGCGACGCAAGCCGCGCTCGTTTCCGTCGAGCGCAGTACGGGGATTGTGCGCGTGCTGCGGATCGTCTCTGCGACCGATATTGGGCGCGCGATCAATCCGCTGCTGGTGCAGGGGCAGATCGAAGGCGGAATCATCATGGCGATGGGCAACTGCCTGACGGAAAGCTACATCGTCGAAAACGGCGTTCCTTGGACGCGCTTCTTGTCGCGCTACAAGATGCCGAGCATCAAGCACACGCCAGACATCACGAGCTATCTGGTCGAGCATCGGTCAGCGGACGGTCCCTACGGCGCGAAAGGCGTGGGCGAAATTCCGTCGATCAACACGTCGCCCGCGATCTGTAACGCGATTTACAATGCTGTCGGCGTGCGTATCTACAGCATCCCTGTCGATCAGGATGCGTTGTACCGTGCGATGCAGCACGGCGAACGCGAAATCTATACGGCGTGGCACGATGTAAAGTGATCTATTTGAACTGCCAAGACACCAAGAGCGCCAAGATTCTCTTTCTCTGTGTTCTTGGCGTCTTGGCGGTTTGAAACAGTCAGCAGGTTTCTAAACGAGAGTGAGTTTATGCCGGACATTCATTTTGACCGTTACTATCGTTACACCGATCTCACGGCGTTGCTTCAAGCGTATGCCGCCGAGTTTCCCGCGCTCATCCACGTCGAAAGCATCGGCACCAGCTATGAGGGACGCGATATCTGGCTGGCAACCGTGACGGATACATCGACCGGTACAGCGGCGGACAAGCCCGCGCTGTGGGTCGATGGGAACATCCATGCGTCGGAAGTGTCGCCGTCGAGCGCGTGCCTATACTTGCTCGACAAACTGACGCGCGGTTTTGGGAACGATGCCGACATCACGCGCTGTCTGCAAACGCGCGCGTTTTACATTTGCCCGCGCATCAGCCCCGACGGCGCGGAATGGGCGTTGGCGGATAAGCCCAAGATCATCCGTTCCAGCACGCGCCCGTATCCCTATGACGAAGAACCATTGGGCGGCTTGATCAACGAGGATATCGACGGCGACGGGCGCATGTTGATGATGCGCGTGATCGATCCCAATGGGAATTGGAAGCTGCATCCCGACGAACCGCGCTTGCTCGTGCGCCGCGATCCGACGGAGACGGGCGGCACGTACTATCGCGTCCTGCCCGAAGGAACAATCGAAGATTACGACGGCGTGACCATTTTTCCGAAGGTTCGGAAAGAACGACTTGACCTGAATCGCAACTTTCCCTCGCATTGGCGGCAGGAAAACGAACAGCCGGGCGCGGGCTTGTACCCTACGTCTGAGCCAGAAGTGCGCGCCGTCGTCGATTTTATCGCGCGCCATGCCAACTTGATCGGCGCGGTCACATTTCATACGTGGAGCGGCGTGATTTTGCGTCCGTATGGCACGCAGAGCGACGATAATTTCCCCGTCGAAGACTTGTGGACGTTCCAGAAGATTGGCGAAAAAGGCACGGAAATTACGGGCTATCCGACGATTTCGGTGTTCCATGACTTCAAATATCACCCCAAAGAGGTGATCACGGGCGTGTTCGACGATTGGGCGTATGACCATCTCGGCTTGTTCGCGTGGACGGTCGAATTGTGGAGTCCCCAACGGCAAGCGGGCATCACGGGCTACAAATTTATCGAATGGTTCCGTGAACACCCGCATGAGGACGACCTGACGATGCTCAAATGGAGCGATGAAAAGCTCGGCGGGCAGGGCTATGTGACGTGGTATCCGTTCGAGCATCCGCAGTTGGGGGGCGTCGAACTCGGCGGTTGGAACATGCAGTACGCTTGGCGCAATCCGCCGCCGCAATTCCTAGAGGCTGAAATCGCGCCGTTCGCGGATTGGTGCGTGTGGCATCTACTGGCATCGCCGCGTTTGGAACTGTACGAGGCGACGGCGACGCCGTTGGGCGGCGGCAACTATCAGGTTCGCGTCGTCGTCCACAATACGGGCTGGCTGCCGTCGAATGTGACCAAGAAGGCGCTCGAAAAGAAAGTCGTGCGCGGCGTGGTGTGCGAGATCGCGCTCCCTGACGGTGTGACGCTGAAAAGTGGCAGGGTGCGCGAGGAACTCGGACAGTTGGACGGACGCGCCTATACTGCGTCGGGGCTGACGCCGTGGGGTTTGAGCGCAGCGACGGCGGATCGCGCCAAAATCGAATGGGTCGTCCACGCGCCAGATGGCGGGGCGGTCAACGTGGTTGCGCGGCACGAGCGCGCGGGCGTCGTGCGGGTGACACTGGAACTCAAAGACAGAAAAGTTTAACGCAGGGATAGACAGAGACGCAGAAATTCGCAGCGGTGTTTTCGCGCTCATTTCTGTGCGCTCCTCCGCGTCTCTGCGTTGAAATCACTTTACCCATGTCCGTCGCAGCAAATCAACGTAATTCGCGCCGGGCGTGATCTGCCCTAAGACCGCGCCCTGTCGTGCGCCTGTGATCGCCGGATGCGTGCCGGGACGCGCGTGCCATGTTTCGTATGCCAGCAGCGCGAACACCAACGCCTCTTTGAAGTCGCTGTCCATGCCGATGTCCTCGTGCGTCAAGACGGCGGCGGGATGCAGCCATTCGCGCAGCCGCTCAACGAGTACGGGATTGCGCGCGCCGCCCCCGCCCAAAATGATGTCGGCAATCGGCGCGGGCGCGAAACGTTGATAGGCGTCCGCGATGCTGGCAGCCGTCAGCGCCGTGAGCGTAGCGACGATATCAGCGTCCGCCAAGCTGCGCGTCTTACCCTCCGCGACGAGCGCCGCCGCACGATCTGCGCCGAATAATTCGCGTCCGGTCGTCTTGGGCGGTGCGCGCTGGAAATACGCATCGTCGGTCAGCATTTCCAGCCAATTGGAGTCGATGCGTCCCGATGCGGCAATCCGTCCGTCGGCATCGTAGCGCATCAGCTTGTCGGTCACGATAGTGACCGCGCCATCGATCAGCGCGTTGCCGGGTCCCGTATCGAACGCAATCGGCGGCGACGTTGTATCCGAGAGCGGCGGCAGAAAGGTCACGTTGCCCATGCCACCGATATTTTGGATCGCGCGCCACCGCGTTTCATGGCGCAGCAGCAGCCAATCGGCGTAGCCCGTGAGCGGCGCGCCTTGTCCGCCTGCGGCGACATCGCGCGGACGAAAGTTGTGAATCGTCGTGATGCCCGTGCGTTCCGCGATGATCGCCGCCTCGCTAATTTGCAGCGTGGCGGTCACGCGCCCCGACCCATCGACATCGTGCCAGACGGTTTGTCCGTGCGACCCGATCAAGTCGATATTCGACGGCTGCAATCCGGCGTCCGCGATCAATTCGAGCGCGGCGGATGCGAACGCCTCACCGAGCGCAAAATTGAGGCGGCACAATTCATCGACGGCTCCCGATTCTGGGCGGCACGCCAGTAAAATCCGCGTTTGCACGTCGGGCGCGTAGGGGACGCCGCGCGTCTTCACGATTTTCGCGGACAAGCGCGGCGGTTCGCCGTCGATCTCACACAATGCTGCGTCGATTCCGTCCGCCGAGGTGCCGGACATCAAACCGATAATCCGTAACATGAAATTTCTCCGCTAGAATGGAGCGATTGTAGATCGAACGAGAACGAATATGAAACAGCGCGCGGAATATGAAGCGGAAGTCGTCGAAGGACTGGACTCAATGGCGCAGGGCGAGATTGACGGTCTGTGCGTGGGGCGCGCCCACGTCCATGATATGAATAAAAATGCGATTCTGTTCACCTATGATGGTGATCCGAAGGCGCTGCGGGTCTTGAAGCTGGCGCAAGCCGTCTACAGCATCGAACGCTACGAGGTGCCGCGACCGCGTGCGCTGCTTGGTGACGCGCATTTTCGGCGGCTGACCGCGCAAATCGATGCCGTCATTGGCGCGCATCCAAGCGAAACATTCAAGTCGTTTCACATCGCGGCGGCAGGGTCGGACTCGTCGGTGATGGGGCGCATCAAAGAGGCGCTGGCGCTACGGCTTCACATCCCGCACAGCGACGACGGCGGCGATCTGCTGCTGCGTATCATCCCGGACAAAATTGGCGGTTGGCGCACGCTCGTCCGACTGACGCCGCGCCCGTTGGTCACGCGCGCATGGCGGGTGCAAGATGTGCCGGGCGCGCTCAATGCGACGGTTGCTCATGCGATGGTGATTCTGACCGCGCCGAAACCAAAGGCTAACTTTGTGAATCTTGGTTCGGGTTCGGGGTCGCTGCTGATCGAACGCTGTGCCGCCGCGCCCGTCCGCGCGGTCATCGGCGTTGATTACGATCCCGCCGTGCTGAACGCCGCCCGCGCGAACATCGCCGCGTCGGGCTATGGCGCGCACATCATGTTATTACGAGCGGATTTGCGTCGTTTGCCGCTGGCAGATGCGT
The DNA here is from genome assembly GCA_034437055.1 of Anaerolineae bacterium. Taxonomy (GTDB): domain Bacteria; phylum Chloroflexota; class Anaerolineae; order Aggregatilineales; family Phototrophicaceae; genus Flexifilum. Next base: position 39,406 of record DAOTUQ010000028.1, read on the forward strand.
CCGCCGATGCGTTGGCGTGCGATCTGCCCTTCGGACAGCGCGTCGGATCGCACACCGACAACGTGAAATTGTATCCGCTGGCGCTGGCAGAGGCGGCGCGGATCGCCAAGCCGGGCGCGAAATTTGCGGTGATCACGCACGAAATCCGGCTGATTGAGCAAACATTGGCGGCACAGTCCGCGTGGCAGCAGATTCAAATGCTGCCGATTGTGCTGCGCGGGCTGCATCCGCGCATTTATGTGTTGGAGCGGGTCGGATAGTAGGGGCGACTCGGTGCGTCGCCGGTCGAAGCGAATGCGCGTAGGGGCGTACCGTTGGCACGCCCGCTACCGCGTGAAAATCACCCGCGCCGCTCCAACCACACAATTTGATACGATTCGAGCGTCAGCGCCGCATCCGGTTTGTAATCGTCGCCCGTCAGCAGGTCGATCAGTACCGAAACAGGGGCGTACAATTCGGCTGAAACCAATGGCTTGAGATCGACGGTTTGTGCGTACTCATAGAAATTCGCCAGCACCATGATTTTCCGATGGCGCGTGAAGCCAAAGACGTGCCATGATCCGGTGTGGAAAAACGTCGTCTCGCCATCGCGTAGGGTCGGCGTGCGCTTGCGGATGAAAATGCGTTCGCGCAGCGTTTGGAAGATGCGCCCCTCAATCGTCGTCAAGTCGTGCCGATTGCCCATGTGCGTCGCATCGGTGTAGGGACGATGTACCCACCGGTTGTCGGCGGCTTTGTCGGGGTTGACGCGATAGCCATAGTCGTTGACCGTGCCGAGTTCATCACCCAAGTAAATCAGCGGGATGCCGCCCGCGCTGAACACAATCGTGTACAGCATGATGATGCGCCTGATAGCAAATTCGCGCAGTTGGGCATCATCTTTTTTTTGCGCTTGCTCCAAGCCCGCCAGCGATGCAGCGGTGCCAGCGATGCGCATATCCTGCGTTTTGGGATTGAAGTTGAACGGCAGCCCGGTCGCAAAACTGCCCGGAAAGCGTCCGGTGTAGAACATATTCAGGAAGTAGCGATGATCGAAGCCGTTGATCCCGATTTCGGCGGCGTCCTCGTCCGCGAAGCCCCAGCCGATATCGTCGTGTGAGCGAATGTAATTGATCCACGCAGTGTTAGGCGGAAGCGGGAACTGCTTCGAGAGCGTGTGCGTCATGAAGCGCACATCGCGCGTTGCCAGCGCATCCCACAGTGACACCATCATGATCGGGTTGTACGAGACGGGGCATTCATCGGGCGTGATGTAACTGCGCACATCGCGCGGATGCACAATCGCCTCTGATTTGAACGTGAGCGCGGGCGCGGCGACCTGCACCAGCGCGTTGTACGCCTTGATGATGGTGTGCGCTTGCGGCAGGTTCTCGCAGGTCGTGCCGATTTGCTTCCAGATGAACGGCACGGCGTCCAAGCGCAGGACTTCGACGCCCTGATTGGCGAGGAACAACATCTCGCGCAGCATGGCACAAAAGACGGCGGGATTGGAATAGTTCAAATCCCACTGGAAGCGATAGAACGTCGTCCACACCCATTTGTTGATGTCGTGGCGATAGGTGAAGCTGCCTGGCGCTTGATCGGGGAAGATTTCGCGCAAGCGCGGCTCGTATTGATCCGGCAAGACGCGATCATCGTACATCAGATAATACGCTTGATATTCGGCATCGCCCGTCAGCGCGCGCTTCGCCCAGTCGTGGTCGTCGGAAGTGTGATTGAAGACGAAATCCAGCACGAGGCTCATGCCGTTCGCGCGGAAAACCCGCGTCAAGTCCGCGAGTTCGCGCATTGTCCCCAAGTTCGGATTGACCTCGCGGAAACTGCTGACCGCATAGCCGCCGTCGTTGTTCTTAGCGGGCGTTTTGAACAGCGGCATCAGATGGAGATAGGTCAATCCAAGTTCTTGGAAGTAGGGGAGGCTGGCGCGCACGCCGCCCAGATCGCCCGCGAACAGATCGACATAAGCGACGCCGCCGACCATGACCTCGCTCTGAAACCAATCGGGCTGCGCTTCGCGGCTGATGTCAAGCTGCTTCAGATCGGCGGCGCGCGTGATATAGGCTTCGGCGGCGGCGGTCAAGATCGCTTCGAGATGATAGAAGAAATCGTACTGATCGCCGTACAACTCGTAGAGCGCCGCGAAGATTGGCTCGATGTGTGCTTCGAGGCGCGTGAAGAACGTGGCTTCGTCCGCCGTAAGGTCAGATGAAGCGACCGACGCGAACAAGCGCGCGAGATGGGGTGTGAGGCGCTTGAGCGACAAGCGCGCTTGTTCAACCAGCCAGCCGGAGTCTGGAGTAGATGGAGACAATACGACCTCCTGAGTGGCAATAGGACGACGCCCAGACAAGTTGTCGGCATCGTAAAACACGAGTATGGCGCAAAACTGTCAATTCAACGAGAACGGACCCTGATCGATTTGCGTCGTCTCCGCCATAAGCGCAGTGAGTAGCGTTACCTCTTTGCGATAGTAACTGTAAACTCGCTGGATCAATCCCATCGCGCTGTCCGTCGCCAACAAGTCTTGTTTTTCCGTCATGGCGACCTTGATCAACGAGGCTGAGAGGTATGCCAGCAGCAGCGAGTCTTGAGGCAGTTGATTCAGATCAAATTCGACGTTTTCGGCGCTGCCCAACAGCGTCAGATACTTCTCCACCCACGGACGGAGACGTCGTGCGGCGCGGTGCGTCTCGGTCGGCGTCTCATTAGCGAAGGGCAGCATCTCGACTTGTCCGACGAGATAGGGCAGATCGGTTTCCAGTTTGAGGATTTGAAAGCGATCTCGCCCCACCGCGACAATGTTCATTTGTCCCGCGATCAAGGGCTGGACTTGGGTAATATGGGCTGTACAGCCGACGGCATATGGTACAGCGTCCGCGCCTAAGCCGTCGACTTCTGCACCGCTGCGAATCAGCACGACGCCAAACGGCTCGCGCTGTTCGATACACTCACCAATCATCAATTTGTAGCGTTCCTCGAAAATGCGAAGGTTGATCGGCATTCCCGGAAACAAGACCGAATTCAGTGGGAAGAGGGGTAAACGCTGCATCGCGCACACATGGATTTGAATTATTCATTATGGTAGATTGTACCGCTAACCCGCCAATAGCGCGCGTTATTCGCGTTCCAACTTATAAGACGCCAATGTTTCGAGGAAATCGGGGGCTTGATCGCGCAAAAACGGATCGACCAGCATCTAGATTGTGACGCGCATGGTCACACCCCTTATAATATGCTGCCAATGGAACGATCTTGTGTCCAACTGCCGCGTGTGCCGCTGATGATCGGGTGAGAAGACGATGAATGATGCTCCCATTCAAATTGGACAGTTGGTGATCGACCTCGCCCAACAGCGCATCACGCGCGAGGGTGCGCCGATCCACCTGACCAAGATCGAATGGGCGATCTTGCGCGAACTCGCGGCGAACCCCAATCTCGTGCAGCGGCATGAGCGGCTGCTCAAGCGCGTCTGGGGCGAGGCGTACAACGACGAAACTGAATACGTTCACACCTATATGCGCCGCTTACGCCGCAAACTCGAAATCGATCCAGCCATCCCGACGATTTTGGTCACAGAGTCGGGCATTGGCTACCGCTTCGATCTGTCGCGCGCGAACGGCACGCCGCGATCCAGCTATGAGCCAGCCGCCAATGTTCGTCTGATCAATGCGCTCCCGCTCGATCTTGGGGATCGCTTCGTCGGACGCGAACCCGAATTGAACCTGCTGCGCCGTTTGTTGAGCGAACACGCGCGTGTCATTGGCGTCTATGGGCGCGCGGGCAGTGGCAAGACGGCGTTGGTCTGCGCGGCGCTGCGCGAAATCATCGCTTCAGAGTCGGAACAGCTCACGAGCATCGTGAGTTTGAACGCGACGAATGCGGCGATCACATTGCGGCGCTTGATGCTGGACATGCGCACGCTGATATCCGTGTCGGACGCTGAGATTGACGCGGCATTCATCGACGCCGAGTCGCCGTCACAGCGCGCGGCGGCGCTGTTGAGCTTGCTCAACGGCGAGTCGATCCTATTTTTGGATGGCATCGAGGCGCTGCAACATCCCGCGACGGGCGAACTGCTTGACGATAATTTGCGCGCCTTCATTGAGGCGATTTTGCTTCAAGGCGGCGGCGTGCGCTTGCTCGTCACCAGCCGCGATCCGCTGATGTTGTCGCGTGAAGTGCGGGCGCTCGGACGGACGATTTCGCTGCACGATGGGCTGTCCGATGGGGAGGGCGCGGAACTTTTACGGCGCGCTGACCCTGATAACGTGGCGCACTTGCGCGCTGCCCCAGCATCCGAACTGCACGCGCTGTCGGCGTTGGCGGCGGGCAATCCCGGTGCGCTGCACGCCGCAGCGGGGCTGTTGATCGAAAATCCGCTGCTCACGCCTGCCCAATTGATCGCGGACGCAGAATTATTTGCAAACGAGATCACATTTCCGTATGTCGAACGCGCGTTCAGACGCCTTGATGCTGATGCGCTTCACGTTCTGGAGATGGCGGCGCGCTTCGAGCGCCCATTCACCGCGACGGCGTTGATGGCGCTCTTAGCGAACTTACCCGACAACGGATTCCTCGCTCGGTTCGTGCGCGGGTTTTATTTGCGCTATGACCGCGAGACGGCAGCATTCGCGCTCGCGCCGACGGATCGCGCCTATTTGCGCGCGCGCGGTTCAGCGGCATCCGAACCCATTCCCGCGCTGATGCGGACGCCGCCAATCGACGATCTGTAGGGGTTTGGCGTGCCAAACTGTGACGCGCTATGCTCAAAATTTTGGCGATCTAGCGATTGACCAGTCGGGGCAGCGACTCGGTAAACGGCGCGCGGGCGATGCCGTGTTCGGTGACGATGCCGCTGAGGTATCGATTCGGCGTCACGTCGAACGCTGGATTGCGCGCATGATAATGTTCTGGCACGAGGGCGAAGCCGTAGGGTTGCAAGACTTCGCGCTTATCGCGTTCCTCGATAGGGATTTGCGCGCCGCTCGTCAGCGCCAAATCGACCGTCGAAGTCGGTGCGACCGTGTAGAAGGGGATGCCGTTCTCTTTCGCTAACACCCCGACTTGATACGTGCCGATCTTGTTGGCGAAATCGCCGTTGGCGGCAACCCGATCCGCGCCGACGAGACACAACTGAATTTCGCCGCGCTGCATGTAGAAGCCAGCAGCGGTATCTGGCAAAATGTCATAGGACACGCCGAGTTGCTCCAACTCCCACGCGCTGAGGCGCGCGCCTTGCAGACGCGGTCGTGTCTCATCGAGCAGAACGTGAATCCGCTTGCCTTGCTCGTGCGCCGCGCGGATCACGCCGAGCGCCGTCCCAAAATCGACGGTTGCCAGCGCGCCTGTGTTGCAGTGATGCAAAATCGTATCGCCGTCGCGCACAAGTTCCGCGCCGATGGCACCCATGCGCCGATTGATCGCTACGTCGTTGTCCGCGATGTACTGCGCTTCGGTCAGCAACCGCGCGCGCAACTCGTCAGGATGGGTGATGGTGCCATTCTCCGCAATCGCCATCAACTTATCGACCGCCCACGCTAGATTGACCGCTGTCGGACGCGATGCTTTCAACACCCGCGCCGCCTCGCGCAAATCCGACAAGAGGGCGTCGATTGTCGCTGCCGTGCTGGTGTGTGCCGCCAGCGCGAGACCGAACGCCGCTGATGCCCCAATCGCGGGCGCGCCGCGCACGGTCATGTTGGTGATTGACTCGGCTACAGCTTGATAGGTGGGCAGATCGACGAATGCCAATTCCCATGGAATGCGCCGTTGGTCGATCATGCGAACGCAATTTTCAATCCATTCAACAGTTCTCATACCGTTCCTACGCTTGCAAACTCACTTTAATCGATGCACAGTATAGCCACTAAACAAGGAGTCTTCACATGGTATTCCCCAAATTTTACGATCCAGCGCATGTCGGGCAGTTGTACGTCCCCGATATCGGCGTGGCGGTACAAGAAGGCTACAAGACCGTCCTTCCGCGCTCGGAAGATGATAAAAATCGCAGCATCTTGGTGTTGGTCGATCCGCAGATCGACTTCATCCACAGCGAAGGCGCGCTGCCGGTTCCCGGCGCGGTGGAAGATACGCGGCGCACGATTGAATGGATTTATCGTTACACGGGGTCGATCACGACCATCGCGGCTTCATTGGACAGCCATGTAGCGATCCAAATCTTCTTGCCGTCATGGTGGGAGGACGAAAATGGGGAGCGCCCGGTGCCGTACACCATCATTCACGATGCAGACGTGAAAGCGGGCAAGTGGAAACCGACGTATGAGCCAGAATGGTCGATGCAATATGTCGAAACGCTGGAGAAACACGCCAAGAAGGAACTGATGATCTGGCCCTACCACTGCATGTTAGGGACGGCGGGTCACGCGATCACATCGGCGTTGGTCGAAGCGATTGCGTATCATTCCGGCGCGCGCCATACACAGCCGATCTATCTGACGAAGGGGCAGATTCCTAAGACGGAGTATTATTCGATGCTCGAACCGGAAGTCAAAGTCCCGAATCATCCGATGGGCGAATTGAACACCTCGTTTCTGAACATGCTCAATCGCTATGACCGCATCTTCATCGCGGGACAAGCAAAGAGTCATTGTGTCCTCGAAACGGTCAATTCGATCATGCGTTACTTCAAGGGGCAAATGCAGATCGTCTCGAAAATTCGCGTGCTGACCGATTGCATGTCGTCGGTGGCACATCCGACGATCAACTTTGACGCACTGGCGGATCGACGCTTCCAAGAATTTGCCAGCGAAGGCTTAAAACTGCTGAAATCGACCGATCCGCTGCGGTAATGGGACAAAGGGTGGCGATGGTGGCGGGCGTGCGAGTAGCGCGCCTCTATGACGGGCAGTGATTTCGAGCATTGCGTCGAAACGCCCCCTAAGGGAAGAAGCGTCGCGTTTTGATCTCCAATTTCGCGTCCTTGCGGAAGCGATAGAGCTTGGCGGGGCGTCCGCCGGTCTCACGATAGCTGCCGCCCGGCTCGACGATGTTGGCTTCACGGATTTTCTTGCGAAAGTTCGCCTTGTCCAGCTTCTCGTCGTTGAGGATCACCATATAGGCATCTTGAAGTTCGCGCAGCGTAAATTCTTCGGGCATCAACTGGAACGCAACCGCCGAATACTCGATCTTGTAGCGCAGTCGGGTGAGCGCGGTACTCAAAATGTCGGCGTGATCCAGCGCCAGCGGCGGCGGATGATAGGCGTTGTGCCAGCGAAAAGGGCTATCGCTGGCGTTAAAGCTGTCCGGCAGCAAGCGATCTTTGGAGACGAGCGCGAAATAGGCGACGGCGATCACGCGGCGGCGCGGATCGCGGTTGGGCGTCCCAAAAGTGTATAACTGCTGGAAGAACGGATCGCCTTCGTCGCTCTCGTCACGGCTGCCGACAATATCGAAGATGCCGCGTTGGGCAGCGTCGTCCAGTGCCTCGTCCGACGCTGGGACAATCGAGGGTAACAACCACTCGCCCGCGCCCGCGCCGAGTCGACGTTGTTCCAGACAAACTTTGAGATCGCGTTGGTGCAGGGTGAAGATGGCGGTATCGACCGTCACCGCGTAACAGGGTTCCGCGTCCAAATGATTCATCTTCCCTTGCTCATGAGTTTGATGCGGGGGCAAGATCAATGACGATCACACCCCCGCTCATGCGCGCGTGGGTACGCGATCAGCCCTTCCTAAGTGCGGAAGTTGATCGAGCGCGGCATGTGAAGCGAATTAGCTTGCATTATAGCTGTTTGTGACCGCTGCGAGTACATCGTAAGCGACGGGACCGCGATTGTAGGTCACACCATTGTAGGTGATCCATTGCGGCGCGCTGTCACCCAGTCGCATCATCACGGCGGGCGTGCCGCTGACGCCGTACTGCTGACCGACGCGCACATCGATATTTACCTGCTGTGCATCGGCGGCGCATTCGAGCAGATCGCTGTAGCTCAGGTTCAACTGCTGCGCGACCAACCGTGACGCTTCGTCGTTGTAGCGTGCGGTAACCGCTAAATCGTAGAAAATCTTGTACGCATCCCAGAACGCGCCCGGCTGTTGATCATCGATGCACTCCCCAATTTGCCCGGCGAAGACCGTGCGCGCTCCGCCCGCCGTCGGGAACGTGCGATATTCAAAATTCGCCTTGCCCGTCTCGACGAAATCCTTGATGAAGCGCGAGATTTCCGGGTGGTATTCCTGGCAGTGTGGGCAGCCGTAATCTGCAAACTCGATAATCGTGATCGGCGCGTCGGGGTTGCCCAACACGAACGCGCCATCGGCGGCGCGCGATTTGGGCATGGCAGTGTAGTCGATATTGGCACCACTGATGCTGCCCGAAGCGGCGATCACCACGCCGACGGCAATCACTGCGACGAAGATGACGCCAAACACGATAGTGAGTTGATTCTGTTTGGGTTTCATGATACGAAGTACACCCTCAATCTTATCGTTAAACACTTCAATGATTTTAGCGCACAGTCGCGCTAAAATCATCGTTTGACCAAGACTTGTAACAACCGTAAAATCAAGTTTACAAATTGAGCGAAGGCAAAAGCGATGATCGGGTTCAAAGTGGGCATACGCAGCTTGGCAGTCGGGGTGATGTTAGTGACATCATCGCTGGCGTGGGCGCAAACGGATGCAACGCTCCCGCAATTACCCGGACAGATCGCCTACATTGGCGACGATTTTAATGTATACACGATCACAGCGGAAACCGATGCGCGCACGCAGTTGACGGACGACGCCGAGATTGGGCAAAACGCGGCGCGCATTTATCGATGGCCCACATGGTCAACCGATGGACGGCTCGCCTATTTCCAGTCGGAATTGACGCCCACCAGCGTAACAACACTCGCGTTTGTCTCGGCAGATGGCGTCGCGGCGGGCGTTGAACGTTACAGTGTGGCGGATAAAAGCATCACTTATGCCTATTGGTCGCCGCAGAACTGTGTCGATGGCGAAAACTGCCGCGATTTGGCGATGTTGATGGGCGTGAGCAGCGGCTTCGATGTCGATATTGTGCGCGACGCCGCCGATCTGGATGGCGAAAGCGTAACGACCATCGGTACGGGCGCGCCATTCTATTACAGTTGGAGTCCTGACGGCGCGCGGATGCTGTGGCATCGGGATCAGGCGCGGATGGACATTTACAGTTTGAACGATACCGACGCGACGGCGCTGGATCAGACGCCCGGCATGTTTGCCGCGCCTGCATGGTCGCCGGTCGATGATCGCTTGTTGTTCGGCGCGGTGGGGGAGGGCGACTCCACCGATTTGATCGTGGTTGAAGGGAATGAAGCGCGGACGTTGGTCGATAATCTGCAAGGACCGGTCTACTTCGCGTGGTCGCCTGACGGCAATCAAATCGCGTATGTGGATCGCGGCAGCGCGCTGTTTGTCATCGACGCCATTACGGGCGATGCGGTCGCGCGTTCGGCGGTCACGGGCGTGTTGGCGTTCTTCTGGTCGCCCAACAGCGAACGGATCGCATTCATCACGCTCTCGACGACACCGGGATCGTTCAACGCCTTCGATCCAAGCAAAGCCAGCGCGAAAGCATTGGCACAGGGCGAAGCGACGGGCTTGGCGTGGTCCGTGATCGACGTGGCGACGAGTGAGACGCGGCGGTATGGGACGTTCGTTCCGACGCGCGATATGATTTATCTGCTCACGTATTTTGACCAATTCGCGCAAAGCCATCGGCTGTGGGCGCCGGACAGTACGCACATCTTGTACAGTGAAGTCACGCCAGAAAATCGCCAAGTGATCAGCCTGCTCGATACGACGCGCGCCGTCTCGGTGCCGCTGTACATCGCGGATGGCATGTTCGCTGTGTGGAGCTACTCGTAGTCTTGCGTAAATTCATTTGTTGGGGGGCGCTGGTATTGGCGATGGTGGCGTGTAATATGCGCAGCACCCCCGATGTGATTGTGATTACGGCGACTCCAATTGCAGCAACGCCGAATGATTTACCGTCGCCAACCCTCAGCAGTGTGCCAATCCAGCCATCGCTTGAGGCTGCAACGCCGTTGATTACGACCGGCGTGCCGCCAACGCCCGATCCGACGTTCGCGCGCGCCGTCGCGGTCGATGCACAGACCTATACCGTGCGCGGGGGCGATACGTTGAGCGGCATCGCGCAAGCCGCCGGAACGACGCTCGATGCGCTCTTGCGCTTGAACGAGATCACCAATCCTGACTCGCTGTTCGTCGGTCAGGTGCTGCAACTGCCTGCGCCACCAACCGAGCAGGGGAGCCGCTTCAAAATCGTGCCGGACAGCCGCCTCGTGCGCGCGCCGGGCAGCGCCGCCTTCGACATCGATGCGTTTATCGCCATTCAGCCGGGTTATATTCGCCTCGCCTCCGATGAAGTGAACGATGTACGGCTGACGGGCGCGCAGATCGTCCGGCGCGTGTCGCTGGAATACAGCGTCGATGCGCGGTTGCTGTTGACGCTGCTGGAATTTCAGAGCGGCTGGCTGACGAATCCTGCGCCGGACGAACGCGCGCGCGATTATCCGCTGAACGCGCCGATTACAGCGTCCGGCTTCGACCGCAAAGGCTTGTATTTCCAATTGGTATGGGCGGCTGACAATCTGAATCGCGGGTTTTACGCTTGGCGCGCGGGCGAACTGACCACCATCGAGTTCGCGGACGGTGCGCGCATCCTCGTCGCGCCCGATCTGAACGCGGGGACGGCGGGCATCCAATATCTGCTCAGTCGCAACCGTTCCATTGCCGATTGGACGAACGCCGTCAGCGCCGAGGGGGTTTATCGGCGCTATTTTACGACGATGGGCGATCCGTTCGCTGCGCCCGTTGAGCCGCTCGTTCCGGTCGGTATCCAGCAACCGCCCCTGACGTTTCCATTTCCGCAAGGCGAGACATGGTTTTTCACGGGCGGCGCGCATGGCGGTTGGGGATCGGGCAGCGCATGGGCAGCCGTCGATTTCGCGCCGCCGGACGATTTGCAGGTGCAAACGACCTTCTGCTATCTCTCCGATTATTTCGCGGTGGCAGCGGCAGCGGGCAGCGTGGCGCGCGTCGATGAGGGGACGGTAATTCTCGATTTGGATGGCGACGGCGACGAATCGACCGGATGGACGCTGTTGTATTTGCATATCGCGGCGCGGGATCGCGTGGCACAAGGCGCGCGGCTCAATGCGGGCGACCGCATCGGGCGTCCAAGCTGCGAAGGCGGCGTCTCGAATGGGACGCACATGCACATCGCGCGGCGGTATAATGGGGAATGGATTCCGGCATCGTGTGCCGATTGTCCACTGACGCAGCCGCGCCCGTCGTTCGTGATGAGCGATTGGACGGTCTTGACGCTGCGCGGTCAAGAGTATCAGGGCTACCTGACGCGCGGCGGCAGCCAGCGCATCGCGGAACAACTGCGCGGCGTGGTCGAAAATCGCGTGTCGTGGTGAGTCCGCTAGTGTGGGGTTTGTAGATAAGTGGTGAGAAAAATCGTGTTCGCGCTGATTGTCTACGGCGCGTTGATGAGTTACACGGTCGTCCATGCGCAAGAAGCGATCACTTCAACGCCTGCGCCCGTCGATCTATCCGGCGCGGCGGCACAACAGCCGCTGCAATCGAACCCGCCGACGCTGACGCGCACGCCGACTGATGCGCCACCCGCGCGGCTCGAACCGTTGGAGTCGGCAAACGTGCGCGCCGAACCCTCGACGGACGCATCGATCTTGGGGGTGATCCGCGCGGGCGAGGTCTACAACGTGACTGGGAGATATTTCCAGTGGTATCAGTTCCAGTATCAGCAGTCGCCCAATGGACGCGGTTGGGTGTTTGCAGAATTGGTGCGCATCGACGGCGATCCCAACGCTGTCCCGGAGATCGATTTGAGCGCCCAACCGACAGTTGACACCGCGCAATTGGGCTTGACCGAGACGATGGCGGTGATTACACAGACTCCGGGCGGGTTGCTCACTGCGACGGCGAACGCGCGGATCATCGCGCCGCCGCCGGGCGCGGGCGGATCGGTGAGCGGGGAGGGGAGTGTTTCGGCGGGAACATTCATGCCGACGTTCACCTATCCGGCGGGTGCCGTCTTTGTCCCGACCCAAGACACCGCCGCAGCACTCGCGCCGGATACGCCCGCGCCAAGTCCAATCAGCGACGAGGGCGGCGGACTGCCACCGATTGTGCCGATCTTGGTCATGGGCGGGATTGGCGTATTGGGATTGGCGATCAGTTCGGTACGACGCTAGCGGCTGGCGTGATGTAGGAACTTGTCGCTGGTACGCCCAAAATAGCCGCTTGAATCAAAACGGGGTTGGAATTTCCAACCCCGTTCGGATTTAGGCGTTAGTTTAGTGGCTGCACGAACTGCAACCGCCGCCGCTGCTCGTCTCTTCACCGCTGTCGTTCTTCGTGCGGAACGAGGTGCCACAGCCGCAGGACGAGGTGGCATTCGGATTCTCAATGCGGAAACCGCCGCCCATCAAGCTGTCGACATAATCAATCGTCGCGCCTTGCAGATACATCAAGCTGGTGGGATCGACGATCAAACGGACACCATCCGTCTCCACGACTGCATCGAAATCTTGTGCGCCCTGCTCGAAGCGCATTCCATACTGCATCCCAGAGCAGCCGCCGCCGCTGACAAACACGCGCAGCGCGTAGTCGGGGATATTCTTCTGTACTAGCAGGTTACGGATCACACTGACTGCCGACGGAGACACGAGGAGAAATTGTTCTTCCTCGACAAATTGCACTTGCGGTTGAATTGCAATGAGCGGCTCATTCACAGCCATGAGATCGCCTTCTTTCTAGAGGACTATCCAAACGAGTTTTATCAAAGATAACATGAGTTTCGAGGCAAGTCAATAAAATAGAGCGAAATCAGCATTATTCGCTGAATTGGGGGATGAAATAGGCGCAGCTTGTGTCACCCTGCGCCATGTGTGCGACGCGGCGCGGCACAATGTCTAATAGGCGCGCGATCAGGTGCATGTCCATTTCGCACAGCGCGACGGTTTCGCGCGCGATCTGGTGATAGGGACAGTTCGCCGTGTGCAGCGTATAGCCGCCATCGGTCGCTTCCCAGCGTGCGTCGTAGCCCTGCTGATTCAGATACTCGACGACCAGCGTGAGCCGTTCGGACATCGCCCCATTCGCCAACAATGGGGAGGGGAGGATAAGCTCGTCCGCGAATTGATCCGCCACGCCTTCGAGGATCACATTGACGCCCGCTGGTGGCAGTGTTTTCTGCAATTGTTGCAGCAGGGACGCCGCGAGGCGCTGATAATTGTTATGGAAGGTGTCTTGCGCTTTTTCGGTCAGCGCATAGACATGGCGCGGTCGTCCGGGCGTGCTGCGCCGCCGCAGTTCTGGCGATGTGATCAGGTCTTCTTCCTGCAAACGCAGCAGGTGATGGCGTACCGTGACGGCGGTGATCGCGCCGCGCCGCCGCTGTAAATCCGTGACGATATCTTCGACGGTCGCTTGACCGCGACTGCGCAAGATTTCTAAAATGTGTTGTCGGGTGGATTGCATTGGCACTTGCCCCAACACTCGAACATTATAATTAAGTTTATCATCATCGTCATAATGCGTCAATTTTAGAATGGGTTGGGTCAAAGGATCGTTATAATGCTGTTTATTTCGTGGGCGAAGGCGGAATTTTTGCGTGGAGAAATTTTACATCGGTGTTATCATGGATGAGCCGTTTCGGGCAATCATCGGAGTACCCTTCAAACCATGAGATCATCGCCCATCTCACTGCTCAACATTAAGCCGGGCGAATGGCAGCTTGCCGTAGGACTATTGGTCTTGTTGGCGATCAACAACACCGTCTTGCAGCTTGCCAACGTGGTAGCGACGGCGGGATTTGTGAGTCAAGTGGGTTCCCAGCAAATCTTATGGCTGTGGATCGTGGACATGATCATCACGCTCGTGGCGTCGTCGTTCTACGCGCTGATTGTAGATCGAGTCAGTCGGCGGCGGTTGTTGGAGTGGATATTTTTAGCGTTCGCGGTCGCCTATGTGCTGCTGCTGCTGCTGTTCACGTTCGAGGCGGGGCGCTATATCGCTTTTCCGCTGTTATATTTGCTTTCAGATCAACAATACTATATGTTCCCATTAGCGTTTTGGGCGTTGGCGGGCGATATCTATACCGTCACCGAATCAAAGCGGCTGTTTCCCCTGATCGCGGCGGGCGCAGCGGTTGGCAATATTCTCGGCAACGGCTTGGCGGCGGGAGCAACCGTTGTCTCGGTTGCCGACAGCCAGCGAACGATTATGCAGTTGATCATCGTCGGCGTGATTACCCTCTTGGTGGGTTATGGCTTGGTCGTTTGGCTGTTCCGCGTGCGTCAGATCAACGCGCGCCGCTCATCGACCAAGCGCGAATCGATGCGCGAGACGATCACCGAAGGCTTTTCGGTCATTCAGAAGGTGCCGCTGTTCACCTTCTTGGCGTTCGCCATGATCTTGGGCGGTTTCGCGCTGACGATCATCGAATTTCATTTTATAGCGACACTCGATGCAGCTTTCAACGATGATCCGCTCGCATTTCAGCGTTTTTATGGCGCCTATCGTGCCGCGTTGGTGGTCGTGACGCTGCTGTTGCAAGGACTGATCGCGGGGCGTTTGTTAAATCGCTTGCCACTCAAGAATACGTTTGCGGTGTTTCCGGCGGTGCTGGCGGCGGCGGCGGCAGTCGGGCAGTTCATTCCCGGCTTGGTCGGCGCGGCGGGCGGGCGCTTCATCGGCTGGTTGATCGAACGCGCATGGAATGAACCCGCGCGGCGTTCGCTGCTCGGACTTGTTCCCGATGAGCGGCGCGGGCGGGTTGGCGTATTCGTCGAGAGCTATTTCTATGCCTTTGCGACCATCATCGCCTGTCTGTTTTTAGGCGCGCTGTTCGTCATGTCCGGGCTGGGAATCGTCCCCTTATGGCATGTGCCGATCATCTATCTGTCGTTCGCGGCGGCAACCAGTCTCGGCGCGCTGTGGGGCACGGTGCGTCTGCGCGGCTTCTACGAGCAGAGTCTGTTGAACTGGCGTTTGTCGCGTTCCCGTCGTAAAAGTGTCCTCGATGAGATCGAATTTTGATGAATGATATCGCTCTGAACACACCTATCAAAACGGTTGAACGTCAAGGACCGAACGGCGTCACCCTCCACGAAGTCGTTGGCAAAGACTCGCCGCTGCTCCCCGTCACGCTCGATTTATTCGCGGCGCTGTTCGATGATTACATTCGCTATGCGCCGTATGTGCGCGAGTGTGCGTTAGCGCGTTCGCCACAGCATCCGGCGCGCGTCGATCATCTCTGGTTGGCGGAGAAAGACGGCGAATTCTTCGGGCTGAACATCTTCTGCTATGTTCACACGGTCAATATTGGCTTCGTCGGCTTCATGGGGGTGCTGGATTCGCATCGGCATCTCGGCGTCGGCACATGGCTGATGACGCATACGCACGAGCAGTTGAAGATCGACGCGGCACAGTTTGGGCGTCCCGTCCCGTGCGGGTATTTGTGTGAGAGTGAAGCGCCCGACGATGCACCGAACGACGCCGAACGGAATATCGCGGAACGGCGGTTGAAATTTTTGACCGAACGCTGCGATGGACATATTCTGCCTGTCGAATATACCGAGCCGAAAATGGTGGGCGGTGTCGATTACATCACCGAAGCGGAATTGGTCGATATCCCCACGCCGTCCATGAAATTGTTGTTTTTTCCATCGGGAGCGTGGATGCCGACGACAGGGGATGATTATGCTTTCTTGCTGCGTGGGTTGTATCTCGATTACTACCGCGTGCCTTCCGATAGCTGGTTGCTCGACAAAGCCCTAAGATCGGCGGCAGCGCATGGCGGTTGAGTGGGTGGGACCCGGCGGCGCGATGATCCGCGAGATTACGGATGCCGAGTCGCCCGATCTCCCAAAATTGGTCAATTTGTTTCAAAAAATCTTTTCGGAGTATGATAATTACGTTCTGTATCTGCGTTTGTCAGCCGATCACGCCCATCCACCCCGTGCTGCGACGCTCGATCATCTGTGGTTGGTCGAGAAAGAGGGCGTTCCGGTTGGCTTTCGCTTGTTCAGCTACTTACCGGCGCGCGGGTTCGGATTTGGCGCGTATACGGGTGTGCTGCCTTCGATGCGTGGATCGGGAATTGGACGCTGGCTGATGGCGCAGACCTTGAATCAAGTATTGGACGATGCGCGCCGCTTTGGTCATGCTGATCCGCTCGGATGCTGCGTTGAGATCATGCGGGTTGAACCGACCCAGACTGAAACAGAACAACAGCGGAATGCAACGAGCTTGGCGTTTCATACGCGGTGCGGCGCCGTCTTATTGGATGTGCCGTATCGTGAGCTGCAAATTGGTTGGGACGATATTCAAGCGGGCGTGACCGATACGGTGGGCGTGCCAAAACACTTGGCGATGTACCATGCGCCGGGACGAACGCGGCTGACAACCGACGAACAATTGACCGTTATCGATGGAATCTATCTCGATGTCTATTTACAGACACCGGATCATTCGGTGTATGATAGAGTGAAGCAGGGGATTTTAGGGGAAGACACAACATGACCACGCTCAACGTCGCGCAGCCGAGCGCGGCATCACCACGACGATTTTCCGTCTATATCGGGCTGCGCTGGAAGCTGTTGATCGTTATTTTGACCTTGTTCGCGCTCGTATTTTTGGGCATCGGGCTGGCGCTCAACAGCTTCATGGACTCGCTCTATAATTTTTCGACCCAAACCGCCATCGATAACCTCAAACGCGATTTGGAATCGACAGCGTTGGCAACATCAGCGGGCATCAGCGGCGATCTCCACACTCAATTGTACGAATCAGGGCAAGTTGGGGATGCGACGTTCTTAACGCTGAACGGCTTCTTGCGGCAAATGACGCGCACGAACCCGAAAGCGGCGGGTATTTACACCTATGTGACCTCGCCAGAGGATCCAGCGGTGTTGGAGTTTGTGGTCACATCGGCGCTCCCGCCGGGCGGGAATATGACGGCGCTCGACAGCGCCATCGACGATCTGCGTGTGTGCAAGGCGCTGCAAGTGGGCGCGGGTTTCCGCGAACCCTACACAGATTATGGACCGAACATGCTGCGTGGTTTGACTCAAACGGCGTCGTCGTCGTCGCTCTGGACGGATGCCTATGGCACATGGCTGTCGGGCTTCGCGCCGATCCGCGATGTCAACGGCAACCCAGTCGGCGCCGTCGGGGTCGATATGTGCGCGCAAGACGTGTTGATCGTGCAAGAACAAATCCGCACTGCTCAGGCGACGCTGGTTCAATCCTTCTTGCCGCTGTTCGCGGGCGGAATCGTGACGATCTTCGTGGTGGTGCTGATCTTCTCGGTCACAATTACCCGTCCGGTACATAACCTGACTCGGGCTGCGGCGCGGATCGCGGATGGCGATTACTCGCAAGACTTTGCAGGTTTGACGACCGGGACGTTCGTGCGCGATGAGGTGGTGACACTGGCAGAAGTCTTCGCCCTGCTGCAAGAGAAAGTTCGGCAGCGCGAGGAAACATTGAAGCAGCAAGTCGCAGAATTGCAGATCATGATCGACGAGACAAAACTTACATCGCACGTCGCGGAAATCGTCGAGTCGGATTTCTTCCGCGAACTGCAAGGCAAAGCGGCGAACATGCGCACGCGGCGGACGACAACCGCAACCGGAACGCATCCTGTCCCTTCACCGCAGCCGTCGAGCGGCGATTAGCGAACTCACCCGTTCCCGTAACGGTTTGTCTGTGTTAAGCTACTGCTCCGACGATTTCGGAGCAGTTTTTTCACCCCGTTGGAGCCAAAACCGTGTCGCAGAAAGTCGCTTTTCAGGGGATCAATGGCGCGTACTCGCAGCAGGCGCTCCGCCAGCATTTTGGCGACGATGCCGATCCAGTGTCGTGTCTCAATCTAAACATCATGTTTGAAACGATCTTGAGCAAACAGGCGCAGTACGCGATTCTGCCCGTCGAGAACGCGCTGGCGGGGGCGGTCAGCATGGCGTATGAACTGCTGATGGACTCCGATTTGCGCATTCAAGCCGAAATCATCCTGCCGATCCATCATATGCTGCTCGCCCCGCGTGGGACGACGCTGGAAGACCTCAAACAGGTGCGCTCACACCCGCAAGCGTTGGCGCAGTGTGATAAATTCCTGAAGCGCAACGGACTCGAACCTGTTCCATGGTACGACACCGCCGGATCAGCCTACGATACATCGGTCGATCATGCCAAGGGTACAGGCGCGATTGCCAGCGAATTGGCGGCACAACTGTACAATTTGGAGATTGTGGCGCGCGAGATCGAAGATTTGCCGTTCAATTTCACGCGCTTTTTCGTGTTGGGCGACGGCGACCCCGCGCCGGGCGAATACAACAAAACGTCTATCGTGTTCGCCACGCGCAATCGCGCGGGCGCACTGTATGAATGCTTGGGCGAACTGGCAACGCGCGGCTTGAGCATCACCAAGATCGAGTCGCGTCCGCGCCGCAATCGCCCATGGGAACCGATGTTCTTTCTCGATTTCGAGGGCTATTGGCACGACTCCGACTGTCAAGAAGCATTAGCACGGCTGTTGCAGCGCGCGTCGTTCGTGAAGATGCTCGGATCGTATCCGGCGGTCAAGCAGCAGTTGGTCGGGATTTAATCGTAGGGGCGTGCCGACGGGACGCTCATAGTGAGGCAAACATGGCACAAAAAATCGATGTCGCCATCTTGGGCGCGACGGGCGCAGTCGGTCAGCGGTTCATCCAACTGCTCGAAAATCATCCGTGGTTTCGCGTTGCTGAGTTGATCGGTTCGGAACGAAGCGCGGGGAAAACGTATGGCGACGCCGTGCGCTGGAATTTGGACGGCGAACCGCCTGCGTCGGTGGTCGATCTGCCGGTCAAGGCGTTAGATGCGCAGATCGATGCTCAATTGGTGTTCTCTGCGCTCCCCAAGGAACCGGCTGTTGCGCGCGAACTCGAACTGGCGGCGGCGGGGCATATCGTCTGTACCAACGCCTCGGCGCATCGGATGGCGGACGATGTGCCGCTGCTGCTGCCCGAAGTCAACGCCGATCATCTGGCGCTGATCGAAGTCCAGCGCGAACGGCGCGGTTGGAAGGGGGCGTTGATCGCCAACTCGAACTGTACCGCAATGCCGATTGTGATGGCGCTCGCGCCGCTTCAGCAGTACGGCGTGAGCAAAATCGGCGTCGTGAGTATGCAAGCCGTCAGTGGGGCGGGGTATCCAGGCGTCGCGTCGTTAGATATTCTCGATAACGTGATCCCGTACATCGGCGGCGATGAAGAAAACAAAGTCGAGACGGAAACGCTCAAGATGCTCGGACGCTTCGACGGCGCGGGTGTGACGATGTTGGATGCTGCGATCAGCGCGTCGTGCAATCGCGTTCCAGTTGTCGATGCGCATCTGGTCGTCGTGTCGGTGACGCTCGATGCACAGCCGACGCACGAGCAAATGATCGATGCGTGGGATACGTGGCGCGCGCCAGAATTGGTGCGCAATCTGCCGACCGCGCCCGAACATCCAACGCTGTATTTGCGTCAGCAAGATCGCCCGCAGCCGCGTCGGGATCGCGCGGCGGGCGCGGGCATGACCACGACCATTGGGCGGCTGCGCCCGTGTTCGATCTTCGGTTACAAGTTCATCGCGCTCTCGCACAATACGGTGCGTGGCGCGGCGGGTTGCGCAATTCTTAACGCTGAACTGTTGACGGCGCGCGGATACTTCGGTGATTTTCAGCCTGCGCGGGCGCTGCAAACGGTATGATTGGCGTAAGGGAATGACACGCCATGCCCCTACAGTTATAATCGGTGCTTAAACTTGTGCGTCGCGTCGATCTGTACGGGTGGGTGTTGTCATCAATGTTGACGGATACTGGAGAGGGAATACACGATGAAGGTTTTCATCGCGGGTATTGACGGCTATTTGGGTTGGGCGTTGGCGCAATACCTGACGGCACGTGGACACCACGTTGGCGGTGTGGACAAGGGCTTACGCCGCGAATGGGTCGCAGAGATGGGCAGCGACAGCGCGCTCCCGATTGCCGATATGCCAACGCGCTTGGCTGCATTCCGCGAGAAATATGGGCGCGCGCTCGACTATCACGAGGGTGACTTGCTCGATTATGCGTTCTTGCGTGATGTCTTGGCAGATTTCCAGCCCGACGCCATTGTTCACCTTGCAGAGATGCCATCCGCGCCGTACTCGATGATCGATCAAGCCCACAGCGTGTGGACGCACACGAACAACGTCAACGGCAGCCTGAATATGTTGTGGGCGATGCGCGAAGTCTGCCCGGATGCGCATTTGGTCAAATTGGGGACAATGGGTGAATACGGCACGCCGAACGTCGATATTCCCGAAGGTTTCTTTGAGGTCGAATTTCGCGGACGCAAAGAAGTGCTTCCGTTCCCGCGTCAACCGGGCAGTTTCTATCACCTGACGAAAGTCCACGATACGCACAACACGATGTTCGCGTGCCGAATTTGGGGGTTGCGCTCAACCGACATCATGCAGGGTGTCGTATTTGGGACGCGCATCGACGAGATGGGCGATGATGTGCGCCTGCGCAGTCGCCTCGACTTCGATCAATGTTTCGGCACGGCGGTCAACCGCTTTTGCTGCCAAGCGGTGATCGGACATCCGCTGACGCTGTACGGGACGGGCGGACAGACGCGCGGCTTTTTGCCGCTGCGGGATTCGATGCAGTGTTTGACCATCGCCGTCGAAAATCCGCCGAAGCCGGGCGAATACCGCGTGTTCAACCAGTTCGAGGAATGCTATAACATCGAAGAACTGGCGCACAAAGTCCGCGAGGCGGGCGCATCGATTGGCTTGAACGTGGAAATTGCTCATTACGACAATCCGCGCAAGGAAAAAGAATCCCATTACTACAATCCTGACCGCGAAAATCTGATCAAGTTGGGCTACAAGCCGACCCATGACGTGGTGGCAGAGATGCGGATCATGTTGCAAGACCTGCTGGAACAGCGCGACCGTATCCAGCAGTACGCGCATATCCTCGTCCCCGATATTCGTTGGGATGGCACGCGGCGGCGTTCGGAAATGATCGGGTCATTGGAGCCAGCGAAGTCGTGACCAATATCCAGTACTTGAAGTTAAACGAACTGACGACAGCGGCGCGCGCGAAGTTGATGCGGCGCGCTGAACAAGATATCCGCGAACTGCTGCCGCTGGCACAATCCGTGATTGACGCGGTGCGCACGCGCGGCGATGCGGCGGTCGTGGAATACGCGCGCCAGTTCGACGCGCCGAACTTCGACGCCGGGATGCTGCGCGCCACGCCGGACGATTTCGTGGCGGCGCGCGCGGCGGTGTCGCCAGAGGTGATCGCGGCGATTGAAGCGGCGCACGCCAATATCGATACGTTCCACCGCGAACAAATGCCCGAATCGATGTGGTTCACCGAAGTGCAGCCCGGAATTATGGCGGGTGAGAAGGTGACGCCCGTCGCCAGCGCCGGATTGTACGTGCCGCGCGGCAAGGGCGCGTTCCCGTCGGTTATGCTGATGCTCTCGACGCCCGCGAAAGTAGCGGGCGTGCCGCGTTTGATTGTGGTCACACCGCCAACGCCCGAAGGCAAGGCGGACGCGGCGTCGCTGGTGGCGGCGCAAGTCTGCGGTGTCGAAGATGTTTATGTTGTCGGTGGGATGCAGGCGATTGCGGCGCTGGCATACGGCACGGAGACAATTCCGAAGGTCGATAAGCTGATTGGACCGGGCAGCAGTTACGTCTCGGCGGCGAAACGCTTGCTCTATGGGACGGTGGATGTTGGCTTACCCGCGGGTCCCAGTGAATCGATCATCTTGGCGGACGAACACGCCGATCCGCGCTTGGCGGCGCTCGATCTGTTGGTCGAAGCCGAACATGGTCCGGAATCGGCGGCGCTGTTGGTCACGCACAGCGAAAGCGTGGCGCGCGCTGCGCTCGATGTGCTGCCCGAATACATCGCACAGCTCCCAGAATGGCGGCGCAATTTTGTTGAAACTGTGCTGTCGAATTACGGCGGTGTGCTGCTGACGACCAGCTTGGACGAGTCGATCCAGTTCATCAACGACTATGCGCCCGAACATCTCGAAGTCCTGACCGCCGAACCGTTTGTCACGCTGCAAAAACTGAAAAATGCGGGCGAAATCCTGCTCGGACACATGACGCCAATTCCGACGGCGAATTACTGCTTGGGACTCAACGCGATTCTGCCGACGGGCGGATTCGCGCGAACTTTCTCGTCGGTCAGCGTGTGGGACTTCCTAAAACGCACCGGAATCGGGTATTTGTCCGCCGAAGGCTACGCCCGTTTGCAGGGCATCACGGCAACGCTGGCGGATTACGAGGGATTTCCAGCGCACGCTTTCGCAATTCGCAAACGCAACGAGATTCTAGGGCTATGAAAGTTACCGCAGCGGCACGCAGACACGGAGAGAAGGGGCAGTATGCTTCTGCGCCTCCGTGCCTCTGCGGTTCGATCTTGTTATGATGAACAATGATTTATTGCAGCACATTCAGCGCCTTCAGTTCAGTGACAAGCCGCAAGCGGAACGCCTACTCCTCGACTTTTTGCGCGCTGCGTTCGATCTATCCGTCGCAGGGGTCGAACTTCGCCCGCTGGCAGTATCGCTCAATTCGTTCAACGGTTTTTTGACGTTGACCGATGGACGGCGGCTGTTCTTCAAGACGCACGTCGAATCCGACACTATGATCGATGAATACTACAACGCACGCCAATTGGAGGACGCGGGCTATTCGATCTCGCAGCCGCTCTATGAGTCGGGCGAAGTTGGCAAACAGGTGTTGATCTACGCTGTGATCGATGATCCGTCGGTGTTCGATGTGGCGTGGATGCTGGAACGTGGTGAACGCCATGATCTCGCCGCGCTGACCGCTGCGCAAAATGCTGCCGATGATGCGCTGTGGGGCATCTATCAACGCACGCTGGCATGGCAGCAGTCCGCCGATGCCGCCAAGGCGCCAATCCATCAGTTGTTCTATCATCGGCTGACGGGCGGACGCCTCGCGCGCTTCTATGCTGACGATATCACGGTCGATCTGCCCGACGGCTCAACGCAGACGATGGGGGCGATCAAGCGTGTTCAATGGGTGATCAACGGGCGGGAATACGGCGCATCTTTGGAGACCACGATTCAAAATGCGATCCGCTATCTCGATCCGACACTGCCCGGTGCATCGGTGATTGGACACGGCGACGCGCACAATGGCAATCTGTTCTATCGCGCTGACGGGCTGATGTACTTCGATCCGGCGTTCGCGGGACGCCATTCGGCGCTGCTCGATCTGGTTAAGCCCCTATTCCATAACGTCTTTGCGATGTGGATGTATTTCCCGAACGAAATCCGTGAAAAATTAGCCATTCGGCTCGAACGCGCGGGCGACGTGTGGCACGTCGAACACGACTACACGCTGCATCCTGTCCGTCGCATGTTCTTCGACAGCAAGGTCGAGCGCGTCCTCAAGCCGTGTATCCGTGAGCTGAAGACGCGCGGTTGGCTGCATGAGGATTGGCGTGCGATCTTCAAATTGGCGCTGTTCTGCTGCCCGTTTCTGACGATGAACTTGGCGGACGCAGCGAAATTTTCGCCGGAAATTCGCTTGCTTGGCTTGAGCATGGCGGTTGAAATGGGTGTGAGGGCGGATGATCCTGATTCGCGCAGCCTCATCGATACGACCCTCGATTTTGCACCATGAAATTGTTGTAAGTTCGCGTCAAGATCATTAAACTACGGTTAGAAGTTGGATTGCGGAATTACGTCCTGGGATGGGTAACCGCTGTTCAAAAACTATTTGATTCGTGATTTGTAGAGGGAGTCTGTTTGAAATGGTAAACAGGAGACTCTTACGCGCCATTCCGCTGCTCGTCGCTTGTGCGCTCTTGGGCATTGTCCTGATTCCGGGATTGAATATCCAAGCGCAAGCGCCGATGCGCCCGCCGTTGGCGGGATGGGCGTCAGTTGAGGGAACCCCTTATGAAGGGATGAAGGCGCATCCGTCCGATCTCTGGGCGGTCGTGTTGCAGCCGGGCGTGGATGCGGCGTCAGTCGCAGCGTCACTCGGATTCGAGCTTGTGGATCAGGTGTCGGCATTGGCGGACACGTTTGTTTTTCGACGCGCGAACAGCGATACGTCGCTGACGGACAAGAATCAAGCCGCCACCGTGCTGAGTGCCGCGCCGCAAGTGTTACGCTATGCGCAGCAGTTCTACATTGAACGCGCGGAACGCGGCGCGACGTCGAACCCTCGACAGGATATGCCCATTGTGTTGGGCGATCCGTTGTATGGCGATCAATGGCATTTGGAGAACAACGGACAGTTCGGCGGTACACCCGGCGAAGATGCCAATGTTCAGCCCGCTTGGAATTTGGGCTTCGATGGGACGGGCGTTCAGATTGCGATTGTCGATGATGGGATTGAATATACGCATCCCGATCTCGCGGCGAACTACAATCCGGTCGGCAGCTACGATTTCAATTACAGCGATGATGATCCGCTTGCCGATTTACCGTTCGATGCGCATGGTACCTCCGTAGCGGGCGTAGCGGCGGCGCGCGATGAATCGACCTGCGGTGTCGGTGTAGCATATCGCGCGAATGTGTCGGGTGTTCGTCTGATCAGCAGTTTCACCACCGATGCGCTTGAGGCAGACGGATTGACGTACCGCTTGGATGTCAATGATATCTCCAGCAACAGTTGGGGTCCCGCTGACAGCGGCACGGTCTTCGGCGGCGTGGGCGACTTGGCGCTGGCGGCGGTCGAGCAGGGCGCGCTGACTGGGCGCGGCGGCTTGGGGACAGTCTACGTGTGGGCGGGGGGCAACGGTCTCCAAAGCGGCGACTATGCTAACGCCGATTCGTATGTCAGTTCGCGTTATACCATTGGCGTTGCCGCCGTCGATAATACGGGTGGTCAGGCGTGGTACAGCGAGCCGGGCGCGTCGCTGCACGTTGCTGCACCGAGCAACGGCGATGGCAGCGGTGACGAAGTAGGGATCACGACGACGGATCGCACGGGCAGCGCGGGCTACAACGGCTATCCCGCGAGTCCTGAATGTACGAATGATTTCGGGGGTACATCGTCCGCGACGCCGCTGATGTCGGGTGTTGTGGCATTGATGCTCGAAGCCAATCCGACGCTCACATGGCGTGATGTGCAGCACATCCTCGCGGAAACCGCGACCCAGAACGATCCGACGGATTCCGATTGGACGGTTAATGAAGCCGGATTCCATATCAATCACAAGTACGGTTTCGGGCGCGTGGATGCGCTGGCGGCGGTCAATCTGGCGCAGAATTGGGTGAATGTCTCGCCCGACTCGAATTATGCGTCGCCTGTCATCCCAATCAACGCCCCGATTCCAAACAATGCCCCCGCAGTCACGGGCAGTGTGGCTGTGACCGTTCCCAATGGCACATTCCGCTTGGAACATGCCATCGTGCGCTTGAATGTCGATCACAGTGAACGCGGCGATCTCGAAATCATCCTCACCGCGCCGTCGGGAACGCAGAGCGTCTTGCTTGCGCCGCGTCCGAACGATACGGGTGATGATATTGTCGATTACGATCTGATGACCGTGCGCAATTGGGGTGAAAATCCCAACGGTATATGGACGTTGAGCGTCCGCGATACCAATGCGCGTGGGACGGATGGCACGCTGATCGATTGGAAGCTGACGCTGTACGGCAACACTGGATCGAGCGGTCAGCAGTTGATGTTCCTCGATCAACCTGCGGATGGCGAAATCGCGCAGACGTTGGGCGGCGCGGGCGGGTTGCAAGTTGGCTTGTTCGACCGTCACGGCGTGCCGTTAACGCTGAACAATGTCCTCGTCAACATCGATTTGTCGGTCAACAGCAGCGGCGCGGCACTCTTGGGAACGTTGAGCGCGCGCACCGTCAACGGCGTGGCGACCTTCCCCGATCCGCGCGTCGCGCTGCCGGGCGATTACATCGTGCGCGCCTATTCGCGCAGCTATGACAGCGACTATACCGATCCGTTCCGCGTCTATCAGCCGGTCGCTGGCTTGGTTTTCACAGTCGAGCCGACGAACACGATTGCAACGGCGACCATCAACGCGGCGACGGGCGTGCGTGTCATGTTGGTGGACAGCGCGGGCGTGGTCGTGCCGCTGGATGGCGTGCCGATTACGGTGGCGATTGGCAATAATCCGAGCAGCGGGACGCTGGCTGGCACGCTGACAATCAATACCGTCAACGGTGTGGCAGTTTTCAATAACCTGAGCATCGATGCGATTGGCACCGGCTATACGCTCGTAGCGACGAGCGGCGCATTCTCGGATACCAGCGTGCCGTTCAATATCTATCCAACTGGCTTGACGCTTGACTACGGATTCTCCGAGATTGATGATCTGCATTTCAATCAAATTCTCGACGAACCTTACGGCGGCATCAACGTCTACGCTATCAATAGCGCGGGCGACGTTGTAGATATCGATGGCATCGCCGTCACCATCACGAGTACCGGACCTGGCACGTTGTTTGGGACGCGCACTGTGACGTTGGTGGATGGCACGGCAAACTTCGATGATTTGTATATCAACGCGCCCGGCACACATACGCTGACGGCAAGCGTGCCGCTGTGGACGGCGGCGACCACCGAGCCGTTCGAGGTGACGACCCTAACTGGACAGTTCTGCGCCAGCGATTTGGACGCCGATTGGACGGGCAGCCTACCGATTATCGACAACGACTTCGACGGTACGGTGTCTACCATCACCATCCCGCCGCTGGCGGTCGATCCGATTGACTCGATCACGGTCACGTTCGATGCGGAACACACCTACGTTGGCGATACCGTCTTCTATCTTGAGCATGATGGCGTGAGTATGTTGCTGGCATCGCCGCCGGGCAATTGCAGCGGCAACGACCTGTCGATGTATTTGGATGATGCGGCGCTGCTCGACTCGTTCTTCGACTGCAACAGTGGTTCAAATCCGACCCAAGCGTTCATCTTGGGCGAAAGCTACGTACCGTATGAACTGTTGAGTGCTTTCTCCGGCGAGAATTTGAGCGGCGATTGGACGCTGTACGCTTATGACACCTTCGCTGGCGACGATGGCTACGTCTACGAATGGTGCATCAACACGGAACTGCCCGCCGTCAAGCTGGCTTTCCCAGTGCAGCCGGAAGATCAAGAACAAGGCTTCATCATCAATGATCTCAACGGTGATGTTCTGACCGTCGAAGTGCAAGATGTGAGCGGCACGGTCGTTCCGGTTGATGGCGTTCCTGTCACCATCGCGCTCGATGCCAATCCGACCTTCGCCACGCTGGATGGGACGCTGACCGTCAATACGGTCAATGGCGTCGCGGTCTTCGATGACCTGTCGATTGCCAATCCCGGCACGTACACACTGCGCGCCACCGCGTCCGGCTACCTTGACGCGATTAGCGAATCGTTCGATATTCAGCGCATCAATCTCATTACGAACGGCGATTTCGCGGACGAGCTGAATGCGTGGAACGTCTTTGACGCCATCACGTGGCGGTTGCAAGGCGAAACGTTCGAGTTCTTCCGCAATCAAGGCGGCGAGAGCGCGGTAGTGTTCCAAGATACGTTCGCGCCGATGACGGCTGATCAAGTGCTGGTGGTCGAAATCGATTTGGGCAATATCAGCCCCGCGCGCAAGCGCGTCTCGCTTCTCGTCCACAACCCCGACTTCAGCGATCTGCAAATCTGCTCGTTCTGGCTCGCGCCGAACACGCCGCTGGATACCTATCGGATGCACCTCTCGACGCCGACCGCGTGGTCGAGCGCCGTCCTGAGCATCTACGGTTCACCTGCCGATGGTGTGGGCTGGATTCAAGTCGATAACGTCGGCATGTTCCGCATCCCCAACGCGCCCGGCTTGACCGAAACGCTGTGCATCGACCCGCATACGCCGAGTGCCGGCGCGGGCGCGGACAGCGCGAACTTGATTCAGAACGGAACGTTTACGGGGACGACTGCGCCCTGGGGGACGTTCGGCGCGATTGTCACGCGGCTTGAAGCGGATGTCGCGGAGATGTATCGCACGTTCGGCACGCCCGCCGGGTCGATCCTGCAAAATACGGGCGTTCCTGCGCCGAATGCGACGCCCATTGAAGTCTCGCTCGACTTGGGCAACAGCAGCAGTATTCGCCAGCGCGCGACGGTGCTGATCCACTCATCCGACTTCAGCGATTTGCAGGTCTGCGTGTTCTGGCTCGAACCCGCGTCGGCGTTGGAAACCTATGTCGTGCGCACACACACCACCACGCCATGGGCGGGCGTCAGCGTGTCGATTTATCCGTCACCCGCGACCAATCTCGGTTGGGTGCGGATGGATAACGTGAGCGCGATGCTCAAGCCGACGTTGAACGTGAACGGGACGGAATGTTACATGCCGGGTTCGGCAGTTTTGCCATCGCTGCCGCCCGCGCCCATCGTCGTCGCGCCGCCAGTTGTCGCGCCCGCGCTGCCCGGTCAACCGCCAGAACAGGCGATTACCGCGCCGATGCAGCCTGTGCCGGAAACAAACAATACTGGCGAAGGGTCGCTGACGGAATAGATACCCCGCCCCTCTCCACGCAGTGGAGAGGGGGTCAGGGGGTGAGGTTCTTGAAAAGGTGTCCTCCCCTCAGTCTCCAGACGGAGAGGGGTCTTTACGAATGGGGCAATCGAGCAGCGAAACTGAATTGGCATATTGTGGGGGCTTGCCAGCGGCAAGCCCCTTTTTTTGCCTAACGATTGTCCAATTGCGCGCACAGCCGCGCGAAAGTCGGGGAATTGTCGAGGAACAGATAGCGCACGGGCGCGGCGATCACCTGCGTTGCGCCGACGGAACGCAGATATTCGACCGCCGGGAGCAGATGTTTCGTCGGAATCGTGATGCCAATCGTGAACCAACCGCCGTCGCCGTCGTCTGTGCCGTAAATCGGTGCGACAGTGGGTCCCTTCAATCCGTGTGTGAGTGCGTTCGCTGCGACCTTGCGTGCGACGGCTTCCGCGCTCTCGCCGCGCATGTTGACCGAGAGCTGCGAGTATTCGCGTCCGGTCAGCGCCGCATCGATACGTTCGGACAGCAAGCGCGCCGCGTTCAGCACAGCCGGATCGCGCAGCGCGCGCCGATTGCCGACGAGGCACGCTTGCGACTCGACCAGCGTGCCATCGGGCAGCGCCTTGAGATGATTTTCGCGCAGCGTCGTCCCGGTTTGCGCCAAATCCACGATCACATCGGCGTAGCCAATTGTCGGCGCGGCTTCAATCGCGCCCTCGGCGTTGACCAGCGTGAAATGGTGAATTCCCCACGCATGAAAATATTGGCGCGTCATGTTGGGGTATTTCGTCGCCACGCGCAGATTGCGCCGCTTTGTATCGCGGAAGTCGAGCGCCACCTCAGCGAGATCAGCGGTCGTCACCACATCGATCCAGCTTTCTGGTACGGCGACCACAAGTTTGCAATAACCATAGCGTAAATCCGAGTGAATCACGATCAGATCGTCGCTTGGATGCTCCCGTACTACATCCAATCCAGTGATACCGAACTGTACCGTGCTGTCGCTGACTTTGTAGACGACATCGGTCACGCGCTGAAACAGCACTTCGACGCCGGGAATCGCCGGGATCGTCCCGGTGTACTGGCGCGGATTCGGCTTATCGACGCGCAAGCCGCAGTCCGCGAGAAAACTGAGCGTTGGATCGGCAATCGCGCCTTTGCTCGGCAGCGCCAATGTGATCGGCTGTTTCGTTGGCTCGTTCATTCGCTTGCCTCCAATCCGGCGATCAGTTGATCGATGTGATAGACGAAACCGACGGCGGGTGTCTCGCGCTCGCCACCCAGAAGTTTGACCAATTCATCGTAGCGCCCGCCGCCGCCAATGTGCGCGTCGTGCGCTGAGCGCAGTTCAAACACGATGCCTGTGTAATATTCCCAATCGCGCGCTAATGTCGGGCGAATGGTGATGCGGCTGAGGTCAATCCCGCTCTCGTTGATGGCGCGCATGGTTCCGTGCCAGCGGGTCAAGATGGCGCGCTCGTGGTCGCCTTCAACGAGGCGTCCGAGTTCATCGAAGGCGCGTTCGACGTTCGTCCATGTGCCGCCGACGTGTTCCAATACATCGAGCGCCGCTGAGACTTGATGGCGTTCGGTGAAACGCTGGCGCTTCTGGATCAAGCGGCGCGCGATATCGGCGCGGTCGCGTCCGCCCATCGTCACGCCGTAATGTCCCGACTCCAACACGGCATCAAGTGTGCGCTCCACATCGTTGATGGTTGGCACAGCGAAATCGACGTCAGGTGGTGCTTGCAGCAGCCGATCCAATTGTTCCAGCACATAGCCTTTGCCCTGTGCGGGATTGGACAATGCCGCCAGATGATGCAGGATGAAGCGTTCGGTACGCGCATCGAGTCGGAAACGCTCCAACACTGCGCGCAGCAAGCCGACATGCCCAATATCGATGTTCCAATCGCGCACGCCAAGGGTATCCAAGCCGCGCGCCGCGATGGTGACGATTTCGGCATCGGCATCCGCTCCGCCCGCGCCGAACAACTCCGCCCCAACGCTCATGCGCTGCTGCGCGCCTGTCGCGTAATCGACAAAGACGAAGCCGCTAAACTGCCAGCGTACAATTGCGGCGCCATCGGGATGCTGTTGGGCATAGGCATAGGCAGCGGGCGCAGTGAATTCGGGGCGGAGCGCAATGGATTGTCCATCACGGTCGAAGGTGAACAGCCGTTTAACGACCTGATCGCCTGCGCGGGTCAGGAACAAATCGGTCGGCTGAATGATCGGCGTATCGAACGGCTCGTAGCCGTAGCCCGCCATGTGTTGTTCAAGCTGCGTGGTGATACGGCGCAAAAGCCGATAATTGACGGAACGCGGCACGGCGCAGATGCTCCTCGTTGACTTTAGCATGGGGAAAGCATCATAGCACGCGGGCGCAAAACGGGGTAGGGGGCGCTCAATTCATGGAAATGGGCGGGGGCATGGCGCACCATGCCCTTGCAAGGAATGACAGCTTAGTCGTATGCGCCGCTGCTGTAGACGTAGACCGCCGCGCCGGTGTCTGCTGGCACGGTCAAATCGATCTCGCTTGACGCCCAGTTGTACAGCCAATTCGAATCTTGGATCGACAGATTGACGCAGCCGTGACTGTGCCGATAACCGAAGCCGTCATGCCAGTACGTGCCATGCAGCCCGATATCGCCGTCAAAGTACATCGTCCATGGGACTTCTTCCAAGAAGTAGAAATCGGGCTGTCCGTCCGCGCCGCTCATGACGGTGCGCGCATAACGAACATAAACATGGAACAAGCCTTCATTGGTGGGCCAATCCGACAAGCCCGATGCTACGAGCGTCGCAAACACGGGTGTGCTGCCCTCATAGGCGATAGCAACTTGTTCGTACAGATCGACGCTGATCCATTTTTCGGTATCGATGGCGTCGGTACGGGTGACAGGCAGCACGCGCGCCGTGTTGCGCTGTTCGACCCATTGATCGACGCCAATCTGATACCATTCCCAACCATCGATTTCAACCGTCGCGTACAAGTTGACTTTCGTATAGCGCAAGATGGCAAGATCGCCGTCCAGCGGCTCGACGCCCGGCGCGCGGCTCGGCACGACATTGACCAAAATCCACGCCATCGGGTAGGGCATGGGGTTGCCGAGCAGGACGCCCGCATAGGTCGATGGGCGCACCGGACGCAGCGATTCGGTACGCACCCATTCGCCGTTGTTGATCTGCGTCCATTCGCCTTCGGGCGACCATGTGGTGACGTAGTTGAAGCCCGCCGCCAGCGTGCGCGTGATGTTTCCGGCGGGCGCGTCGTAGATGTCGATGGCGCCGCTGACGCGCTGGTACAGTCGATCTCCAATCAATTCGGAATTGATCGCCAATTGGGTGACATTGGGCGCGGGGTACGCGGCGATTTCGTTGGGGCTGATGCCGTTGCGTGCGTCGCCACACGCCCCGCCAACGCAAATATCGGTCGCGTTGACCCCGCCGACCATGCTCAATAGCAGCAGCAGCGCGACTCCGCGCCAACCCATCCAGCTTGTGCCGAAGCGTTTCATAGACGCTGTTCCTTTTTAGAACGAAGTGTATTGATCTACAGCATACTTGTCCACTGATCGGCGTGATGGACGCGCATCCTACGCTTGCCAGACGGTCGATCAACGTCCTGTATATGAAAAATATGAATTTTGGGACATTTGGCTTACAGCACCGCGCGCGTTTTTCGCATATACTGGATGAAATTGTGCAGAATTCCCCGTCAAACGGGATTGAGCGAATAAGGAATACGCCATGCGAATGAAACGTCTGCTGTTTTCATCTTTGCTGCTGCTGATTGTGAGTGCGCCATTGTATGTCGTGTTCGCTCAAGCCCAAATTCCCGTTCCTGTGCTGCAACTGGCGACGCCGATTATGGTCGTCAACACCCCCGCGCTCAACGCGCGTTCGGGACCCGGTCCACAATATACCGTTCTCGTCACGCTGCCGGGCGGATCGGAACTCCCTGTCTTGGCATCAAACGCGGATACCACATGGTATCTGGTTGCGACACCGATTGGTAATGCGTGGATCGATGTCGATTTTGTGCTGGCGCGCGGCGATTTCACGTATGTTCCCGTGATCGATGTGCGAGCGCCGTCTCCTGTCATGGCGTTTCCGACGCCGATCACCGTTCAGCTTGTGGGCGCGCCCCAACCGTTTGGAACGCGCGTCGCGGGCGGCGTTCCGGCTTCGAATCGGCGCGCGTCGTTGGATGTGATCTCGGTCAATCTGCGTCCGGGTCCGTTCGAGGCATCGGGCGTGATCACCACGCTTTACAAAGACGTGAATGTTGATTTCGTCGTGTTGGGCGAGGCGTTCGATAGTCGCAATGTCGAATGGGTGGCGATCTTCGTGCCGGGTTTCGGCAACGGTTGGATCGAAAAAGCCAAGACGACGATCTATACTCGTGTGCTGACCGCAACGGAAGCGGCGCAGCAGTCTGCCGTTGAAGTCACCACGCCATCAAGCGGCTTGCCGATTCCGGTGATCGAACTCGCCCCCGTGATCGCCATCGTCAATACGCCGTTCGTCAACATCCGCACGGGTCCAGGACCTCAGTTCGCGCCGCTAGCAGTAGCGTCGGGCGGATCGACCTTCACTGTCGTGGGACTTGCGCCTGATGTGGTGTGGGTCTTGGTCGAAGGCACCTTCGGACGCGGTTGGATCGCCAGCGAGTTTTTGCTGCTGCGCGGCAACCTCGACAACGTGCCATTGATCCTCAACGTCTATTGATTCGACGCTGATGAACGGGCGTGCCAGCGGCGCGCCATACGACGCGCCTTGTCTATGGATGGGGCGCGTTTCGATTCCGTAGGGGATGCGACGTTTTACCGAACAGCGCGCGGAGGGCGAGCATGGTACAGCCGACATGCCGCCTTCGGGCGAATGACTTACATTGAAAACAGCGATTTCTTGATTGTGAAGGCACGTTCTCATGTGGCGATTGATTTTCGCGTTCGCGCTGTCGGCGCTGATGTTCGGCGCGTCTCCAACGCGCGCGCAAGACAGCTATCCCGACGCGATCCCCGAAGCCGTCGCGCTCTTAGACGAGGGCGACTATGACATCACGAATTATCTTTTGCTTGGCAGCGACACCTTCAATACCCGGAACATTGGGCGCACGGATGTGATTGTGATTTTGTCGATCAATCGCACGGCGGGGACAGTCGCCATGCTGTCGCTCCCGCGCGATCTCTACGTTTACATCCCTGATGATCGAATCTATCGTATCAATACCGCGTTCGCGTATGGGGTGCAGTCGGAACATCCTGATGGTGGGATCGGCGCGCTGCGCGATACGATTCGCTACAACTTGGGCATCGAGATCGACCACTACGCGCGCGTCGATTTCACCCGCTTCCGCCAGATTGTGGACGATTTGGGCGGCGTGAATATCGCTGTAGATTGCATCATCGAGGATTGGCGGTTAATCGAGCCGACGCTCGATCCGAGCGTCGAAGAAAATTGGGCACAGTTCCGGCTTGGCGTCGGTGTGCATGAGATGGACGGCGATTTGGCGCTGTGGTATGCGCGCAGCCGCCGCACAACCAGCGATTTTGATCGCGGACGGCGGCATCAGCAGCTTTTGCGCGCGCTGTGGCGGCGGATTCAGTCGCTCAATCTCGTACAGCAGGTGGCGGACGTGTATCCGCAACTGCTCGAAATTGTCGAGACGGATATCGGCATCGATGAAATGCTGTCGCTCGTGCCGCTTGCCGCCAGCCTCGATCCACAGCGGATCGCGTCCTACACGCTGCGTCCCAATGTCGAAGTTTACTCGTGGTCGTCGCCAGAAGGATCGAGCGTGCTGGCGATCAATTGGGAGGCACTGCGCGCGCGCTTGGAGCAGTTTTACACCCCGCCTACGGCGCTGCAAACGCGCGAACAACGCCCCACGGTCGAAATTATCAACGCCACAGGGTACAGCGATCTCGCGCAAGTGGCGGCGGAGCGGCTGGCATGGGACGGCTTCATTCCGATCATCGGGGATGCCGCCGCAATTACCACGTCCAACACCGTGATCTACGATTTGGCGGCGCGGTCACGGGACAGCAGTCGTGGCTTGCTCCAGCGTATCTTGCGCGTGGATGATGCGAATGTCGTGGTCGATCCAAACCCGAATCGGGCGGCAGATTATCGCGTTGTGTTGGGCGGCTCGTATGGGACGTGTAATTACAACACCGCACTACCAGCGCCGCCGACGGATGGCACGACATAAGCCAATAGCGGAACGTGCTGAGGACTGAGTAAAACCCCCCATCCTAACGTGCTTTTTCTCTCAGTCCCTCGTTGACAAATGTCGATGCGGCGCGCCATTCTTTTACGAGAATAAGACCGGACGCACGACGCCGTTGGATGTTTCGATCACGGCGGCGACGAAATCGGCTTCGCGGTGGACGGGCAGCGTGACGAAGATCGACACGTCCCCCGCGAAGGTTTCTTCGTCGATGATGCCCTCGTGCTGATCGATCAGCTTCTTGATCGGCTGATAAAAATGGTAGGGCAGTTCGATGCCCCACAAATGCCGCTCGATCTTGCGGATCGTCGGCAGCGTCGCCAGCACTTCGCGCGCCGAATCACCATACGCCCGCACGAGTCCCCCTGTGCCGAGCAGAGTCCCGCCGAAATAGCGGGTCACGACGACGACGATATCGCCAATGTCCGCGCCGCGCACGACCGCCAGCACGGGCGGACCCGCTGTGCCGGACGGTTCGCCATCGTCGCTCATGCCTTCGGTCACGCTGTTCCCGTAACCCGCGCGGAACGCATGGACGTGATGGGACGCATCGGGCATTTGCGCGCGGATTGACGCCAAGAACGCTTTCGCGTCAGCGGCGGTTGGTGCTGGCGCGGCGTGCGCGATGAAGCGCGAGTTTGAGACCATCAGTTCGATCCGGTGAACGCCCACCGGAATGAGATATCCGTTTGCCATTGCTTCCCTTGAGAAAATCGTTGCCGCGTGCGACAATTTGCCGCTCATGGACAGGTGTCGAGGGCGGGGATCATGCGTAGAGATTATCGATACTTCGATTTTATCATGGCGATGTTCGTGACCGTGCTGCTGTTGAGCAATTTACTCAGCAGCGCCAAGATCATCGATGTGGGGATCAGCTTGTTCGGACTGCCGCTCAGTTTCGATGCCGGAACCCTTGTATTTCCAATTGCCTATATTTTTGGCGATATTTTGACCGAAGTTTACGGCTATCAGCGTTCGCGCCGCGTGATCTGGACGGGCTTTCTGGCGACGGTGCTGATGGGGCTGTTCGTGTGGGTGGCGGGTGTACTGCCGGGCGAATCGGCGTGGAATGGGTATGCGGGACAGTCGGCGTACAATGTCATCTTGGGCGGTGTGAGCGGCTTGATCGTCGCCAGCTTGATCGCGTATCTTGCGGGCGAATTCAGCAACAGCTTTGTCCTCGCGCGGCTGAAAGTCGCTACCAACGGGCGCTTTTTGCCGCTGCGTACGATTGGATCGACCTTGGTCGGGCAGGGCGTCGATACGTTGATTTTCTTCCCTATCGCGGCGGCGCTCGGCGTGTTTCCGTGGGAAATTGTGCCGTCGCTGATGCTGACCAATTACATCCTCAAAGTAGGGCTCGAAATTCTGCTGACGCCCGTCACGCTGACCGTGATCAGGGCGCTCAAGCGCGCCGAAAACGAGGATTATTTCGACCGCGATACGAACTTCAATCCGTTTCGCGTCGGGCTGTAAAAAAGGACTGCGGGTAAAGGTAAAAGGACTGAGTAAGAACGCTCAGTCAATTTGTCTGTCGGTTCTTTAGCCGCAGTCCTTTTGCCTTTAGCCTAAAAGAGACCCCAATCGTAGCCTTCTGCCGCGCCTTCTTCCATCATGGTTGGATCCCACATCTCCAAGCCCATTTCGATGGTGGTTGGCACGCCGAGAAATTCTTGGCTGACGCGGCGCATCGATTCCAATAACTGCGGCGCATACGGGCAAAACGGCGTCGTCATGATCACGACCAAATGCGCGCGCGTATCCTCGACCTCGATACGACGCACCAAGCCCAGTTCAACCACGTTCATGCCAATTTCGGGGTCAATGACCTTACGCAGTTCTTCGCGCAGTCCAACTTCTTTATCGATCACCATCTCGCTCATGTTCGTTTTCCTTCATTTCGCAATATTTGTGAGTAGATTAGCACATGGGAATTTCTAAGTCAATTTTTATCATTTTCATCTTTAAAATGTTGACTTTGCCCGATCCCACTGCTATACTCGTCCTCATTGATGACGTAGGGTACGAATTAAATTTAACAGGTGTTACACCTCAGAGAGGATAAAGCCGTCGATGGTGGCTGCGCTCGAAATTAAGGACCTGCACGTATCGGTTGAAGAGAAGCCGATTCTGCGCGGGGTGAATCTCACGGTCAATCAGGGCGAAGTCCATGCGCTGATGGGTCCCAACGGCTCTGGAAAAAGTACGCTGGCAAATGTGCTGATGGGCAATCCGGCATATGAAGTCACGTCAGGCGAAGTCATTTTCGATGGTCAAAACGTGCTGGAGATGGAAGCGGACGAACGCAGCCGCGCCGGACTGTTCCTCGCGTTTCAATATCCGGTTTCAATTTCGGGTGTGACCGTCGCCAACTTTCTGCGCCTTTCGATTAACTCACGCATGAAAGCGGTCGATCCTAACAGCAAAGGCATTTCCATCAACGAGTTTCGCAAGCTGATGCGCGAAAAGATGGAAATGCTGCAAATGGACAGCAGTTTCGCCGGGCGCTACCTCAATGAAGGTTTCAGCGGCGGCGAGAAGAAGCGCGCCGAAATCCTGCAAATGGCAGTGTTGCAGCCGAAGATCGCCATCCTCGATGAGACGGATTCGGGCTTGGATATCGACGCTCTGCGCATTGTGTCCGAAGGCGTGAACCTGCTGCGCAGCAAGGACACGACGCTGGGCGCGCTGGTGATCACGCACTATCAACGCATTTTGAACTATATCAAGCCGCAGTTTGTCCATGTGATGTTTCAAGGACAAATCGTGGAGAGCGGCGGCGCGGAACTGGCGCTGCACCTCGAAGAAGCGGGTTACGATTGGATCCGCGAAAAAGTCGGTGTGTAAGGGATTAAGGACGAACAATGGTCGATGAATTGGTTGTGGGCGAAAAGCTGCTCACTCAACAAGAGTCCTCGCTAAAAGGTGTCAATGAGTCCTATCAGGAAAAATATGGCTTTCACGATTCCGAGAAGCTGTACGCTTTTAAGAGTCGCAAGGGCGTTGATCCTGAAATCGTCCGCCAGATCAGCGAGATGAAGAACGAACCCGCGTGGATGCTGGAATATCGCCTCCGCGCGTATGAAATCTTTCGCCAGAAGCCGATGCCGACATGGGGCGCTGACCTGAGCGGAATCGACTTCGACGATATTTTCTACTTCGTCCGCGCGTCGGACGGGCAGGGTAAGTCGTGGGACGATGTGCCGCAGGACATCAAGAACACGTTTGACCGGCTTGGCATCCCCGAAGCGGAACAGAAATTCCTGCAAGGCGTGACCGCGCAGTATGAATCCGAAGTGGTCTATCACAGCATTCGCAAAGACCTCGAAGCGAAGGGCGTAATTTTCACCGATATGGACTCGGCGCTGCGTGATTACCCTGATCTTGTGCGCCAGTATTTCGGTACGATCATCCCGTCAGACGACAACAAGTTCGCCGCGCTCAACAGCGCCACATGGTCGGGCGGCTCCTTCGTGTACGTGCCGAAGGGTGTCCACATCGAAATGCCGCTGCAAGCGTATTTCCGCATCAACACGCAGAATATGGGGCAGTTCGAGCGGACGCTGATCATCGTCGAAGATGGCGGCTACGTCCATTACGTTGAAGGCTGCACCGCGCCGACGTACAGTTCGGACAGTCTGCACAGCGCCGTTGTCGAAATCATCGTCAATGAGGGTGGACGCTGCCGCTATACGACGATTCAGAATTGGTCGACGAACGTTTACAATCTCGTGACCAAACGCGCGATTGCGTACAAAAATGCGACGATGGAATGGGTGGACGGCAATCTCGGCAGCAAGGTGACGATGAAGTATCCAGCCGTCATCCTCGCGGGCGAGGGCGCGCATGGCGAAGTGTTGTCCATCGCCTTCGCAGGTGCGGGGCAGCAGTTGGACGCAGGTGCGAAGATTACGCATCTCGCCCCGAACACGACCAGCACGATCATCAGCAAGTCGATCAGCAAAGACGGCGGACGCGCCAGCTATCGCGGGCTGCTCAAGATCGTTGAAGGCGCGGACAACGTAAAAAGCAATGTCGTGTGCGATGCGCTGCTGCTGGATGATCGCAGCCGCTCTGACACGTATCCGACGATGGAAGTAGACGCGAAAAATGTGACGATGGGGCATGAGGCGTCAGTGTCGCGCGTGGGCGAAGATCAGTTGTTCTACGCCATGAGTCGCGGCATGAGCGAGGACGAGGCGAACGCCATGATCGTCAACGGCTTCATTGAGCCGCTCGTGAAAGAACTGCCGATGGAATACGCGCTCGAACTGAACCGCTTGATCCAGATTCAACTTGAAGGATCGATTGGCTAATGGGAAATACCCTACGAAAGGCGCGGGCAACCGCGCCCATCTTCACTCAAGCGGATGTCGAAGCATTGAGCGCGGCGAACGCCGAACCGCTGTGGCTGCGCGAGAGCCGACTCGCCGCTTGGGAACTTTATGTCGGAATGCCGATGCCGGGCAAGAGCGATGAAGAATGGCGGCGGACGGATTATCGCGGTGTGCGCTGGGAAGAAGCCGGACGCTTCGTGGCGAATGGTGCGGGAACCATTGATGTTGTCCCCGCCGCGAACCGCGAACCGCTCATCGGTGATCATCAGGGCGGAACGCTGATCTTTGTCGATGGCAACGTCGTCCAAAGCGAATTGGCAGACGAACTGGCGGCAAAAGGCGTCATCTTCACCGATTTGTTGACGGCGTGCAAAGACCATGAGTCGCTCGTGCGCGAACGCCTGATGACGCGCGCCGTCCCGCCAAGTGATGGCAAGTTCGCGGCGCTGCACGCGGCGTTGTGGACGCATGGCGTGTTCCTGTACATACCGCGCGGCGTGGCGGCGGAACTGCCGTTCCATGTGGTCATGACCAACACGCACGACGGCGCGACGATGGGGCATGTCCTCGTGGCAGTCGAAGAAAACGCGCAAGCGACGGTCTTGGTCGATTATCTGTCGACGGCAGCGATTACGACGCAAGCGGGCTACATCGGCGGGACGGAGCTGCTCGTCGGCGCGGCGGCTAATTTGCAATATGTCGCTTTGCAGGATTGGAATCGACAGACCTACGAGTTCAGCCATCAACGCGCGTTGGTCGAGCGCGATGGCAACCTCGATTGGATCGTTGGCACGATGGGCGGGCAGATGGTCAAGCTGTTCATCGAAGCCGATTTGGTCGGGCAAGGCGCAAATGCGCGCGTCACGGGCATGTTCTTCGCGGACAATGACCAGACGTTCGACCATGATACGCAGCAGAATCACAATGCACCGCTGACGCATTCCGACTTGCTTTTCAAGGGTGCGGCGAAAGATGAAGCGCGCTCGGTGTGGCAGGGCATGATCAAGTCGCTGCCGCAGATGCAGAAGATCGACGGTTTTCAGGCGAGCCGCAACCTCGTCTTGAGCGACGATGCGCGCATGGACGCGATTCCCGGCTTGGAGATTCAGGCGGATGACGTGCGCTGTACACACGCGGCGACCTTCGGCACGCTCGAAGAACAGCCGATCTTCTACCTGATGAGTCGTGGCATCCCGCGTCCCGACGCGGAATTGACGTTGATCGAAGGTTTCTTCGAGGAACTGCTCGACCGTGTGCCGTTCGAGCGTGTGCGCGACCGCTTGCGCAACGGACTCGAAGCCAAAATCGTTGGCACGAATCGCTGACGACCAGAATCCATCCAATTCAACCCCTTTTCCGCTTGCGGGAGAGGGGTTTTTGCTAAAAGGGGAAGCAGTATGACCCAAATCGACGCGCCCTATGATGTGAGCGCAATCCGCGCAGACTTCCCGATCCTGCATCAAGAGCGGCGTCCGGGCGTGCCGTTGGTATACCTCGACAATGCCGCGACCAGTCAAAAGCCGCTGGCGGTGATCGAGTCGATGAACGACTACTACCGTCGCTACAACGCCAATGTGCATCGCGGCGTCCATAAACTGAGCGAAGACGCGACGAGCGCATATGAAGAAGCGCGCATCAAGGTGCGCAAGTTCATCAAGGCTGCCAGCAAGCGCGAAATCATCTTCACGCGCGGCACGACGGAGAGCATCAATCTCGTGGTGCAAACGTGGGGGCGCGCGAATCTACGTCCCGGCGATGTGGTCGTGTCCACGGCGATGGAACATCATTCCAACATCGTCTCGTGGCAAATCCTCGCGGCGGAAAAGGGCTTCACGATTCGCTATGTTCCCGTGTTGGACGATGGCACGCTCGACATGGCAGCATTCGCGGCGTTCTTGCGCGCTGAGTCGGTCAAACTGGTGACGGTGATGCACGTCTCCAATGTGTTGGGGACGGTCAATCCGGTGGCGGAGATGGCGCGCATGGCGCATGACGCGGGCGCGCTGATATTGGTCGATGCGGCACAGTCGATCCCGCACATGCCCATCGATGTACAGGCGCTCGATGTCGATTTTCTGGCATTCAGCGGGCATAAAATGTGTGCGCCGACGGGCAGCGGCGTCCTGTACGGCAAGCGCGATCATCTCGAAGCGATGCCGCCGTGGATGGGCGGCGGCGACATGATCTCGCGCGTTCGCTTGGAAGGCAGCACATGGAACGATCTGCCGTACAAATTCGAGGCGGGAACGCCGTCGATTGCAGAGGCGATTGGCTTGGGCGCGGCGGTTGATTATCTGACGGCGCTCGGCTTGGAAAACATCCATCAGCACGAGCAGGCGCTCACTGCCTACGCGCTGGATCGCTTGTCGGAAGTGCCGGGTTTGCGGCTGTACGGACCCGACGCGGCGAAAAAGGGCGCGGTTGCGGCGTTCTCGCTCGACGATATTCACGCGCACGATATCGCGCAAATGCTTGACAGCGAGGGCGTAGCGGTGCGGGCGGGGCATCACTGCGCGCAGCCGCTCCATGATCGGCTTGGCGTGACGGCGACGGCGCGCGCGAGTTTCTACCTGTATAATACATACGATGAAGTAGATCGCCTCGTGGACGCGCTGTACAAGGCGAAAGTGACGTTTGCGGGCTAGAAGGTGAACGATGGACGATTTTTACCGCGAGAATATCCTCGATCATGGCAAAAATCCGCGCCACAAAGGGATTCTCGATCCGGCGGATTTCGATCATGAGGGCAACAATCCACTGTGCGGCGACCGCTTGCGGCTGACGCTGCGCTTGGACGACGACAAAAAGCGCATCGTCGCGTTGGCGTGGGACGGCGACGGTTGCGCGATCAGTCAGGCGTCGGCGTCGATGTTGGGCGAGGAAATTCTGGGCAAGACGCTGGACGATGTGGCGAAGATCGGCAAACAGGACGTACTGGACATGATCGGCATCCCCCTGTCGATGAATCGCGTCAAGTGCGGCTTGTTGTCGCTGAAAGTGCTAACGGTGGCGCTGTACGGCTTGGGCGTGTGGCAGCAGCACGAACGCGCGGACGAGGATTGAGCATGGCTGATTTTGTCACCGTCGCGCAGACGGATGAGCTGCAACCCGGCGACCGTGCGGTTGTACAGTTGGGGCGCGATTTCGTTGTTCTGTTCAATGTTGACGGCACATTCTACGCGGTCGAAGATATGTGTTCGCATGAGGATTATGAACTGTCCGATGGCGAATTGAACGGCTTCACGCTCGAATGTCGGCATCACGGCGCATCGTTCGATGTGCGCACGGGCGACCACCTCACGCCGCCCGCTGTACGTCCGATTCGCGCGTATGATGTGCGCGTCGACGGCGGCGCGATCCAAATTGCGCGGCGGAAAAAGTAAGCTGTGTCCGTCGTAATGCGCGTATGGGTCGGACTCGTCCGCTTCGGCTTTCGGCTGTTGTACAACGAGTTCGCCTTCACCTATGACATGGTGAGCAAGGTCGTGTCGCTCGGCGCATGGCGTTGTTGGCAGCGCGCGGCGTTGAAGCATCTGCCGCCGCCGTCCGAGGGCGCTATCCTCGAAATCGCGCACGGCACGGGCGATTTGCAGCTTGACCTGCACGCGGGCGGCTGGCGCGCGGTTGGGTTGGATTTGTCGCCGACGATGGGGCGGATCGCGCGGGCGAAACTGGCGCGGCATGGCGTCCCTGCGCCGCTGGTGCGCGGCAGATCGGATGCGCTGCCGTTTGCGGATGGGACGGTCGCCGGAGTGGTCAGCACGTTTCCGAGCGAGTTCATTTCTGCGCCGGGAACGCTGCGCGAAGTGGGGCGGGTGCTGCGTCGCGGCGGCGTGTTCGTGATCGTTCCGGGCGCACGGTTTACGGGCGGCGGCGCGGCGCGCGCGGGCTTGGAATGGGCGTACCGCGTGACGGGGCAGAACATCGACGGCGCGGCGGGCGTGGACGCGCAGTTGCGGCGCTTGTTCGAGGGCTACGACTTCGAGGCGGAAATTCACGAGGAAATCTGTCCCCGCAGCGCGGCGGTGGTGATCGTCGCGCGCAAAAAGGGCTAGACTTTCGGTATAAACCATGCTATAGTTTTGGTCGTAACATGGTGGGTATAGCTCAATTGGTTAGAGCATCCGATTGTGGATCTGAAGGTTGCCGGTTCAAGCCCGGTTACCCACCCTAAACGAAAATCGTCCTCACTTGGGCGATTTTTCATTTGTACAACGGCGTTAGAGCTATAAAATCGAACCTATGAATCGCAATCGCCCAAAGAATGATGTATTCATGCAGTGCGTCTCTGCCCATGAACAGGGTTGGGGCAAAGACACGTATCGTGGGCGTCCTACGCTCAAACAGGTTTTAGAGGCGAAGGTTATTTCGTTTTGGGAACCCGTCAGCGATGAACTTCCGCCGACCATCACGCTTCACCCGAATTTGAAAGATGTCGAGAAGTATTTACTTTCGCTCGTGATGCATTCGACCAAGCAGATTCCCCGATTGCGCCTCGCAAAAGTGTTTCTCAATCAACGTGAAGTGAAGATAAAAAACGTTCGTGTCGTGTTTGATTTCGATGATTTAGAAACGTAATGAATTATGGTTC
Organism: Anaerolineae bacterium; assembly: GCA_034437055.1. Classification (GTDB taxonomy): domain Bacteria; phylum Chloroflexota; class Anaerolineae; order Aggregatilineales; family Phototrophicaceae; genus Flexifilum. The sequence goes on from DAOTUQ010000028.1 coordinate 83,145, forward strand.
CACCAGCCGATACCCCACGCCCGGCTCGGTCACGATGATGCGCGGCAGCGACGGATCATCCTCGATCTTCTGCCGCAACTGCGCGAAATACACGCGCAAATAGTGCGTCTCGTTCTCGTATTCTTTCCCCACACCTCGCGCAAAATCTGCTTGTGCGTCAGGACGCGCCCCGCGTGCTGAATCAGCAAACGCAGCAGGGCGTATTCCGTCGGCGTCAGCTTGATTGGCTGATCGCGCACGGTGATGATGCGCCGCACCAGATCGACTTGCAGATTCCCCGCACGGAAGATTTGCTGTTCCGGTTGGGGACGGGCGTGCCGCAGCGCGACGCGCATCCGCGCCAGCAGTTCGTCCGTGCTGAATGGTTTGGTGAGGTAATCGTCCGCGCCAAGGTCGAGCGCCGCGATCTTGTCCCGATCCGCGTCACGTACCGACAGGATGATCACGGGCGTCTGCGTCCATTCGCGCAAACGCCGCAGCACCTCTAAACCATCGATATCCGGCAAGCCCATATCGAGGATGATCAGATCGGGGCGCATCTGCGCGGCTTTGGTGACACCCAGTAGCCCCGTATTGACCTCGTGAATCTGATAGCCGCTCGCCTCCAATGCCACCTTGAGGAAACGGCGGATTTGCGCCTCATCATCGATCACCAACACTTGCAGCCCCTCGGTGTTCATAGGGATGCCTCATGGACAGGGGGCGGCGCACCGTTTGTCGGGAGGCGAATCGTGAAGCGCGCGCCGCCTTCCAGTCGATTCGCCGCCGCCAATGTTCCACCATGCGCCTCGACCAAGCCGCGACAGATCGACAAGCCCAAACCCGTTCCGCCCGTTGCCGTGCCGGGAACGCGATAAAACTTATCGAAGATGCGATTCAATTCTTCGGCTGGAATCCCTGTGCCGGCGTCGGACACGATGATTTCAACGGCAGAGTCGCGCCGCCGCGTCTCGATTTGTACCGCCGTGTCGGGCGGCGTGTAATGGCAGATGTTGTCCAACAAATTGACGATCACCTGTTCCAATAGAACGAAATCGACCTCGACCAGTGGCAGATCGGGTTCGTGCGTGATGGTCAACGCGCGCGGCGTCATGCACGTCTCAAAGCGCGTGACGGCGATGGCGACAATCTCGCGCAAATCGCACCATTCTCGCTTCAATTGCAAGCGTCCGCTTTCCAAACGGGACATGTCGAGCAAATTCTCGACCAACCGATTCAGGCGGTCAGCGGCATCGCGGATATCTTGCGTCATCGCAGCGCGCACGTCCGGTTGTGCTGCTGTCGCTGGATCATTCAAGCTGCTCGCCGCGCCCGCAATCGTCGCAATCGGCGTGCGCAGTTCGTGCGAGATCGAATTGAGCAGGGTGGTGTAGAGGCGCTCCGATTCGCGCATCATCATCGATTGTTCGCCCGCTTCGTCCAAAAGTTCGCGTTCGACGGTGAGCGCGACTTGCGTCACGAAGGTTTCGAGCATGACTTCTTGATCGTAAGCATAGCGTTGGCTGTCGTTGGTGCAGATTCCGATCACGCCGACGGTGCGCGACGGCGTGCGCAGGGGCAAATAGGTTGCGGATGCGAGTGGCAGCATATCCGTGAATTTGCCAGCGGGCTTGTTGTTGGCGAACACCCACGCGGCAACGCTGGCGTCCTTCTCATCAAATGTAAGCGTGCTGGCGGGATGGGGCTGTGCATCGAGCTTACCCTCTTTGGGCAGCAGGATGGCGATAGAGGCATCGAACACGCGCCCGATCTGGGTGACGGCGGTATGCAGCACGTCGTCCATGTTGACAGCGGTCGCCGTCTCGTGCGCCAGCGTATACAGTGCCATCGTCCGTTCAGCGTTGTACTGGGCTTGGCGTTCTTTCGTGCGCAAACGCGCCGTCAGGTTGCCCGTAAAAATGGCGATGGCGAAGTACATGATCACTAGGATGACATCCTGGACTTGCGACATTTCAATCGTGAAGCGTGGCTCGATGAACAAATAATTCCACGACAGTAACTACTCAGCCGTCATTTGAGGGAGAAATAGGTTGTTTTCGACAAAAACCCTCAATCTTTTGAGGGAGAGCCTATTCTCATCGCAGACAAATTTGGCGTTTCAATTTGCCAAAA
>DAOTUQ010000029.1:0-11995 GCA_034437055.1 Anaerolineae bacterium
GACGCCACCGAAAAGGCTCAAGCAAATGATAACGGCGGATCATCCTTTGATGCAATTGTTGGCGCTGATTGATCTGGTCTGGATCGACGCCGAACCCAGTCAAGTGAAGCGAGGCGGACCCAAGCTTTACAGCGAAAAGACGCTGTTCAAGGTGTATCTGGTGAGTCTGCTGAAGCAGTTGTGGGCGCACCGCTCGCTGTGGCGCTACTTGGCGAACATGCCGTTGGTGGCTGCGGCGTGTGGTCTGAGGCGCATTCCTGACCGGAGAACGCTGGATCGACGGATGGCTGAAAGCGCGGCGCAAGCTGAAGCGCAAATCCAAGCCTTAGGCTTGACCTTGTCGCTGGAAGCCGTCACCGACGCGACGGTTGCCGCCAGTGATGGCTCGGCGTTTGCCACGCCCGGACCCGTGTGGCACAAGCGGGATAAACAAGCGGGCATTGTCCCCAAAGGCTTGCGCGGACTGGACACGGATGCCGACTGGATTCAATCGACGTATCATGGCTGGGTTTATGGCTACAAAGCCCATGTCACGCTGAGTATCGCGCCCACGACGGTGCGCGTGGTCTTGAGCGCGCGGGTCACAGGCAGCAGTTGTGAAAGTCATGTCTTGCAGGGACAACTGGATGACTTGCCACCGGTAGTCGAGACCCTGCTTTTGGATGCCGGTTACGATGATGGGGAGTTGCTCGCAGACTGCCAGCAACGCGAGATTGAAGTGCTGGTTCCCCTGTCCAAACCTATCGGCAAGTCCAGCTCGCAAGACCGCCGTGACCGGGCAGCGTATCTCGCCTCGCCTGAAGGCAAAGCCCGTTACCAACGGCGCAGATGCAGCATTGAACCCTTCTTTGCCACGCTCAAGGATTTCTTTCATCTCGACCCCTACGGAGCATGATGAGATGAACAATGGACTTCCGTTCGCGCTGACCGTCGGCGCGCTGGCATTCTTGATCGGCGTGATCTGGGGTGGCCCCTTCGTCGAAATGCTGCGGCGACTGCGCATCGGCAAAAGTATTCGCGTCGAACTGATGGAGGGGCATCAGAAGAAATCCGGCACGCCAACGATGGGCGGCATCATGATCGTCCTGCCGGTTGTCGTGATCGCGCTCGGATTGAACATCGTCAACCTGATCCGCACGGTCACGGGTCCCAGCATCCTGCTCCCGCTGTTCGTGCTGGTCGGCTTCGCGTTGTTGGGCGCGATTGACGATTGGGAAGGCATCGCGCGGTCGCGTGGGCGTCCGATTGGCGAGGGACTCAGCCCGCGCGCCAAGCTGATCGGGCAAATTGCCTTGGCGGGCATCGCGGCGGCGGTGATTTCGCTCTACGACGGCGGTTTGCAGTTCGCCAATCAAATCACGCTGCCGCTGATCGGCATTTCGATCCCAATGTCGCCCGTGCTGTTCATCCCGCTGTGCATCTTCCTGATCATCGCGTCGTCCAACGCCATCAACCTGACCGATGGACTCGACGGACTTGCGGGTATCATCACCGCCAGCGCCTATGCAGCTTACGGCATCATTGCGTTCTTGCAGGGGCAAATCTTCCTCGTGCAGTTGTGCTTCATCATCGTCGGCGCGTGCTTCGCGTTTCTGTGGTACAACGCGCATCCGGCGCAGATGTTCATGGGCGACGTGGGATCGCTGTCATTGGGCGCAACGCTGGCGACGGTGGCGATCATGACCGGACAATGGTTGCTGCTGCCCGTGATCGCCATCGTGCCGATTGCCGAAACGGTGTCGGTGATCCTGCAAGTGACGTACTTCAAACTCACGAAGGGGCAGCGCCTCTTCAAAATGTCGCCGCTGCATCATCACTTCGAGTTGAGCGGCTGGAGCGAAACACAGATCGTCCAGCGGTTCTGGCTCGTCGGCATTCTGGCGGCGATGGTGGGCGTGGCGCTGGCGCTCCTCTAAGGAAATGAACCGCCAAGAGCGCCCAAAACGCGGAGAAAAGCTGTTTTTTTGGCGCTCTTGGCGGTTCAAAAAAGGACTTAAATGCAACCTGATCCTCTACACGCACAAACCGTCCTCGTCCTCGGCTTCGCGCGGCAGGGGCGCGCCCTCGCGCGCTGGCTGCCGACGCTTGGCGCGCGGGTGATCGTCAGCGACGCCAAAGCGCGCGAGTCGCTGCAATTCAGCGAGTCTGACTATCCGGGCGTCGAATTTGTATTCGGCGGACACCCGCTCGATTTGCTCGACCGCGCCGATCTGGTGTGCGTCTCCGGCGGTGTGCCGCTCGAACTGCCGATCCTCGATGCGGCGCGCGAACGGCGTATCCGCATCACCAACGACGCGCAGTTGTTCGTCGAACGCTGTCCCGCGCCGATCTTGGGCATCACGGGCAGCGCGGGCAAGACGACGACAACGACGCTCACAGGCGACATTTTGCGCGCTGCCGGACATACCGTCCATGTGGGCGGCAATACGGGCGATGTGCTGCTCGACGTGATGCCGCAAATTCAGCCGGATCAGCGCGTCGTGATGGAGCTGTCCAGCTTTCAACTCGACCTCATGACCGTCAGCCCGCCGATTGGCGCGATCCTCAACCTCACGCCGAATCATTTGGATCGTCATCCGTCGATGGAAGCGTACATCGCGGCAAAAGCGCACATGATCGCGCATCAGTCCGCCGACGATATCGCCGTACTCGGTTGGGACGATGGACATACCCGCGCCCTCGCGGACGCTGCCGCCGCGCCCGTCGTGTGGTTCAGCGGGCGCGACATGGTGGCGGATGGCGCATTCATGGCGGGCAGTCGGCTGATCGTGACGGGCTTGGCGTCGCCCGACGGCGATCCGCATATCGTCTGCGAACGCGCCGACATCGGCTTGCGCGGCGATCATAACGTGCTGAACGTGACGGCGGCGTGCGCCATCGCGGGCGCGGCGGGCGTCGCACCGGACGCGATGCTGCGCGCGATTCGCGCCTTTCGCGGCGTGCCACATCGCTTGGAGACAGTCCGCGAACTCGACAGCGTGACCTATGTCAACGACAGCATCGCCACCGCGCCGGAGCGCGTCACTGCGGCGCTGAAAAGCTACCGCGAACCACTCATCTTGTTATTGGGCGGACGCGATAAAAAGCTGCCGTGGGAAGACATGATCGCGCTGGCGATCCCAAAAGCGCGGCATATCGTCGCGTTTGGCGAATTGGGCGATCTGGTCGTCAAGCAGGTGCGCGCGTTCGCGGGCGGCGCTGAGCGCGTCACGCGCGTCGCCACCTTGGATGATGCGGTGCAAGTCGCGCGGCGGGTCGCGCAAGCGGGCGATGTGGTGCTGCTGTCGCCGGGCGGTACGAGCTACGATGCGTACACGGATTTCGCAGCGCGCGGCGAACACTTCCGGGCGCTGGTCGGGGCGCTGAAATGAGGATCGTCATCACATCGGACACGCACTATACCGCCGCGTGGCATGATATTCTCGCGCGGCACATCGCGGAAATTGCCCAACTTCAGCCGGATTGCGTCGTGGTCGCGGGCGACGTGGGCGAAGGTGTGAACGGCTTCGACTTGCTGCTGAAGCTGCTGGAAACGCTCCCCTGTCCGCGCCTGATTCTAGCGGGCAATCACGATTTATGGATCAACCGCGCGGACAAATCCACGACCAGCGACCAGTTATGGGCAGAAGTCCTCCCCCGCTTAACGCGCGAACGCGGCGCGATCTGGCTGGAAGATACCGCGTGGGTGCAAGACGGCATCGCGGTCTGCGGGACGCTGGGTTGGTACGATTACAGCGCGCGCGACCCTGCAATCGCCATGACGCCGGATGATTATGCCCGCCGAAAAATGGAATTCATCGCGGATGCGTACCTGATGCGTTGGGAGCGCAGCGATATCGACTTCGCCAACGAAATCGGCGCGGCATTGGAACGACGCTTGGCGGCGCTGAACGCGGATGTCAACGTGCGTCAAATCGTCGTGGCAACGCATGTCCCGGCATTCGAGGAAGGGATCGCGCGCAAACCCGGCAACGTGGGCTGGAACACGAGTAATGCGTATTTCGGCAATCTGACGTTGGGCGCGCGCATCGCCGCCTGTCCGAAGGTCACGCACGTGATCAGCGGGCATACCCATGTTGGCAAGCGCGCGACGGTACAGGGGGCGAGCGGCGCGATTCACATGGAGGTCATTCCGGCAGATTATGGGCGTCCAGCGTATACCATCATCGACATTTAGCCCGACGTTGTACATGACCATGTGCGCTCATTTCACCCCTAACCCCGGCTGCATCCAATGGCGGCGTTGAGGACATGCGTGAAGAAAATCACGATGATTCTTCAGTCGGCGCTGGATGCCGTGCAGTTTTTTGCTCGGAAGCACGACCACCGTCCAAATTTTAAGTACGCTTGTTGATTCGTTTAACGTCTATCCCTTCACCGTTTAATCATCAACGTTACAATCCCATATTCACTTTTCATCCGCCCGATCAACGTATAGGAATATTCATGCAGCACCCTCACCATCCGCCGCTTGTGGTACACCATATGGGGGCGCTCGACTCATCGTCGTATCCGCCCAATTCGCTCGAAGCGATCCGCGCGTGCCTCGACGTTGACGCGCCATTCATCGAAATCGACGTGACCGCGCTGGCAGCGTCAGATTATCTGCTCGTCCACGATGCCAGGCTCGAATCGGAAACCACCGGGCAAGGCGATGTGAGCGCGATCACCGCCGCGAACGCCAAAACGCTGCATATTAAACAGCTTGACGAAGCGACGCCTTATGCTCCGGCGCTGCTCAGTGAGGTGGTGGCGTTGTTCCTCGATAGGGGCGGGCGTTCGCGGCTTCAGATCGACTTCAAGAATGTGCTGCCGCTGCGGAATGATGAACCGCTGCGTCGTTTGGTGAGCTTGATCGAACCGCTCAAGGATCGCGTGCTGGTCAGTACGAGCGCGGACTGGCATTTGCGGCGGCTGCGCGCGCTGGCGGCATGGCTCGATTTGGGCTTCGACATTGGCTTCTATCTCGATTATCGTCCGCAGCCGGTCGATCCGCGTGTGCCACCGTTCCGATTGGGCGCGTATGGCTATCACGACGATCATATTCTCGCTATGCAACCGCTGCTCGATCCGGCAGCCTATCTGGCGGAACGCTGCGAACTGCTGTTCCGCGCCGTGTCGGATGTAAGTACATGGTATGTGAATTATCGACTGTTGACGCGCGCGCTGGATGAGGGCTTCAACATGGCGACGTGGCTGCATCGAGTCGGGCTGAAGTTAGATGCGTGGACGCTCGATGTCGATCAGCCAGCGGCGCTGGCAGAGATTCCACGCTTAAAAGCATCCGGCGTCGATCAATTTACGACCAATACGCCGCGTGCGCTTGCCATCCTCTTGGAGATGTAATCGAATCATGCGCCTGTACATCATTCGTCATGCCGACCCCGACTATCCGAACAACACCATCACGTCCGCCGGACATTTAGAAGCGGCAGCCCTCGCGCGGCGGCTCGCCGCTCATGGACTTGACACCATTGCAGAGTCGCCGCTGCCTCGTGCGCAGATCACCGCGCGCTATAGCGCCGATTTGCTCAAGCGCCCGGTAGAAACGCACCCATGGTTGATCGAAGTGGCAGGCTGGGACATCGCCCCTGACCCGATTGACGACGGTTTCATGCCAGCATGGGATATTCCCGGCGAACGCTTGCGCGCCAACCCCGCTTATCACGCTTGGGAGACATGGGACAGCACCGAACCGCTGCATTTACCCATCTACCGCGACACGGTGAGTCAGTTCTCGCAAGCCGCCGATCAGTTTCTTGCCCGTTTTGGCTGCGTCCGCGACGGGACGAATTATCGCATCGCAGCCGATAACAAGCTTCAGATCGCAGCATTTTGCCACAATGGGACGGCGCTGCTGTGGCTGTCGCTGCTGCTGCATATCCCGCCGCCGCTGGTCTGGTGCAGCTTCTGGCACGCGCCGAGCGCAGTCACGACGATTCTGTTCGAGCAGCGCAGCGATCAACTTGCCGCGCCGCGCGCCTTGAGCGTCGGGGACACGTCGCATTTATACGAAGCGCGACTGCCCGTCCAACCGCGCGGCATTCGTGGCAACTATCGTTAGCAGCCAGTTGAAGATCATCCCCCGCCCACCGCTATATCGTAGAGCAGGGGAATACCTTTAGCGGTTCGAGCGCAGTGATATCCATCTTTAGGGTGATACGCCACCCCCTAAAAGGACGATGTTGGAGGGGCAGTGAAGGTTTAGACTTATGGTAGGTGGGATTCTAACCGAGTTGTCATTACGTCAATCGTGTTTTTGATTCTCCATTTTGTCCTTTGGCATCCATCCTCAGCGTTTTCGGTTGTTGACGCATGACATCGCTACAACGATGTGCCATTGATAGACAGAGCATCAAGAGGATGAGCGAGTAAATTGGCGAACAATCTGACCATCTAGCTGGACATTCGTTTTTGCTGTGCAAAGGGAGTTCATACTGTGGATAAGCGCACGGGCAAGAAAGAGAAGCAAAAGAAAACACCCAAAGGGGATGCAGTTAATTCCTCAGTCGAGAAGCTGCCGACCATCCCACCGAAGCCGACCAATATCCGCCAAAAGAAATAGCGGTTCGGTCTAGACTGACCGATTCCTTCGTCCTCGTCTTTTTGCTCCACCAACCGCCAAACGCTTGGCGTTCTATTGGGAGCTGTCGAGGACGATGGGGGTACTCACGAGCCACGCTGTGCCAACTTCGCTCATCCAACTGACTTATGTTTTCAACTGCGCTTGCGGACGCCGTGAATGCAGCATATACCCTATGCCGGGAATAGTCTCAATCAGCTCGCTGTAAGCCGCGCCCATCTTCTTGCGAATCCTGCCAAAGTAGATGTGAAGATAATGATTCGCGTCCCAATATTCGCCACCCCACACCCGCGCCAACAATTCTTGGTGCGTGCATAGCGCATCGATGTGCGCTGCGAGTTCCGTCAGTAGACTCAGTTCTTTATGCGTCAGATGGATATCGCGGTTATCGACGAATGCCCGCCACGCAGCCACGTCGATCCGCAGCCCCTGCCCCTACTCGATGGGGGTCTGCATCCACCGTTGCAGCGTTCGACAACGCCCGCCGTCGTCTGTCCAGCGCGACAGTCCCAACGTCGTCACTCGTCCAGACATGCACAGCATCGCTGCGACCATGTGCCGGAGTTGGCGTAAGGTCGTCGGCGAGAGGCAGGCTACAAGGCAGTGCGTCAGTGCTATAATTTCGCTCATGGGTTTTCTGGTCGTGTAGTCTTGTCAGAGATTCCACTTTACCTGAAAACCCTACTTCTTTATGCCCCCTTTTTGGCACAGGTATTGAACACTGGCAGGTTTTGTCCAAAATGATGTGTTCAACGGAAATTCTCGGATAGGGGTATGTGGCGCATAAAACCGAAAAAACAATCCATTACAGCCTTACTGTCAGTTATTCTAGTAGGTGTGCTTGTATTACCTGCGTTTTCGTCAACTGGAATCAGCACACTAACCGCTACTCCCATAGAAACGGAGGCACCGGGTGGATACATCGGAACAGGCCCAGATGAACTACGCTGCCCACCAAATTTAACTGGAGTAGGACCCACGTGGTAACGAACCAATGAAGCTTGATAACGACATTGTAGAGGCAAGTTTTAAAGCGTGTTTAACTGGATGAACGCAAAATGATGATCAAGAATTTGGAACAGTGGCGCGCTCAAATTGCTGCCGACTATGATCACTTGGAGCAGCAAGTCGCGGGGTTATCCCTGCCCGATGAATACCAACATCTGCTCGCGCTGGTACTGCTCCCTGTTATTCCCACCACTGCAAAAGAAGCGCAGGCTTTCGCCCGACTCTTGGACAAGACCGGTTTATGCGCGCCGCTGTCAGCGTATTGGAAGCACATCAGCAAACAACTCCCCTTTTCCGTGCCACCGCTGAAAAAATTGGTGGCTGATGTCGTGACTAAGCTGCCTGCTGATGAACGCGCAGCCTTCGATATGCTGATCGATGCAACGGGCGTCCAGACGCAGCGAAAACGACGTGCGGGAAATTCGTCCCTCACGCTCAAAATGGAGACCCTGCGCGCCAACGGCTCAGTCGTTATCGCCGGACACACCGCGAATCTCATCACCAGCGATAATCAAGCCAATGAGGCGCTGCTTCGTTACCTGGCAGGGTTGCGCGCGACTTGGAATACGCTTGACCTTAGTACGATTGTTTCCGACCCAGCACGACACGTCCATATGCGCTTGTATCAACTCTATACCCCCTTGGATGTATGGAAAGCGACCCTCACCGCAGATCGATTACATCAACTGCGGCGGCGCGACGACGAACAGGATTTGACTGCCAACCGGCTATCGATCATTGATGCACTCGGCAACGAGCGGTATCTGATTATCACGGGTGGACCCGGCACAGGCAAAAGCACCCTCAGCGGCTTTCTCACCATCTGTCTCGCCTACGCCTGTGATCCGCAAGCCGAAGCGCGTGATGGCGTCAAAGGACTGGATCGGCTGGGGGTGAATTGGAAATATGGCGCATTGCTGCCGATTTACGTCAATCTGAGAAGTTTCTCGTCCGACCACGTGAACTTCCCCAAAACCGCACGCGCCGAAACTGCCGACAGTCTGCTTGCTCATCTGCGCGACCGCCTGCCCGATTTTCAACCGTATGTCGAGCGCTATCTGGATGATCGGGATACAACCATTGGCGGGGCAATGCTGATCCTCGATGGACTGGACGAAATCTATGATGAGCAGGCTCGGCGCAAAGCGCGCAATATCATCGAGGATTTTGCAGCGCGTTATCCGCGCTGTTGCATTGTTGTGACGTGCCGGACAGCCGCGTATCGACCGAGAACACCGTGGCGGTTGTCCGACCGTTTTGAGGTCGTGGAACTTGCGCCTTACACGTGGGGACAGATCAAGCAGTATATCAAGAATTGGTACGCCCTTGCGGCGGTCAACCGACCGACCAGCTTTGGCAACCGCGACAGCGCCATGACGAACGCCACCAAGTACGCCGCCAACTTGATCCAAACGCTTCAGGACAATCGGGGGTTGTGGTCGCTTGCCCGTCAACCGCTGCTGCTAACGTTAATCGCCCTGATTCACGAGGAAAATCGTCGTCTGCCCCAAAATCGCGGTGAGCTTTACGAGAAAACGGTTGATCTGCTGCATAAATGGAATCCACCCAACGAAGATGATCCGCTGGCACCCAAACTCGCCACCCTCAACCGCCAGCGCGTGCGTCAGGCACTCCAACTGACCGCCTTCAATCTCCAGCGTGATAAAACCGGCTATGAGCAGGATGCTTCTATCAAACGCGCTGCCTTGCTCGATCAACTCCTTGCCGAGCAGACCAATGTCGGGGGATTGGGCGCGACCATCGAAGATGTGCTGGAATATCTGGCAACCCGCAACGGCATCCTCGTTCCCGATCACACCGATTCGTATCGTTTCCTGCACCTGAGCATCCAAGAATATTTGGCGGCTTGTGCGTTGATTGAACAATATAATGAGGTGGTCATGCCGCGCCAACCCAAGCCGGAAATGAAAGCGTGGAGCTTTCCAGACAATATGTGCGCGCTGCTCAACGATGATCCTTTTCGCTGGCGCGAGGTCGCCTTATTTTGTGGTGCGATTCTGGGCAGCGATCACGGACAAGATCGCCTATGGGCGTTTGTAGAAACGCTGGTGCCACAAGCGTTAGACGCATTGGAGGAGGGCGATGTTTACCGCATCTATATCGCGGGGGAAGTTTGGGCGGGGAATCTCATGAAAACGCGACTGCCCTCACACCGCATGATCCGGCAGCAACTCATGCTGGCACTCAAGGCGGTCAAAACCGATGAACGTCTCGATGCGCCTGAACACACACAAATCGCAGCACTTTTTCGGCAGCTTAGCGAGCCGGATGCCCCCCTTGTTCCTTGAGGCAAGGATCGCAAGCCAGCCGCCGAGGACGCCATTTGCGATGTCCATCCCTCACCCCGTCTCACCATCGAGACGGGGGAGGTGAAGTCAATTTTTATGCAGTCTTTGCGTTCTCTGCCTCTTCGGCAGATCGCTCCACCAGATCAAGAAACAGCGCCCGCAGCTCGCGGAAAGGGGGCAGCGGTTTGGAGAGCAGTTGCTTGGCATGGGTACGCTGAATGAAATCGGCTCGTTCAGCCGCCGTGAGATGATAAGCAGTCATCAACACCACCGGCATGTGTCGCAGTCGGGGGCTGCGCTGCAACCGCTCCCCCACGGCGACTCCATCGATATCTCCCGGTAAGCGCAGATCGATCAACGCAAAGATGGGCAGGTCACTCGTGATCTCGTTCGACTCCACCGCCTCGATCCACGCGACGGCTTGTTCACCCGTTGTAAACAGAAGTGGCATTGAATCGGGTAGGTCATATAAATGATGGAGGATTTCGTAAATATCTGGCTCATCCTCGACCAGCAGCCATTTTCCCATCGTCATTAGCCCTCGGCGATCTCGGTTGATGGTGGAATCGGTTCCATACTCGTTTCTGGACTGGCACCCACCAGCTTGCGGTAAAAGCTCAATGCCCGTTCCCCCGCATAGGCTACAATCTTGCCAGCTAATGGCGTTGTGAAGGCGGCAACAACGGCACCCGCAATCTCCGGTCCGAATTGATACAAGGCTTCAGCCGCTTGTACCATCAAATGCTCGTTTGGTTTGGCTTGCGAACTGATCTGTTCTTTCAGGGTCGCCACATTATATTTGGCGGCAGCATAGATCGCTGGCTCGAGCTTGGCGTTTTCGACGGTGCGGTCGAGCGTATCGAGCGACTTGCGCAACTGGATCGCTTCTTCCTGCGTCGCTTCTACACCCCCAACCATCACCACATCGTTATCGCTGCCATCCCCGCGCGTGCCGCCAGAAACTGTCGCATTGCCACCCGCGATCACCACGTGACCTGCCGAAGAAATCTGACCGATATCAATTTTCATGCTGCCTGCCGATGGGTTGTCACGTTCGTTAGTTGTCATCAATGTTGCTTTCCACTCATTGTTAGTCGAAATTTAAGTTCAAGTTGCATTATTAAAAAGTAGATTGATGTGCTTGGTTCACGACAATGTGACTACATTGTCATTAAATATGATAATGGAAATCTGAAAACAAAGCCAAACGATGTTGGGCGTTGCGGTGGAAGACCCAACATCGTTTGGGTCGTATTTCGTTTCACTCTAAGTCTTAAAAAGTAGACCCAATTCCACTTTATGGTAAAACGGAACAAAGTTGGCGTGAGAAATTGGCGCTTGAAAACAAATGAGAGCGTGTCCAATCTAAATTGACAATCGTTCACATACATATGAATTGTAACTACTCAGCCGTCATTTGAGGGAGAAATAGGTTGTTTTCGACAAAAACCCTCAATCTTCTGAGGGAGAGCCTATTCTCATCGCAGACAAATTTGGCGTTTCAATTTGCCAAAATGAGGGGAAAAACGACCCCTGAGTAGTTACTATGAATTCTATCTTTATTGATCGTCTAAGTGGCATTACAGTTATGAAATATCTGTGAAATTTATTGATCTTAATGACGTTTGAAGGTATAGTATTACATAAGGTCAGTAAATTCGTCAAAAATCTTTTAGATTATCTATTGAGAATAGGTGAAGAGATAATCGATATACTTATAAAGGTTTATAAATTGTATCGGGTTCGCTTTCGATCTGGCGATTTACTTTTTTGGATTAAAAAATGGATTGGGTTCACCGAACACTTAGCAATATTAGTCTTCAAAGCAAGCGATGACACAGAACATGTATAAATTATTGAAGGGTTAGTGCAACGTGCAGTTGCACAAAAAATTTGCCATTAGAAAATTTTCGTTTGAACACGATATCATGTTTGACAATTTTAACTCCTGACTGTATATTATTTTTTATATATTTCAGTAACTACTCAGCCGTCATTTGAGGGAGAAATAGGTTGTTTTCGACAAAAACCCTCAATCTTTTGAGGGAGAGCCTATTCTCATCGCAGACAAATTTGGCGTTTCAATTTGCCAAAA
>DAOTUQ010000030.1:0-21701 GCA_034437055.1 Anaerolineae bacterium
GTGGGGCATAAATCCTTGTGAGCTATTGCCGCCTCTTTATGCCCTACTCAAAATGACTTGTCAATACCAGAAGGCATAGTGTAAAACAGGCTTGAGAGGGAATTATGCCCCACCCTCAGGTAACCGATGGAACGCTGCCCGCCGTCGATCTTCGGATGCCCACCGTCCCGCTCATTTTGCAGCCCGAAACCAGCGGATCGTATGGCGGCACGCTGGTTATCCTTGACCGCACCCTATTGAGGTTCAATCCGGCGAGCGGCACGTCCGAAAGCGCGCTCACCAATGCCATTGGCTACGAACCGCTTATGCGTTGGGACTCCAACTGGCTGCGCCCGCAAGAAAATCTCGTCCAGTCGATCAATGTGAGCGATGATGCGACCACCTACACGTTGAATTTGCGTGAAGGTGTGCGCTGGTCGGATGGCGTCCCATTCAACGCAGACGATGTACTGTTTGCCTATGATTCCGTGCTGAGAAATACGGAGCTGCGTGCTGGCTTCTCGGCTCCTCCGCTCTGGCTGCGCAGCGGCAGCGAACCCGTACAGATGGAAAAAGTAGACGACTACACGGTAATCATGCGGTTCGCATTTCCGAACGGTTTGTTCTTGCAGCGGCTTGCCAATCGGGACGGATCGCTTTTGACGCGCTATCCCAAACACTACCTTCAGCAGTTTCACCGCGATTTCAATCCTGAGGTGGATGCACTGGTCGCCAGTTCGGGTTTTGATACGTGGGTGAGCCTGTTCAACAGCAAATCCGCGTTTGAGAGTATCGATCTGCCCGTCCTCACCGCGTGGCATGTGAGCGAACTAACCGACACTACCATGACCGCACAGCGCAATCCATATTACTGGAAAATCGACAGCGACTTCAACCAACTTCCCTATATCGACACCGTGCAACTTCGTGCCATCGTGAGTGCAGAGGAGTACGCGACCGCCGTCGCGCCTGTCGAAGATGAAGCACTGCTGTTCATGGGAACAAATTTCCGTGACTTCGATCTGATGGAAACAGCGGAGTTGAACGCGGTTCGGATGATTTCGTCCAATTCAACCGCCGCAGCAATCCTCTTGAACCTCAATCATCCCGATCCGACACTGAATGCCGCGTTCAACAACCGCGATTTCCGTATCGCGCTGTCGCACGCCATGAACCGTCAGCGGCTGATTGACGACCTCTTTGGAGCTGTTGGTCAGGCATATCAGGTTGCGCCGCGCCCCGAATCGCCGTTCTTCAATGAGCAGATGGCGCATCAATATACGGAATACGATGTCGATCTCGCCAATCAAATGCTCGATGCGGCAGGCTATGCAGCGCGTGATGCTGAAGGCTACCGTCTCAGCCCCGACGGCATCCGAATTCACTTCGTCCTGCCGATTTCGCAGAATTCGGTGCGAAACTTTCAAATCCTTGAGCGGATCGCGCAAGACTGGCAGGCAGTGGGAATCGATGCTGTTGCTCAGTCGCTCGACCAACCGAGTTTGGAAGCCTATCGGCAGCTCGTGGCGGGCGGAGCGCACGATACCTTTACTGCGGAAGGGGTTGGCGGACTGGACGTGATCGTGCAACCGTCGTTCTACTTCCCGTTTCATCCGTTTGGCGCTCCCTATGCGCGGGGATGGGCAAACTGGAATCTCGCCCAACCGCTGGGAACACCGATTGAGCCGCCAGACTCAATCAAGCGTCAAATGGAACTGTATACCCAAATTCAAGCCACCATTGATCCTGACCAGCAAGCGGCGCTCATGACGGAACTGCTGCAAATCGCTGCCGATGAATTCCTCGTGATTGGGACGGTACTCGACCCCGATCAGCAGATGATGGTCAGCAATAGTCTGCATAACACGCCGTCGCTGATCCCCGCTGGCTTCGATTTCCCCATGCCAGCCGGTAGCAACCCAGCCCAGTACTTTATCGGTCAATAGGGAAAAATCATGCGCGCGTTTTTCAACAGCCTATCCCTCAAAATCGGCGGCATCATTGTCTTGGTCGAAGTTATCGCTCTGACGATTGCGGGCATCATCTACCTGAATAACTTCTCCGCTCAGGTCGATACGCGCCGTGAATCAACGGTCAGCTTGCCCGCCAAGCTGATGAATGCGGGCTTGCTTGACCTCAATGCCATCAATAACGCCGATACGATGCGCGAATTGATTGGTGAGGACGTGCGGAACGCGCAGGTCGCGGCGATCAATCAAGTCGTGTTTTTCTCGTCCAACCCGGACGACATCGGCAAGGCGATTCAGGAGATTGACGGCATCAACCTTGAAGCATTCAACCAGAGCGTGACGGCGGTCGATCAAGTCCTGATTCAAAATCAGGACACATTGACCTACGTCGCGCCCGTCTTTGCTGCCGATGGGCGCACGCCGCGCTTCTATGTGTATATCGAGGTGAGTAACGCCGAAGCAATCGCGCAGAAATCCGCGATTGCCCAATTGTTCATCTTGGGAACGCTGATGACCGTCGCGGCGACCTCGGTCATCATTTTCTTCTCGTTCAATATCACCGTCCTACGCCGCATTCTCGATGTGGTGGGAACCTTGAAGCGGGTCGAAGACGGCGATTTGTCGGCTCGTGTGAACGAGCGCGCCTCGAAAGATGAAATCGGTCAGCTTCAACTCAGCGTGAACTCGATGGCGTCCCGGTTGCAAAATCTGGTCGAGGGTTTGGAAGAGCGCGTTACAGCGCGCACGCGCGATCTCGCTGTCGTTGCCGATGTATCGCTGCGCATCACCACCATTCTCGACAATGCCAAACTGCTCAAGGAAATTGTGACCCAAACCGCGCAAGGGTTCACGCTCTATCATGTTTCGATCTTTCTGTTCGATGAAGAAACACGCCGACTGCGCTATGAAGCGGGCAACGGCGACGTTGGGGAAATCCTGAAAGCCGAACACAAGTCGTTCACGTTGAACGATGCGGTGGGACTTGTCCCCCTGGCGGCACAACGGCGGAAAGCCGTCGTGGTCAACGATGTGACGCGCGACCCGAATCACTTCAAGAATGCCCATCTGCCCCACACGCGCTCCGAAGCCACGCTGCCGATCATCGTAGCGGGCGAACTGATCGGCGTTCTCGATTTGCAATCCGAACAGGTTGACCGCTTCAAAGACGACGACCTGCGCATCATGACCCTGCTTGCCGAGCAAATCGGTATCGCGGTGCAGAACGCGCGCTTATACGCCAACCAAGTCAAGGTCGCGGACAAACTGCAAGCCTTGGACAACATGAAGAGCCAGTTCCTTGCCAGTATGAGCCATGAACTGCGCACACCGTTGAATGCCATCTTGAACTTCGCGCGTTTCATTCTCATGGGGTTGTTCGGCGCGACGACGGACAAACAGCGTGACGGGTTGGAAAAAATCATCAGCAGCGCGGAACATCTGCTTTCGTTAATCAACGATGTGTTGGACGTGACCAAGATTGAATCGGGGATGCTTCAGCTCTTGGTCGAGGACGATGTAAATCTAGAGACCGAACTGCGTTCCGTCATTTCAACTGCCGAATCCCTGGTGAGCAGCAAGCCCATTCAACTGATCCAAGACATTGATGATGATCTGCCGCTCTTAGTTGGTGACCGACGGCGTATCCGTCAAATTCTGCTGAACGTGATCTCGAACGCCTGCAAATTCACGGAGTCTGGCACCATCACCATCAGCGCCAATACGCGCGGGGACGAAATCATGTTCGCCGTGATCGACACGGGTCTAGGCATTGCCGCCGATGACCTCGACATCATCTTCGAGCCGTTCCAGCAAACGGAGCATGGTATCAAACACGCGGGTGGAACGGGATTGGGACTGCCGATCTCGAAAAAACTGGTCGAAGCACACGAGGGACGGTTGTGGGTCGAATCAGAAGTTGGCGAAGGCTCCAGCTTCTACGTAACGCTGCCCATCGAACCGCTGCGCTTGCTCGAAAAACTCCAAATCGTACGGGAGAAGGTCTAAATGTTCGATCAATTTAGCTACCTATACGTCGAAGACGATCCACTCAGCCGTGAAATCATGGACGTAGTCATGAAATCAATCATGATGGTCAAGTCCTTCGTCATGTTCGAGAACAGCGCCAATTTCATGGCGCGGCTCGAGGCGCTGCCGCAACCACCGGACTTCATCTTGCTGGATATTCACATCGAACCCCATTCAGGCTTTGATCTGCTCGATATGATCCGCGCGAATGGGGCGTATGCCAATGCAAGCATTGTCGCGCTGACTGCCAGCGTGATGAACCAAGAAGTCGAACAGCTTAAACACAGTGGTTTTGACGGCGCGATTGCCAAACCCGTTGATGTGCGGGTCTTTCCCGATCTGATGCGGCAGATTATCAATGGCGAATCGGTTTGGTATATCGCCTAATGGATTTTACTCAAAGGAAAGGTGTGTTATGAGCAAAGCTCAAGTCCTGATCGTCGATGATAATGAACTGAACAGCGAAATTCTGGCTACGCTGGTAGAGAACAGTAATCTTGAGCTTGAGGCGCTTCGACTCTCGTTGCCGAGCAAGATTCCGGCTGCACTGAAAGCGATGAGCAATCTGCGGGTGATTTTCCTAGACTTGGAACTGCCTAACTACAATGGCTACCAAATTCTTGAGGAACTGCGCGCGAATGCCGCACTCGCCAGCGTGCCGATTATCGCCTACACCGTTCACACCAATCAGATCGAGACGATTCGCCAAGCAGGCTTCGACGGCTTCCTCGCCAAACCCTTAAATCCGCGCCGCTTTCCCGACCAGATCAAACGGATTCTGGGCGGGAAAGCCGTTTGGGAACTGGACTAGATCGGCTTGCCGCGCCGATATCGAATCCAAACAGGATTTGATGTGCGCGACGGCGCGGTCATTCCGCCGGTTTCAGCCGCCGTCGTGATTGACTGATGTGATATAAAGGCGCATGTTCAAAACGAGTTCCTAGAGGGGCGCTGCGCGCTGATAAGCGGCAAGCCCCTCATCAAATGACCCGTTTCTGGACATGCGCTAAGTGTTTAACGCGCCCCACATGCCTGCAAACAGGCTTGCATATGTCCGCGCGCTTCCGCCGCGATCACGGCACAGTGTTCAACGCTGTACGCCTTCGCGCCGATGATTTCGAGGTTGACGGGTCCCGCATAGCCATGCTCGTGCAGGACGCGGATGTAACCGAGCAGGTCGATATCGCCCCGTCCGTTGGTCTGATCTTCTGGCTTGCCGGGATTTTGCTGCCGCCCCTTGCAATCGCGGATATGAATGTGCTTGACGCGCGCGACGACTGCCTTGAGCGCCTCGACGGTATCCTCACCCGCGCGGTGGACGTGCGACGGATCCATGTCGATGCCGAAAGCGGGGCTGGTGATGGCGGACATGATCTTGAGCGTGGTCGCAGTGTTATAGACGCTGGCACCGACGTGCGCCTTAACGCATAGGGTCACGCCATAGCGTTCTGCCATTTTCGTGAGATCGCCCAAGACATCGATTGTCCATTGCAAGCTGGCTTCATCGTCCGACTTGCCGCCGGGTCCACAATTGATGATCGGAACGCCCAATTCGACGGCTGCTTGCATGGCTTTTTCCATCAGCGCCGCGCCTTGATGCGGTTGCTCCATCGCCAGCAGTTCTAGTCCATAGGTCTGCGCCAACGCTTTAATCGGCGCGACCAGCTCCTGCCAGCGGTCGAGTACCAGATGTTCGCTCATGCCGTCAATTGCCGACAGCTCGATGCCGTCGTAGCCCGCCAGCGCCAGATATTTGAAGGCAGTTTCCAGATCGTAACCGCCAAATAAGACCGAATTCGCGCCCAGTTTCATCGCATTTTATCCTTTAACATAAACAATCGTCTCATTTTCAAGCGACTCAATCGCGGCAGCGAGAACTTTTTGGGCAGCCAGCGCATCGGCGGCATGACCGTCGATAGCGTCCGGTGCTGTGCCGTCCGTCACCTGCTGCAAAAAGGCATGGATGCGGTCAGCGAACGTCGCCTCGAAGGTGTGGAAACCGCCGAAAGCCGGGTCGCTGTAGACCGTCTTTTCGAGGTTGCCCGCCGGATACAGTGTCAATTCGCGCCACATATCTTCCAAGACGAAGCGCCCACCTGTTCCGGCGACCTCGCAGCGTTCCATTGGGTGTCCGCGTTCAATGTCGTAGCTGCCCGTTAGATGCCCGACGACGCCGTTCTTGAAGCGAAAATTGAACTGTGCCGTTGACCAGATCGCGCGTCCCGGCGCTTTGGTGGCGAAGCACTGTACCGCCTCGATATCACCGCAAAAGTAGCGCATCACGTCCACTGTGTGCGGGTGCAGCGATTTGATGTGAAAGTAGGGCGAACTTTCCGCCGGATTCATGATCCACATGCTCATATTGACGAACAGCAGATGCCCCAGCCGCCCCTCATCAAGCCACTTTTTCGCCAAGCGCGCCGCGGGGGTGAAGCGATGGTTGAGATTGACGCCGTAGCAAACGCCTTTTTCGCGGGCTTTCATGACCATTTGCTCGGCATGTTCGATCACGTTACAGATCGGCTTTTCGCCCAAGACGTTGCAGCCAAATTCGAGCGCCTGCATCGTCGGTTCGTAGTGATCGCTGCCGTTTTCATACCCGCTGGTCGTGACGCTGCACAGGTCGGGCGACAGGGCATTGAGCATCGTCTGTAGATCGTAGAAGGCGGGGACGCCCAGTCGTTGTGCGGTTGCATCGGCGCGTTCGGAATTCCGGTCGCAGACGCCGACGAGTTCCGCCAGCGGATCGCGCTTGTAGATGTCCGAATGCAGGTTGCCAATCGCCCCCAAACCGATGACGGCGGCGCGCAGAGTCATGATCCCTCCGGTATTTCGTAGTCATACTCACGCATGAAGGGTTCGAGAAAATCGTAATAATTCACGCCCGTGTCCTGTTTCCAACGATTCACGCTATCTGGGCGCGTGATGATGCGCGCCAATGGGATGTCAAGGAAGGACTCCAAACGTTTCAGGGTTTCTTCCTGCTTCAAGACGAAATCCTCGAAGCGCACATCGATCCAATGCGCGGGGCGCGGCGTGGCATGGAGGAGATCATATTGGTATTTCCACGATATCGCGCGCTGTAAGCGCACATCGTCGGTTACGGGGGACGGCACGCCGAAATCCTGCAAGTTATCGGTGATGTGCCGATTCAGAATACAGTCGCGCGGGTTGCGCACCCAGAAAATGTAGCGCACATCCGGGTACAGCCGCCTGATCCACGGATAAACGAGTGTGGTCTCTGGAATCTTCCAGCCTTTATGCTCCGCGTCGTTGTCCAGCACCGATTCGAGGTAAGAGGCGATCAATGTGCTGAACTCACGCGGAATATCCATGGTGTGCAGCGCGCTGAAATCCCATGTGAGATCGGCATTCCAGCGCACATACGTTGCCATGATGCGGCAGGCTTCGTACATCGCCTGGGGCGGCATGAGATCGCCAGATGGGTTGAGCAGCGCGCCCATATAGACGCCACTGCCATACAGGGTATGCGAAATCGCGCGCGTGCCAGAATGTCCGCGCCCAATAATCGTGATCATCGACATAATTATAGGTCTATGACCTTTCCAGTGTCCCACGATTCAATCGCCGCTTCGATGATCGTCTGCACCTTCAGCGCGTCCGCGCCGGAGGCATCGATCTGATCCGGCGCGACGCCTTGTTGATTCTGCTCGATCCATTTGCCGATGCGAGAATCGAATGTTTCTGTCCAGTTCTTCATCCCGCCGAGATAATCGTAGGTTTCGATTTCTTTCGACCAGCGCGGATAGAATTCCAGATGTTCGCAGGCATCGCGCAGGACAAACCGCGCGTCAGTGCCGACGACTTCGAGCGTCTCTAGCCCATACGTGCCGCCCGCATCGTAACTGCCGGTCAGGTGTCCGATGATGCCGTTTTCATACAGCAGATTGACCTGAACATTCGACCAAATCTTGCGCCCGTGTCCCTTTTTGAAAAACGCCTGTACCTTCGTCACTTCCGAACCCGCGAAATAGCGCATCACATCGAGTGAGTGAGGATGGAGCGCGCGCATATGAAAGTGGGGGGCGCTTTCGTTCGGGTTGTTGATCCACATGGTCATATTGATGATGTTGATTTCACCGAGCCGTCCCGCTTGTATCCATTCTTTGGCATACAGCGCCGCCGGGGTGAAGCGGTGATTCAGATTGACGCCGTAGCGTAGATTTTTCTCTTGCGCCAATGCCACCATTTCGCGCGCTTTGGCGAGATCGTTGGAAATCGGTTTTTCGCCCAAGACCGGGATGCCCGCCCGCAGCAGTTCCATCGTTGGCGTGTAATGATCGCCGCCGTTTTCGACTCCGGCGGTCGCCATACTCACCATGTCAATTTGGATGCCGCTGGCGAGCATGTCCTGAACCGAATAGAAGCCCTGACAGCCGTATTTTTCCGCCGCCACGTCAGAACGCTCGTGGATGATGTCACACACCGCGACGATCTCGGTATCGTGATGCGCGTGATAGATGCGCCCATGAATGCTGCCGATGTTGCCCAAACCCACAATCGCTACTCTTAAGGTCATGAAAAACGCTCCAAAATAGTCCGCAAATGACGAACCTTTTTACCTATCATCGCTTCGCTTCTCCCCGCTTGCGCGGGTGAGCAGTCTCGTAATTATGCTTTCTTGTTCGCTTGCAGGCGCGCCGCTTGTTTCGGGTCGCCAATATGCAGTGTATCATACGCTTCTTGCGCTGTCTTGAAGCCACGATCCCACCCTTCGACTCGATGCCATGCGCCCTGCGTGAGCATCGGATTTTCGAGTCCCGTCTCGGCGGTGCGCTTGGCGATCCATGCGTCCATACAGCCGCGCAGATACGCGACGACTTCGGGACGCTGCTCCGCGACGTTGTGATTTTCCGCCGGGTCTGCGATCAGATTGTACAGTTCGATTTCGGGCTTGAAGTGAAAATCGGGTTCGAGCGCGATGATCAGTTTCCATTCGGGGGTGCGCCAACCGTGCTTGCGCATCCACGTACATTCGGTGATATAGAACGAACTCTCATGCGACGGCACCTCGCCGCGAATCATCGGCAGCAAGCTGCGCCCGTTGAAGCGCAGGTCGGACGCCCACTTGATTTTATCCTGTGGCAGATCAGCCAGTTCGAGCAGGGTGGGCATCAAGTCCATATGCTGCGTGTAACCCTTGACGCGCGTACCTTGCGGCAGCTTGGCAGGGTAGCGGATGATCTGCGGCACATACAGCACCGTGTCATACATGCCGTGATGGTCGAACCAGCATTCGTGATCGTAGAGCGTTTCGCCGTGATCGCCGTTGATGACCACGATGGTGTCTTCGAGGATGCCGAGCGATTGCAGCGTCGTGAAGATCGTCTGGATGCACGCATCCATGTAGGCGACAGCGCCGTCGTACTGCGCGATGATGTAGTCTTTGTCGCTGATGCCCGGCGGCATCCAGGTCGCAAAGAAATCGCGGAACGGCTTGAAGTTCATCACGGGTTCCATCGACTTGTTTTTCGGGTCGCGCTCGTTGCCGTGATAAAACATCCGGTCAAAGGGTTCTGGCGGCAGGTACGGCGCATGAGGATCCATGTGCCGCAGCATCATGAAGAACGGCTTACGGCGCTTCGCCAGCCGCTTCAGTTCCGGGATCGTCACTTTGTTCAGTTCGTTCGCCTTCGGGCTGCGCCCTTCGTTCCAGCTTCCCCACGCGGGATAATCGAGGTACTTGTCGAATCCGCGCGAACTCGGGTTCTCGCTGAAGCCGACGCAGGTCGTCTCATAGCCGAAATCGCGCATAACTTCTGGCAGCGTATTGACTTCAGGGCGCAACCCGCCCTGATGGCGCAGCCCGACCACCTGCGTATTGAAACAGTCCATCCCGGTCAGCATCGAGGCATAGGCGGAGGTTGTCGGGATGCTCGGACTGTACGTCCGCTCGAACGTCACGCCCTGCGTTGCAAATTTGTCGATGTTTGGCGTTGTCAATCGATGATAGCCGTAACCGCTCACATGATCTGCCCGCAGCGAGTCGATGGCGATCAATAAAATATTGGGTTTGCGAGGCACGATTTCCACTCCCTTTGAAAGTGAAGCTCAATCTACAGATGAATTTTGAACGTTTTTAGGATGCTCGAATAGGACTCTAAACGCGCTTGTTTTGCTTAGTTTGAACGACCAAATCAGATTATAAAGTGGGCGATTCATTTGCGCAAACGGTTGCGTTTTCACGAAATACGCTTAGACTTCGGGTTGATGTAACGTTTGCGTTTTCACAAAACGCGATTATACTGTTCGTTGACGCAAACGTTTGCGTTGATCACGACAAACATTTTTAACGCTTTCAATGACGATGCGTTCGGGTCAGGCGCAGGGTTGAGTTCAAGAATTTGCTCGTTTTTGCAAGGGATTGTTGATTGTGGTCACGATTAAAGATGTTGCGAAGCGAGCATCCGTCGCGGTTTCGACCGCTTCGCGGATCCTCTCCAACTCGACCACCGAAAAATTCTCGGAAGCGACGCAAACGCGGGTGCTGCGCGCTAGCCTTGAACTTGGCTATCGAGTGAATTTCGCCGCCCGCGCGTTGGCGTCGGGCGAAACGCGCATCATCGCGTCAGTGTTCCCGCGCATTTACGATACGCCCTTCACTGCACTCGCCTCACTGCAAATCCTGTCCGGCATTGAAGCCTTTTGCAGCGAAAATGGCTACCACACCTTGCTCAGTTCGCCGCGTATCATTGACGGTCAGGTCGATTCCGGCTTCGTCAATATGCTGGCGAGCGGCTATCCCGATGGCATGATCATTGACAGCCATTTTCAGATCGACCCGATCATGGCGGTCGTCGAGCAATTCGGCATTCCGACTATCGCGCTCGGTTATTCATCGCATCCGTACCGCCTGCAAAGTGATAATTTTCTGGGCGGCGAGCTGATCATGCAGCACATCTTGGAACTGGGACACCGCCAGATCGGCATCATCGCGCTGCCCGATGGCGTCAGCCCGGCGGCGGATCAACGCCTCATGGGGATGCGCGTGATCACCGATGCGGTTGGTCTTGATTTCGCGTCGTTCCCCCGTGTCAACGGTAATTTCTCGTCGGACAGCGGCGCGACAGCAGCGGCGGCATTGGTGGCGGCGCAGCCCGAATTGACGGCGATACTGGCGATCAACGACCGGATGGCAATGGGCGCAATCCTTCAGCTTCAAGCGTTGAACTACCCGATTCCGGAACGATTGAGCGTCACTGGGTTCGACGATTTGCCCCGTGCCAGCGAGTTCAACCCGTCGATTACCACGATCAACCAGCAGCTTGCCAGTTGGGGTAAATTGTCAATGCAACTGCTGCTCGATGTGATGGCAGGTCAACAGCCAGAACCGCTGGTCGTCCAACCGCGATTGGTCATACGAAAATCGACCGCGCGCTGCCCCACCCATAATTAACGCGGGGCAGCGCCGAAAAAATGCGTCACCCAACTTTGTGAACAGGAGCGAAAAATTCAGAACGACGCTCTTGGGATGTAAGTTTCAATATATGAAAGAGGTGTTTCAGATGGTCAGGAAATTACTGTTTCTTCTATCGTTGGTGCTGATGGTGGTGCCAACATCCGTCGGGTTCGCTCAAGAACCACAAGGGCTGCCCGTCACCGTGCCGCGCGAGCAATTGTTCGTGCTGGATCAGATTTTCCGCTATGGCGTCGCGGGCAATTATAATATGTGGGCACCGGGCGCGGTCACGCCGCACCGTCACGCCCTGATGAGCGAGACGTTCTGGTATCGTGATCAGGAAACGGGCGAACGCATCTACGGTCTTGCGACCTCCGATCCGATCTACAATGACGATTACACCCAGATGAACGTTGACCTGCGCGATAGCATCTATTGGAGCGATGGCGTTCAGTTCACCGCCGATGATGTGGTGTTCACCGTCGAAACGCTGGTGGCGACGCCCGGTCTGACCGAAAGCGGCTGGGGCGCACAGTTCAACCAGTTTCTCGCCTCGGTCGAGAAAACGGGCGATTTCGGCGTGCAATTCAACCTCAGCACCGCCAACCCACGCTTCCATACGCTGTTCGAGACGCGCTGGAACGGCATGTATATCATGCCGAAGCATGTCTACGAGAACATTGCTGATCTGACGACCTATGTTGACGAGAACCCAATCGTACTGGGCAATTACATTCCGATTGAGTTTGATCCGAATGGCTTCTGGGAACTGTTCCAGCGCCGTGCTGACCCCGAACGGTCGGTCGCGGGTGTGATCACGGGCAACGTCGGTCCTGAATACGTGTTGAGTATTTTCTACGGCGATAACGCCCGCAAGGCAATCGCCATGTCGCGCGGCGAACTGGATACCTACTTCGATGCTGATATCGAAGCCTTCCAGACAACGTTGGAGACCACCCCAACGGCGCGTTCGTGGTACACCGAATTTCCGTGGGCATACCCGAACGAAAATGACGACCGTCACTTCTTCTTCAACTACGAGTTCGACCCAGTACTGCAAAACAAAGACGTGCGTTGGGCATTGGCGCTCTCGCTCAACATCGTCGAGCTTCAGACCGAATACATTGGTGGCGTCGCTAAAGTGAGTGCGCTGCCGATCACGCCAACCGCGCCACTGCGGACACTGTACTACGAGCCGCTCGAAGACTGGCTGATCAACCTGCAAATCGAGATCGAACCGGGAACGATGTACAACCCCTACGATCCGACCGTCCCCGATCAAATCGCGGCTTGGGCAGAAGAACAAGGTTACACTGTCCCCGGCGAACCGCGCGAAGTCTTCGGCAGCGGTTGGTGGAATTTTGCGCCCGATGTCGCTGAACGGCTGCTGCTTGACAACGGCTTCACGCGCGATGGCAGTGACAATTGGCTGAAACCTGACGGTCAGCCGTGGACGCTCGATCTGCAATCGCCGCCCGACGAAAACGACGCCTTCCGCATGGCGACCGCAGCGGCGGACATGTGGTCGGACTTCGGGATCGATGTCAACCTGCAAGGGTTGGAACGCAATTCGTGGGATCAGAACCGCTATACGGGTCAGTACGGACTGTCAACGATGTGGCAAAGTTTTGCGCTGACCGATGGCGACATGTGGCCCCAAATGCAGCAGCTGCACTCGCGCTACTACGTTGCCAACGGTGATGATGCGCGCACCTCGGGTGGCGGTTGGCTGAACACCACCCGTCTGCAAGACCCGCAGATCGACGCCATGATCGACGAAATGGCGACGCTCCTGCCGGGTTCGGATGAGAGCGTGGCACTGAACCGTGA
The DNA here is from genome assembly GCA_034437055.1 of Anaerolineae bacterium. Classification (GTDB taxonomy): domain Bacteria; phylum Chloroflexota; class Anaerolineae; order Aggregatilineales; family Phototrophicaceae; genus Flexifilum. Next base: position 13,225 of record DAOTUQ010000030.1, read on the forward strand.
ATTCCTCCAATATTGGACGGAAAACATGCTCAGTCTCCCAGTCATCGGCTTCAAGAAGTTCGTCACTTGGGACGAGCGCTACTGGACGGGCTTCCCGACCTCGGAAGACCCGAACTATATGCCGCTGTACTGGTTCCAAGCGGGCAAGTTCGCCATTCAAAATCTGACTCCGATGGGCGCAAGCTAATTCGAGTTATCGCCCCACCCGCAACGTCGGCATTTCCGTGAGGGAGATGAAATAATGCGGGTAGGGCAATTCATGTCAATAGGGGCGAATCTGCGGGTTCGCCCCCTTAAACGCAATTCATAAAAGTTAAGGTTTTCACTGTGACCCTATTGAAAGAATTTATCCTGCCGCGTTTGATACAGTGGGTGGTCGTCATCTTCATCGGCGTGACGATTACCTTTCTCATCCCGCGCCTGTCTCCAGTCAATCCAGTCGATCAGGCTTTGGGGCGCATGACCACCTTCCAGACCATGAACCCGGAGGCGACGCTCGCCTTGCGCGAGACCTTTCTCGACCTGTATGGGCTGGAAGGCAATATCTTCGACCAGTATCTCAATTTCTGGCGACGGCTGTTGGTCGGCGATCTCGGACCCTCGTTCGGGGCGTTTCCGACGCCCGTCGTGCGTATCATCGCTAACAGCATCGGCTGGACGATTGGCTTGCTCGGCATTTCCACGCTGATATCGTGGGTGCTTGGGCTGGTTCTTGGCTCGCTGGCGGGGTATTTTCCGAATCGCTGGTGGTCACAGGGTCTCGAAAAAATCCTGATCACGGTTTATCCCGTGCCGTATTACATCTTGGCATTTGTCCTGCTCATGATTTTCACCTACTACTTCCCGATTTTTCCACTGGTTGGCGGGGCGCGCGGGACACCCGCTTTCACATGGGAATACATCAGCAGTGTGCTGTATTTCGGCACCTTGCCCGCGATTTCGCTGATCGTCGGCGCACTCGCATTTCGTTTCATTATCTCCAAAGCGTTGACCACCAGCGAGAAGTCGAGCGATTATGTGCAATATGCGGAACTCGCCGGACTGCCCAAACGCAAAATCCTGTTCTCGTATGTGACGCGGAATACCATGCTGCCGCAGGTGACTGACCTCGCGCTGTCACTGGGGGCGCTGTTTGAAGGGGCGCTGATCACGGAAGTGGTGTTCGGCTATCCAGGACTGGGCTATACCCTCTATAACGCCGTGAACTCGTCCGATTACAACGTGATCATGGGCATTACCCTGCTGTCCATCGTGGGCATTGCAACGGCGTCGCTGTTGGTTGACCTCAGCTACCCCCTGGTTGACCCGCGCGTGCGCTACCGTTAAAAATGATGACTGACAATTCTTCGGGATAAGCCAATGGCTGCAATAAGAGACCTATTTCGATTTAGCCCTTCGTTTCGTTTCGGCGCGATCATTCTGGCGGTGGTGTTCGGGTTGGTCATCCTCTCTTTCTTCTCGCCCTATGAGTCAGACGACCGCCGCGCCGTCGCGCGTAACGAGCCGCCGTCGTTGGAATTCATTCTCGGCACGACCTCGCAGGGGCAGGATGTGTTCTGGATGCTGACGTTTGCCATCCGCAATACGCTGTTGGTCGCTGGCTTAGCCGTCCTGATTGGGCGTGGCGTTGGCGTGTTGTTGGGGATGGTCTCCGGCTACATTGGCGGCACGGTGGATCGGCTGCTGTCGTCATTGGTGGACAGCGTGATCGTCATCCCACGCCTGCCGCTGCTGATTTTGATCGCCTCGATTATGCGCGGGCAGATGAGCATTCTGACACTCGGTCTGCTCATCGGCTTGTTGGACTGGGCGATCCCATCCAAACGGTACCGCGCGCAGATTTTGAGCTTGCGCGAGCGCGAATTCACCTACACCTCCGTTTTTTCGGGGATGAGCGTATTCAAAATCGTCACGCGCGAGCATTTGCCGTTCCTGATGCCCTATCTGCTGGCAGATGTTGTCAGCGGTTTTCTGTTCGCTATCGGGCTGGAAGTCACGCTGTCTATTCTCGGCTTGAGCGACCTCGATACGCAGACGATTGGCACGCAAATTTACTGGGGTAATTATTATCAAGCATTACTGACCAACCGCGTCTGGGTGCTGGCGGCACCGATTGGCGCATCCATCATCGTGGTCATCGGCTTCTATCTGGCGTCGGTCGGCTTAAGCACCTACCTTGACCCGCGCACCCGGTTAGGGCGGCTGGAAGTGAAAACGGCAGTCAAAGAGCCTGAAACCGAGCCAGCAGCCGTGACGACACAAGGAGTAACGCTGTGACGAACATTATTGAGGCGGTGAACCTCAAGGCGCACTACATTTCCAGCGCGTATGGAGTTAAACGCACGGTCAAGGCGGTCGATAACATCTCGATCCAAGTGAAAGCGGGTGAGATTTATGGCATCGCTGGTGAATCGGGCTGTGGCAAATCGACGCTGCTCAAAGTGCTGCTCGGCGCGCACCGCCCGCCGCTAACGGTCGTGGGTGGGTCGGTCAAGTATCATTTTGGCGCGCGTGACCTTGATGTGCTGACGATGGACGAACGCACGCGCAGCGACATCCGTTGGAAGGACGTGTCGTACATTCCGCAAGGTTCGATGCACGTCTTGAACCCCGTGCGGCGCATCGGCAGTTCGTTTTATGACTTTATCTCGGCGCACCAGCCCGTCAGCCGCCGGGACTCGCATGATCTGGCGCGTGCCTATCTCAGTGAACTGGGACTGCCAGAAACCGTATTGACCTCGTACCCCCACCAGCTTTCCGGCGGAATGCGCCAACGGGTGACGATTGCACTGGCAACGATCCTGTGGCCCAAACTTATCTTTGCCGACGAGCCGACGACCGCGCTGGATGTGGTTGTGCAGCGGGGCGTGATTCAGCTCCTCAAAGAGATTCAGCAAAAAGAGGGGAGTACATTGGTCGTGATCACGCACGATATGGGCGTCCATGCCAATCTCGTCAACCGGATCGCCGTTTTGTACGCTGGGAAAGTCGTCGAGGAAGCCGACACGAATACCATTCTGAAGAACCCAAGCCATCCCTATACGCAGTATTTGATCAAGTCGCTCCCGCGCCTCGATCATCGCGGCGAGCGCGTTAGTATACCGGGGCGTCCGCCGGCGTTGGATAACGTGCCGAAGGGCTGTCCGTTCCATCCCCGTTGTCCGTTCGTCATGGAAAAATGCAAAACGGTCGAGCCGCCTGTGATCACGGTTCGCGCGGGTCATCGCGTGGCGTGTCATCTGGTCACTGGGGAGGTCAGCCATGCCGCAACCATCTGACTCCCCCCTCTTGCAGATTGAAGACCTGACAAAAGTTTTTCATACCCGTCAGGGTTTTTCCAGCAAACAGTTTCATGCAGTCGATGGCGCAACGCTGTCTTTACAAGCGGACAAACCCGAAATCTTCACGGTTGCGGGCGAAAGCGGCAGTGGGAAAACGACGCTGGCGCGTCTGATCCTCGGTTTGGAGCAGGCATCGACTGGAACATTATCCTATAAGGGGCGCAGCATTGGTGCGCTGTCAAGCCGCGAAAAGCGCGCTTGGTATTACAAAGAGGTGCAGCCCGTCTTTCAAGACCCCTTCGCAACCTTTAGTCCCCTTAAACGGATTGACCACTATCTATACGAAACGGTCTACAACTATAAGATAACGGATCGCGCTGGAGCGAACGCCTACATTGACGGTATTCTCAATGAAGTCGGCTTGTCGCTGGCAGAGATCAAAGGGCGCTATCCCGGTGAACTGTCCGGTGGACAAGCGCAGCGCGTCTCCATCGCGCGCGCCCTGATCACGCATCCGTCGCTGATCGTCGCGGACGAGCCGGTGTCCATGTTGGATGCGTCGCTGCGGATGTCCATCGTGAATATGTTCCGCAAGCTCAAAGAAAATCAGCATGTCAGCGTTTTATACATCACGCATGATCTGGCGACCGCTTACTATGCCGCCGACCGGATCGCCGTGATGCTGCGCGGGTGGATCGTCGAAATGGGTCCCGTCGAACAGGTGCTAGGCGACCCGAAGCACCCGTATACGCAGAATCTCAAACAGTCGATCCCGCCGATCAATCCCGATGCCGTGTGGAATGAGAAGATGGATCTCGCCCAACTCGACAGCGATGCGTTTGCGCATGTCGGCTGTAAATACGCCAATCGCTGCCCTCATGTCATGGAGAAGTGCCGCACGCACGAACCGCCGAACATCCTCCACGAGGGCAGAACGGTCAAATGCTTTCTTTATGAGTGAAATGCGCGTATTCCACAAAGAAAGTGCTTAAAGCAACCTCACTCCAGTCCCCTTTCCATGTGGAGAGGGGCTATGACCGTTTCGCTTCGTGCCAATCGATGAGCGCCATACGCTGAAGTCGCGCGAATGGGGCAGTCTGTTGTACCGAGTGCGATTTTTGAGGATAAAATTTATAATCGAATGGATTAAAGCTGACAGAAATCACCCATGATTGATCATGTGGAGAGTAAACGACGCCAAAAAACGCGACTGCTGTTTATTCGGGTCTTTTTGCAGCTTCTCAGGGAGCGGGAACTCGACAAAATCAGCGTCACCGATATTGCTAATGCGGCGGACTACGGACGGTGGACGTTTTATCAGTATTTCGAGAGTAAAGAGGCGGTCGCCTATGCTGCTTTTCTGCACTGGATGAACCAACTTGACATCCAGATCATCGCGGCGGTCAAAGACTTTGAGTCGCCGCGACGAGAATATGAATCGTGGCGCATTATTTTTCGGGAATTTGAACAACAAAAGTTGTTCTTCACCCGGATAGCTAAACTCAACACCTCAATTTGGTATACCTACGCCAAGGAATTCCTGATTCAGCAGTTCTTACAACATTTGCAGGAAGGGCGCTTTTCGCTGATAGACGGGGTGCGTCCAGAAATTGCCGCCCGGCTGTATGTGGTGGCAATGATAGAAATGCTTGACTACTGGATCAGCAACCCCGAAACAAGTAATTTAGATCAGGTGGTGGATGAATTTTTCATCTTCATATTCAAACATCCACCTCAAAAATAGACATTTGTCGATTATCACACAGCTTGACGCCGTGACAGTGATTTTGCTAGTCTGATTGATGGTTATTGGCACTGCATCGAAGGAATATCATCATGTACATGTTCGGAAAAGTCAGTCGCGTGGCGTTTATCCTCACCTGCATGATTTTTGTTGGCGCTCGCTTTAACGTTACGCTGCTATCGGCTCAAGATGGAAGCGCTGCTGGGTCGGATCGACCGGAGACGGAACTGCAAAGCCCGATTGCGCTCAGTCCGGTCGAGGGTTCAGACATTGGCTTGGTCTATGAAGCGTTCTTGAGTCCACATCAAGAAGGGGGCGAGGAAGAAGATACACCTGCCCTGATCCCTCCAGAATTTAGATCGACAGCGCCTTCCGTCCCGCGCGCAGAGCGTACCTCGCGCGGTCACGCAGTCATTCAATTTACACGCGATTTGAGCCGGGCGTATGTGTTCTTGGCGGTTGAAAATGTCAACCCCGACGAGGTGGTCATGCTGCATCTCCACTGCGGGCGTCCGGGACAACTGGGTCCCATTCTGATCGATTTTTCGCTTGCCGGAAACATCAATACCTATTTGGCGGATGGTTTGATGAGCATCGAAGTGACGAATGAAGACATTGTGGACGTCATCAATCATGCGCATGGTCTCGTCGGTCAATTTACGTCGGGCTGTCCTATCGTGCCGGGTACGTCGGATAAGGTCGTGACGATTGCCGGCATGGAACAGATCACCCGACTGGGCGAACTGTATTTCAACCTGCATACGGCTGGACAAGTCTATTTCGGTGATATTCGTGGTCAATTCTACCCCGCCGCTGTAGCAAGCGGTTCGTAGCCCCGTTTAACCCCAAGCGTCTGCCGCCATCCTTAACGCAAGTTGGGCGATGCGGCAGACAACGATCTGATTCGTCCAGCCCACCGCTTTTATGACCGCTGCAAACGAGCGCAGCAGCCGACCATCGTCCCGACTATCCAATGCGTGCGCCTACTCAAAATAAATGTCTTGCAGGAACAAAATCACCAACATCATGTACAGCGTAAACGACAGCAGGAGGATGCCATAATGCGTATTCCGGCGCTTGCTGCTCCACAAACCGAGCGCCATGAAGATCGGAATCATTACAGCGGAATAACGCAGCGAACTGGTCAACGACGTCGAAATGGCGACCACATAGGTCAGGATCGAAAACAAACCATACGAACTGCCAAGCCGCCGCCATGTCCAGATGATCAGCGGAATGATCAACAGGCAGACGCCGACATTCAGAGCGGTGCTGAGGCTGATTGTGCCACCCGACGTAAGGGTATCGAAAACCGTTCGTATCTCTCCAAAAGAGGCGACGAATGGCGCATCAACCGAGCGTCCCCACGTCGATTGGACGTTGCGGAACAACCATGGATCGCCAAACGCGCGCTGCAAATATGCCATGTGGCTGAACAATCCAAATGGGATCAAGCCAATCGCCAGCACGGCTGGAAACGATTGGCGCAGTCCGCGCAGCAGACCGCGCCACGCCTCGATTTTAAAGAACCGGTGCAGCGTCCAACCATACGACCTAGCCCATTCCAACGCGACAAACACGAAGACGAATATGCCGACAATGCGCGTTGCACTGCATAGGATGCCAAATGCGACGCTCACACCCCACCAGCGCCGCCGCGCTGCGTACAGCGCCCCCGCCAGCACGACCAGATACAGGCTCTCGGTGTAGATAAGCGAGAAAAACAGCGCCGCAGGATGAAAGGCAAGGTATAATACGGTGTGTTCGGCAGCATTTGGATCATCTGGCGCTTCGAGCAGGGTCAGCCGATAGATGAACATGAGTGCCGTGCAGAAGGCGACATTGGTGATCGCCAGCCCCGCGATCTCATTGCTGCCAAATAGGGGCGTCAGCGCGTTGATCAATACGGGCAAAAGTGGGAAAAATGCAACCGCCGATTGGGACTCCGCGACATAGCGATAACCATCTTGGGCAATCGTGAGATACCAGCCGCTGTCCCATTGATACCAGATTGACCGTTCCAGATCGGGTGTTGGCAGGGCGCTGTTGACGACGATGGCGATCAAGGCAAAAACGACGCGCGAGAGCAAGAAAATTAAGATGGGAAACCGATACGCGGATGCACTTATGAAAATCGCTCGTATGACTGCTGTCAAAAGCCTACTCCCGCCGATTATCGTCCTCGTTGCACTCCAAATCGGATTATATCGTATTCTGCCGCCGCCGCAGCGCGAATGGTTTCTGCCGCCACAGCGGTCGTATCATCTCGACTTTGACCATCCCTACAGCGGCATCGGTTGGTACGGCACCGAACAGGACGAGAACGGAATTACGTTCAAATGGACGAGTCTCCCAGAAGCGGAAATCGTCCTACCGCTCGATGCGCAAGACGACCTCGAAGTTCGCTTTTCTGTCACGCGCACGATGGACGAAACGCTGCTGGATGCGCTGACTTTCTACGCAAACGAGACACCGATTCCGCTCGAACGAACCGATGACGTGTTTCGCGGTTTCATCCCCCGTGCGGCGCTCACCAACCCTGACTCGATTCGATTGCGCTTCATCACGCCGCGCGTGATCGCCCCACGCAATACCAACCCCGAGTCGGGCGATCTTCGCGTTCTCGGTATCGGCGTGGATTGGCTCGATATTCAACCCGTTTCGCGCCCCGGAGAACTGTACGAATTCGACGTGGAAATACCCGACGACTCTGAGGGTTGGTATGGTGTCGAAATCGAGCGGTCGAACGTGACCACTTTCCGTTGGACGCGCACGACCGCTGCGCCGCTTTCCCTGTCGATTCCGCAGGGGCGTCCGTTTCGGGTCGAAGTCGGCATCATCAGCGCGATCAAGCCGGAAGTGTTGGACAGTTTTTTGCTCGAACTGAACGGCAGCGCGCTCGAATTGGAGCGTACAGCCGAACGGGGACGCCAAATCTTTACAGGCATCGCGCCAGCACAAACGACGGGTGACGGGAGGTTCGTTTTTAAGGTCGATGCGGTTTACAGCCCGCTTGAATTGGTGATCGGAAACGACTCGCGCCCACTTGGACTGCGCGTTGATTGGCTGCGTATGACGGATGTTTGACCCTTCTCGAAGCGCGCGGCGGCAGCGTCGATATCCCACTGATTATCCGACGATTGCTTGACGTTAGGTGACGGTTGCGCCCGCAATGTACATAGAAACACAGCGCGGCTGTCATTTGTCGTACTTGAAAACGCGGTAGAAGGGCGGCTCGTTGCAGTTAGCATACGCATTTTATTTTATTGACATCAATGCCACAAATCCGCTATAGTACTTCAAGTTCTATACGGCGTTTATTTCAATCGAAATAGTAACTACTCAGCCGTCATTTGAGGGAGAAATAGGTTGTTTTCGACAAAAACCCTCAATCTTTTGAGGGAGAGCCTATTCTCATCGCAGACAAATTTGGCGTTTCAATTTGCCAAAAT
>DAOTUQ010000031.1:0-7741 GCA_034437055.1 Anaerolineae bacterium
GTCAGGACGTTTTGCCAGTCTCCAGCTTGCCCTTTGCGAAAGAACGATTCCGCGCTTTTCGGCTTCTCGTGAAAACCATGTTTGGTTTCCTGCTGTTTGAGTTCGTCAAACGCTGAGAAGCGGATCGCTTTGTCGAGCCGAACGGCGTCAACTTCCCACTGGATGAACCGAATCACCGCTGCGAAGGTTTCATGCGGCTGCAAGAGCATGTCCTCGTAGCGAACAACCAGCAGCGGAAATTCGCGCTGTTCAAGCCAACTTTCGACATGCCGACTCCACGTGCGCAGATGTTGATGCAGTTGATGCGACTGGGTGTTGGGAAACATCGACAGGGCGTGGGTGTCATCTACCAGCACATCAATCGTGTCCTCCACCGATGCGGCATTGTGATGCGCGTAGGAAACGACCACATCGAGCGGATTTCGGACGATATAAATCCCGCCCGCCGTCGCATCGGCGGGAAACATCGGCGTCCCATCGGGCAACCGTTCAAACGCATCGTGAACTTTGCAAAACTGCCCGTTTATATTGACAATCAAGCCGGTATAGGTGCGATGAAATACGGGTCGAAGCGCGTCAATCTCCGCGTAAGTGAGCAGCGCCGACTCGATATGCAGAACCTCATCGAAATAATCGCGCACATACAGCGCGGTTGTGCGCTCCAACTCGTTGATATTGATGGGCTGGTCGGCATTTTCCCAATAGTTATTCAAGAAAATACGCATCCATGTATTGCCCGATTTCGGATACGACGCCAACCAGTAAATTTGCGTCATCGGCTTACACTTTGTGTCACGGCGCGGATTAATTCATCGGTGTTGAAGGTTTGTTTGAGCCGATTTAAATACCAGAAGCGCGCTTGTGCCACCAAATGCCCCGCCAACTGCCAGTAATGCTTAATGCTGTTCATCTCAATCGCTAACCGCTGATAACTGAGAATCCAATTCACATTCAGCAAGCTTTTTTCTAAGGTCAGTGGAACAAGCACGTCGGTATCGCGCATGGGGGCGTTCATGATGTAAATCCCGCGCACGGGGAGCGGTTCGAGGCGGAAGGTGTCACCCATGCTCAAAATATGCTTTTGAAGTCCGGGGCGGACGGTTGGCAGTTGCTCAATCGCGGTTTGAGAATAGTTCAGTTTGTGCAGCGCGAAACGCCATAAATGCAGCACAGGGAAGCTCGGATAGACCAACGGCTGTTGTGCAGCTTCATCGAAGCGAACAACGGTAAATTCGTCCGCCAGCACACGAAATCCCCGTTGATGGAGCGCCGCCGCCAAAGTCGATTTGCCCACGCCCGAATAGCCCGTGAGGATGACCGCGCCGCCATCAATTTCAACAGCACAGCCGCGAATGGGCATCTCATGGCGCTGATGAAACAGCAGCGGCAGGATGATCACCATTAAAAATGCCCGCAGTGTGTCGATATCGGTGGTGGGCGGGGCAGCATAGACGATTTCGCGTCCATCCTTGACCCAAAAGCGCGCTAAACCCGGCAGATAATAGATCAGCGCCGTCTCGTTCAGTTGATACAGCACACCTTGATGGGTTGCGCCTGCCAATGTGGTCGGGACGTCGCCAGCGCGGATCACGATATCGGCATGATCGGACTCGGAGCGAACCGCATTCGGGAAGGGGAGATCAGAATGCAGACACAGACCGAAGCAGGCATAGGAAAACATCATCAGGCGATCCTAATAGCTCGTCAAGAAAGTAGATAAAAGCAACCTCACCCCCCCAGCCCCCCAGCCCCCCTCTCCGTACCGGAGCTGAGGAGAGGACAGGTTTGAGTTTCTCCCTCATTGACCTCACCCCCCAACCCCCTCTCCGTACCGGAGAGGGGGAGTCTGCGTCGAGCGTTCCCTCTCTGCAAGAGGCACCTCGCCACGCCGTGGAGAGAGGGCTAGGGGGTGAGGTTTTTGAAAAGGTGTCCTCTCCTCAGCCGGTACGGAGAGGAGGTCGGGGGGTGAGGTTTCTTTGATTATAATTATCTTCTTGACGGACTACTAGTCCGTCTCACTCGAAAGCGCCTGACGTTCTTCCTCCAACAGCCCTTGATAACGCTGCAACCATTGATTGAGCGACAAGGGGCGCAGTTGGACTTGGCTGAAAATTTTCGACAGATCGACTCCAATCAGACGGGGAACGCGCTCACGAATAACGTAGCGGCTCAACTCTGGCACGGCTTCCCATTCATCGACCCATTCCATATCGGGCTGAGAGAGCAGCGACGGAATCAGCGCGCCAAGCGGCGTTTTGGGGCGGTCAACCACTTCATCGGGCAGCGTACCGCGCATCGCTTGGCGGAGGATATATTTTTCGTTGTTGAACGGCTGCGGCGGCAGCGATAAGGCGAATTCAATCAGCCGTAAATCCATAAAGGGCAGCATCACAAAGCTGGGCGTAAATTCATGGCGGGTCGGCATTTCACCCACGTTCGCCGATGCGTACTGCTCTAAACGTTTATAGGCTTCGGGCTGAAGCATTGGGGTTGTTTTTCCGGGCTGCCAATTCATCATCGAGTCCAAACGCTCACGGAGCCGGTATTCGCGTTCAAAGTCGGGATTGAGCCAAACCGGATAGCGAATGCGCGCTCGTTCGTTGTACTTCTTGCGCAGCGCGTGTTCACGCGGGTCGAAACGCATCCGCAGGTAGGGCAGCAGCCCAATTAACGGCGGACGACGTTTTTGAAACTGCCACATCCAGAGATAGAGCGACGCGGCTTCGTGGACTGGCATGGAGTGCAGCACATCCCATAATGGGGTTAAGAGCAGCATTTCATCCGAGCCATCGCCCGTCAGCATCAGCTTGCCCCGCTCGGATACGAGCTTCGACATCTCCACTGCCCCGCCCGGATAGCCCTGACTGAGGTGGACACCCATCGGCAGCGGGTTGGGGATCCGAAACTGGTCTTGCGGCACATACTCAATCGCAAGCTTAAATTTACGCGCCACCAATCCGGCGTAATAGACTTCGGTATCGGGCATGATCCGCTCATAGATCGCGCATAATATCCGAAGCTCGGCGTTCACCTCGCCACGCGCAATGATATCAGCAGCCAGCACGGCAATGGTGGTGCTGTCGAGACCGCCGCTCATCGAAATAACAATTTTATCGCTGCGCATCCGCTCCCGAATGATGAGGGTCAGCAGGCTGCGATAATGTTCAACGTAATCGCGTTCGGTTTTGTATTTCAGCATCGACGTTTGGATCGGCATCTCCCAGTACTGCTGGGTTTGCAAGCCGGTGCGATCTGCCAGCAGGGTATGCTTGGCTTCCAATTGGCGAATGGCTGTATAGCTGGTCTTGAACTTATCAATCCAGATGGCGCTGCCGGATACCAAAAAATCACCGACTGATTGTTGATCCAATTCGCTGGAGACGAGCGGGTGCAAGCGAATGGCGATCAATTCGGTGCTGACCACGAGAACCCGCCCGTGATCGGGGTGTCTGACTTCGGCGTAATAAAGCACCCGCGTCGCAAAATAGTCGCGCGCACAAAAAAGCTGCTGGCGGCGCGCGTCCCAAATCATGAAGGCAAAATCGCCGCGCAGATGCTCGACACAGCGAGTATCCCACGTCAAATAGGCGTTTAGAATCAGTTCCGAGTCGGGGATATAGTCGGCGCGCCCATGCGGATCGTCAAATTGACAGCCAGCCGCTTTCAGCTTGTCGAGCAGGGCGGCGCGCTCGGTCAAATACGCGACTGCCGTGAGGGTGACAGCGTGACGGGTGAGGGGCTGTACCTCATCGCGCGATTCAAACGTAACGCGGTTGACCACCGCGCCAATTCCATATGAAGCGCCTTCGTCCACAATCAGGCGCTGAGGCTGTCCGCGATAGGCGATGCGGCGCATCATCAACGCTAAAGTAGGCTGATCAACGGGGGTTTGATCGAAATGAAAGACGCCGAAAAATGCGGTCATTGGGCGCGTCTTGGTCGATACAGATGAAGCCGTTTCGTCATTGAAGGTTCCCAGTCATCGATTTGGACGGTTGGCTGCTGATGACGGCATCGTACAACTGATCTAAATGCGCGATTTGATTCGGCAGGGTCAACTGTACAACAGGCACCATCGATGCCAGCCGCGCCAGAAAGGCGAAGTTGCGCCGATGGGCATCGACTTCGCTCAGATGATACAGGTAGTTGTAACGGTTAAGCCACGCCATCGCTTCTAACGTGGGGAGCGGGGTCAGCGCGGCGCGCTCTGCCCATGCAGCGATTAGGTAAATGCGGCTGATGGCGAGCGGCGCGTGGGCGAACTGAAACTGCTGGTCATCGAGCGCCAAATATTGTTTATCCCATTCCGGCGCAATCGGGCGGACGGTGGGCTGTGCCTCCATCAACTGCGGCGTGAACGAGGATTGAAACAAGCGCAGTGATGGATAGCCAGGTGTAATCCAGAAGCGCCCATCGTGTTCGTGCAGGGCTGAAATATCGTCGGTGATGACGGGGTGTCCGTGCTGCGCGAAAAATGCCGCTGTGGTCGATTTGCCCATGCCCGATTCACCGAGAAACAGCACCGCTTGATCATTAATTGAAACGGCGCTGCCATGTAAACAGGTGAAGTGTCGCAGTTGCAGATTATAGGCAAGCCCAATGTTCAGCAGCAGCGCGGCGGTATATTCAAGCGTGATGAACTGATGGTAAATCACCCACATCGTTCGCGCATCCTCAGTATAAATAAACTCCACCCCAGTGGGATGGCTCAGGCTGATTAAGGGTTCATCGAGTGAGTGGGAGAGCGAAAAACGCGATTTAGGGTGGGGATTTAATAAAGACAGGGAAGACCAAGCTCCCCTGCTAAAAGTCTTGAAATCAGCCGGTAATCGATCTTGGTCAGATAAATGAATCTCGACATCGACTTGCTTGCTGTTTGCCAGCGACAAAGACAGACCGGGCAGCGCATGAGTCACCGAAATCGACAACCCGTAAGCCGAATAATGATAACGATCCACGAACGACTCCAGCTTAGATTGTGAACCCCATTGCAAGGCTAATTAGGAGTTCTTTTCGAAGTAGATAAAATTCCCGGTAGTAAATGTGAGTTTCTTGCCGTCGTTGTTCTTGGCATTGAATTGGTCATTGACGAAGCGATCTAGGCGGGCAATCTCATCGATTTCAGGCTTGGTGTAGACTTTTTTCTCAGTGGACATTGTGTTTGCCAACCTTTGCTAGGTTATTCGAGTTTTAGGACTTCTCCATCCTGTTGTCATTATCGACAAGAAACTGTAGTTTGTCAACTTAGGGACATTATGACGGGAGGGGAATTTACGAAAAAAGGTTTAGCCACAAGAATCCTCAAATGTCCTCTCGGTGTCAAAATCAGATTGTATAGCTACCACGACTTGAGGCGCGGCACGCTGACCGCACAGCGCGAGGGGCTGTCATCTCACTCGAACTTCAACCGTTTGGCGATCATTTCGGGGAGCAGTTGATCGTCGTAGAGGATGGCAAATTGAGAGGCAATATCTTGATTATCGGTCAGCACTAAGTTTTGATGCTCGACCCAAGCATGACCGCCCGTCAGGTTGATGCCGATGCGGACGCGGGTCGAAATCCCCAACCAGCGCAGCACCCACCACACGCTAAGCGCCCGCCGTAGACAATTGACGTTGGTTATGTTGACCGCGCCCCCAATGGTGCTGGCGATGGCATAGGCGCGCGCTGCCGAGCCGGGATAGGGGGCGGAGGGGGGCGTGGGCGAGAGTGCCAGCATCCAACGGCACGTTTGCCGATAGCCAACGAGGCGCAGACTCATGTCCGTTATCAGCAGGACGATGACCGCGCCAACTTTGGCGATGGCAACTTTCAAACGTGTGAGCAGCGTCCGCCGGGGGCGGTCACTCATGCGTCTCGACCATCTTGACGGATTGAAGATACTGGATCAGCTCGTCCATATCTTGCTTGAGTGTTTCGGCATCAATATCATATTCGGATAACAATTGGGCTTGCGCTTGCTCGACCGACTCGGTGCTGGTCAAGACTTCCCACATCCGAATCGCCATGCCGTTCAGGCGATAATATTTCTCATTGTTCAGGTTCAAAATCACCCCCTCATCACCAAATTGGTGGATGAGCAGGTTGCTGGCAGGGGTAATTCGGTGCGACACGGAGGCTCTCCTTGTTTGGTTTGGGATCGGATATCCCGCTAGATGCGCATCACTCACTGTATTGCTGCGACAGATTAGCGACGTGAGCTAAGGCTGCGTCATAATCTTGGAAGTAGTCTGGAAATTTTTCAAGTGTGTGTGCAGCAATCTGTGCCAGCACGACATCGCCCGTCTCCATCTGCTCGAAGATGAACGCATTGACTTTGCCTGTTTTGCCTAAGCGCGGTTTATAATTCGTGCCGCGCTTGATCAGCCCCGTAATCGGCTCGGCAAACAGCGTCGATTGCATCAGTTCAACACGCGGTTTTTCCGTCTCATCCGCCGCATAGACGCGCGTCAGCCAACGATAGATATAGCCGAGTCCAACCAGATCGGCGTCCAATGTAAGCACGACGCGCTCGCCCAGCGCCAAATCAATCGACTGTGCCAGTGGCAGTGAGATACTGCCGTAGACATGCGCGCGGTTCGCGCCGGGCGCGTTACTGAAGCCGATATCAGGCGTCAAGTCGGCATCGAACCAGATATGGACAAAATGGATTGTGCGCGGCTGTTCGACTGTCCATTCCAGCGTCTTATGAATGCACGGGTCGTGGCTTTCGCCATAGATAATTTCCGTCCACAACTGTGCTGGCAGCGCGACCTGTTCGGGCGCGATACTGTCGGTGTGATTGGAGCGCGTGTTGACGATGAAGGGGAGGGCAGCCCGCATATCGACATTGTAAGGATTGGTCACCCACGGGGAGAGAACTTGGTTTTCGTACAATGGTGCATTGTCGAGCAGGGTCACATACAGCCGATCCCGAAACGGGATGATGCGCGCATCGGGCTTGAGCAGGCGCTGTTTGGCATCGTAGAAAGAGGTGATGAGAACATCCATCAGCGGAAGCTGACCGCGTAAATCCCCGACCAGCACATCAGCTTTCTCTGGCAGGTCGATGTTGGTGGTAAAGTCTCGAATGAACGTGATTCGGTCGCTAAAGCCGTTGGCGGCGCTCATCGGCTTGCCGAGTTCGATCAGCACATTGGGTTCGACGGCGTAGACGTGTCTCGCGCCCAATTGACAGGCGATGAACGAAAAAATGCCCGTCCCCGCGCCGATATCGAGAACCACGTCACCCGGTCGAATAACCTGTTGCAGCGCCTTGTAATGGGTATCCATGCGCACGGTGTCGCGGATCATCGATCCAAAGGCATATAATGGGTACATGATTGACCTGTTTGTGGTTGATAACCATTAAGGATGAGTACAAGTTGTCGATCTTGTCCGCGTATGGTGGTGCGATCCTGTTTTTTACATGGATGCGCGCGACCCATTGCGCCAATAAGATGCATTCAATTATGCGCAGTCGATCATCCAAAAGATAGTTTAAAGTGGATTGTTCATCAACCCCAACGACGTTTCCGTTGGCGTGAGCAGGCGGGTCAAGTATGAAACCAGATTGGCGCTTCAAACGTTAAGGGAGAAGGGATGGTGTTTAAGGGGCGCCAGATCGCTAGAGGAAAAATTAAACGTAACTACTCAGCCGTCATTTGAGGGAGAAATAGGTTGTTTTCGACAAAAACCCTCAATCTTTTGAGGGAGAGCCTATTCTCATCGCAGACAAATTTGGCGTTTCAATTTGCCAAAA
>DAOTUQ010000032.1:0-6156 GCA_034437055.1 Anaerolineae bacterium
TTTTGGCAAATTGAAACGCCAAATTTGTCTGCGATGAGAATAGGCTCTCCCTCAAAAGATTGAGGGTTTTTGTCGAAAACAACCTATTTCTCCCTCAAATGACGGCTGAGTAGTTACGAAATTTGTAAATCTACGCCCCCCAATTTCAGGGGGGCGCGACGGCGGTTTGCGCGGACTGTGTTCTGTATGTTACCCTCTCAACCAGCGAAATCTCATGCACTCAAGGATAGACGCGATGCGTCGAATCGCACGTCCCCTATTGGCACTGCTCGGTAGTGTTTGCGCGCTCTTTGCCATTGGCGCTTGGGTCAACGCACAAACCGCCGTCACGGTCGCCCTGCCCGAACGCACGATCTTACAGGGCGAAACCGTGATCATCGAAGGGACAATCGATTGCGCGGGCTTCTGCAACCAATTTGACATCACGGTTCAGTATGATCGCGCCTTTTTGCGCGTCGAAAACGCGGCGCTAGGCGGCTATCTGGGCGTGGCGTCAGACGTGACGATGCCGCCCAACGGCATCTTGTTCGATTTCGCCAGCGGACTCGTGCGCCTTTCGGCTTCATCGACCGCCGCTGCGCCCGGTGACAATGTGCTGTTTCTGCTGATCGTGACAGGGCTGCGTCCCGGCGTTAGCCCATTGCGCATCATCAGCTTGGAGGTGAACGGCGCGAACGTCGATCCGACGCAAGTTTTCGGCATTGATGGCACGATCACTGTGCGCACGCCGCCCGCGATGCTCACGGTCACACGGGCGCTCGAAGTGCGTTCGGGTCCGAACACGCTGTTTGAACCCATCGAAATCTTGCAGCCAAACGTCCCGGTCGAGATTCGCGGCATCAGCGCCGACGGTGCCTGGTTTCAGGTGGCGCTGCCCGATGGGCGCTTAGGTTGGGTGGTATCGGGAGGCCCCTTCATCCAGACGAACGGCGATCTGGCGAGTGTGCCGTTCATCACCACACCGACGCCCTCCCCTTCGCGCACACCACGTTCATCGCGCACGCCGCGCCCGACGATCACGCACACGCTCCCCCCGTCCGAGACGCCCGCACCAACCGCGCCGCCTGAACCACAGTTCGGCTATCTGGTCGCTACGACCAGCGCCAATGTCCGCGATGGTGATGGCTTGGAATATTCGGTGATCAGCAGTTTGCCGCTTGGACAACGCGCGATTGTTTTGGGCGTAAGCAGTCGCGGCACGGGTTGGTATTTCGTCCAACTTGAGAACGACACGCTCGGCTGGATTTCGCCCGTGGTTGTCAACTACAACCGCGATGTCGGCGAACTGCCAGCGATCAATCCACCCCCGCTCCCTGCCGCGCCAATCATCCCAACAATTGCGTCGCTGCCCACCATCGAAACGCCAACGATTGAGGCGCCAACGTTCGAAGCACCAACGATTGAACCCACCGTAGGCGGATAGCGACGCTTGCACAGCCGTCCATTGAGGGCATTCCGTTGAATGTCCCCAATGGATCAATCACCCCCGACAGCGAAGGTTCAGTTTATTTGATTTGCGAGGAACACGTGAGCGACACACAGCCCAATGTTAGCCCCCTCAGCACCGATATTCGCATGTTGGCGGGCTTGCTCGGACGAATCATCCGCGAACAACATGGCGACGAGGCATTCGAGCTGGTTGAGAAAGTCCGCGCCGCTGCCAAAGAGCGCCGACAGGGCGACGTTAGCGCGTCCGAATTACTCGAAACCACCATCGATGGCTTGGACTTGAACGAACTGCGCATCTTGATCAAGGCGTTTAGCAATTATTTTCAGTTGATCAACATCGCGGAAGATCAGCAGCGCATTCGTGTCTTGCGTGGACGTGAGGAAAACGGCGTGGTTGACGATTCCATTGACGCCGCGATCCGCGATCTCCGTGCGGCGGGCGTCGATGCGGGAGGCGTGCGCGGATTGATGGGGCGCATCCGCGCACGGCTAACGATGACCGCGCATCCATCAGAGGCGAAGCGCAAAGAAGTGCTGATCAAACTGCGCCTGATTGCGGAAAATCTGTCGTCGCAAAGCGAAAATCCTATCCCGCGCGAACGCCGCACGCTGGAAGCATCGTTGGCGGAAGAAATCGAAGAATTGTGGCAGACGCGCCCGAATCGTCCGGCGCGCCCAACGGTGATGGATGAAGTCGATTTCGGGCTGTATTTCATCGCCAATGGCATCATGGATTCGGCGGTCAATGTTGTTGCTGATCTGCGCGCGGCGCTCGAATTTTATTACCCGAGCGAAGATTGGACAGACCTCCCGCCCATGCTGCAATACGCCTCGTGGATCGGGGGCGACCGCGATGGTAACCCGAATGTGACCGCCGATATCACACTCGAAACGCTGACGGCGCAGCGCACCGCGGCGAAACAGATTTATCTGGATGAAATCGACCACTTGCGCGTGCATCTGACACACTCGACCGACGAAGCGCCCGTCTCGCCTGAACTACTCGCGCGCGTTCAACAGGGCGCGTTCCCCGTGCGCGCGCCCGATGAAGTCTACCGCCAATTCATGGGCGCGATTTGGGAACGCCTGAACGCCGATGGCTATCCAACGGGCGATGATCTGCTGTCCGATTTGACGCTGGTTCATGCGAGTTTGCAGCAGCATCGCGGCGGGCGCGTCGCGGCGGGTTCGCTCGGACGACTGATGACCAAAGTCCGCTTGTTCGGGCTACATCTCGTTCCGCTCGATGTACGCGAGGACGCGCGGCTGCATCGCGCTGCCGTTGCGGAACTACTCAACTATTATGGCATGTGCGACAACTATGAATCGCTGTCCGAAGCCGACAAGCAAGCTCTGCTCACGCACGAAATCGGCACACTGCGCCCGTTTTTCCCGCTGGAACTCGATACGTTCTCCGACACGACGCGCCGCGTGATCGCAACGTGGCGCATGATTGCGAAGGCACAACGTCAATTCGGGACGGTCGCCATCGACAGCGCGATTGCCAGCATGTCCACCGCGCCGAGCGACATTCTGACGATGCTGTTGTTCGCCAAAGAAGTCGGCGTGCGCAAAGACATCGATTTAGTGCCGCTGTTCGAGACGATTGACGATTTGCAAGCCGCGCCAACCATCATGGCGGCGCTGTTCACGGACGCCGCTTACCGAGCGCATCTGGAAACGCGCGGGATGCGCCAACAGATCATGTTGGGCTACTCGGACAGCAACAAGGATGGCGGCTATCTGGCGTCGAATTGGAATTTGTACGTTGCCCAGCAGGCGTTAGCCGATGTGTGCGGCGCGCATGGCGTGGAACTCGAATTGTTTCATGGGCGCGGCGGCAGCATCGGGCGCGGCGGTGGACCCACCAATCGCGCGATCTTGGCGCAGCCGCCGACGGCGTTTCAGGGGCGCTTGCGCATCACCGAACAGGGCGAGGTGATCGCCTATCGCTACGCCAACGCCGAAATCGCACGACGGCACTTGCATCAAGTCGTCAACGCCGTCTTGATCGCATTGGGGACGCCGAATCGTGTGCCCGTGCCGGACGCATGGCGCGCCGCGATGAGCGAACTGTCAGAGGCGGGCGAGTCGGCGTATCGCCAATTCGTCTACGAAACGCCCGGCTTTGTTGATTATTGGCAGGGCGCAACCCCCATCGATGAACTCGGACGCATGGCGATTGGCAGCCGTCCAGCGAAGCGGCGCGCGGGCGGCTTCGAGAGCGTGCGCGCGATTCCATGGATTTTTAGTTGGATGCAAAGCCGCACGATCATCCCCAGTTGGTTCGGCATCGGGACGGCGCTGGAGTCATTCTGCGCCACGCGCGCCGACGGCTTGGCGACGCTGCATACCATGTACCGCGACTGGATTTTCTTCAAGACGCTGATCGAGAACGCCGAACTCGACGCCGCGAAAGCCGATATGGGCATCGCCGCGCGCTACGCCGCGCTGGTGGCAGACGCCGACTTGGGACAGCGCGTCTTCGACGCCATTAACGCGGAACACGAAAAAACGTGTGCATGGCTGTGCAAGATCACCGATCAGGAACGCTTGTTGCAGCGGCAGCCGATCATGCAGCGTTCCATCGAACAGCGCAATCCGTATGTCGATCCGCTCAATTACATCCAGGTCGTGCTGCTGCGCGATTTGCGCGCGCTGCATCCCGGCAGCGACGATTACGAACGGCTGTTGTCGGCGGTCTTCTCGACGGTCAATGGCATCGCGGCGGGCATGAAAACGACGGGGTGAACTTGCCAGATACGCTGTAATGCAGATGGATTGGAAGTTTGGAGGACACCATGCCGATCCATCTGCGCGACAATCAGTATCGCGGCGTGAATGCGCACTTGCACAGCTTGTTGCAGAGCGACTATGACGGGTGGGAGACGTTTCATCGAGATCACATCGGCTATCTTCGCTTGGAACTCGAACGTGCGCTTCCGGTCGAAAGCGGCTATTTCGTTCTCGCAGAGCGTTCGTTGCAAATTCGCTTAGACGCGCGCGATAATCCGTAAAAGCGCACCCTGTCCACCTATCCCGATGTCGAGGTGTACCGCTCAACGCGGATTCCTGCTGGTCTGACGGCAGCGGTTCTTACCCCTACCCTAGAGTTCCCGCTCGCGCACACACTTGAAGAACCACAGTTTTGGGGAGCAGTTGTGGTATACAAGGCGACGACGGATCGACTCTTGGGCGATCCCATCACGCGGATCGAACTACTTTCTCCTGCGAATCTTCCCAATGGATCACACCATGCGCAGTATTTAGCCAATCGCAGCCTCGCACTGGAAAGCGGCATGAAGCTGATCGAAATTCACTATCTTCACGCGCATCGTCCTACCCGCCATATCATTCCGAGTTACGTTGATCGAGATGACAACGCCTATCCGTATTTCATCTTGGTCAACGATCCGACGCCAAGCGTTGACCGCCTCAGCTATTTCGGCTTCGCGGTGGATGAGCCAATCAAATCAATTCCTGTTCCGCTTTTGGGAGCGGATATTGTCAACCTTGATGTGAATGCTGCTTACCATCAAACGTTTTCCGATAATCGCGCCTATGGATTAGCGATGGTGGACTACGCCAACCTGCCCATTCAATTCAAGAAATATACTGACGCCGATCAGGACAAAATTCGCGCGCGCATGGCAGCCGTGCAAGCCACCGGCGCACCAAGCCTAGACAGCGAAACGGAGGACATGTCTTAAGCTGTCCCCCGTAGTTATCCCAAATTATCCCAAAGTTGGGATTTAATTTGAAGTGAAGCGCACGCCTCAAACCTTCATTATCCCAACTTGGCTAGACGTATTCCGGCGCTTCGTCCTTCAACACAGTACTCGTCACGTTCGATCCGAGCGTCCGCCGCAAAAAGTCTTTCGCTGCGTCCACGCTGACCGCCGCGCCGCTCGCCAGCCCGGTCATGATCGTGTTCACGCCGATCATACGCCCCAGCGTATCGACCAGTGGACCCCCGCTGTTGCCCGGACGCAGCTTCAGATCGACGAGTACCCACTCGCGCCCCGACTGGGGTAGTTCCGGCAGGGGCTTGTTCGCGCCGACGATGATGCCCCCTGTGACCGCATTCGCCACACCCCACGGATGCCCAATGGCGAACACCCATGCGCCCGGCTGAAGATTGCGCGCGCTGCCCGGCTGGATGATCGGTAACCCGTTCGCCTCGACCGCCAGCGCCGCCAAATCGTGCATGTCGTCGCGGGCGATCACCTGCGCTTCGACAATATCGCCGTTGGGCAGGCGCACGCGCGGCGTTCCCCCGCGAATGACGTGTGCGTTGGTGACGATCAATCCGTCCGCGTGCCAGATTGTCCCCGCGCCCGCGCCACCGCGATCATTCAGGACGTGGACGACGCTTTTCTGCACGTCCGCCACCACACCGCCCAATTCGATGTTCAACTGCTCGAAGATGCTGATCATTCGTATACTCCTAAAACGCAAGGACTGAGGAAAAAAGATTGAAGGCGGTGACACAACGGAAAAACGTTGACAGGCTGTAGGGGCTTGGCGTGCCAACCCTAGCACGAGCATGGCACGCCATGCCCCCTACGCAATCCTGATTTCGTTCTCCAGCGTATTTATTCACCTATCCATGGGATTAAGCTCAAAATCCACAAATTTGAACCCAAGAAACACATAATGAACCCAATAGGACTGGGGCAAAATGCGGTCTGCACGGGTAGGTGAATA